>NZ_AP028967.1:2589548-3191596 GCF_036323535.1 Geobacter sp. 60473
AAACTGCCCACAGAATGACAGATGCCTTCAAAAATTCGACACACGCGAGTGTCCTCACAGGGTTATGGTTGCCGGGAGCAAAAGAAAACACAACGGCCCGGTCATCTTCGCGATAAGACCGGGCCGTGAAAAGCCGTGTCCGGGGGAACAGTGGCGGGGACGATCAGGGGATCGGCGCAACCGCGTGGGGATGGGCTGCGCCCGTGCGCTCGCCGACCGCGCGCAGCAGCGCCTTTACCTCGGCCGGCATCTCCTTTCCCTCCTTGAGCATGGCCCGCATCTGGCCGGCCAGGTAGGAATGATTGATGAGGAGATCCAGTACCGAGAGCATGAATTCCTGCTTCCATGCCGATAGCTGGTGCAGGTTCTGGAATTTGTGCATGAAAAACTGCTGGGACGCCTTGCCGAGTTGGCGCTCCAGCTCTTCCAGGGTCATGTGCTTCGGCTTGATGACCGGCTCCACCAGGTTGTACTTGCGGTAGTCCTTGGTGGCCACGTACTCCTCCAGTTGGGGATAGAGCTCGGCGTAGGGCCAGGGCGCTATGGCCAGGAAAAAGGCCATGTCGGGATTGTAGTGCTTGGCCAGCTCAATGGTCTGGGCAATGGATTCCGGCGTATCGTCGGGCATGCCGAGCACGAAGGAGGTTTCCGAGACGATGTCGGCGTTGTTGATCAGGTCGATAGCCTGCTTGGACTGCTCCACCTGGGTGTCCTTCTTGAAAAGGTCCAGGGTCTCCTGGGTGCCGGCCTCCACCCCCACGTAGATATGCTCGACGCCCCCTTCCCGGTACCTGTCCATAATGTCCGCATCACGCAGGATGTCGTCCACCCTCGTTTCCATGAGGAGCTTGACCGGAACCTGCCGCTCGATCATCAGGTCCAGGATGCGGACCCATCGCTGCCGGTCAAAGGTGGGAATCTCGTCCGAAAGCATGGCCACCTGGACGCCGTGCACGGTGTGGAGCATCTCAAGCTCCGCCACGAAGTTCTCGGCGGAGCGGGCCCGCCACGACTGTGACCAGAAGAGCTGCTGGGAACAAAAGGAGCACTGCTGCTTGCACCCCCGGGACGAGGAGACGATGGCGAGCCGGGCGTCGTTCTTTGCCCGGTAGGTGTAAATGGGCCATTCCACCAGATCCCAGGCCATGGGGAGCCCGTCAAGGTCGTGAATGTAAGGCGCCCGCGGCGTTACCACCACGCCGCCGTCCCGCCGGAAGGCGAGCCCTTCCACCTTGTACGGATCGTCTCCGGCATTGAGGCAGGTACAGAGCCGGGGCAGCGTTACTTCACCCTCGCCCCGGACGATGAAGTCGACGGCGTCGTGGTCATGGGCGAGGATCTCGTCGTAGCAGAAGGTGGCGTGCACATTGCCGAGCACGGTCACGATGCCGGGATCGATCTCCTTGGCGAAGCGCAGCAGCCTGATCGCGTCGACGATGGACGCGGTGAAGGCGGTGGTGGCCACCACGTCGGGGCGGAACGCCTCGATCCGCCTCCTGATGTCGGGCCACGTGTGCCACAGGGACATGGCATCATAGTAATCGACCTCATACCCCGCTGCCCTGAGAGACCCGGCGATGTAGACAAATCCGACATTAAGCCAGGTGCCGGCTGATTCCACGACCCCCGAGTGATAGGGGGGCGTGATGAGCGCCACACGCTTTATTTTTTTCATCAATAGCTCCTCTATTCCATAACAGGCGGAAACCGCAACGGGTTGCCTAAAGCAAAAAATGGACCGCGTTTAATAAAAACTCAAAAATCCCACATTCCTCACCGGAACACAACGATTTTCTCCTAAAGGAACTGCAGTGCGGTTCCGGTGGAGTCACGGCAGAAAAACGTCATTTAGCCGGGTCGTCGAAAGACTGGGAGGCTGTTCGCGCATGAAGCCGCCGGATGCGTCACTGACCTGCAGCATCGGCTGGGCGCCGTTGCGTATGCGGCAGGGCTGCGTCGAGAAGTGCGTGCCCGGGAAATGCTGCAACGGCGGGAAACGGGCCGCCAGTGCCGTACGCGGGGCCATGCCTCAATGGAATACCATGCCGTACACGCACAGATAACCGGCGCCGAACGCGGCAAACAGGACCAGGTGCTTGATGATGAGCATCCGGCGGCGGACCTTCTCCGCATCGGGTCCGTACCAGTTCTCCACATAGGTGAAGGTCCGGCCGGCGCCCGTGGCCATGATCACCACCATGGCAACGACGCTGGCCCAGAAGAAGATATGCTCCAGCCGGTTGAGAATCGCAACGATCTCCGCGGCCTGCCCGCCGTGCATCCGGTGGATCAGGACAATGGCGGCAATGGCGGCAAGCCAGATGCCGGCCGCGAAGTCATGGACAAAGCCGTTGAGAATCACTGCTGCATTTTTCACGTTCATGCAAGGCCTCTCTCTGAAGGCAGGGTCGCCGGATCTCTACTTGAAATACTCCGAATGGATCGACGAACCGATGAGCGGCGTAAAGAGGAGCGAAATCACCGAGAGAACGAAGCAGATCAGGTAGAGGTAGGCCGCCCGCTCACCGTTCCAGCCGAAGAAACGGCGCAGGTGGAGGTAAATACCGAAGGAAATCCATGTCATGAGGGACCAGGTCTCCACCGGATCCCAGCCCCAGAAACGCCCCCACGACTGGTATGCCCAGATGCTTCCGGCCACCATGGCGATACCCCAGAAGGTGAAGCTGAAGCCGGCAAAACGAAATGACAGGATATCGAGGATCTCCAGTTCGGGGAGCCGCTGGAGCCAGGAGATCCCGGTCCGCTTCCGGAGGAGGTAGAAGAGGGAGAACGCCAGGGCCACCAGCAGGGTGAAGAGCGATATCTTGTAGAAGATCACGTGCAGGACGAGCCAGACGCTCCTCAGCGTGGGGGGGAGCATCTTGGCCTGGGGCTCGATGAACAGGCCCACGGCGATCATGAGGAAGGTGACCGGGAAAACCAGGATGCTCGCCGCCTTGATGCGGGGGAAAAAGCGTGAGGATGCCATGAACAGGGCCAGCACGGCCCAGGCGTGGGAGGAAAGGACCTCGAACCGGCCGATGTAGGGGCCGTGGCCGACGATCTTCCACCACCAGAGGATGCCGATCCCGTGCACCAGGAGCCCCCCGAGCACCAGGGCCTCGCTGACGGCAACGGCGCGCTCCTTGCGGAACATGAGGCCCGATACGTTGAAGATGGTGGCGATGACGTAGACAACCACCGCTACCCAGTGAATTATGGTGATGTGCGCAAAGGATGAATCCATGAGTACTCCTTACCCCTGTGTGAACGTGTGGCCGCGCCGTACGCGGCTCATCCCCGATGCCCCCCGCCCGGTACCCGGTCCCCGCCGGCTGCCTCGTCCGCCGGCAGGCACTCGCGGCAGATGCGCTCGAACTCCTCCCGGTAGAGCTCCGCGAACCGGGGGGCACGCCAGGCGAGCCGGCATCCCTCCCCCTCCTTCACGGCCAGGAGCTCGCGGGGCGGTGACAGGTAACTCATCCCCCCGCCGAGGGCAATGACCAGAAAGGCGAAGAATATTCCTTCCATGCCCGTGGTATCGATAAAAATGATACCGCCCCACCACTCCGACTTTACGAGAGTGACGGGATGGCCGCCAAGGGTCCCGGACGCGCCGGCGGTGAGGGAGAGTTCCTCCACCACCTTCCCCGCCTTCACCAGTTGCAGCAGGAGCAGGGGGTGGTCACCCACGGGCGCCCGCCGGTCACTGTCGGGATAGTATTTGGCCCTGATCGTCGACGAGGTCCAGGGGACCGTAAAGTCCTTGAACGGGGCGTCGTCGCCGGTGAAGCGGCTGTCGACCATGAAGATATCGCCCTGCCAGGCCCCGTTCGCATCCTGAAATCCCACGTAGAAGGCCCTGCCGAACGACTTGCCCTGGAAGACCCTGATCCCGCTGTGCCGGATCGTCTTGTTGACATGCATGGAGTAGGGGCTGTGCCGGCCGTCAGGGCCGATGAACGTGAAATCGGTCGTGAGCTGCTTGAGATTGCCGTTGGGCCAGAACTCGGGGACCACACGGTCGAGACGCACCGCCTCGGGAAGCGCGAATGTCCCCGCCAGCAGCCCCATATCCTGCCGTGTCCACGGATCCCCCGCACCATGGACCTCCCCTTCCAGGAGATCGACCGACCCCCGCTTTTCATAGAGGAGGATGACAAGCGATGCAGCCACTGCCGCGACAATGCCCAGATGGAGCAGGACATTGCCCCAGTAGCCCCAGGGATTCTTTACGAGGCGGATCGAATCGCCATCGGAGCGGACCCGGAGATAGCCCAGCCTGCCGGCAGCGGCGGCAACCGTTTCCGGAGCGCAGGCAAAGACCAGGCTTTTGCCGCCGCCCCCCCCTTCCCGGGTCAGCCGGAGCGCGCGCGTGAACTGCTCCCAGGTGGAGAAGAGCAGCGAAACCATGAACAGCGCCAGGAGGACCGCAAACCAGGGCGACGTGTACACGTGGTCCAGTGCCAGCGTGCGCGAAAGGGTTGCGAGAAAGGGGTGGTCAAGCGCCCACCGGTCCATGCCCGCCGGAGAGAGCAGGAACCGCTGGGGGAAGAGATAGCCGACAACCACCGCTCCCAGCACCAGGATGATCAGGGTCAGAACCGTTGAGCGGGCAAGAAAGAAACGTTTGATCATATCCTCAACCTGCATCGGGCGGCACGGGCCGCCAACGGACCACGCACGGAAGAATCCGGCGCGGAGGCACAGTACCCTCCGCCAGGAGCTCCTACCCCGCGCCCTCCCGCTTCGCCTTCTCCAGCAGGGCCGCGACCGATGCCCCCTCCTGACCGGCATCGATGATCATGTCGGCCACCAGGGCGGCACAGGTGCACATGGCCTCGCCGGTACCGAGCATCCTGTCGGAGATCCGTTCCCCGGACCCGTCAGCGGCCCGCATTCGTTCGAGTAATCTTATCATGGAGCTTACCCACCTTTTTGAGACTTCGTTTCAACAGGAACTCGATAATGGGGGTCATGAAGCGGGGACCGTGGGCCTGCTTGATGGCCTCGGTTTCCAGCTCCCAGGAGGTTTTCTTCCAGCGGCCGATGATCTCGAAGCCGCCGGGGGTCATGAATCCCACGTTGTCGGTCTGGACGGCCACCACCATCCCCCGGTTGACCAAGTCGTAGTGGCGCAGCAGCCCCGGATCGCCGTCGGGCACCGGTTCGAGCGTCTCCACGTCCACCACCCGGGTCCGGGTCCAGGGTGGAACGACCTTGGCCCTGGCAAGGGGACGTCCGGCCAGGTGATCCTTCAGGACATTATCGAAAAAGTTGGTGCTCACCTCGCCCATGCCGAGGACGTTCACGCAGTGGTGCTCGTCCACCTGGAGGATCTCCGCTGACTTGAGATAGAACTCCTCCCGGGAGCACTCCCCGAACTGGGCCAGATAGCCGCCGCCGTCGCAGAGGCGGCTGCCCGGGGGAAGCCGGAACCGGACCCCGTCCCGCTCACAGGCCTTCATGAAATAGACGAAACCGGCGGTCGACCCGATGATGACGATCGGCTCACCGGTTCGTTCCGCCTCCATGAGCGCGGACAGGAGGAAGGTCAGGTCCAGGCCCCGGCGGTCGATAAGGTAGCGGCTGTCGGGGGAGCCGAACATCCGCCGCACCACATCCAGCCCCACCGCCATCCCCATGCCCGGCGCGATGTCGGGAGAGGGAACCATGAGGAACATGCGCATCCGGTCCACGTCGGGGAACACGTACTCCCTGGTGAGGAGGCCGTTGGCCGCATTGATGAGGGTCACCCCCGCCGGGTCCCGCAGTATCTTCCCCTTGTTCAGGGGGTCGGTGGTGCCGCTGGTGAAGTAGCGCTGCTCCGCCCGCTCCGCCGGAAACGAGGTCATGACGAACTTCTTGAAGGCCATGGACGGGACCGCCGGGATATCCTCCCACCGCTCCACCTTTCCGGGCAACCTCCCCTTGTCGAGACAGAAGCGGCGGTAGGGCTCCACCGTATTGAACTGGAGCTCGAAGCAGCGCAGCGCCAGGTCGTTGAATCCGTCCTCGTCACGGTTTTCCAGCCCCTTTTCCACGTAGGAGAGGATGTCCCGGTCCAGTTCCCGGACAAAGTCGGATTCGAGCGAGTAGTCTTTCAACAAATGATCTCCTTCCGCGGCACGCCAGGCAAGCCGACCTGCGTCAGCAAGGGCGGAGCGCGCATCATAAATCGTTAGTCAAAATTTCCCAACACCTTTATCTTCCATCGCAGCGCTGCCGGCAGGCCAACGGCCGGGACAGGCAGCTCCGCCGCCGGTACGGTCACGTGATTTCGCGTACAGGCCGGCGAATAGCCTCAGGTGATCGAACGTGCCAAAAATCGACCCGAATAACCGGATTACAGCCGATGCGAACCACAAAGTCACCGCTGTTTCACCGCAAATGAGGCCCATTATGCAAAAGCACCAATTAAAAGCAAAGAATATACCAGACCCAATGCAGAGCCTTGCCCGCACTCCGTCCCCGGCCCCGAGCCCGCGGCAGGCCGCCCGCATTCGCTGCGGCGGCCGCGGCACCTTCAACCTGCCCACGATTGGTACATTTCTGGCAAAGATGTGCGAATCCGGACGAATCGTTCTCCGGCAAGGCGAAAAAGGGGCCCGTGCCGCCCCGGAGCTCCGCGGCAACGCGGGCAAACCCACTCTGGCGCGGGTACAGACTGACATCACCGGAGGAAAGCATGCTGAATCGCACCACAAGAAAGATCGCCCTGGCTACCGGCCTGTCCCTGGTTCTTGCCCTTCCGTCGCTGTCACGGGCAGATTTTGCCGCCGGGCAGCAGGCATTCCGGAACGGCGACTATGAGACGGCGTTGCGGGAGTACAGGGAGGACGGGGGCGCCCAGGCCTGTTACCGGATCGGAACCCTCTACGACAACGGGTTCGGGGTCCCCGAAAACAAGCAGGAGGCCCTGAAGTGGTACCACAAGGCGGCAGATCTCGGCCTGGACCAAGCACAGCACCGGATCGGAGAAATGTACGACAACGGGCGCGGCGTCGAAGAGAACCCGGTAACCGCCCTGAACTGGTATCTGAAGGCTGCCGAGCAGGGAATGGCGATCGCCCAGTTCAAGGTGGGCGACATGTATTACACCGGAAAGGGGGTCAAACAGGACGTGGCGCTGGGGGTCAAATGGCTGCAGCAGGCGGCCAAGATGGGAAACATCAGGGCCCAGTACGAAATAGCGACCATGTACGAGACGGGCAGGGAGCTGAAGAAGGACATCTCCGAGGCGGCGAAGTGGTATCTCCGGGCAGCGGAGCAGGGGCACAGCAGGGCCCAGTACACCATTGCGCTCCTTTTCCTCAAGGGCGAAGGCGTCAGGCAGGATCGGGCGGAAGCCGTGAAATGGCTGCGCAAGGCCGCGGAAGGCGGGCACACCAAAGCCCAAATGGACTTGGCGGGCCTGAGCCAGTAAATGGGACTGAACGGGGTTCTGCCGGCGGCTACGGGCCGCTGAAGGAGCAGGTGCCGGCTTCAATGCAGCCGTCACCCAGGCTGTCGCCGACCCGGACGCAGCCGGCCACCCCCCAGGGCCTGATCTTCAACAGATAGCCATACCCGTGGTCACGGCAGAACGCGGACTGCCGTGCCGCCGCATACAGAGGCACCGACCCGCTGTCCGCGCAGGAAAACCAGTTCCTGTTCCTGTCGCTGACAATGTACATGTCGGCACTGGGGCAGTAGTAGGTGATATCGTCCTGGTTAAAGAGCTGGTCCTCGATGGTCCCGACGGGGGTGCACACCCCGGGCCAGAGGTCATTGGCGGTCCCCTCGGGGCAGCAGCGCCCGTTTTTCTGCAACACCAGCCCATCCCCGCAGAGCGGGTTGCCCTTGCCGTCATCGGTGGCATCCCGGGCAGATGGCGGCACGACCGGTTTGACGAAATTCACCACTCCCGCTCCGGCGGCAGAGGCGCGCATCTCAGGCCCCCACAGGCCGACAGCCAGCAGACAAACCAGTGTGAACGGAATCCTCATCTCCAGCACCTCCCTCGGCGTCTCCGTTTCCGTCAGCGGGAGCACGCTGTCAGTAACTGCCGGCCGCCTCCAGCAGCTTCGCGATTCCGTCCATCCCCCTGGCCCGGGCCACGTCCAGGGCCGACTTTCCGTCAGCGGTCCGGACAGAGACATCCGCCTTGCGCTCCAGCAACGCCCTGACGATTTCCTCGTTACCCTCGGCAACGGCAATCAGCAGGGCGGTGACGCCGTGCCTGTTCCGGACAGCAACGTCCGCCCCGGCATCGATCAGGAACCGTGCGATATCAGTCCGGTTTTGAGCCAGGGCAAACATGAGCGCGGTATCCCCGTCCCTGTGCACCGCATTGATGTCGGCCTTTGCTCCCACCAGGAATTTCACCACCGCCAGGTGGCCGTTCATGGCGGCCGCCATCAGCGGCGTGACATCCTCGACATTGCTGTTGTTGAGGTAGGCCCCACGCCCTGCCAGGTACCTGACGATCTCCGGATGTCCGTTGTGGGCCGCGATCCAGAGCGCATTGACGGCCATGCTGTTCAGATAGTTCACCCAGGCACCATTGGCAACCAGCAGCTTCACCGTATCCAGGCTCCCCGCCATGGTCGCCACCATCAGGGGAGAGACCCCGTCAATGGTGCCGCCCTCGGTTCTGTCGACGCTTTCGGTGTAGTTCACATCCGCCCGGGCCCGGATCAGCTTCCGCACCCCGGCCGCGTTTCCCTCCATGGCCGCGTCAAAGAGCTCGCCGTTGACGGAGCGTTTCGACGTGCTGCTGACGATCTCGTCCCCCTTGAAGACGATTTCATAGAAACCGTCGCGGGTTAAGCCCCGTTCGCGGCAGTTGCGGTAGTCGCCGCGATAGGTGGTGGTCGCGCCCCGCCTGACGATCGAAACCCTTCTGGTCCCGCCGTCGCCGCAACGCACGGTCTTGCCGCTGTTTCTGCGTACCGCGTCGTGCCCCCCCAGATCGACGATCATGTCCGTCATGAGCTTCGTGGTCGCTTCCTGCTCGCATTCATAGGCACGGACATCCGCGGGGAGGGCCAGCGCCACCGCGGCACCGGCGGCCGCCAGCACTAGTCTCGTTATCATTCCCTTCTCCTGAATCGCGCCGCGTGGGGCCGCAGCCGCAGCGTCCTCTCCCGGCCGGCGCCCCCATGCTGCTGCAAACAAAGAGAGGTGGGGCACCCTGCAGCCTCACCTCTCCGTGCTCGGGCCGACTGTCGACTAACAGGGATGCACGTTGGCGGAGCCGACGATCCGCGGTTTGACATAGCTGCGCTTTTTCATCTGATCACGTCCTTTCCGCACCCGCAGGTGCACTATCCGGTGTGTAGCGTTCCTACCACGGTGACTTCGTATTCCACAACTGCCCGTCCTGCGAGTAGGTCGAGCCGCCGGCGGTGGCGCTCTGGTGGCAGAGGGTCTGGCTGTTTGTGGTTATGTTGGTAGATTGAGTGGCATTTCCGAAGAACCACTTGCCCGCAGTGCCCAAGGGCTGGTCTCCCGTACCGCCGCCCCCCTGCGGGAAGCGACCCACACCTGCCCCCCTGGATCCGCTCTGGGATGCGGGGCCGGTCATGCTGCCGCCGGAGGCCGCCCGGCCGCGGTGCTTCACGTCGAGGCAGTTGGTCACCAGCAGGCGCGGCAGCCTGGCGTTGTGCGGCGTGTGGCACTTGGAGCAGGTAAAGGCGTGGACCTTGTTGTTGGCATTGCCCCCGCTGGCGGTCGCCCATCCCTTGACCGTGTTGTGGACCCGCCGCATGGTCTTCCAGTTCGAGGTGGCCGGCGCTGCCGTGTTGTTGAGGTCGGCCTTGGCGTGGCAGCCGATGCAGAGGCCGGCGAATTCCGCCTCGGTCCTCGGCTGCAGCGTGGTGGGCGTGCCCGGGAAGGTCCACTGGCTGCGTGTCGCTGCTGCGGCAATCCCCATGCTGTTCTGGTCGATCCGGTAGCCCGGCGTGCTGCCGACGTTCATGGCACTTCTCTTTTTGCCGCCGCCGCGGGCTTCGGTTTTGCTGGCCGGCGCCGCATCCTGCTTGTACGGCGAGGTGACCCAGGTCCCCTTGAGGAGGGGTACGGCATAGGCCTGGTTGGCTCCCAGGGACGGGCTCACGCCGTGGGGGTCATGGCACGGCGTGCAGAGGCCGTTGATGGGCTTGGCGGCGGTGGTGGTCAGGCTGGAGGATGCGCCGAAGTGCCCGCCCTTGTTGTCGGGGTTCAATGCCTTGTAGGCATAGGTCTGGGTGTTGGCGAAGGTGCCGCTGCCGAAGTACGGCGTATCGTGGTAGCCGTAGATGGCCTGGGTGGAGCCGAAGGTCCCGCCGCTGGCCGTCGGACCGTACCCCCAGGGAGCGGTTGCGCCGGCGCTGGCGGTATTGTGGCAGTCGAAGCAGAGGGCCGCACCCGGGTTGTAGGCGTTCTTGTTGGGCTCGACGGCATCGCCCCCCGCATACGGCGTGTAGTCGGCGGTGTAGCCGCCGATACCATTGCTGGTTGCCTTGAGGATACCGCCCATGTTGCGGCCGGTGGCGCTGGAGTAGCTGCTCATGATGCCGGTGGCGCTGGTGCCGTGGGAGTTGTGGCAGTCATAGCAGAGCACGTTGACCGTGCCGCTGGTATTGGCATAGACCTCGCCGGTGGTGCTGTTCCCGACGGTCCAGCCCCGCTGGTTCAGGTCTGCGCGGCCGTGGGCCGAATAGGCCTTGGTGAGGCTCTTGGCCACCGTGTTGTTGCCGGTGACCTTGGCCCACGTGGTGGTAGTGGCAACGCTGTACCGCTCGGCAATGCTCTTGCCGTCCCATGCGTACCGCGTCGGCGTCATGCCGTCGCCGAAGGGCTGGCTGGCCGCGTTGGTGGCATTGTGGCAGCCGAGGCAGTTGCTGTTGAGCTTGGCAAGCTCCGTCCGGGTGCCGTTGGAGGTATAGGCGGTGCCGGTGCTCCCTTCGGTGTAGGCTACCGGTCTTGAGGTAGTGGTCCGGATGACCAGGTTGACCGGCTGGCCGGCCGTTCTGGTGTGATAGGTCGTATTGGCGGTGCCGTTTGCGTTGGCCTCCCAGTGGCACTGGTAGCAGACCGTGTTGCTGATCTGCACGCCCTGCACGTGGTGCGACTCGCCGCCGAACTGCGGGATCACCGCGGCGCGGGTGTTCACCTCGCCACTGTGGCAGCCGATGCAGGTGGGCTTGTGGGTGCCGCCGTCATAGGTGCCGGTGCTCGGGACGCCCCAGGTGGGTCCGGCCACCGCCGTGGTGTCGTGGCAGAGGATGCTGAAGCACTTCTTGGCACCGCTGTCGTAAGTGGCCGTCACGCCCACCACCGTAGAGTTGAAGACCACGTCGATGTCGCCGTTCACGTGCTTGGGATTGCCGGAACCGGAACCCAGGTGGCAGATGAAGCAGTCGATGCCGTAGCCGCCGTTGGCGGAGCTGGCGGAATGCTTCTGGTGGCTGTCGGTGAAGGCCGAGGTCTGGTTCTTGTGGCAGCTGCCGCAGTTCATGGGCGCGCCGCCCCAGACCGGCAGCGGGCTGGCGTAGTTGCCCCTGCCGTCGCTGTGGCAGTAGACGGCGCAAGTGCCGAAGGCGGTGCTCGGCGCCAGGCCGTTGGTCGCGCCGCTGGCACCGGCAGTGCCGTTGCCGGCGGCCGGGGTGTACTGCGGGTTGGCGACCTTCTGGTTCAGGCGTTGGGCCGTGCTGTAGAACGCCCACTCCACCTTGCCGTCCACGTGGTAGTTGTTCTCCTTGACGCCGTGGCAGTTGGAGCAGCCGAGACGCGGCTTGCCAAAGGCGGTGCTCACGTGGGCGTCATGGGACCCGGTGGCATGGTAGGTGTCGGCGGTCACGCCGTGGCAGGTGCCGCACGCGGCCTGGGACGAACCGCCTTCCCAGTTGGGCCTGGTGTTGCTCCCACCCTGCAGCGCCGCCCGGGTGGACGTTCCGCCGCCGTGGCAGTAGAGGTTCGCGCAGGTGTTGAGGGTATCCGCGTTGGTCGTCCGGCGGACCACCGTTCCCGCATTGGTGGATTTGTAGACGATTCTCGGCGAGTAGTTGTCGGACAGGGTCGAATAGCCGTAGAACGTGCCGCTGGTGACCCTGCCGCCATAGGCGTTGAAGCCCATCTCCATGTCGTAGCTCGGCATCTCCTGCGAGTACTGGTAGTGGCAGACGTTGCAATCCTTGCCGATGCTCGGATTGAGGGCGTGGGCCTGGTGCGCGCCCACCATGCCGGGGGTAAGGGCTCCCACGGCCGGGATGGTCATGCCGGCCTCGTCGACGGGCGGCCGGCCGTGACAGGTATTGCAACTGTCCACAACGCCGTTGACGTGCAGTTTCGGGTCCTTGAAGGCGTATCCCGTGTTGTCCACGTGCTTGTGGCAGAGGATGCACTGGTTGGCGACGAACGGCCTGTTGTTGTTGTCGTCCCAGTGGGTGTAGCCGGGCAGCGGCGCTGCCGGCGGGAAAGCATGGCACTTGACGCAGTCGTTGGTGCCCACGCCGGTGAGATAGGGAGAATTCCAAACGGCGGGCGCCGGCGAGCCGAGGGAAGCGCCGTCTGTGACGGCAGAGCCGTAGGGGCCAGCCCCCACGTTGGAGGCCATGCCGCCGCCGTGGCACCAGACGTTGCTGCACTCCCTGCTCGCATAGTTGTAGGACGGCTGGTGCTCTGCGCTGGAATAGCCGTTCTGCACGCCGCTGCCGGCAATGGCGCCGAAGATGACCTCGGCCGGCAGGGCCGAATCGATGTGGCCAGGGGTGTAGGGGCCCGTGGGCTTCAGGTGGCAGCCGGAGCAGTCGATCCTGGCCGAATACCTGAAGGGCATGGAGGTGATGTGCTGGAAGTGCGCTCCCACGTAGGGATCGGTCTTTGACGTGGTGCTGCCGGGTCCGGAGGTGCTGTAGAACCCTGCGGCGGACGGGCTGGTGGTGTGGCACTTCTCGCAGAGCGGAACGGCGTGGTTCGGCGGCTCCCAGGCGAGGGTCCGGCGGGCGCCGTGGCAGTTGCCGTTGTAGCAGGTGCCGTAGGGGGCGGAACCGGGCGTCTTGGCGGAACTGTAGGAATAGTGGGTATTCTCCCCAAGGCCCGTGAACATGAAGTTGATCTTGCTGTTGCCATGGTTGAGAGAGTTGGTGCTCCCGCCGTTGGCGTGACAGATGCGGCAGTCGAAGCCGGTCACCTCTTCTCCGGCGTGCTGGGGATGGCCGCCGGTGGTGTTGGGATCGGCCTGGTGGCAACTGTTGCAGTTGGTGGAGCCGCCCCAAACCGGCGTTGCAAAGCTGGTGGGACCGCCGGTGCCGTTGTTGGACTGGACGTCACTGTGGCAGTACAGGTTGGAGCAGGTGCCGTAGCTGCCCGGGGCGGTGGGGGCCTTGGCGCCGGTGGAGCCTGCCGCGACTCCGGCGTACCTGGCAGTAGTGCTGTTGGCGGCGAGGTCCCATTCCACGTTGCCGTTGATGTGGGACGCGCTGGTGGAATAGTTGCGGAAGCCGTGGCACTTGACGCAGGCGATGCCGTTGCCGTAGCCGGGCTCGTTGCCGGCATGCTTGGCATGGCTCCCCGACGGCGGCGGGACATCTGCCGTGGCGGCATGGCACGAGCCGCACCCCACCTGGGTGATGCCGGTCCAGGCCGGTTCGGTGTTGTAGCCGCCGTTGCCCTCCCAGCCGTGGCAATAGACGCTGCAGGTCATGATGGTATTGGGGGCCTGCTGGATGGTGGTGCCCGCGGCGCCGGACCAGGAATAGTCGTTGCCCGGCGCGAGGGTGCGTATCGTGCCCGTGGTGACGCTCCCCACAAAGCCGGGGAAGGTTCCGTTAGCGACGCTGAAACCCAGGTTCAACTGCATGTCGGGGGTCGCCGTGACCAGGTGGTTGGCGTTGCTGTGACAGGCCGTACATGTCACCTGCCGCGCGTTGTGCTTCCCATGGGAGCCGGCATTGCTGGCAAAGGGATACAGGACCTCGGTCGGCGGCACCACCAGCATCTCGTAGCTGGTGGGCGGATTGCCGTGGCAGTCGTCGCAGGATTGGCCGGTGGCTTTCGTCTTGAAGCCGATGCTGTGGGGGTGGCACTTCAGGCAGTCGCCGTTGTTGTTATGATCCTTCCAGGCAACCTTGGCGGCGCTGTACTGGTGGAACCGGGCCCGGTGATGGCAGACCTCGCACACGTTGGTGGATGCGGTGCCGCTCCTCCTGTCATTGCCGAACACGCCCGCGACATTCGCATTGATGGCCGTGGAGATCGTGTCGAAGAGGACCGGACGGGGTCCGGTAGGCGTGGTTATCACATTCCTGACCTGCTTGATGTTGGTCGCGTCGGGAGAATGACACGTACTGCAGGTAAAGTTGACACCCCACTTGCCGTACTTCTGGGTACCGAGCTGCAGGCTGCTGTGCATCATGGTGCCATACTTGTTGACCACGACCTCGATGGGATCGGGGCACACGGTTTCCCCGCCGCTGCTCTTGACCACCTTCACGTGGAAGGTCTTGACCGCCCCCTCGATGGCTCCCGGCTTGGCCGTGATGTCCAGGTGCGTGTATTTCGAGCCGTTGTTGGTCGGAATGGCAAAGTCGTTGGCCTCGAAGGTGGCAACGGTGAAGTTGCTGTCGTCGATGTTCGTGCCATGGGTGACGAGGCTGAAGGTGGTGGGTCCGCAGACCCCGGTATCCTTGTTCTTGATGCCGATGGTCAGCTTGACGGTGGTGCCCGCCTTGACATAGGACGCCGTGGGGTTGACGGTCAGCTCCGGCAGCTCGTTGCACCGGTTCTTGATGGCCGCCGTTGCGCTGGCGATGACGCCGGCGTTGATATTATTGACCGAGTCGATGGCACAGAGGCGATAACCGTAGTTGACCCCCTCGTCCAGCCCCTTGTCGGCAACGGAGGTGGCGGGTCCCTGGTAGGCAAGGAAGGTCTTGACGTTATCCACCGTGCAGGTACGCGGGGCCGGCGCGTTGCCCAGGCCGCGCACCAGCTTGTAGGTGACCGGCTGGCCGCCGGCATCGGTGGTGCCGAGCCAGTTCAGGTTGACTTCGGCCCGATCGGTGTCGTTGTGGTAGGTACCGGTGACGGCCGTGAGGGACGACTCGTTGGGAGGCTCTTCGTCCATCAGAATGGTGGCGCTGCCGGCATCATTCACCAGCAGGGCGTTCGTCGTCCTGGAATGGGTCACCGACGTTACCCGGCCCTTGACCGTGAAGGTGATCCCCTGGTTCCCCTTGGGGGTGATGGCCACGTAGTAGTCGGTGGGGACCTGGGTGGCGGCCAGGCCGCTGGTGGGGACCTGCCAGTTGTCGGCCATGGTGGGGGCGGTCAGGTGCCCCAGGGACGTGCCCGCGGCCGTGACGATATCCACCCGTCCCACGTAGTCGGAGATGACCTTGCCGGCCGGCAGCCCGCTGGTGGTCGACAGGGTGACCGTGACGTTGCGGATCGTGTCGTTGACGCCGCCGTTGGTCCTGAGCCCGAAGGCATCCACTTTGGTGGGCCCGGCGTTCCAGGGAATGATCGCGTTGGGGGGCTCGGCGACGATGAAATCGCTCAGGGTGGTCGTGGGCAGAATGGTCAGCGTGGCCGACGTACTGTCGTTGTCCACCCCGATCCCCCCGGTGGAGGCGACCGTCAGGTCGTCGACAACGGCGGTGAGGATCACGTTGGTGTTGGGGGCATCGCCGATGGTCACCACCACCAGGTAGCGCCTGACCGCGGTGCTGATCGCCAGGTTGAGCCCGGAGATGGTGGCGGTGTTGCCGGAAATCGTGGTGGTGGAGCCGAGCAGGGTGTCGCTGCCGTCAAGGGTGCCGATGGTGCCGGCATCGGCGTACAGCTTCACCTCTTTGATATTGGTGCCGGTGAACGTGGCGTTCCCCTTGATGGTGACGGCCGTGACCGTCTTGGCCTTGGCCGCAGTCAGGGTGAAGCTGTCGATGACCTTATTGACGTCCGAGGCATAGACAGTGGCATTGGGAATGGCCGAGCCGTTGCCCACGTCCACGTTTTCGTTCTCGGCCGCAGTCTCCTGCACCATAAGCTGGGCATTGACCGAGCTGCCGAGACCGATGCGCATGCCGGCGGTGACGCCGATCTGGATGCCGAGCCGGGCGCCGGCCGGCACATTGCTGAAATCCTGTCCGGCCAGGGAGGTGGTGATGGTCTGGCTGATCGAGCTGCCGGTGGTGTAGCGGGAGGTTATGGGGGCGTTGACCCTGACCCCGTCGCTGGTCACGTAGAAGAGCTGCAGCGTCACCGTGCCGCCGCCGAAGGGGGTATAGACCCGGTAGACAAAGGATCCGCCCTTGATGGTTTTCATGACCGAATGATATCCGGCCCCGGCGAAGTAGAGCCTGATGAAATCGGGCTGGGCGGTGGTGGCGGAGTATCCCCGCCCGGCAACGCTGGCGCAGGTGTGGCTCGGGTAATTGAGCAGGCCCACGAGGGGGAAGCCTGACCCGGTGGTGTTGCTGGTGATGCAGGCGGTGTCGGTGGCGGAGGGGCCGCCCGTTTCGGAAATCCCCGCCAGGGTCGTGCCCTCGTCCCAGTCCGCGGCATAGATCTTCGTGACCGCGGTGCCGCCGTACTGGATGGTGGGGGTTGAGGAGGAGGTGCTCGTAACGTTCACCACGCCGCCGGCCGCGCCGGTGACCGCGAAGTAGGAGCTGTTGGCCACCCGGGCTCCCACGGTGGTGCCGTAGGTGGAGTTCCGGGCGATACTATAGACGATGAAGTAGCGCTGCGGCGTCGTGGTAATGGTCTGCGGGGTTGCCAGCTCATAGGCCTGGCCGGTGAGCTGGGTAAAGGTGTAGGGCCCGCCGACCTGGGTGTCGGTCTTCTGGAACAACCCGTCGCCGTTGGCATCCTTGAAGATGGAGAAGGTGACGTCGCCCGGCTCGTCCTCGTTCACGTAGACGCTCGTGTTGGTGCCGATCTTGTCGAGTTTGCCGCCGCTCCAGGTGGCTCCGCCGCTCACGTTGGAGTACAGGTCCATCTTGAGCATGGGGATAGCGCCGTCCCCCTGGGTCACCGACGCGAGCTGGCCGCTGTAGTAGTCGGACAGGTTGTTGACCGTCACCGAGTTGGCCACATAGGGAGCCTCGGTCACGGTGAAATAGGAGTAGTTGGTGCTGTTGCCCCAGTAGAAGCGCGCCGACGACGAGGTGCTCGCCATCCGGCAGGTGACGACCACCTTGAGCCGGTAGCCGGCCTCGACATCCTTCGGCTGGGGGTTGGTAAACGTCAGTTCCAGCGGCGTCTGGACCGCCGGGTGGGCCTCTTTCTCGTCCGAGGTCCAGAGCAGCACGCCGTTATTGGCGGTCCCCTTCGGATTGTAGGCGTACACGTACGCCTTCCAGTACATGTTGTTGGTGGTGCCGTTGCGATCCCGCATCCCGATGGTGACCGACGGGGCGGTGAGGGTCTGCTTGGCGGCATAGACCGGCCCGTAGGCCCTGATCATGTTCTGCTCGGCGGTGCTGACGGAGGCGGTAACGTACCGGGAAGTGGTATAGACACCCGGTTTCATGGAAATTTTGCCGTCGCGGCTGGTCCTGGTCGTGGTGTAGCCGTCGGCGCCCAGGTTTACGGCTGCAGAATCAAGGGTGAAGTAATAGGTATTGGTGGCCGTATCGCCGATCAGGGGCCGGAACATGGCTTGGTACAGGAAACAGGCCAGCACCAGCATTACGGTAATGCCGATTTTAGTCCGTATCCCCATTCCCCTGATTTTCCTGACGAGCGCTGTTTCCATAAAATCCCTCGTGTGGCGTAGATGGCGGAAAGTCTATTGCATGGCTACATGGCCGAATGGCAACTGACGCACTCGGTAATGCCGTTGTTGTCGGTCCACTTCACGCTCTGGCCGTTGTGGCAGGCGATGTTGGAGCAGGTCTTGGTGCCGCCGTCCCACATGGTGGCCGTGTCGAGCGCCTGCTTGGCTGAATCGTTGGCACCGGAGACCTTGTAGCCGCCGTTGCGCTTCCAGACGCTGCTGTAGGTGGCGATGGCGAAGCTTGCCGGCCGCATCTGGGCTTTGGAGATGACGGCCACGGGTTTGAACGCCACATCCACAAGGCCGTTGACGTGCTTCGACCGGTCCGCGATCGCAGCCCGGTTGCCCGACAGGGCGCCGACGGCGTTGCCGTCGTAATGGCAGGTCTTGCAGACCGCGTTGTCGTCGTTGCGGGCGGTGGTGACGGTCTCGTAGTGGCAGATGTTGCAGCTGATGGTGGTGGCGGTGGCTGCATTGCCATGGCTGCTGCTGCCGGTGGTGCCGGCCGTGGCGCGCTTGCCCGGGCTGCTGTAGATGTTCATGGCGTGGATGCCGATCTGGTGGCCGCCTGCCACGCCGGTGTAGCCGAGGAAACGGTTGTTGTAGTGGGACGAGGACCCGGCAATGGTGCTGTTGGGCGAGTTGCCGTGACAGGCGGCGCAGCGGTCGCCGGCAAAGTTGCCGCCGTACCAGTCGGGCGTGGCGGCGTAGACCAGGTTTGCGGCGTAGCCGTTGCTGTGGCAGTAGACCGACGCGCACCTGACCGACGCGCCGGTGGTGCCGGTCAGGCCGCTGCCGGCTGAATTGAGTCCGCTGCCGTTGGTCGCGCCGTTTTTCGTTTTCAGCCCGCCGGCATTCACATCGTTCTTGCTGAGGGAGAGGTCGATGTGGCCGTCGATGTGGTGCACCGGATCCATCGGATGGCAGTTGGCGCAACCGTAGCGATAGGCCGCTCCCACCGGGTGGTTGCCGGTATAGGCATAGAAGGTCGGGATCATCCCTCCCACGTGGATGCCATGGGCGCCTCCCAGCCCGGCGATGGGGTGGCAGGCGTTGCAGTTCTGGGCGGAACCGCCCCAGCGGGGGGTCGCGTAGGCCCTGCCGGTCTGCCGGCCGTTGGAGTGGCAGTAGACGTTGGTGCAGCGGCGGCTGAGGTCGTTGTAGGACGGGCTGTTGCCGCCCGCGACCGCGGTGTTGAAGGTGACGTTCTTCTGGGTGTTGGCGTGCAGGGTCGTGCCGGGCACCAGGGAGACGCCGTTCTGGGTGGTGCCGGCGTGGCAGGTGCTGCAGTCGCCGGCCGACCTGACGTGTTTCGGGTTGTGGGAGTTGAACCAGTTACGGTCGGCAGAGCTGTAGTTGTTGTAGTTGGGCTCGCCGAACCGGCTGACAAAGACCCCGGCCGGGCCGGCGGTGGACGCGCCGTGACAGGACGAGCAGCCGTAGGTGGTCGCCGTATCGCTCCAGGGCACCATGGTCCGGTATGCCGGGGAGCGCTGGCCCGAGCTGTGGCAGTAGACATTCGAGCAGGTGCCGGCGGCGATCGTGCCGGCCCGCGGTCCGGAGTAATCCTTGAAGCGGTTCACGTGCCTGGCCTTATCGGCAATGGTCAGGTTCCCTGAAACGGTAGGGGCGTGGCACTCCACGCAGCCGATACCCGTGCCGAGCCCGCCGTTGTAGCTTGCATCCACGTGTTTGCGGTGGTTGTTTGACGCAATGACGTTGCCGCTCCCCTGCTGACCGCCATGGCAGCCGGTGCAGCCTGTCGGGAAGTCGGCCGCCCCCCAGGTCACGGCGTAGTCGTTGAACGGCGGCGTGGTGGTGGCGCCGTCGGAGTGGCAGTAGATATTCCGGCAGGTGCCGTAGGCGGTGCCCACGTCCTTGGCCACATGCCCGGCGGCGCCGCCGTAGGTTCCGGCGCTGCCGATGGCGGCCTCGAAGGAGATATCGGCCTTCTTGTTCACGTGCTGCGTCGGATCGCCGATCTGGCGGGAATTCGTCACTGTTGCGCCATGGCACTGGACACAACCGATCTGCGCCGCGGCATTCACCCCCACGTGCGCCCCGTGGGACCCGGTCTGCATGGGAGAGCCGGAGTCGGCATCCCCCCGGTGACAGCCGAGACAACTGGTGCCGAGCGTGCCGGCCCAGTCGGGCGACTGATTGGGAGGGTCGTAGCTGCCGGCCTTGGTGCCGGGGCTGTGGCAGTAGAGGTTGGTGCACGCGCCGGTGCGGGACGGGTTGTAGAGATAGAGGGGATAGCTCACATCGCCGCTGAAGGAGCCGCCGGTGTTGGGAAATGCCGTGAACTGGATCACCAGCCCCCGCCGGCCGGCGCTCGTGGCATGGGAGAACGCCCCCTTGCCCGGCTTGGCCGCATGGTCGGGGTGACACTTGACGCAGGCCGTGGTCACATCCCCGTAGTACTGGGCATGCTTTGCGTGGCGAGCGTCCGCCGGAGGGGCGCTGTGGCAGGTGGCGCATTTCTGCTGGATCGTCTTGCCGCCGTCCAGGTAGAGCGGCGTGGCCCCGTTCTGGGGGGTCGTCTTCTCGAAGTGGCAGTTGACGTTTGAGCAGGTGCCGAAGCTCGGGCTCGCCGTGCGGGTGAAGGAGGTAAGGTTCCTGTAACGGGCCGTGAGCCGCGAGTTATTGATAGTGGACACAAAGTCCAGGTTGTTGTTGCGGTGGTTGTAGGTGGTGGGCATCTTGTGGCAGATGGCGCAGTTGGGGGTTCCGGCGCTAAGCCAGGCATGGGTGTCGTGGCTTCCCATGAACCGGCCGGTGGAGATGTTGCGATAGGGGGCATCAACCGGCGGCATGCCGTGGCAGCCGGAACAGTCGGTAATGGTGCCGGCTGCGGCCGTACCGGCGAGCGCGAAAAGCGCAGCCGCACATGCCAGCGCCGACAGGACTGCCGCACCGGCCAGTGCACAGCCCCTGTGCCATTTCATATACACATTAATCATGACGACCCTCCGCCTCTTTCCGCAGGAGTACCCGACAACTGACAATTCTTGCAGCCCCTTAACGGCCCGCTGTCGCCTTATCACCGACCAGCAAGCATAACAAATATTAATTATTACAGACTAATTCAGCGTGAAATCGGTTAAGCGTTTGATATTTCTAACCCTACCGTTTTAATACAATATGAAATGTCAAAATCACCAACTGTTATTTCACTGCGTCAATAAGCAAAGCAAAAACCGAGCCTTTTATCCCGGAGATCCCAGTGAAATGGCATATACACTCATGTGGTGAAAAGTCAGTCGCAGACAGTCATTGTTAAATTTGAGTAAAAAAAGAACAACACCGGAGGGATGCGCCTCAGAACACTGCAAAAACACTCAAATAATCGGCTGTCAGGCGGTACGGGCCCGCCAGAAAAGGCAGGCGGCGAGAACTGCGGCGAATCCCGCCAGAAGGGCGGCCTTGCCGGCAAGGGAAACGCCGGCTGCCGTGGCGGCTATGCCCCACGACTGGACCAGGGCGCCGCCGATGAGCATCCCCACCACCACGAGCCCCGCATCGGCGTCCCCCTCGCCCGCCTTGATGAGCTGGCGGAAGGGGCAGCCGCCGATGAGGACGGAAATCCACCCCACGAGCCCCATGCCGAGGAAGCTCCAGAGGTGCTCCGGATGGGCGCCGGGCTGGCCGTGGAGACCGGGGTTGAATCTGCCGAAGGCTACGTTGGCGGCCACCGCCGCAGCCAGAAAGGCCACCACACCCCAGAGGGCCGGGGTCCGTCTGCCCATGATGAACGCATCCCGGATGCTGCCGGTTATGCAGAAGCGGCTCCGCTGGGCCATGGCGCCGAGCAGCGCGCCGGCGCCCAGGGCAAGGGGGACGGGAGCGTGCTGTGCCGCGCTCCCCTGGCCGGAAAAGATGATGAAACCGGGGCGAACGAGAAGAAAGACCAGGAGCAGGAGAAAGAAGGCCGGGATCAGCGGGCCGCCGTGACCAACGCCCGGTGACGGGTGCCCCGGCTCCACCCCGTTGGCGAGCCCCCTGAGACCGGCCCAGACCCCGGCGACCAGCCCCATGACGCCGGCAACGGCGGTCAGGTCGCCGGCAGCCAGGCGCAGGAAGAGCTTGATGGGGCAGCCGATGAAGATGGCACAGCCGACAATGAGGAACACTCCCGCAACGAGGCGCGGCAGGGGGGCGCCCCCGCCGCGGGAGCGGAACTCGCGAAAGAGCAGTGCGCTGGCGGCGGCGCCGAGCACGAAGCCGATCAGTTCAGGCCGCAGGTACTGCATGCGGGGGTTGTCGTGCATCCCCAGGGCCCCGGCGCTGTTCTCCATGAAGCAGGAAACGCAGATTCCCGAGTTCTCCGGATTACCCCAGACCGCCAGAAGCGCACCGAGGCCGCCGAGGAAAAGCCCCGCCGCCACCACCATCCAGAAATGCCGATCCCGCAGCACTACTCGCACCCTCCCGCCAGCCGGCTCTTCAGGTAGTTGACCTTGCGCAGGGACGCCGCCAGACTCCGGTTGCCGGGGTTGGCGGCTGCCCGGCCGCCGATGCCCGCCAGCCCCTCGGCCACCAGGCCCTCGATGGCGCGGCGCCGTGACAGGGGGCTCTGTGCGTCCACGTAATCGCCATTGAGCCTGACCCCTTCCTCAAAGGAAGCCACGGCCTCGTCCAGTGCCCCCATCTTTCGGAGGATCTCCCCCCTGAGGATGTAGCCGTGGGCCTCGCCGGGGTAGCTGCGGATCAGCTCGTTCAGCCTCAGGAGGGCTTCCTGGTCGTTGCCGGCCGTGCGCAACTCCTCCACCGGCCCATAGAGCCTGGCGATCAGCTCGACGCGGGCGCGATAGGCCATCTCACGCTCCACGGCCTTGCCGAGGCCCGCGGCCCTGCCTGCTCCTGCCCCGTGATTCGTTGCAAGAACACCGGCCAGAGCCGCAATGACGACGGCCAGGAGCAGCCAGGTTATTTTGTCGAAGGTGTCGGTGAACATTGAAAAAACCAGCCTTTTCAGGTCAGTACGTCTGATATGGCGGCATATTGACACGCTTCGCCATTTCACGGATAAGGTCGTAATCGCTGTCCAGCAGATCTTCATAACCGTCGATCCAGGCGGCCTTCAGCACCTTGAGCCGCTCCCCGTCCACCTCGGCGGTGTCGCCGGGCTTCAGGGCCAGGAGGGCGTCCTTCACCTTCTTCACCAGGGCCGGATCGGTTCCCTTGGCCACGGCAAAGGTGCAGTAGGGGATCGGCTTGCTCTGGGCGAGGATGACGAAGTCGTCCGCCGAGATCTTTCCTTCCTGTGCCATGGTTTCCAGGTCAAGGACCGGCGCGGCGGCCACGTCATACTTGCCGTGCAGGACGCCGTAGATGAGCTTTTCGTGCTTGAAGGAGCCCGAGGGGATGGAATAGGTCCCCAGGTCGTGCTCCGGGTTGATGCCGGCCGAGAGCATCAGGTCGTACTCGGCCAGGTAGCCGGTGGGAGCCAGCATGGGGCCGAAGGCCAGCCTCTTCCCCCGGATGTGGTCGAGTGTTTCGATGCCGCTCCCCTTGCGGGCGATGAGGGCGCCCGCGGAACGGGAGCCGAAGGTGCCGCGCTTTTCCGATGCCACCAGCTCGACGCCGTGGTTCTCCCGCAGGATGACGTAGATCAGGGAGTTGGTGTGGGTAAAGGTGAACTCGCCGGACTTGAACCGTTTCTCGAAATCGTGGGTATCCACCGGCACCGCCACGAAGTCGACCCCGCACCTGTCGGACAGATAGCGGGTGAGTGGGAGGAAGCGGGACATGGTCTCCTGCTCGTTGTTGCAGAGCATGTAGCCGATCTTCACCACGGGCCGGGCCCCCTCGGGCTTACAGCCGGCAAGGAAGACGGCAAAGAGGGCCAGCATGAAACATCGCGTCAGGGTCGAAAAATTCATTACATGGAGTCCTGTCGTTGTCCGGGCGGTTAACCCGCTACCAGCACGAGGGGTCTTCACCCTCAAGGGATTGATGCATGACGTATGCCCTGCCGCGGCATCCCCCCCGGCATTCCGCCAGCTCGCCGCAGGCACCGCAGGCGCGGGGATGCTCCAGGAGCCGGCGCCGGAAGGCCTTTTTCGCTTCCGAGGCAATGAGCTCCTGCAGGGGCATCTCGCCCGCGGTGCCGAGCCTCACCGGCAGGGTGGGACAGGGATAGACGCCGCCGTCGGGGGCGATGGCGATCATGGTGTTGGCCGCCTGGCATCCCCCCTGGGGAAAGGGTACGCCGGGGTTGAAGGCCCGCCAGAGGAACGGATCGTGAATGGTCAGGGCAAGGCGCCGGGCGCCGCCTTCGGCGTCCAGGGCGTTCGCCAGCTCCCGCTGTTCGTTCATGGTGAGGAAGAACGGGGGCTCGCCTCCGTACAGGCGTTGCATGGGGAGGACGAGCCGGGTGATCCCCCGGTCGAGACAGTAATGCACAAGGGTCGGGAGTTCGCGCCAGTTCCCGTGGGTCACCGCATAGGATACGCCGGCGGACGGCTCGTCCTGCCACTCCCCGGAGTCGAGCAGATCGGCATGGTCCACGTCAAGGAACAGCTCCCGCACCGCCCCGTGGGCAACAAGGGCCCGGACGGTATCGTCATGGGCCTGGGGGGTGATCGTGAGGGTAACGGCGGCCGGGCCGCCCCGGAACCGCTCCAGCACCTCGCCGAGCCAGCCGGGAGAGGTTGGCGCGGTGCTCGTTACATTCAGCATGAGGGGCCGGCAGTCGATGATCCCGGCGGCGATCGCCAGCAGGAGCGACGGATCGGCCGCGGTAGCGGGGAGATCCCAGTAGATGGTTATGGGAGACGAAAGTTCCATAGAATCATGCCCAGCAGTGGGGGTCGGGACTGTTCAGGTCGCCGGTGAGGGCCAGGGCCCGGGCGGAGCAGCCGCCGAGGCAGTCCTCGTACGCGCTGCAGCCGGCGCACTTGCCGGTGGGCTTCTTGGTACGCAGCGCCGCCAGTACTGCCGAGTCCCGCCAGACCTGCTTCAGGTCGTCCCGCACGATGTTGCCGATGACAACGGGAATGAAGCCGCAGGGGGTCATGTCGCCGTTGGTCTTGATGTTCAGGGAGAGCTTGCCGCAGACGCTCCCCTTCACGAGGCTCCCCGCATCGCGGGCCCCCAGGAGGGCGATGATCGGGTCGTCCAGGGAGACGTCGAGCCCCGACTCCCGCTCCCTGGCGGCCAGGGCGCCCCGGTAGAACTCCCGCCACTCGGCGGGCGAAAGGTCCAGTTCATCCCTGTGGGACAGACCCAGCCCCGAGCACTTGAAATTGTGGAAGTTGAGCTGTCCCACCCCTTGCTCCCGGGCAAAGGTCACAAGATCGTCGATGGCCGTGTGATTGATCCGGCAGATCACCGTGGAGATAGAGGTGGCGATGCCCGCCCCGGCCAGATGCCGCAGGGCAGCCACGGCCCGGCCGTGGCTGCCGTCAACGCCGCGGAACCGGTCGTGGACCCGGGGGAGGTGGCTGTCGATGCTGATACCCACCCGGGTGAACCCGGCGTCCCGCAGGGCCGCCGCCGTGTCCCGGTCAATGAGCCAGCCGTTGCTGTTCAGGGAAATCCGCAATCCCGACCCGCTGGCGTGCCGGGCGATCTCCAGCAGCCCCGGGTGCAGGAGGGGTTCCCCGCCGCCGAAATTGACGGAAAAGACCCCGGCAGCGGCCGCCTTTCCCAGGCATGCCAGAAGGACGTCCCGGGGGAGTTCCTCGTGGGTGTCCCCCCGGCTGTAGCAGTGGCGGCAGGCGAAGTTGCAGGTGTTGTTGATGGCCCAGTTGATGGTGAGGGGCGCTTCCAGTGACGGCGCGTCCGCTCGGCTGGCGGCGTTGGCCTCATCGTCGGCTCCCCGGCGTGTCGCCGGATGCGCCTGCGTTGCCTCCCCTGCGCCGCCGCGCTCGCCACGCGAACTCACCGTCGCGGTTTCCCTGTCATTGTGCATAGCGGATAAACCCCTTGACGGCCAGTTCGTCCAGGAATGCCTGGACATCTTCCCGCAGCACCGCCTCGTCCACCTCGAACTGGAGGAGCAGCTCCGCCACGATGCCCTCCGGGGTCCGGCCGTCACAGAGCTTCCAGATTTCAGTGCCGAGATAGTTGAGGGAGAGCATGGTCCCCCCGGAGAACAGGACCGAGGTGCCGGTCTCCTCCACCGCCTCGCCCCGGTCCAGGGCCTCCAGGACCCGGGCCAGGGCATCGGCCTCCTCGCGCCACATGACGTCGGGGTTGCGATGAATCGTCTTCACGTTTCTTACCTTCCTTGCTCTCACAATCCGTTGTTGTGAATGCCCTAATCCCCCTGCGCCGTTATGGAGGCAATGACCAGATTCTCCTGGGAGGCGTTGCGGATGCCGTGATCCTCGAACGCGGGAACGATCACGATCTGCCCCGTGGTGATGGACTGGGTCTTGCCGCCGGACTGGAACTGGCCGGTACCCTCCATGACCATCCAGATATGGCTGCCATGGTGGGTGTGGGTCACGATCTCCTGGCCGGGCTTCATGCAGATGAGGCTCACCCGGGCGTGATCATCGGACCAGATGGTTTCCTGGTGGCGTTTTTCATCGTTGAACGTTTTGAGGGTCTGGACGTCGAGCACCTGTGATTTCATGCATTCCTCCTGAATGTGGTTGTGTCATCCCGGCTCATGGGGTGCCCAAGGTACCCGCTTCAGGCCTTCCTGACAAGCTTCAGAACAGAGCCGAGCCACGCGGAGGCCCGGTTGAAGACGGATGAGGCGGTGGAAACCCGCACCTCCCCGCCCGTGTCGGCGACACCGGAGAAGGTCACCCCGTAACGGGAAGCGAAGAGGTTGACCCCGCGGGAATCCGCTGCGCCGGCCGACGGCAGCGGCACGACCAGGGCGGCGCCTCCCCGGGCGTTATGGTCCGCCAGGAGTTTCGCCTCGGCATCGCTGAGCCCGGCGGCGCCGTCATCGCCGCAGAAGAGCCAGACCTGGCCCCACTCCGCCAGCAGCCCTCCGGTGAGGCGCGGCACCTCGCGCCGGTCCACCGTCTTCACGGTGAAGCCCCGCGCCGCGAGTTCGGCCAAGACCTTCTCCCCCAGCAGCACCGCGGCACCGCCGGCACCGTCCCCGAGGCGGCAGACGAGGATTCTGGTGGAGGCGGCCGAGAGGGAATTCTCTTCGAGCCAGTCGGCGATGTTGCCGATGTAGGCCCCGGTGTCGTAGCGGTCGGCCATGGCTGCGGTGAACCGTCCGTACGTCCCGTCGAACACGACCCCTCCCCGCCCGTCCACGGCATTGGTGTAGGTGGCGACGGTCCCCTTGCCGGCGGGGTCCATCACCATCCGCACGTTGGGATCGTGCTTCAGGACCACGGCGGATGTGCCGCCGGACAACGACGCGACCCCCCGCAGGAGAGGATTGCCCACATCCACGCCCGGCACGAACACCAGGAGCCGGAAGGCGTAAGCAATCAGGAGCGTCCCCGAAAGGCAGGCGAACATGTAGAGGAAGAAGACCCGCTTCTTGAAAAAGGTCCAGAAGAGCACCATGGTGGGCACCGCGGTCACCGGCCCGCCGATCATGAACGCAAGGGCCGCCCCGGCGTCCATGGTCCCGCCCAGGGCCCCCTTGATATGGTAGACGATGCTGGACGCGCTGATCTGGTGCAGGAACATGGGTACCGACGCCAGGGTCACCCAGACGATGTTCAGGGGATCCGTCCGGCCGAAGAAGCGGTAAATCCACTCCTTGGGCAGGTAGCGCTCCACCACCGCGCCGATGACCACCCCCACGATGACGTACTTCCCCACCACCCAGACCATCTCCGCGGACTTGGCCAGGAAGATGAGGAACTTGTTGCCGGTCCTGACGGCGACCCGGTTGCCGAATTTCCGCCGGCAGTTGCACCGCAGCCGCTCGTCCGGGTAGTCCTCGTCGTGGAAATCGCCCCGCACGATCCCCCCTTCGACGAAGATCTCGTTCTTCCGGAAACCGGGCCGCTTGCTGAGGGCAAGGGTAACCAGACCGGCGAAGATCCCCATGGAGAAGGCGGAGATGGTCCTGACCACGGTCCACTCGGGACCCAGGTCGTTCAGGGTAAGGAGATAGGTTGACGGGCTCAACAGCGGCGAGGTCACCATCAGGGCCATGACCGGCGCCAGGGGAATCCCCGCCACCAGGAGGCTGATGGCGGTGGTCACCGTGCCGCAGGCGCACAGGGGGGTGATGATCCCCACGAAGGACGCGAGAAAGACGCTCAGGGCCCCGTACTTTCTGAGGGATGCCTGGAGTTTCACGGCAACCTTGAAGGTCCGGAGGTAGCCGGCAATGAGAATGCCCACGATGAAATAGGGCAGCACGTCACGGAGCTCGGCCATTACCCCGTGGTCGCTGAAAAACAGGTCCCAGAGCTCGCTGCCGAGCAGCACGGGGAACGAAACCGGCGCGGCATCGGAGGAGACCAGGTGCCCGCCGGTGCCCGTGCCCCACACGTGCCAGACCACCAGGGACAACGAGATCAGAACCATGACGATCAGCATCCGGTTCCCCGACTCAGCCTGGTGTCCGTGGACCTCGCAGGCCTCCCTCGCTTTTGCCCTGAACGGATTCACGAGCACGATACCCTGCCCGTGCCGGCTGTTCCGATGCCGGAGATATTCATTGCTTCCTCCTCAACCGCCTGGCGCACGCCAGTACCGCACCGAGCCCCACCATGGCGAACCCGGCGAAAACACACGGCCTTCCCGGGTCCCTGACCACCTGAATGCCAGCAAAAGGCATGCCCATCGCATCCGTACCGACCTGGGTGTTGTAGAAATAGAGGCCGTTCCAGATGAAGGGGGCGTTCACCTCGGCCGTACCCTCCGCCATGGCAACGCCATCGCGGCTCAAGGCCAGGTCGACCCAGAGCCGCTTCAGGACCGGATTTTGAAACGCCACCAGCCTGAAGTCGTAGGGGAACTCGGCGGGGAGGCTGCGTTCTCCCGAGGTATCGCAGGTGCCGACGAGCTGCCCGTCGCGAAAAACCGAGAGCCTGAGGACCTCCGAGGGAAACTGGAGGGAATCCGCCGTCACGCGATAGGGCCCCGCCGTGAAGCTGTCACCGGTCTTCAGAGTGTGGAGCGCCTCCTTCGCGCTGCCCCTGAGGACCCCCACCCTGACCGGAATCGGGTAAAACTCCCGATTGATCCGCGTGACCGTCAGGTCGGCACCGAGGGGAGCGTCCCGCTCCAGGTCCCACCGGTAGGCCTGGTCAACAGAGGTTCCCTCGTAGACGTTGACGGTCGCCACGTGGCCGAACGTCCGGGCCGCAACGCCCCCGCAGATTACCAGCACGCCCAGGTGCAGAATCAGCACCGGCACCGAAAGGGACCGGAACCGGCGCAGCGTGCAGCAGACGAGATTCAGCGCCACTCCCGCCAGCAGGCAGAGAAACGCCGGATGGGCGTAGAGAGCCCTGGTCCCGGCGAACGTGCCGGGGATCGCCGCCACGGCAACGATCAGGAACAGGGCCACCGCCAGTTCCATGGAAGCCAGGAACCGGCCTATCCGTTTCAGTAGAGTCACCGGGAATGGTCCGCTCTGGTCAGATCAGTTTTTTCGACTTTAGGAAGTCTCTGACCGCTTTTCTGGACTTGTCGCCGGCGTCCGCCGACTTCAGCAGCCGGGCGCAGGCGTCGTTGGTGAGCACCCCGGAGAGCTTGGCCAGCAGCTTGGGCAGGGCCGGGTAGTTGTTCAGAGTTTCCACCGTCAGGACGGGAGCATACGAGGGCGTGCCGCCGAAGGGCTCAAGCCAGGCAAGGTTCAGGGTTGAACGATAGCCGCTCTTGATCGCCTCCCGTGCCGCCCCGTCACCCGCCTTCGGCTTGCCCAGCACCTCCAGCGCGCGCTCGGGGGTTTCCACGAGCAGGTTGACGTCGCCCTTTTTCACGGCACCGTAGAGCTCCCGGCTGTCCCGGTAGACCTGGACCTTCACCGCGGTGCCGGTCCGCTCGGTGATGAGCAGGGACATCATTTCCGCCAGCAATCTCTCCTGGGGCGTGTTGGGAACGCCGATGTGGAGGGTCCTGCCGACACAGGCCCCTGCCAGGTGCGCACCCACGAGAACCGAAACCGCAACAATGCAGCAAATAAGCTTTTTCATTGGTCACCTGTCTACCATGGTGGTGCAGACCGCTGTCTGCGTTGATTCGGAGCGTGCCCGTGACGAGTGCTCTCAGTCTGGCCCCAGCCCCACGTCCAGGGCACTATCCGCTGTGCCCGGGGAAGGTACGAATTCCGCCGAGGCGCGCCATGTGGACGGCGGAAACCGCCTGGAGCTCCCCACGTACTGCTTGTGGCCCGCGGGGACGATGAGGGTGTATCGGCCGTCCGCCCCCGTCCAGGCCGAGATGTAGTCGGGCATGCGGCTGTTGTCGCTGGTGGCCGACGCAAACACAAAGGCATTGGCCACCGGGTTCCCGTCGCCGTCCAGAACCCGTCCCGCCAGCTTCACGAAATCTGCGACCATGGGCCGGCGCATGCGCCCCAGGTCCCGGATATCGGCTACCGTAAAGTCCTGCTCGATCTCGGCATCCGCGGTCAGGTCCATGACGGCCGGTTCCCCCGAGTGCTTGTCGCCCGGCATGAGCGGACCGTATGATTCGTCCAGCTTGAGCCGCGCCACCACCCAGTAGGTTCCCGGCGGCACCCTGACGGCCGTGGTGCCGTCCCCTGCCGACGGCGGTGAGATGAAGGTTGCGGGCCGCCGGACATGGGCCGAGTCATAGACAAAGAGCTTCACCCCTGCCATGGGCTTGCCGTCCACGTCCGTCACCCGGCCCCTGAGGACCGCCGCATCCGCAGCGCCGGCCAGGAAGCCGGTGAGCGCCAGCCAGAGTGTCGCCCGGAGCGCCGCTCCCCTCATGGCGTCCCTCCGTTTGCCGGCCCAACCGGGCCCGGCTTGTCCAGCCAGGGCTCGTAGAGGACCATGCCGATGCCCGGCTCCTGGCGGCCGTCAAAGATCGTCCCGCCCGGATCCCCCTCGCCCCACCAGTTGCCCCGGGCGTTCACGTCCTGGTCGTTGAAATCGCCGATCCGCATGTTGTAGCCGCTGTTGCCCACGAGACTGTTGCCCGTCACCGTCAGCCCGCCCCCCTTCTCCCGCACGAAGATCCCCGTTTCATTCGCCGTGATCAGGTTCTCCGCGATGAGGGCGTTGCCGATGTACGAGCGGATGCCGATGGTGTTGTCCCGAAAGGTCGAGCGGCGGATCCGGACCGGGCCGCTTCTGAAGCGCATGCCGCCGTAATTGTGCCGAATCAGGCAATCGGTGACGGCGAGATCCGTGAAATGGCTGTGAATGCCCCAGGTGGCGTACTCGACGATGCAGTTGGAGATGACGCTTCCCGTGGCGTATTCCAGCAGGATTTCGTTCCAGTCGGAGGGCCCTTTGCGGTCGACAGAGGTGAACCGGATCGTGCCGTCCCGTTGTCCCGATGCAAGGAGCTTGCCCTTGATCTCAAGGCCGGTGCCGGCGGCGAACTGCACCGTTGTTCCCGGGGCAACGGTCAGGGCCGCGCCGGGGAGTACCGTCGTGGGGACGGCCACGGTGATGGTGCCGCGCCAGACCGTATCGGCGACCACGGTCGCCAGCGGCCAGACAAAGGGGGTGGGAGCGGCCCCCGGCCGGCCGAAATCGACACGCCCCAGCCGCGGATCGTCCCGCTGGTCGTTGATCACCTGGGCCGGGTCCCGTCCTCCCCACCAGTTGCCGGGGGCGGAAACATCGCCGCTACCGTCCAGATCGATGGCATAGAGACCGTTCCCGGCGAAATTGTTGCCGCTGATGATCCCGGCAAAGGACAGGATTCCCATCCCCCGTTCGCCGTTGTCGGCAATCAGGTTCCCCGTGATCAGGGAGCCGGAATCCTGGATGTTGAAGCCGCTCAGGCCGTTGGCCGTCACCGCGTTGCCTGCGAACTCGACAGAGTCGACGTTTTTCAGGGAGATGCCCGTTTCGGCGTTGCCGGAGATGCTGTTGCGGTTGACCTCGCCGTGGTAGAGATCGGCCGCCATGAGGCCGAACCGGTTGCCGTCGAACAGGTTCTCCCTGACCGTTACCGCTCCTTCGCGCAGGCGGAGCCCTTCCCTGCCGTTGGCCACGATCCTGTTCCCGCGGACCGTGAGGGTGGTGCGGAAGAAATTCCCTCCCACCTGGTTGCCGCAGAGCAGGTTGTTCACCAGTTCAACCTCAGAATCGCGCCCCTGAACCCCGCTCTTATTGCCGCAAAGGGTGTTGCCGTGCAAGGCCACCACCGACTCCTGGAACTGGATGCCGCGGTAATTGTTCGCGAGGGTGGTGTTGTGGATCGCCACCGTGGAGAAGTGGAAGTGAAGTCCCCGGTAGGCGTGCTCAATCCGGCAGTGTTCCACCAGGTTCTGGCCTGCCGAGCTGTTCATGATGTTGACGGCATCCCAGTCACCCATGCGCCGGTCCTTTTCGGCGGAACGGAAGGTGATGGGCCGGTCGGGAGTCCCCTTGGCCAAAAGGCGCCCCTGGATCATGATCCCGTTTTCGCCGATGCCGTCGCCGTTGGTGTCCCGCCGGGTAAACTCGACGATCGTTCCCGGCAGGATGACCAGGCGGCTCCCCTCCGGCACCCTCACCGTGCCGTCCACCAGGATTCTCCCCTGCCACAGGGTCTCGCCCAGCAGGACCATGTCCTGGTACCGGCGGCTGACCGGCGCCTCCTCGTTGACCGGCGGCCCCTTCGGCAGGGTGTGGGGCCGGACCGCTGCCGTGTGGGCGTCTTTCTTCCGGTTGCGGGCCACCTCGGTGGCATGGGCGGTCACCCGGGCACCCTGAAGGGATACGACGCCGTAATCGTTCTCGATGATCCTCGCCCCCTCCACCGTGATCCGCGACGCTGCCCCCTGCGCCACCAGGCCGTACCGGTTTTCCCGAAGCGTCGACGAGGAGAGATGCAGCGTCCCCTCCGCCACGGAGATCCCGCTGTCGGCGTCGGCGACCAGGCATTCCCTGATGGCGGCGGTGCCGCCGTCGATGAGGATTCCCGCCCAGCTTCCCGCCCTCTTCTCCTGGCCGGAAAACCGGACCGGAGCCGTCACGGTGCCCTCAACCGCCAGCCTCCCCCGGATGGTTATCTCCGTGAGGGGCGAGAGATATTCGGGGTCGGTCTTGGTGCTTTCCGCGGCCGCGACCGTGACAACGGTGCCGGCCCGGACGGTCAGGGTGACCCCCTCGGGCACGACAACGTCTTCCGTGACCGTGACGTTCCCCTGCCAGACCGTATCGGACGTTATCACCCCGGCGATCGCGCCGGCGGGGAGGCCGAACAGCAGGGCGGACAGCAGCGTCAGGGAAAGGGCGGCAATTCTGGCGAGCGACATGGGTTCGAGCATAGTCTCACAAAAAGCAAAAGAGGTGCCGACGAATACGGTTCGGCACCTCTTTTAGGGATTGTGATCGGTTTCTCAGCAGGGATGAACCACTGCGCTCCCGACAACCCTCGGACGAATATAGCTTTTTTTCTTCACCTGATTTTCCTCCTTTGTTTCCGTGCGTACCGCACTCTGTGCATCTGCCGGGAACGACCTTCCGGCCGATGCCCTTATCGTTCCGGTGCCGGGCTCGCAGCCGCCGATGATTTTGCCGGCTGCCCTGCTCCGGTCTCGCCTGCTACTTGTCGTCGGACCAGCGCGGCGTCGGCTGGAAGTGGCAACTGACGTTCCAGCAACTGCCGGTGGCATCCGGGGACTGCTTCGAGTACCACTGTCCCTTATCGGCGTTGAACTTGTACGTCGGATCGATCTTCACGTTCACTGCCGACTTCTTCTGCTGGGTGCTGCCGCCGGCCCAGACCGACTCGTCGCCCACGTGGGCCGCGGCACCGTCGTAGTGGCAGGTGAGGCATGGGGTGAAGCCCTGGGACGGTCGCAGGTTCGACATGAGGTGACCCAGCTTCACGTGGGCGCCGCCGCCGCCCGAGTAGTTTTCGAGACGTGCCGTCGAGTAGTTGGCCTGGCTGGCAACGAAGCCCTTGGGTGTCGGCGGATAGCCGTGACACTCGTCGCAAGCCTTAGGCTTGAAGGCAAACGTGTTGCGGTGGGAGTGGCAGTTCAGGCAGCCGGTTGTGGGGTGGCCGGATCCTTCGTTGACGCCGCGCCGATAATGGCTCGTTTTGGTGTGGCAGGTCTGGCATACGCCGCGGTACGGAGCCTGTAGCTGCACGAGATCGGCCGTGGTGGCATAGCTGATGGTGGAGGTCAGTGCCCCGAAAACAAGGGTGGTCCGGACCATGGCCCGGTTGCCGGTGCCGTGGACGTCATGGCAGGTCTTGCACTCCATGGTGTAATTGCCCAGGTCCACGGCATGGCGGGTCACGTTGCGCCTGGTGGCGGTGGGGACCTTGATGGCATCATTGTGGCAGCCTGCGCAGAGGGTGTAGTCGTTCACGGCGATCCGCTTCTGGTCGCCCGAAGTGCCGTTGATGTGCCCGCTGTCGGCATCGTGACAGCTTGCGCACTGGCGACTGGCGTCGAAGCCGGCCCCGGCCTGGCCGTGGCCGCTGGCGGTGAAGTTCGTTTTTGCCGGCGCGGTCTTGCCGCCGATGACCGAGAGGAGCCCCGTGTGACAACTTTCGCAGGTCACGCGGCCCGAGGTCCAGGTGGCGCCGTTCTTGTGGCAACTGGACGTACAGTTGGCCGAAACCACCTGGACGGAGCCGTTCACGTGGGTGATCGCCGTTGAGGTCGTGTAGGTGTGGCAGCTCTGGCAGGCGGATACCGTTGCCCCCAGGATGGCCTTGGGACCATAGTCGAGGGTCAGGTGGGCCGCGTGGCCGTTGGTTCCGATGGTCTGGGCGCTCGTGGCGGCGATGGTGGGGGTGGCGTAGTGACACTTACCGCACGCGCCGGTCGTCGGATCGACCCACTGGGGAGTCGTCACCGGCGCGCCGCCGCGGCCGTCGCCGTGGCATCCGGCAACGCTGCAGGTCGCCGTGTTCACATTGTAGGTACCGCTGCCGACGTTGATGGTTCCCCGGGCGACGCCGTTGAAGACGACGGTTTTCACGCCATCCACGTGGACCGATTTGTCCTTGATGGTGGAGGGACCGCTGAGCGTCGCGTAGTGGCAGTTCTGACAGTTCATGATCCCTGCGTTGAAGTGGGCCGGGTGGGCGTTGGTCAGGGGGAATGCCGCGTGGCACGAACTGCAGCCCGACAGCTTGCCCACGCCGTTGCCCCACGTGAACGTCGTATTGCCCGGCGCGCCGACCACGGCCTGCAGCGAAGCGTTGCGGGGAGCGCCGTCCGAGTGGCAGTAGGTCGCCGTACAGGTGCCGTTGCCGGACGGGTTGTAGGTGGGGTTGGCGCCGGAGCCGATACTGGCGATGATGCCGGTCTTGTCGACGAACACATCCTGGAACGTGCCGGTATTGTGACTGAAGCCCTTGTGGCACTGGTCGCACGCTATGCTGTAGTTGGCCCCGCCGCCGGCATGCCGGGCGTGGGGGGTCTGGGTTTCGTTCTTGAACACACCGGAGGTTGAATAGTCACGAACGCCGTCCTTGCCGTAGCCCGACGGCCCGCCGGCAGTGTTGACGGTGGGGGGGAAGCCGTGGCACTGGGTACAGTTGGCCGAAAAGCCCTGGGAGTGCGTGTGGCAGCTCCGGCAGTCGGCTGCGTTGGTGCTCGAGTGCTGCCCGATGGTGCCCGGCAGGGGCGAGTGACAGGCCAGGCAGACGCCGAAGGCATCCTTGTTCCAGTTTTTCCGGGCAACCGAGGTGTACTGGTACATGACCTTGGCGTTGCGGACCGCTCCGTACTGGGTGGAGATGTTCATGTACCGGTTGATGAGATAGGCGTTGGGGGCGGTCCCGTCCGCCTCGTCCACGTGGCCGCCGTGGCAGTCGGCGCACTGGACGTTCTGGTTCTTGGTGCCGTTGTGGTTCTTGACGCGGGCAGTGGTGTTTGCCGGGTCGTCGGCCGACTTGTGGCAGTTGGTGCAGATGTTGGGATCGCTGACGGTCCTTCCCTTCAGGTCCGTGCGCAGCAGCATGCCCCGGGACGTGGAAAGGAGCCCCATCCGGGCGCTTGATGCATTGTCGAAGGTGCGGCTGTTGGAGTCGGTGTAGTGCACCCCGTGACAGGTGGTGCAGACGACCGCGCCGCTGCGCGACATCCTCATGGCCGATGTGGGGTTGGCCGGGTTGCTGTTGCGCGGCGGGCTGTAGAATTCATCGGGCCGGGCCGCGGCCTTGGTCGAGTAGTTCACCGTGACGGGGTGGGATCCCCTGGTGTGGTCAACGGTCTTGCGGGGCCGATGGCAGTCGAGGCAGAGCTGGTCCTCGTCGTTGCGCACCCGGAGGAACGGTTTCGAGTTGTAGGTCGATGAATAGAGGTCGTGGATGTTGTGGCAGCGGGCGCAGGACACGGTTCCGATGAGGAGCGACTTCGTGAGCCTGACGTCCGAAGGGGCCACCGCGCCCGCCTTAGGCACCACGTCCTTGCCGATCCAGTTGTGGGATGTCTGGTACGTCACCGCCGGCCGGGCACTCGTCCAGGTGCGGAAGGGGTTGGCGAAGTCGGTCATGGCAAAGGGCTTGCCTGAGCCGTAGGGATCGCTCGGGTTGTGGCAGGTGAGGCAGACGTTGTTGTACCCCGTGGAACCGAGGGTGCTGTGAACGGTATGGCAGGAGGAACACTTGTAGCCCTTGACGCTGCCGAGTTCGTGGGGATAGTCGATGGCCCACGCGGCGATCGGGACGAAGAGCGTCACTAATGCCGTGACGAAAGTCCTCTGTAGTATTCCGTTCATGGTTGGCTCCCGAATAAACTAAACAAAACAGTACAATTACTTGTTATGGCAGGCGAGGCACATGGCACTCCCCTCATTGCTGCGGGTGAGGAAGGGCGTCAGGGATTTGTCCCCCACGCCGGTATCCTGCCGATCATAGGTGTAGCCGTAAGCCACGTGGGGGTCGTGGCAGGTGGAACACTCCATCCGGTCGCGGTTGGGACCGAAGAACCGCAACCCCTGGGACTTGGGGGTCTCAATGGGCCTCAGCGACGAGAGCCCCGCATCCACCTTTTCCTGGTAGGCGGCGGCATAGGAGAAGGAGATGGGGTGATCGTCCATGAGGTTGCTCCCCGCATAGGGGTCCGCATCGGTCTTCCCCAGGTTAGCCCGGTACCCGCTGCCGAACATGGGGAGGTTGAGGGAGAAGTCCCCGGTCGGATGCGCGCCGAAGGGGTCGTCGTAGTCTCCCCCGATGTCGACTTTCTGGTCGCTGCCCACGGCAATCCCGTAGTTGCCGGTATGGATGACGTTGATGGCGGTCCTGCCGTCATGGCAGGAGAGGCAGAGCAGGGACTCGGGTCCCGGCGCAGTCACCGCTTTGGCCGTATTCGTCAAGGTTGCCGATGATGTGTACATTTTGAATGTCTGTGTCGGCATGACCTTGTTCCAGAGCGGCTTGGCCGGCTCTGAATAGTGCGGCGTATGGCAGAAAATGCAGACCTGATCGACACCGAGGCTCACGAAATGGCGCTGGCCCTGGGTGAGCCCACTGCCCGCATCCGTATTGTTGGACATATTGTGTGCCGTCCAGCGGATATTGTTGTTCCCCGCGTAGACAGCCGTCCAGGCCGTCATCACCATCCCTAGTATCACCGCTTGCACAACACTCTTCATCCGTGCGACCTCGTTCCGTATAGATCCATCTTCAGGCTGCGTCCCGGCACCAATCCGGCCCGCTCACTACCAGCTTTGCAATCCGAGTGCCTTTCTCAGGATCAGGAGCGCGTCCACCAGGTCAATAACCCCGTTGGGCCGGGACTTGCCCTGATAGAGAGGGCCGATGTCCCCGCTGGCCAAATGGGATGCGGAGGGAGACAGCTGTCCGGTGAAGATCCTGAGAGCCACCAGGGCATCGACCACCGTGATCCTGCCGTCGCCGTCGACATCGCCGTCAGCTGCCCGCACCACCAGAGACCGGACCGTGCTGTTGCCCGCGGCATCGGTGGCCTTCACCGCCAGCGAATGGGGATCGTAACTTCCCAGTGTCAGGACGGCGTGCCAGGCGCCCTCTGTGATGACGACCTCTCCGACGGTACCGCTGTGGTCCTCTACGGCCACGGTCGCGCCCCGCTCCACCGTTCCCGAGAGTTCAGCCGGATAGACGGTGTTAACCTCATTAAGCGTCAGGACGGGAGGGGTTATGTCGTAGATAAGGGTCCGCGTCACCACACCGGCGTTGCCCGCGGCGTCCGTGGCCCGGACGGTGACCGCGTGGGCACCTTCCTCGCCAAGATGCACCGACAGGGAGAACGACCCCTCGACCGTGCTTACCTCAACCGGCACACCGTCCACATCGGCTGTTACGGTAACGGGACTCGTGTCGTTCGCGCTCCCCACCAGTCCCACGACCTGACGATTGACCGCCATGTCCTGGGCCGGAGAGGTAATGACGATCGCCGGACTGCCCGCATCATAGGTGAGGGTCCGCTTCACCGCGGTCGTATTGCCGGCAAAATCCACCGCCACCACCTCGATCGTATTGAGCCCCTGAACGAGCGGCACGTCGGCACTCCAGGCGCTGCCGTCGAACCGTGCCGGATGGCCCGCAACCGTCACGGTGGCTGCCTGGTCAACGGTACCGCTGACGGTCACATGATCGACGGCAACGAAGGCCCCGTCAGCAGGTGACGTGAAGGTCACCACCGGGAGGTCGCAATCGTAGAAGATGGTGCGCGTATTCACGGTCAGGTTGCCCGCAAGGTCGGCAGCGGCAACAGTGATAACGTTGGCCCCGGGGCTGAGCGTCACCGCCGTGCTGCCGGAACCGTTCGTCATCGCGACCGGCCGGCCGTTCACGGCAACCTCACCCGGATGCGCATCGCTCGCCTCGATCCGTACGTTCTGAACCTGTTCGCTGGTATAGCTGCCGTCGGCAAGGGCCGAGACCGTAAGGACCGGAGCGGCGGTATCGAGAATCGCGGAGAAAGCGGCCAGGGCTGCCGCGCTCAGGGGGCGCACCGCCTTGACTGTCACGCTGTTCACGCCGGGAGCGAGTGCCACCGTATGGCTCCAGGTATCGCCGAACACGGTGGCGTTGGCGGTAATGCCGGTGGCCGCGTTGGTCACAGTAACCGCGCAACCGGGTTCGACTGCCCCGGAGATGTGCTGGGCAAAAACATTGGTCACGGCTGCGGGAACACTGTCGACCGTCAGATAGGGGGCCTGCTGCAGATAGGTGACCGATGCGGTTTTGGTGCTGGTATTGCCGGCCGCATCCCGGGCAATGACCGTCAGGACGGTTTCGCCGGGGGCAAAGCCGGCCAGGGAAACCCTCCACGTTGTGGGCGTCGGGAAGGAAAGCGTACCCACCGTGGTCCTGCCGCCGGCCGTCACCGTTACCGACGCCCCCGCTTCCACGGTGCCGTGGAGTTCGAGCGACGGCGCGTAGAAGGGGCTCACCAGCGGATCGATGTCAAGGGCGGGGGGGATGGTGTCGGTTGTCAGACCACCGCCGTCAATGCCGTAGACAGTCAGATTACCGTAGCCGTTCACAACCAGCAGACGGCCGTTGGCCTGATCAAAGCGAAGATCCGAGGGGACCATCAGCTTGCCGTTGGTGGTACCGTATCCCCCGATATAGGCCAGAAACACCGGCACCGCGGCCGGCTCCACCACCTGGACCTGGCCCTGGAAGGTGTCCACCACATACATCCGTTTGAGAACCGGTGTCGGATCGTTGGAATACTCGAAAGCAACCCCTTGGGGGGCGGTAAATTTCAGGGGACCGGAACCGAATGCGCCGATGCTCCTCACAAAGGTGCCGTTCGTATCGAAAAACTGGATACGCCCGTTTCTCGTGTCAACAACCGCCAGGTGACGGGCTCGCTTCTCGAAGGCAATGCCCGTGGGGGTGGAGAACTGGCCCGCAGCAGCACCGAACGTGCCGAACCGCCGCACGAAACCGCCGGCCGGATTGAATACCTGTACGCAGTTGTCGAGGCTGTCAACCACGTAGATGTAGCCGGTATCATCGACGGCGATGCCGTTGGCCATTTTGAACTGGCCGGCGCCGATGCCGAGCTGTCCCGTCACGGAACCGGCACCGTCGACGATGACCACGCCATTACCCTGACTGACTATCAGACTGCCGTCCGAGGCGACAGCCACGCCTTGTGCAGACTTGACCGTCCTGATGACATCCGTTAAATGACCAGAATTGTCATACTTCAGCACACCACCGGAAAGCGCATCGGTGACATAGAAGTTGCCCGCGGCATCTCCCGCAATTCTAAGTGGAGAGCGAATCCCCTCCGTAATGGGAGCGTGTGTTGCCACCCCGGGAGCGGGTATGGCAAAAGCGCTCGAAACCAGCGAAATAACAATTAACGCCAGCGAGAAGGCAGTAAACAGCGATCGTCCTGGTGACCTGTGCACCATGGCAATGCCTCCGGAGTTATTGGGAGAACCGTGCGGCTCCCCATTGCACGACAAAATTATAGTTCTCCTACATTAAGGAACAGCAATTATGGTGCCAAAGACACCACAAAACGGCCTATTGACACAGTCGCCGCTCACGCGGAACAACAGCCCGTTGCCACTCCCCTTCTCATACCGCCCGCGGCCTTGACAGGATTGGCGCTAGCGAAAAAAGCCCACTGGCAAACGCCTTCAGACTGACAAATTATCGACACGGAGACACAAGAAGCGGCAGGCAGGCCAATGGAAACGGCCCCCTGCGCATTCCCGAAAGGGGACAGGGGGCCGTTATTTGACGTAGAACCACCGAGTGGTGAGGCGGGTTATTTAAGGAAGCCGAACTTCTTCATCCGGTAACGGAACGCATCGATTCCCAGGTTCAGCTTCTTGGCAGCCTTGGACTGGTTCCACTCACTCATCTCCAGGGACTGGCGGATCAGCTCCTTTTCAACCTCTTCAATATCGACCCCGTCAGGCGGCAGCTTGAAGGTCGCCAACCCCGTGGTCTGGTTCGATGCCTTGGCAACGATCTCCAGGGGCAGGTGCTCCAGCAAAAGCGTATCTTCGTTGCCAAGGATGATGGCCCGCTCGATCACGTTCTTGAGCTCACGGATATTGCCGGGCCAGTGGTATTCCAGGAGCAGCTTCTCGGCCATCTTCGAGATGCCGGTCACGTGCTTGTTGAATTCGCGGTTGAACACCTCGATGAAGTGGTTGACCAGTTGCAGGATGTCTTCCTTGCGCTCCCGGAGCGGGGGCAGGTAAATGGGAATCACCTGGAGCCGGTAGTAGAGATCGTTGCGGAAATTCTTCTCCTCAATGGCCTTCAGCAGGTCGCGGTTGGTGGCGGAGATGATCCGGACATCAACGGCAAAGGCTTTGGTGCCGCCGATCCGGCGGAAGGTCCTTTCCTCCAGGAAGCGCAGGAGCTTCGCCTGCATTCCCATCTCCATGTCGCCGATTTCGTCGAGGAAAACGGTACCCCCGTCGGCCAACTCGAAGAGCCCTTTTTTCATCACCTTGGCGTCAGTAAAGGCGCCTTTCTCATGGCCGAAAAGCTCGCTTTCCAGAAGCGTGGCAGGTACTGCCGCGCAGTTGATGGCCACAAACGGCTTTTCCGCGCGGGCAGACTGGTAATGGATCCACTTGGCCACCAGTTCCTTGCCGGTGCCGGATTCCCCCTGGATCAGGACCGTGGAGGCATCACTCTTGGCAACCTTTTCCATCATTTCCAGGACGTTTTTCATGTGCCGGCTGGCACCGATGATGTCTGGGGGGCCGAACTTGCGCGACTGTTCGCTGCGGAGCCGCTGGACCTCCCGACGCAGATCGGAGGTTTCCAGGGCCTTGCGGATGACGATGGACATTTCGTCCAGGTTGAACGGCTTGTTGATGTAATCGTAGGCGCCGAGCCTCATGGCATGAACCGCTGTTTCCAGGGCGCCGTGAGCGGTCACCATGATGACGAGGATTTCCTCATCGTATTCCTTGATCTTTTCCAGAGCCTCCAGGCCGCTTATTCCCGGCAGCTGGATATCGAGCAGCACCAAGTCGGGCTGCTCCTCGCGGACGATCCGCAGGGCATCCTCGCCGTTACCGGCGGAAACCACGTCATACCCCTGCTTCTTCAGGTTCTGCTCGAGGGACCAACGAATGAGATGTTCGTCATCCACCACCAGTATCTTTGTCTTTCTCACGGCAGCTCCTTTAACGCATTGAATCGTATAATGAACCCACTATAGCATTACCGGCAGCAGATAGGGAAATCCTTTGATGCACGCGGCGCACTTCCCGCGCCGGTCATTCCTCATACGGCACCGTCGGTCTCCAGTTCGGTCATGGGGAGGTCGATGGAAAAAACCGTGCCCTGGTTAAGCACACTCGAGACATGGAGGGTTCCGCCGTGCTGCGTGATGAGCTTCTGGCAAATGGCCAGGCCAAGCCCCGTCCCCTGGGCCTTGGTGGTGAAAAACGGAGTGAAGATTTTGCTGATGATCGGCTCGGGAATTCCCGGCCCCGTATCGGCCACCTCCACGCGGACCCACAGGCCTCCCTCGCGCTCCGCGATGCGGCTGGCAACGGTGAGGGTGCCACCGGTCTCCTGCATGGCCTGGATGGCGTTCAGGATCAGGTTGAGCACCACCTGCTGCACCTGCTTGGGGTCCACCAAAACGAGGGGGAGCGGCTCCTGAAGCTCCAGCCGCTTCTCAATGTTCTTCCCACCTTTGTGCTGAAGGGCAAAGAGCAGGGTCTTTCGCAAGACATCGTTCAGATCGGTGGGCGCGGGTTCCGGATGGGTCGGCTTGCCGAAGAAAAGAAGATCGTTGACCGTCTTGTCCAGACGGTTGACCTGCTCGATCACCTCGCCGATGATTTCCCGGCGGGGATCCTCCTCCTGGAAATCCTGGCGGATGATGGTCATTGCTGCGGATATCCCGGCCAGCGGGTTCTTGATCTCATGGGCGATACCAGCGGCCATTTCTCCCACGGACGCAAGCCGGTCGGCCCGCTCCATCTGCTGGAAGTGATACTGCTCCAGCTCTTGCTTGGCCTTGTCGAGCTTGTCGACCATGGAGTCAAAACTGGTTATGAGCCGGCCGATCTCATCCCGGCCGCCGTTGACCATCCTGACCTTCAGATCGCCCTGCTCCACCCGGGCCATGCTCTCCACGATACGATTGAGCGGCTGCCTCACGAAACGCACCATGACGAGAGAAACAGCAGCCGCGCTAAAAAGGATGATGGCGCCGGTGGAGAAGAGGAAGAGACGGGTCGCCTCGTTGATGCGCCGATTGGTATCCGCCAGGGAGTAGTTGACGTTGAGCACTCCGATGACCCGCCGCTTGCGACCGTGACAGATGTGGCACTGCTCCTCGTTGTAGATCGGCTTGATCATGCCGAAGACTTCACCGTGGCTGCCGCTGGCGAAGATCCCTTCCCGCAGGTTGTTGGCAAAGAGCTGGTAGTCTCCGTCCGGCACCGTTCCGCCCATCTCAGAGGGGAGCGACGACTTGAGGACAACCCCCTGGGGATGGAATATCCGCACCCCCAGGAGCTTAGAGTGGCTCTTGCCGACCATCTCCAGCATGCGCTGGACGTCCTGGGTATCGCCGATGCTCATGGAACGATAGATGCTCCGCTCAATGGTATTGAGGAGCAGGAGTGTATTCTCGCGGGCCGCCGCGATCAGCTGGCGCTTCTCCCGCTTGAAGTTAAGATAGGTAAAGGTACCGATCCCCACGGAAAGCAGGCCGACCAGGATGATTATCACACGTGTTGTGAGGCTTCTGAATACCAACCTGCCCCCATGGGCCGGCTGTTCACGAAGAACAGCCGCCGGGTAATGTAAGTAGCGAGAAAAACATCAGCGTGGCCGGAGCCGAAGCGCGTCTACTGAATCAACTGCTGAGACGATGTGGTTGCCTGCGTCCGCGCCCCCTGATTCTGCTGTCCGGCCGGGGCAACGATGGTGAACACCCACTTCTTGTACTGGTCCTGGTTCTCGAAGGTGGCCAGCTCATCGGGGAAGTTCGTCTTTTTGAGCGGCTCCTGCTCACTGGTGCTCATGACGCCGACGATCCCCTTGCCCGGCTGGACGATGGTCGCGAAATCCTTGCCGGTTATCGGATCCTTGTAGAGCCGTCGCAGATACTTCTGCCGCGCGGCGCTCTGGGGATCCTTGAGGAGATCCTTCAGGTCATTGAGCGGCCTGGGGGCTCCTCCGCCCGATCTGGTCGGAGTGTGCCACTGCTCCAGGGCGATCCGGTACTGGTTCCCCCTGAACAGGAGCTCTTCCTCCCGCTCCCGCTTCATCACCATCTGCCAGCTCTGCCCCATGATCCCCAGCATGATTCCCATGACAATCACGATCATCAGGGCGCCGACAAAGGTGAAGCCGCCGGAGGATGCAAGGATTCTCCTCACCCCTCGTTCCTCAGGGCCGCTTGCGCGTGAGCACCTCGCGCCCCGCCTCGGCCAGATCGGCCGGCATGAGTCCGAAATATTTCAGCAGTTCCTCGGCTTTGCCGGACAGGCCGAAGCGGTCATTAATTCCGACCCGCTTGAGGGGCACCGGAGAGTTCTCTGCAAGGAATTCGGCAACGGCCCCACCGAGCCCGCCCACGATGGAATGCTCTTCGGCGGTAACGATGGCACCGGTTTCTTGAGCGGCGCGCCGCAGGATCTCGCCGTCCAGAGGCTTGATGGTGGCCATATGGATCACCCGCGCCGAGACACCCTCCCGAGACAGGAGTTCCGCGGCGGCCAAAGCCTGAGCGGTCATGAGGCCGGTGGTTACGAAGGTCAGGTCCGTACCGTCCGCAAGCTGGACCCCTTTACCGATCTCGAAGGGAGTATCGGTCGAGGTGACGGTGGGGACCTTGTTGCGGCCCAGGCGTACGTATACCGGGCCGCGATGGGCGGCGGCGGCACGGATCGCCCTGGCCGTTTCCGGGCCATCGGCCGGGACGATAACCGTCATGTTCGGCACCGCCCGCATGATGGCAATATCCTCCACCGACTGGTGGGAGCCACCGTCCTCGCCAACGGTGATGCCGCCGTGGGTGGCCACCACCTTGACGTTGGCCTTGGGATAGGCCAGCGACTGGCGAACCTGCTCCCAGGCCCGTCCCACGGCAAAGATAGCGAACGTTGATACAAAGGGGATTTTACCTGCCGCGGCAAGGCCCGCGGCCGTGCCGACCATATTGGCCTCGGCGATCCCCATATTGAAGAAACGGTCCGGGAATTTCTTGGCAAAGACCGACGTCTTGGTGGAGCCGGACAGGTCGGCGTCGAGGACGACGACACTGCCGTTCTCCTCTCCAAGTTCGGCGAGGGTCTGGCCGTAGGCGTCGCGGGTGGCGATCATGGTGCTCATATGTCAATGTCCTTTCTGATCAGTGGTGTGGCGCGCGGCACGTTACAGGTAGCACTGCTCTCCGAGACACTCCAGCGCCTTGGGAAGCTCCTCGTCACTGGGAGCGACGCCGTGGTAGGACGCCTTGTTCTCGAAGAAGGAAACACCTTTCCCCTTGACGGTGCGGGCAACGATGGCGGTCGGCCGGCCCTTGACCTCCGCGGCCTGGGCCAGCGCGCCGACGATGGCGGCCATGTCGTGACCGTCGATATCGATGACGTTCCAGCCGAAGGCGCGGAACTTGTCGGTGACCGGCTCCACGTTCATGACCTTTTCAACCTCGCCGTCGATCTGGAGGCGGTTCACATCAATGAGGGCACAGAGGTTGTCGAGCTTGAAGTGACCGGCGGCCATGGCCGCTTCCCAGACCTGTCCCTCCTGGAGTTCGCCGTCGCCCAACAGGGCGTAGACCCGGCTCGCACTGCCGTCAAGACGCAGGCCGAGGGCCATGCCGTTGGCCATGGAAAGCCCCTGCCCCAGCGATCCGGTGCAGACCTCGACACCGGGGGTCTGCTTGCTGTCCGGATGTCCCTGCAGGTGGCTGCCGAGACGCCGCAGCATCATCAGATCTTCTTTCGGGAAATACCCCGTCGCGGCAAGGGCCACGTAAAGAGCCGGCGCCGCATGTCCCTTGCAGAGGACGAAGCGGTCCCGTTCGGACCAGGCCGGATTGGCCGGATCGTGCTTCATTTCGTGGAAGTAGAGGGCGGTCACCATATCGATGGCAGACAGGGAACCACCGGTATGCCCCGACTGGGACGAATGGAGTGTCTTGACAATGTCGACCCTGAGCCGCCGGGCCGTCTCTTCGAGTTGCTTGATCTTTTCGCTGTCCACAATGGTCCTTTCCGTGGGTGATGTTGGGTGTATTTCGTCTCAGTCTTTATCGTCTGCCAAGAGAAAATCGAGGATGACCTCATCGAGGCTGGACGGTTTTTCCTGAGGTTTGACGGGAGGTTTCGGTGGTGGGGATGACGGGGCGGCAGCCGGCGGGGCCGGCGCAACCTGCGTGGAGGCGACTGCGGGCGCTTGTTCCGGCGCAGCGGCAGGCTTGGCAGCCGGCGCCGGCTGCCGGGAGGGGAAGGCCCGGTCGTCAAACTCGCCGTTCTTGAGCCGGCGGAGCATGTCCTTGTGTTGTTCCTTCATGAGCTCCTGAACCACCTGATCCAGGTTATCCATCTTGATGATATCGGCGTAGCTCGTCTTGCGGGAACAGATGATGGTCCCCCCCCGATAGAGGAGGGTTATGATGTGGGGATTGGCAATGCCGCTGTCTTCCGTCTGAACATGGAAGATCTCGCCCCGGTACATGACGTTGTGGTTGAATCCGACGTTCATGGCTGTCCATCCATCAAGAGACGCAACAGGTTAAACTAGCACGCAACTCCGCGTAACGCAATGACTAATCCACCCCGAGGAGCGCCTTTATACGCGCCACCGCGTCCATGGCATCCCGGGCATAAAGGTCTGCGCCGATCCGGTCGGCATACTCCTGGGTCACCACCGCTCCCCCCACCATGGTGAAAGTCCGGATGCCGGCAGCCCTGAGGCGGGCGAGCACGTTTTCCATCTCGGTCATGGTTGTGGTCATGAGGGCCGAGAGCCCCACCGCATCGGCCCCGTTGCGCTCGGCTTCCGCCACGATCCGGTCCGCCGGCACGTTCTTGCCCAGATCGATGACCCGGAACCCGTGGTTTTCCAGCAGAGTGCAGACGATGTTCTTGCCGATATCGTGGATATCCCCTTCCACCGTGGCCATGAGGATGGTCCCCTTCGATTCCGCCTCTCCTGTCATCTCCTGCTTGAGCCGCGCGAACGCGGCCTGCATGGCCTCGGCCGACTGCATGACCTGGGGGAGGAACACCTGGTTTTTCTCGAAGCGGCGCCCCACCTCCTCCAGTCCCGGCAGGAGTCCCTCGTTGCTCACCTGGAGCGGCTCAAGCCCATGGGAAAGGGCTTCCTCCACCAGGGAGACGATTCCCTCTCCGTCGCCGGTTATTACGGCCCGCGCGAGCCGCTGCCGGATATCGGGAAGCTCGCCCGTCGCTGCCGGCTCGGCCGCGGGAGGAGCAACGCCGGCATAGGCGGCGATGTAGGCGGCGGCGTTCGGATCCCGGTTCAGAAGCACCATTGACGAATGCCAGGCAGCCATCATCTCCTCTTCCTTCGGGTTCACGATGGCGGCATCGAGCCCGGCAGCCAGGGCCATGGCGAAGAATGCCGAAGAGATGAGCGGCCGGCGGGGAAGGCCGAAGGAGATGTTGCTGACCCCGAGGACCGTGGGGCAGCCGAGCCGCTCCTTGACGAGCCGCACCGCTCTCAAGGTTTCCATGGCCCGCTTCTGCTCGGCGCTCACGGTAAGGGTGAGGCAATCGATCACCACGTCCGGCCGCCGGATACCCGCCTTGCCGGCCGCCTTGACGATCCGCTCCGCCACGGCCAGACGCCCCTCGGCGGTCTCTGGGATCCCCGTCTCGTCCAGTGCAAGTCCGATCACGGCCGCCCCGTACTTCCGTGCCAGGGGCAGAACGCGCTCCATGCTCTTTGCTTCGCCGTTCACGGAATTAAGGAGCACCTTGCCGTCGGCGGCCTTAAGCCCCCGCTCCAGGGCGGCGGGATCGGACGAATCAAGGACCAGCGGCGCGCCAACTGCAGTGGCAACGGTAACGACGGCCCGTTCCATGGCGGCCGGTTCGTCGATTCCCGGCGTACCCACGTTAACGTCCAGAAGGACGGCGCCGCGGGCGGTCTGCTCCAGGGCCTCCCGCCGGATGTAGGAGACCTTTCCATCCTGCAGTTCCTGGGCAAATCCCTTCTTGCCCGTGGGGTTGATCCGTTCGCCGATGATGGCGGCAGGAAGCCCTGCGCCAATGGCCACCACGGTGGTGCGACTGGAGAGGAAGGTAACTCCCTCGGCCGGGCCACAGGCGCGCAGGGACTGATCCCGCAGGGCCAGGGCCTCCCTGATGGCGCGGATGTGGGCGGGCGTGGTGCCGCAGCAGCCGCCGATGACCCGGACGTTCAGATCCAGCAACCGGTCATGGAACGCCGTCATGTCGTCGGGAGTGCCGGGGAAGACGGTGGCGCCGTCCACAAGCGTCGGCAGCCCCGCGTTGGCCTGGGAAATGAGAGGAAGCCGCGTAACCCGTCGCATGGCCGCCATGACATCGCAGATGCCGTCGGGACCCAGGCCGCAGTTGGAGCCGACGATGTCGGCACCGGCCGCCTCCAGGGTCACCGCGGCGGCCTCGGGCGAGGTGCCGAGGACGGTCCGCCCCTCGTTGTCAAAGGTAAGCTGGGCAATGACGGGGATTTCCGGCGAAATCTCGCGAATGGCGATGACCGCAGCACGGATTTCCTTGATGTCGAGAAAGGTCTCCAGGGTGATCAGGTCCGCCCCGGCGTTGATGAGCGCCTGTGCCTGCTCGCGGAAGATGGCGGCCATCTCGTCGAACGACACATCTCCCACCGGCTCCACGAACTGCCCCGTGGGGCCGATTGATGCGGCCACGTAGGCCCGGTCGCCGCAGACCTCCCGCGCGATGGCCACGGCCCGGGCATTGATCTCGGCGACCCGGTCCTGAAGGCCATAGTGCTCCAGCTTGGCACGGCTGCCGCCAAATGTATTTGTAACGATGATATCGGCGCCGGCATCCAGGTATTCCCGGTGGACGCCGGCAACCACCTCGGGCAGGGTCAGGTTGAGTTCCTCGGGGGACTGGCCGGGTCTGAGCCCCCGTTCCTGGAGCATGGTCCCCATGGCGCCGTCAAGGACGAGGACCCGCTCGGCAATAGCCTGAAGAAAGGGTTGTTTCATGGTTCACCAACCTTTGGCAATAGTTACGGATCGATTCGATCGGCCGCCCGGGGCAGCCCCAGTGCCCGGCGACCGGACGTTGCCCTCACCCGCTCACTGGGGCTGACGGGGCTCCGGCTCGGCGGGACGCTCTTTGGAGTAATCGGGCTCTATCGGCTGGCGCAGGTCCAGGTGTCCCGTGAGTGATTCGGCCTCGGCGCCGTCCAGAAGGAACCTGACCTGTTTGAGCTGGGGGAAATTGAAGCAGACGGTATTCACCACCGAATAGACCGCTGTCATCTCGGAGGAACTGCCGCCGGGGAGACCATCGGCCAACTCACGCCCGAAGTCGATCACCGCCGTATGTCCCTCGATTCGCACGTGACGCACGGTTGTCGTGGGGGGAACCGTGGGCTGAAGCGCTCCCAACGGACCATTGATCAACTCGTCCAGGACCGCATCGACACAATCGGCAAGCTGATCACAGGCGGGGACTTCGCGCCCTTCCCGGGCAAGCCCGTCCCCCTCAGGGGCGGCAAAGAACAGGGTCACCCTGAAACTTCCGGTAGCCCCAGGCACGGGCTGAACCGTGGGAAGCTCGTGACGCTGACGATATTTGTCGAACATGAGAAGACCGATGACCAGCGCCGCTGCGGTAAAGGCGGCCAGCAGGACAAGGCTCCGGCGACGGGGGGTGGAACGCTTCATGGCCGCTCCTTTTCCGCATCGAGACTCACCTGGTAGACATCACCGAGCCTGCCGCCGATGAAGCGGTTGCCGACCCGGATGAAGCCGGCAGGCACATCGGTGACGAAGAAGTGGTGATTGCCCTGCTCACCGTCCGGCCGGAGCAGATCGCGTCCTCTCAGGATGTCGGCCACGGTGCGCGCCGTCTCTTCGGCCGAGTCCACGAGCCTGACATCTTCACCAACGGTTTCGCCGATGACCCTCTTGAGGAGGGGGTAGTGGGTACAGCCGAGCACGATGGTGTCGACCCCCTGCTCCCGCAGGCCGGCCAGGTAGGTGCGGGCCGTCAGGCGTGCCACCTCGTTGTCGGTCCACCCCTCTTCGGCCAGGGGAACGAAGAGCGGACAGGCACGGGTGATCACCTCCACCTCGGGATTGAGTCGCTTGATGGCCTTGGCATAGGCGCTGCTCCGGATGGTCCCCTCGGTGCCGATGACCCCGACCTTGCCGGTGCGCGTGGTGGCCACGGCCCGGCGGGCGCCCGGCTCGATGACGCCGACTACCGGGATGGGGAGCCGCTCGGTGAGGGCGTCGAGGGAGGCGGCCGAAGCGGTGTTGCAGGCCACCACCAGGAGCTTGATGTCGCGCTTCACCAGGAACGATGCGATTTCGAGGCTGTAGCGGGTGACGGTTTCAGGGGATTTGGTCCCGTAGGGAACCCGGGCGGTATCGCCCAAATAGATGGTATCCTCCTGGGGGAGGACCTTGATGATCTCCTTGAGGACGGTCAGTCCTCCGACCCCCGAGTCGAAAATACCTATGGCTTTCCAGGGCACGATTCTTCTCCGCACGCGGACGCTCGCCGACATCGCCGGCCCGTGGGCAACGGGCATCCCTGCCAGGAAAACGGTCGGCGCTTTCAGTTGTTGCGTCGCTTAAAAATGTATATACTAGGGAAGCCATATTACCTTGTCAAGCCATTTGCCCGGACCCCCAATGGTGTAACCCCGCTTCATTTCAAGGTGAAAGTCCGATAGCCGCCTGGAGCCCCCATGGAAAAACAGGAACTGCTCGATAAGACCCGCGAGACCCTCAGCCCCTTCGAGACGGAAAACATCATCGCGTACATAAAGAGCCTGACGCTCAAGAACGCCATGGAAAATCCGTGGATCATCAGCATCCTGGCCATCGTCATCTTTTACGGGGTGTTCAAGAGGTCGAAATTTGTCCTGTCGACGGTTTTCGCCATCATTTCCATTACGCTTCTCATCCGGCTCACCCTGCCGACGGGAGAGGGGAACGAGCTGACTCTCGGCTCCACCCTCCCCTTTGCCTTCGGCGGCCTCGTGATTGGCGCATTTCTCATCTATTTCATCTTCATCAAGTCGGAGTAACATCCCAGTGCACCGTGTCGGATTCACAACCACCATCCCGCTGGAGATTGTCCTCGCGGCGGGCATGACTCCCGTTGACCTGAACAACGTCTTCATCACCAGCCCCCACGCCACCCGGATGATCGAGGAGGCCGAGGTGGACGGATTCCCCCGCAGCATCTGCGGCTGGATCAAGGGGATCTATGCGGCGGTGATCGAGTGCGGCATCCACGAGCTGATCGCCGTGACCGAGGGAGACTGCAGCAACACCAGGGCGCTCATGGAAGTGCTGTCGCTGAAAGGGGTGGAAACGATCCCCTTTGCCTATCCCCACGACCGGGACCCGGCAGGGCTGCGCTTCGAGATCGAGAAACTCATGCGCCGGTTCGGGGTCGGCTGGGACGCAGTGAAGCTCTCGCGGGAGCGACTGGGGCGAATCCGGCGCAAAGTCAAGGAGATTGATCGCCTCACCTGGGAGGAAAACCGGGTAAGCGGCCAGGAAAACCACTACTTCCAGGTCTGCACGAGCGACATGAACAGCGACCCGGACCGGTTCGAGGCGGAAGTCGACGCCTTCCTGGAAGAGGCGCGGCAGCGGGAGCCCTTCCGGCAGCGGCTGCGGCTCGCCTACATCGGCGTCCCCCCCATCATGACCGACCTCTACTCTTTTGTGGAGACACTTGACGCCCGGGTGGTCTTCAATGAGACCCAGCGCCAGTTCGCCATGCCCTTCGACACGCCGGACCTGATTGAGCAATACCGGGCCTATACCTATCCCTACGACATCTTCCACCGCCTCTCGGACATCCTGATGGAGCTGGAGCGGCGCAAGGTCGACGCGGTTATCCACTACGTCCAGTCCTTCTGTTTCCGGCAGATCGAAGATATGATCGTTCGCCAGAAGCTCCCCCTGCCGGTGCTGACCCTGGAGGGCGACAAACCCGGCCCCCTGGATGCACGAACCAGAATCCGGATCGAAGGGTTCCTGGAGATGCTGGCATGAACCTGGGGATCGATCTCGGCAGCAGAAAGGCGAAATTCGCCCTGGTCCAGGAGGGGCACGTGATTCGCCTGGCGGACCACGACACGGTCCCCTTTTACAAGCGCTACGGCCGGCTCGAAGGGGAAGAGCTGGTCCTGGACCTGGCCGCCAGCGGTCTGTTCTCGGCCGAAGAACTGGAGGGGGCGACGGTGGTGGTCACGGGGTACGGCCGCAATACCCTGTCGCTACGGGGCGCGCGCGTGGTGTCAGAAATACGGGCCCACGTGGCAGGTGCCCTTGCCCAGACCGGACTCGTCGACTTCACCCTTCTGGACATGGGAGGGCAGGACACCAAGGTGGCCCTCGTAAAGGGCGGCAAGCTCGCCGACTTCGTGATGAACGACAAGTGCGCCGCCTCCAGCGGTCGCTATCTGGAGAATATGGCGGCAATACTGGAGGTGTCCCTCGCCGAGCTCTCGTCCCACTGGCACGATCCGGTACCCCTCGATGCCACCTGCGGCATCTTCGGCGAATCGGAGCTCATCGGCCAGATCCTGCGAGGATATCCCGTGGAGCGGCTCTGCGCCGGAGTCAACCAGACCCTGGTAAAGCGGGTGCTCCCCATGCTCAGGCGCTTCCCGTCCGAGACGGTGGTGCTCACCGGTGGGGTAGCCCACAATCGGGCACTGGTCCGCCTCCTCGAGGTTGCCACCGGGCTTGCCCCGGTCGTGCCGGAGCACCCGCAGCACAACGGCGCCATCGGCTGCGCCAGCATGTAGGGAGCGCGGTTGCGCCGCAAGCGGGTTACCGCGGAAGGCCGCTTGCGCTCCATCCCATCAATGCGTAACAACTATCCCAGAAGACCGGAGGTTTTCCTGTGAAACTCGCAAAAAAGGACTGGTTTTTCATTGTTCTCATCGTGGTTGTGGTCGGAGTATTCTGGGCCATCTCCGGTGAAGTGAGGACAAAGAAGGTTCCCCTCGACGCCAATCACAAGCCGTTCTACGACGCATTCGCCCAGGGTGCGGGCAAACTGGACCTGGACCGCCAGTGCGTGGAATGCCACCACGAAAAGCCCGGCGGCATCCCGTTCCCCAAGAACCACCCTGTGAAACCGGCCGACGGCCCCATGCGCTGCCTCTTCTGCCATAAGTTCAAGTAGCGGCACCATGGGGGTGTTGAACGTCACCCGGGAACTGGAGCGGCTCATCGCCCATGTGACGGACCACGTTCCCGAGCTGGCGCATATCGATCCGACCCGACTCCTGGTCTGCGTTTCCTCTACCCGAGGGACCGGCGTGCGCGGCACTTACGCGCGCATCCACCCCCTCCGCTTTCCCGGCGGAGCCCGGTCGGTGGAGCGGCGCCGGGGGCGCCACACCTGGGTCAGCACCATGCCGACGGTCGTTCACCGCCAGGTGGAGATTCTGTACATCATCTACTTCCTGGTTCCCCGCTTCCTGGATCTTTCCCGCCGCGAGAAGCTCATCACGGTCTTTCACGAGCTGTATCACATCTCCCCCGCCTTTGACGGCGACATCCGCCGCTTTCCGGGCCGGAACTATGCCCACGGCAGTTCGACCCGCCGCTACAACACCCGCATGGGAGAGCTGGTGGATCTCTATCTGGCCGACCATGGCAGTCCTGAACTGCTGGCCTTTCTGGAGGGAGACATGGCGGAGCTGCGTTCCCGGCACCGGACCCTGGTGGGGCGACGGTTCCCGGTGCCGCGCATCACAAGCGAGCGGGTCTGAAAAATGATGCTAAAGAGTCTTTGCGCGCTGCCGATATACTACAAGTAACAACGTCCAAAACGAGGGTATCGCCATGACAATAGGCTGGAGAGATGATCTGCTGACGGGCGTCGCCGAGGTCGACGACCAGCACAAGGAACTGTTCCGGAGGTTCGGCGAGCTGTTGACCGCCTGCAACCAGGGCAAAGGGGGCGAGGAGGTCCTGCGGCTCATCAGCTTCCTGGACGACTACGTGGTGAAGCACTTTACCGCGGAAGAGAGGATCATGCGCCAGCACGGCTACCCCGACTACCTGGAGCACAAGCAACAGCACCAGGGCTTTGTCCGCAGGCTGGGAGAGCTCAAGCACCAGTTCCGGGACGAAGGAGCGGGCCTCTCACTGGTGATTACCACCAACCATATGATGATCGAGTGGCTGTCGCGGCATATCGAGAAGATGGACAAGGAGATCGCGAAGTACGTCAAATAGATCTGCAGGCAGCCGCTCCGCAACGACGGGCCGCCGTGCACCTGTGCATGGCGGCCCGTATGCGTTCAGCCGCAAGTTTCAGTTTTTGAGATCGACGCGAAGGAACGGAACCAGCTTCGCCTTCTCTTCCTTGGTGAGGGGTACCGGTGACATGAGGGCGGCGGGACGGACGCTGCGGGGATTGTCGAGCCAGCGGCCGAAGCGCTCGGGGGTCCAGGGCTCGCCCTGCTTGAACGGAGTGGGGTAAAACGGGGTGAGGAGCCCGGAAAGGTTAGGCGCGACGGTGCCGGCACCCAGCCCTCCCTCGCCGGCGGTAAGGAGCCGGTGGCAGCCACCGCATTTGGTGACGAACAGGTTGTCTTCCTTCGCGCGGACGGCCTCGAAGTGGACGACAAGAGGGACGACAGCGGTCCCTTGCGCGGGAGCGGCCCCGGCAAAGGCCATGATGGCATTCACCACATCGGCGGTCCGACGATCGTCGAACCGGAAATCGGGCATGAAAAGAACCGGCTGCCGGATTGCCTCGAAGAGTCTCACCGGGTCGTCGCCGGCCAGACGGTCCAAGTCGGCGGCCAGGCGCGTCCCCTTTTCTCCGAGGCGATGGCAGCGGCGGCAGCCGAACCGCTCTGCCACGCGCTTCCCCTCCTCCACCCGGACGCTGCCGGGGATGGTGAAGTGAGACAGTTCCGCCGGCACGAGCCGATAGTGGGCGATGGCCAGACGCGTGCTCCTGTCGTTACCCCGATGACAGGAGACGCAGGCGCCCTTTTCCGCATGGTGGGGACGGTGGCAGGAGCGACAGCCCTCGCCCGGCGGCGGTCCGACGCAGGCGGAAAGAAGAGCGGCGATCAGGATCAGAAGGGCCAGACGAGCGACCAATTCTCCCCCCGGAAGACCATGGCGAGCACAGTCAGGGCTACAATGACGGCAAAGGCTCCCAGCACGAGCCACGAGGAGGCGCGGTTACCCTCACCGAACCAGACGGCCCGCTCGGGCCGGTGCCTGCCAAGCCACGGCATGAGCAGGAACCAGAGAGAGAGGGCCACAATGCCCCAGGCGAAGCCGTTGCCGTAGCTCACGACTTCCTGGGTCCAGAGGAGGAACCAGGCCGACTTGGCCGGATTCGGCGGGGCGGCCGGGTTGGCAGGGGCCAGGAGCGGCGCAGGGATAACCAGGGCGAGGAGCGCCAGCAGGAGCAGGCCGGCGGCAAAGGCCCGTTTGACCGGACGGAAAAAGTGGGGAGAGCTCCGGACGTACTCCCCTCCTCCCCGGGGACCGCGACGCAGGTCCCGCTCCGGTTCACCGACATGCACAGGTTCTCTCACGGCATCCGCTCCTCTCACAGATAGGGAAGCAGCCCCTTGGTCTTGCGTACCCGGTAGAAATGGAGAAACGACAGCCCCAGGATGCCCAGGGGAACGATGACCACGTGCAGGGCGTAGAAGCGCAGGAGCGACAGGGACTCTCCCACCCCGTCGGGGACAAGGATGGCCCGGAGCCAGCCGCCGCCCGGAAAGGTGGCCAGCAACTCCATGCCGGTACGGGTGGCCCAGAAAGCCAGTTGGTCCATGGGGAGCAGATAGCCGGTGTATGCCTCGAACACCGACAGTCCCAGGAGACCCACCCCCACCACCCAGGTCAGTTCGCGGGGCGGCCGGAAGGCACCGGTGAGCACGACCCGCAGGATGTGGAGGAACATCAGACAGAGGAACCCGTGGGAGGCAAGCCGGTGAAGCGCCCGCAGGTACTTTCCCCCCACAACCGTCGACTCCAGGAACAGAATCGAATCAAATGCCCGGTCCGGGGTCGGCTGGTAGTAGAACAGCAGCAGTACCCCGGACACGGTCAGGGCGAAGAATGCCGTAAAGGCGAGTCCGCCCAGACAGAATGTGTAGCTGAACCGCAGGTTCTCCCGCAGGACCACCCGGGGGAAGAGATGTTTGGCGAACTCCCTGATCATCCGATGACAATCTCCACCCGCTCGCCCCGGTCCTCCACCCGATGGCGGGCCAGGGGACGGTCGGCGGGACCTTTGACAACGTTTCCCTTCAGGTCGAAGCGGCTGCCGTGACAGGGACAGACGATCTCAGACGGTGTGACGGTTACCGTGCAGCCCAGGTGAGTACAGGTGAGGTCAAGGGCATAGAGCGTATCCCCATCCCGCACGACCGCCAGGTGCCGTTCCTTGAACACAAGGGCGCCCCGGGGGGGGATCGATGCCTTGGCAACGGTGAACCGCTCCCCCCCACTCCGCGCCGCGGGGACGAGAAAGCGCCACGCCGCAGCCAGCGAGGTCGTGAATGCGACTAGCGCCGCGATGAACCGCCGGCGTCCCCGGTCAAATCCCGCCATCGTTCCAGATACCCTTTCGTGTATTCGGGGGTCCGCACCCCCATGCGCCGCACCCGCTCCGGCTCCATGAACGCACCGTTGGCCATCCGCTGGCCGGTGCGGTCCCAGAAGGAGTCGAGGGAAAGGCCGTCGGCCCGGGTCCGGTAGATCCGCTCGTGGGGCGGTTCCAGCAGAAAGCGCCGCGGGTTGTCGTGACAACCGTCGCACATGACCGTTTCGCGCCGGATGGTGTGAGGGGCGAAGGTCTTCCAGCGGGCAGCCAGAAGCCGGTTCTCCTGCCCCACCACCCGCTCATTGCGGAAATCCGAATGGTAAAGGATGAACTGGGGCCGGGCCGGGCTCACCCGCCCCGCTTCGTTGAGCGCGAGGGGGGGGGCGTCCTGCCGCTTGAGATAGGTGCTCTTCACCCAGTCGTCCTGGCGGCTGACCACCTGGAAGCGGGACTGGAGCCGGGGGCTGTTGGTGAAGCGCAGCCAGAAGGTACCGTACTCCTGGGGTGCCCATGCGGCATGGCAGGCAGCGCATTCGAGCCGGTCCCGGTGGGCGGTGATGCGGTGTTCGACCACACGCGGGTCCGGTGTGTGACAGTCGGTGCACCCCTTTGCGGACCGTTTGCCAGCGGCCAGGCTTGCCATGGAGTGGCAGTCGGCGCACCTCATCCCTGCCTCGGCATGGACGTCGGGCAGCATGGGGAGGAAGGTCTCGCCATTGGCCAGCTCGCCCCGCTGGTAGCGCAGGGCATCCTCCCGGGGCGCCCGGCCGTGGTAGTCGGTGCCCACGAAGTAGCCCCGGTGGCAGGAGAGACACTGGGCATCCCGTGGTCGGGCCAGGGCATGGCCGCCGCCGGGATGGCAGTCGAGGCATCCCGTCACATGGCAGCCACCGCACTGGTTGCGGAAGAATGCCCCGTCGGCGCGCCCCAGGGTATCGGCCACGAAGCGCCGTTCCGCGCTCCGGGTGGTCATGGGGTGGTCAAAGAGACGGTCGTATCCACGGTGGCAGGCCACGCACCGGGCGGCGCGGTCGGCCACGAGGGCCGGGTTGCGCACCGTGGCCCGGTCGTCGCCGTGGCAGGGGGAACAGCCGATGCCTGCGTGGGGGCCGGTAAGGACATCCCGATGGCAGGCCCGGCAGTTTTCGCCCGCGGCGGCGTCAGCGGGCCACGACGCGACCGGCGCTGCCAGCAAGCAGGCGGCGATGCAGAGCATCATCCAGCGCACGATAATCGAGCTCCTTGCGGTAGATGGGATCGTCGGCCCGGGTGTGGCAGACGATACAGAGGTTTGCCCGCCAGACCCGTTTAGCCTCCGTGTCGTTCAGGGGGCGGGAGTTCTCGCGGGTGATGGCGGAGAAGGCGCGTACCAGGCCACCCTCCATGGTCTGGAAGCCGTCCAGGGGCTTCTCTTCGTTCTTGGTGCAGCGTAATGTCCCGTCGATCCGCCCTTTTCCCGTCACATGCTGGCCAAAGCCCAGGAAGGCGGGGTTGGCGTGGCATTCGCCGCAGCCGATGGCCCGTTCTCCGGTGTTGTGGGAGTAGAACGGCGCGAACCGGAGCTGCTTTTTCCCCTTGAAGGTAGAGACGTAGCCCTCCCGGGACAGGGTGCCGTCCGGCTCCACCACGGTGACGAACGTCTGGCAGCCGGGGGTGACCGGCGCAATGCCCCCACGCTGGTTCAGGGCCAGGGGGAAGGGATAGAGGGTCCGGTAATCCTCGGTTTCGGTGAAGAGCCCGGGGGTGTCCATTCCCTTGATGAAGTCGGTGCCGGTGCGTCCCTTGTCGTATTTCGTATGACAGCCGTAGCACTGGGGAACCGCCCGGGAATGGCAGGCGGTGCATTCGAGTCGGCCGTGGCCGGCCACCGTATGGGCAGGCGTGCCGGTAATGACCTTGCTGGTGAATACCCTGCCGCTCCGCTTGCCGAGCACCGCCACCCTGTCGTCCTTGACGAAGACGTTGGAGTAGGGGCGGCCCTTGGCGGTGACGATCATCCGCATGCCCGGCCGCATCTGCATGGGGTAGCGGGCCGACTCCCGCACCGGCTCCTCGTTCTCCCGCGCGATCTCCCGCCAGCGGGGGGGCGAAGTTGCACTGCCGTGGCAATCCTCGCAGCGGATCTCCACCTGGTGGTAGAGGTTCTCGTAGGCATAGCCGTCACCCATGATGTCGCGGGAGGTGTGACAGTCGATGCATTCCATCCCCCGGGCGTGGTGGATGTCGGGAGGGATGCTCGTCACGTTCCGGTTACCGCTGGTGAGCTGGGGGCCCGGAAAGCCTCCCCTTGTCGGCACGAGACCGTTGTTGCCGTCGTTCAACCCGAGGTAGGAGAGGGCGATACGGCCGCTGCGGTTATGGCAGCGGAAGCAGACGTCGTTGCCGGGGAGCCCTTCCATCCGGTGGCTGGACGCGGCGGGCCCACGCAGTCGCATGGTCAGGTCACTACCCTCATAGGCGGAATCGGCATTGCGGGGAAAGTGGCAGGCCGCACAGCCGGAGCCGTGTCCCACGCCCCAGGCATAGCGGTTTTCGATCCCCACGTGGCAGAGGGAGCAGAACTTGCGGTAGAGCTCCCCCGAGAGGTTGTTCAGTTCGGCCACGCCGTTGACCCTGACCCGCTTCCCCTCTGCGTCGTAGAGGTCGTCCTGCCGTGCTCCGTAGCGCCGGCCGTCCGCACCTTCCCAGGTAAGCTGGATATTTTTGATGATCCCCGTGTTGGTATACATGAGCCCCGAGCGGACCCGGCCCAGCTGGTAGGGATGGCATGCGCCGCAACTCTTCTCCCACACGGCAGGATCCGAGGGGTTCCGCGGGGCGAACATGGTCCGGTGCGCGTCCTCTTTGCTCCGGGCCCGGCCGTCGCCGCCGTGGCAGGCAACACAGGAGGGGTGGGCCGGTGAGGCGTGCTCGATGTTCCCGTGGCAGGAAAGACATGAGGCATTCTCTCCCCCGTTGCTGCCGCACCCGGCAGCGAGCAGGAACATAACGGCGACCGCCAGCATGGCAACGGTGTGTAAAATCCTGTTCATGGCATGGTTCGCTCGATCACGCACGGGGGTAATGGTAGCACAGATGGAGGGTAAAGGTCCCGGCAAAAAAGGGCCGGCAGCGGTACGGCTGCCGGCCATCACATGAAGGAGGTGCTGCGTGGTGTTACTTGCCTTTGGTGCTGATGTTCACCTTCTGGGTGAACTCATGCCAAAGGAACGGATCGGAATTCATGGTGCCGAACGGGAGATACCAGAGCTTGACCTCCACATCCAGTTCGTGGGCCAGGGTCTTGCGGACTTTCTTCCCATCCTCCACCACATCCTCGGTGGGGAAGAGGATATCGAACCGCTCGTGGATCTTCTTGCCCGGCGGCAGCCCCGTATCTTCGATCATTCCGCTCTTCTCGTAGGGGCCGCGCCCCATCCGGTCGCCCCGGGCCAGTTGCTGGGGCACCGGCATGTAGATCTTCTCCTGATTGAACACTTCCTCGCCGTCTTTTGTCTTTGCAATGACCGACAGAACCAGTCGGTTGGGGGTCGGTCAGCCGTCGGGGATCGAGTGGCCCGCGTGGTTGGTCATCTCGACCTTCACCACTGCCTTGGGCGTCACCAGCGCCCCGTCCCGCCAGTGATAGCCATAGGCCTCGGCCTTGAACTCAACCGCGGCCTTGGCCATGCCCGGATCACGGTAGCTCTGCATGTTGTGCCCGAGCTTGCTCTTCTTCATGTGGCATTCCTGGCAGTTTTCCCGCCCGCCCTCGGCCTTGTAGGCCCAGAGGTAGCTCGCATAGCTGGTGCAGCACTGGGTCGGGTTGTCCAATTCCATGTTCGGCCCCAAGCCGTGGCACTGGCCGCACTGGATGGACTCTGACATGATCGGGCTGACCTTCATCGCGGGGAATGCCGCAGAGGGGTGCTCCCCTTCCTTTGAGCCGTAGACTACCCCGGCCTGGGGATAGCCGTCGGTCCACTTGTGGGTGATGGCGTTACGGTTATGGCAAACGAGGCAATTGATGTTGAGGCTCTTGAGCTTGTCAGCCTCGGCAGTGGCCTTTGCCGAATCCTTTTTCTTCAGTGCATCCTGCCAGCTGCCGATGGTGGCGATGATCTCCTTGGCCACCGAGTCCTCGGCATCGGCCAACTGGGGGAGATGGCACTTGGCACATCCCATCAGGTGCTCAACCTTCACGTCCGACGGGCTTTTCACCCCCGAATAGTCCCATTCCATGAGGCCGTTGACCACAGCGGTCATGAAAGTGGCGGCAGTCCGGCCGGTACCGAAGATTGAGCGGGCATGGATCGACTGTTCCCACTCATCGTGAACTTCCTGGTGACACTCGATGCAGGAACTGGAATCATACATCTTTGCCAACTCGGCCATGGTCTTCGCCTTGCCGCTCTTGGCAGCGATCGTCTCCTGCCAGCCGATGCCCGCCTTTTCGGCAAAGACAGGTGAGGCGGCACAGAGCGCAAACGCTGCGGCAGCAAGGGTCAGCCATGCGGTTTTGTGCTTCATGGTCTACTCCTTTGTTGTGCCATACACAAATAATTGTATTGCAATAAATGGATTTTAACCCGTAAAAAGAAACCTCCCCGCCCCAGGGCGGGGAGGCGGTCACGGCAACCGACTAGCAGCCCTGGAGTGCATCGCCGGCGGCTTCGGAGATGGTCATGGAAGAATCCGCCTTGATCTTGGCAGCCTTTGCCTTGCCGAACTTGAGGACGACTTCGTCGCCTTTCACCTCGACAACAGTCGGCATGCCGCCGCTGGCCTGAACGTGGGCGCCTTTCTTGACCCAGGCGGGTACTTTCTCGGCCTTGACGGTAACCTTCTCGCCATCAACCTTGAGGACCTTCCCCGAGAAGGAGCCGGCAGCAAAGGCGAACGCCGCCATGGAAAGGGCTACCAGAGCCGCCGCGATCGACATCATGATTTTTTTCATTGTTCTTACCTCCCGCGTGTGGTTGTGCTGCGCTCAGCCCTAGAAGAGGAGCTGGAGCTGGGTGATGAAGGTGGTGAAGTCTTCGGACTTGACTCCGTTGTACGTACCTTCCTTGTCGAAGTCGGTCTTGCTGACCTCGGCCGTGAGCTTCAGGTTCTGGCCCCAGATGTAGTAGTTGGCGCCGACGCCGTACCAGTTGATGTCCTGGTCCACCACATTGTTGAGGCTGGCGAAGCTCCACCGCTCGTAGCGGCCGAAGACCTGGAGGGGGATGGTGGGAAGCATGTAACCGGCCTTGGCATACCAGCCGTTTTTCTCGCCATTGAGGCCGATGGCACCGCTGTCCACATTGGTTGACACGGTATAGGCGTCATCCATGCTGAAGTCGGCGTAGGCGGCAGAAGCGGTGATGGTGCCGAAGCCTTCGACCGGATACTCGAAATAGCCGTCAACAGTCCAGGCGGTGTAATCCTTGGAGTCGGTCTGGGTGGCGGCATTGCCGTAAGCGACGTTCGGCTCGTACTGGACCGCGGCGCCCACGGTCAGCACCTGCTTCTCGCCCATGTAGGTGCCCTTGTAGCCGTAATCCTTCTCGGGATCGAGCAGGGTCACGTGAGCGCGGGCCGTATAGCGGAAGTTCGAATCAGGTGAAGAATAGCCGCTGGAATCCCGGTCGCCTGCCTTGCGGCCTTCCATCGCGTCGAGGCGATACTGGAAGACGTCGTTGAACAGGTTACCCCAGACCGCCACACCCACGTCGCGGGTCGAGACATAGGGGGCGCGGACAAAGAGGGACCGGTCCAGGGTCAGAGGCATTTCACATGCCTCAAGATTCTCACGGGTCAGGTTGTGCTTGAATTTACCCACATTGACCCGGAACCCATCGTGGAATTTGAAACGCATAACGGCGTCGAGAAGCTGGAACTGCGTATCGGCGCTGTTGTCGCCGACGCCGAGGGTGCTCACGTTGGGGTCCTCGGTGAATTCGGTCTGGACATAGAGGCTCAGCATGTCGCCGTACTTGCCCATGAAGGCGAGACGGTTGCGGCGGAAGTTGAAGTTGGTGGTGGTGTCGTCACCGTTGGCGCCGGAGCCGTTGTCGCGAACCGTCATCTGGAACTGGCCCTTGTAGTCGATCTGGAGGGCGCCCTGGTCTTCGGGGCCGAAGGTAATGCGGGGACCAGCAAACGCCGTGCCGGCCAGGAGAGCCGTACCGAGGGCGACGCCGGAGATGGTCGATATCTTGCGCATATTCATCATGCATTCGCTCCTTTTGATTGAGAGGTCCCCCGCCTCGGTGGGCGGGGGTCAAGAACGTCGCTCGCTGCTAGCAGCCACCGCCACCGGTCGAACCGCCACCACCGGTCGTACCGGTAACAGTGCTGCGGTAGGCCCTGTCGGCATCTTCAATCTGGTTGCCGTTGGCATAGCTCGGCTCCACGCCGTAGACGCGGGAAGCATAATCAACAATCACCTTGCTCCGGGGAGCATCAACGTTCCACGTCAGGTTATCCGTAAGCAGGGTGGTATCCCAGATGGACCCCACTGCCAGCTTGCCGCCACGGGTCGGATTTACCGCGTCCGCTGCAGCCATCAGGTTCCACTGGCCCAGGGAGCCGTCATACCATTTGACATCAACGTTGGAATTATAATAGGCGATTCCGTCAAGGATGAAATAACCTATGGATGCATAGTTCCCTGCCCGACAGAGAGAGATGAAGGTTTTCGTGGCATCGAGACTTGTCTCGCCGAGCGGAGTCGTGCCATCCGTGCCGAAAGCCGCCACGAGATCAGCTCTGATCGCGGCAGTATCTTTGAAGTACATGCCGCTTGTCAGCATTCTGGTGGCGTGATAGCTGTAAGAACCTTTAATGGCACCATCAAACGGGGTGAATTTTGTGCCGTCAAGCAGGTCTGACGTCGGGCCCGAAACCGTGGCATTGACAGTCGTAGTTGATCCGCGGACAGTGTCAATGATGGTAACCTTGTCCGCATTGCCGTCCCTGATACCTTTGACATACGCAATCATCTCACCGAGCGACACCCGCATATCGGTGTTCACGTTAGTAGTCCCGTTCTGGGCAACGCCATAGGTCGACTTCTGTACGCTCGGGACAACCGACGTCAAGATGTAACCGGCATCAGTCCACCCCTTATTCCCGCCATCAAGAACCTTGAGGCGATTTTTGGGGAACCCCCAGTAACGGAGCGTCGTATAGGCCCGGGTTGCATTGATTGCGCCAGTGACGCTGGCGGCATTACTTGTCAGAACAATCGTCGTATTTTTATCAATTCCCGCGTTCTGTAGCAGGCTGTCGATAACGGCCCCGGTGCAGACCATGCTCCCGGTAACGCTTAACGGACCCTCAGCACGTGTATTGTCCTGGAATGCACCTGAACCGGCTGAGATCAATTGTGCGCCGGGAATGTGCCCAACCGTGTTGTACGCATTTGAACCGTCGCCGGCGTTGGCTGACACATCAAGGATCACGACACGGTCATAACTCCCGAGAGCTTTGTTCACCAACCCCGCGTCAACCCATGACTTGAGTGTTTGGGCATTGATCAGTGCATTAGTCGTTTGCGTCGTGGCGACAGACGCCGCCGGCTGATCATAGCCTCCTCCACCGCAGCCCCACAACGTCAGCAGCGTCAGCGCGACAACGCCGAGCATGCCGGCCAGCATGACGCGTCCCTTTCTCCATGCCTGTTTCGCCATACAACCTCCTTTAACTGGTTATTGCCTCTCCTCCCGAAGGAGACGGCGCCTCACACGCACACGGCATGAGGCAATGTAGCTGCTAGCCCGTTACCAATTGCAACAAAGGTGCCACACAATTAGAGCCAAATAATGCCGCACCAAGCAACCGCTTATCCTGACTTTCTTTTTTCATCTTGAACTATATCGTCGTTTTTGTAATAACTTGAAGTGAAACATTTTCATAACAGCCATGCGCAACACGCATAACATTCATAACTCACTATAAAACAATGGATTTGATCCTTCTTAATACTTTTATAAAGGTCGCGACCATCGGCAGCATCTCAAAGGCTGCAGGGCTGCTTTGCGTCACCCAGTCCGCGGTTTCGCGACGCATCAAGTTGCTGGAAGAACACTACGGCCGCCCCCTCCTGGAGCGTACCGGAACCACGCTGAGGCCCACCCCTGCCGGGAAAATGCTGATCGAAAAGGCCAAGTCGATCCTTGACATCGAGCGCCAAATTCTCGACAGCCTTGGTGTCAAGGAAACGAGGCAGAAGATATCCTTCTGCTGCACCCCGTCCTTCGGCATCGGCAGCCTTCCGACGATCCTCGACGCCTTTCTGGCCGACAAAGGGGAGAAAACAGATCTCAAGTTCGTTTTCGCCATGCCCGAGGAGGCCCTGGACGGGATCAGAAGCGGCAGGTTCGACCTCGCCCTCATCGAGCACTGCGACGATCTTGACCTGAACGGCTACCGGACGTATCCGCTCCCCCCCGACGAAATGATCTTCATCAGCGCCCCCGCGCGCGGCATCGACATGCCTGAACCGGACATCGACCGACTTCTGGGGGAGCGGCTCTACCTCAAGAACGAAACCGGCTGCGCCAAACGCTTTCTCGACCGGAACATGCGCTCCATCGGGCGCGACGGCAACGAGTTCGTCAACACCGTGTACTTTGACGACTGCCCGTTCATCATCAGCCAGGTACGTGCCGGCAACGGCATCGCCTTTGTCTCGGCAACGATCGTTCAGGCCGAGCTTCGCGCCGGCACACTGCGCGCACACCGGATCGCCGGATTCGACCCGTTCCGTCCCCGCACCATTGTATTCAGCCCGCACATGGAGTGTTCTCCCGCTATTCACGCCTTCACTGAAACGCTCTTTGCAGCCCACGACATCCCCTCCTCCGCTGCCTTGTTCTCCTCCCGGCGCACCCGGTAAGGCCGCCACCTTCCAGGCGATCTCAATTTTCCTTAAAGTTATTCGGGTATGCTCCGATACGCAACAACAGATAACCACACGCGACGTGTGTTCACGGTCAAGGATCCGGCCAACGCCGAGCCATCCGATTGGGCTGGACCGAAAGGAGAGGAGAACGATGCGCGTTATCAGGAACTTGCATCTGAGCACAAAACTGGTGGCGGGTTTCGTACTCGTGGCCGTTATAGCAGGATTGGTCGGCCTCATCGGCACCCTGAAGATCCGCGTCATGGAAACGGCCGGCACTGAAATGTACGATCTGGTTACCGAACCCCTCGGCACCATGGGCGGAGTGGCCATCGCCTTCCAGAAGGCACGGGTCAACATTCGCGGCATGATCCTTGACGACAATCCCGCCCGAGCCCAGGCCAACGCAAACTCCATCGCCAAGTTCTACAAGGAGATCGACGAAGGGCTGGCGGATTTCGGCAAGAGCATCCTCAGCAAAGATATCCGGCAGGAATTCGACTCCCTCAGAAATGCCATTACTGAGTATGCTCCGATACGGGAAGAAATCGTAACCGCAACCCTTGACGGAGACCGGGAAACGGCGCTGGCTCTCATGCGGAGCCAGGGACTGGCCTTCGAAAAGAAGATCGATGAATCGATCAAGAAACTCTTCGACATGAAGATCGCCGGGGCGAAAAAGCGAAAAGACCTGAATGCGGCAGCAGCTCAAAGCGCACTGACCCAGATGATGTTTCTTGCCCTCATCGGCATGGTTGTCGCCGTGGTTCTCGGCCTCTTTGTCTCTCGCCAGATCACGGTACCGCTCAGGAAGGTCGTAGACTTTGCCCAGGCCATCGCCCAAGGCGACCTGGCTCACCGCCTGGATATGGAACAGAATGACGAGACCGGGCAACTGGCCGAGGCCGTCAACACCATGGCGGATCGGCTCAACCGGCTCATTGCCGGCGTGGCCGAAAATGCATCCCAGGTGGCAGCGGCAGCGAGCCAACTCACCTCAAATGCCGAGCAAATGGCGACCGGCGCGGAGGAGGTGGCGGCGCAAACCGGTACCGTGGCCACGGCCAGCGAGGAAATGGCGTCCACCTCGGCGGAGATCGCCCAGAACTGCACCGCCGCTGCTGAAGAGTCGCGCCGGGCAAGCGATACGGCGGTCCAGGGTTCGGAGGTCATTCGCCATACGGTCGGCGAGATGGAGCGAATCGCCGAACGGGTCCGCGAGACGGCCAGAACCGTGGAAAGCCTCGGCGCCCGGAGTGATCAGATCGGTGAAATCATCGGCACCATTGAGGATATCGCCGACCAGACGAACCTTCTGGCCCTGAACGCGGCCATCGAGGCGGCCAGGGCCGGTGAACAGGGACGCGGCTTCGCCGTGGTCGCCGACGAGGTCCGGGCACTGGCGGAGCGGACATCCCGCGCTACTAGGGAAATCAGCACCATGATCAAGGCGATTCAGCAGGAGACCAAGGGAGCCGTTGCCTCCATGGAGCAGGGGGTGCGGGAAGTGGAACGCGGTACGGCCGAGGCATCCCAGTCGGGCAAGGCCCTGGAAGAGATCCTGGAGCAGGTGGGCTGCGTGACCATGCAGATCAACCAGATAGCAACGGCAGCCGAGCAGCAGACCTCGACCACGTCGGAGATCAGCGGCAACATCCAGCAGATTACCGACGTGGTTCAGCAGACAGCCCGGGGTGCCCAGGAAACCGCGGCGGCCGCACGGCAACTCTCGCAGCTGTCGGCAGAGCTGCAGCACCTGATCGGCCAGTTCCATCTCGCAGCCTGACCGTCTTCATCTTTAACAAAAAAAGGACCCTCCGAACCGGGGGGTCCTTTTTTTGTTAAGTGACGCAGGCAGGGAACGCTATCGGGCGAATATATTTTTGATGACAAACAACAGTCTCAATGGTAACTATGGGTAAACGTTAATGGGAGTACACATGAAGCAACTCAGTGCGGCCGCACTTTTCATATCCGGAGCCCTGCTGCTCCTTTTGCCCCGGATTCTCGCCCCAGTCTGCATCCACGCCTCGAACATCGACCCGAAGCTCGGCGCATTCATGCCGTGCAGCGATGCGGCAGCCATTGCCTACGTGATCGGGGCCATCACCATGGCGTGCAGTTGCGCTGTCATGTTCGCCCCCGACACAGGGACCGCGAAAGGGGCTCTCTGGCTGTGCCTGACCCTGGCGGGGCTCCTCTTCTACGGCTACCTGCTGACTCCCGGCGTCTGCCACGCGGAGGGAATGCCATGCCGGGCAAGCACCCTGCCGGCGGCCCTCGCCTTGGGAGCCTTCCAGGTGTTCTTCAGCCTGCTGGGCCTTTTCTCGATCGGATCATTCGACCGGTTCCACGCCACGTTTCGCCGCCCCTGAGCAGTAACCCGCCGAAGATCCCCTTACCCTGGCACCCGGCCCGGCCACCATCCCGCAACACGCCGCTCATGAAGCACCATCCACCGGTCGCGAAAATGGTTGCGACATCCCGACGCAGACGCTAAAATCACCAGAAAAATCCACCCCATCCGCCACCCCGGCGCCCCGACATCTCCATGCGCGTCCTGATCATCGAAGACGAAAAGAAGGCAGCCGCCTACCTCCAGAAAGGGTTCGCGGAGAACGGCTTCACGGCCGACACCGCCGCATCCGGCGACGACGGCCTCCACTTGGCGCGAACCGAGAACTATGACCTGATCATCCTCGACATCATGCTGCCCGGCCGGGATGGCTGGGAAGTACTGGAAGAGCTGCGGAAAGAGGGGAGCGAGGTGCCGGTCATCTACCTGTCGGCCCGGGATGCGGTGCACGACCGGGTGCGAGGGCTTGAGCTGGGGGCCGACGACTACCTAGTGAAACCCTTCGCCTTCTCGGAACTCCTGGCGCGGGCACGGACCATCCTCCGGCGGGGGCCGGCCCGCCAACCGGAACGTCTGCGGGCTGACGACCTGGAGATGGATCTCGTGGGGCACAAGGCCCGGCGGGAGGGGAGGCCCATCGACCTCACCGCCAAGGAATTTATCCTGTTATCGCTGCTCTTGCGCCGCAAAGGCGAGGTACTTTCCCGCACCCTCATCGCCGAACAGGTGTGGGGAATCAATTTCGACAGCGACACCAACATCGTCGACGTAGCGATCCGCAGGCTGCGGCGCAAGGTCGACGATCCCTTCGAGCGTAAGCTCATCCACACCGTCCGCGGAGCAGGCTATGTACTTGAAACGAAGTAACGGCCCCTCTCCGGGAACGCTCTCCCTTGCCGCGCGTCTCACCGTCCTCTCCACCCTCGCCACCACCGGCGTCCTCCTCTTTGCCATCGCGTTCCAGTTCCTTGCTCTGGTAAGCGACCTGGAGTTCGAGGACAACGACTTCATCATCGACAAGATCCGGGTCATCGAGGCGATCATCGTCCGTTACCCCGAAGACAGAGTGCACCTTGAGCAGGAAGTCCAGTGGGAAGGGAGCATGCGCGAGGATAGCCGGTACCTGGTCCGCATCGCCGACGCCCGGAAGAACATCATAATGGAGACGCGGGGAATGGACGGCATTGCCCCGCCCGCCATGTTTCCCCGGCCGGCCCGGGACACGCACGCCATCGGCCGGGGGAAGAAGCTCACGACCCCCGAGGGCCGCGTCTACCTGGTAAACGCAGCCTGGACCGATGGGGGACGAGCGCCGGACAGCCGCCAGATCCAGGTGGCGCTGGACGTAACCGAAGAAGAGGAGATGCTTGAAGGATACAAGCAGAAGATGGCGTTTGTGTTTCTGGCCGGACTCTTTCTCTCGGCAGGTCTCAACGTGGTGGTGGTGCGACGGGGGCTGCGCCCCCTGGTCCAACTCACGGAGACGGCTAGCCGCATTGACGTGACAACCCTCCACGAACGGATCGATGCCCGGGTATGGCCTCGTGAGCTGGCCCGTTTCGCCGCCGCCTTCGACGCGATGCTCACCCGGCTCGAATCCTCCTTTGAGCGGCTTGAATCCTCCTCCGCCAACCTGGCCCACGAAATCCGCACCCCCCTCAACATCCTGCGGGGCGAAGCGGAAGTGACCCTCTCCCGGGCCCGTTCTCCGGAAGAATACCGCCGGGTCATCGAGTCGAGCCTTGAGGAGTACGAGCGGCTCTCGCGGCTCATCGACAACATTCTCTTCCTGGCCCGGGCCGAGCAGCGGATCGAACCGGTCCCCCTGGACGCGGGCCATGAACTGGAACTGCTTCAGGACTACTACGGCACCCTGGCAGAGGAAAAGGGAATCGCCATCTCGTGCACCGGCGAAGGAACGATTTCCGCCGATCCACTCCTGTTCCAGCGGGCCGTCGGGAACGTCCTTTCCAACGCCATCCGCTACACCCCGGCAGGGGGAACGATCACCGTCAGCATCGATCGGCCCGATGACGGCACCGCACTCCTCACCGTCATCGACACGGGCATCGGTATCACCGCGGACGACCTCCCACGGGTCTTCGACCGGTTCTACCGCAGCAGCGAGGCCCGGACCCTCAATGCCCAGGGAACCGGGCTCGGCCTCGCCATCGTCCGTTCGATCATGGAACTCCACCGGGGGAGCGTGACCATCGATAGCGCGCCGGGGCGGGGGACCGCCGTGACGCTCCGCTTCCCCCCAGCCTGACCAACAGCCTTTCATTTCAATCTCCACAGAAGATTCCGCCCCGCCACGCGCCAGTTACACCAAGATGACAAAACTGTCATCTCCCCGTCATGATCCGGTCAGGTCCCGGCAGGTATGATTATTGGTTGAAGTCTGATTTCCCTCATGCGGAGCCTTCATGAACCTGCGCCGTAACCTTGGCATCATCTCTCTCTTTTCGCTCATCTACCTGGCCATCTCCACCGTGACCCGAACCGTGCTCCTCACCATGGTCCCAAAGGGGTCAGGGCTCACGGTCCCCCTGGTGGCAAAGGCCTACGCGGCGGGGCTCCTGTTCGACGTTGCCGCCCTCGCCTATCTTCTCATCCCGGCGGCCCTCTACCTGATCCTCGCACCACGACGGCTCGTGGAACACAGGAAGCACGCCTGGCTGGTCCGGGCGGCGTTCTTCGTCATCATCGCCGCCCTCATCTTCGGCGCCGTGGCCGAATACTTCTTCTTCGAGGAATTCGCCACCCGCTTCAACTTCATTGCCGTGGACTATCTGATCTACACCGGCGAAGTGATCGGCAACATCCGCGAATCATACCCCCTCGTTCCGATCCTCGGCACGATCCTGGCCGCGGCCCTGATCCTCACCCGACTGCTGCAGGGCGCCATCGACCGTGCAGCAACCATCACCTTTTCGGGGCGCAGGCGTCGCCTCGGCGCAGCGCTCCCGGCCCTTCCCCTGGCAGCCCTTCTCTTTGTGAACATCTCCGCGACTGCCATCTCAGCCAACAGCTATGCAAACGAACTGGCGGGCAACGGCCTCTACGGCCTGTTCGCCGCCTTCCGCAACAACGAGCTGGACTTCACGCGCTTCTACGCCACCAGCGACGACCGGCAGATCATGGCCCGCCTCCGGGACATGGTGAAGGAGCGGAACAACCACTTCATCGCATCCCCCCCGCGCATGACCCGCCAGATCACCGGCGAGGGGAGAGAGAAACGGCTCAACGTTATCGTGGTGGTGGAGGAGAGCCTGAGCGCCGAATTCCTGGGAGCCTGGGGCGACACGCGGGGGCTGTCGCCGAACATCGACCGCCTGGCCCGGGAATCCCTCGTCTTTTCCCACCTCTACGCCAGCGGCACGAGGACCATCCGGGGGCTCGAAGCCCTCACTCTTTCGATTCCGCCGCTCCCCGGGACCTCGATCGTGAAGCGCCCCGACAACGGCGGATTCCGCTCCTGGGGCGAGGTCATGAAGGAGAAGGGGTACGACACCCGCTACATCTATGCCGGCTACGGCTACTTCGACAACATGAACGCCTTCTTCTCCGCCAACGGCTTTGACATTGTGGACCGGAACAGCTTTGCCCAGGACGAAATCACCTTCGCCAACATCTGGGGAGTCTGCGACGAGGACCTCTTCCGCAAAACCATCCGGGAGTCGCGCGCATCCTTTGCCGCGGGCAGGCCGTTCTTCAGCATGGTGATGACCACCTCCAACCACCGCCCCTTCACCTACCCGGCGGGAACGATCGACATCCCCCCCAAAACCGGCCGCGACGGCGGCGTGAAGTACGCCGACCATGCCATCGGCAGGTTCCTCGCAGAGGCGCGCACGGAACCCTGGTTCAAGGATACGGTATTCGTCTTCGTGGCCGACCACTGCGCCAGCAGCGCCGGCAAGACCGATCTGCCGGTGAAAAAGTACGAGATCCCGCTCCTGGTCTACGCGCCCCACCACGTCAAGCCGGGACGGGTCGACCGGATGATGGCCCAGGTCGACGTGGCCCCCACTGTGCTCGGGCTCCTGAACATGAGCTACGCCACCGATTTCCTGGGCCGCGACATACTCAAGGAAGACAGCCGCCCGGAGCGCGCCTTCATCTCCACCTACCAGAAACTGGGTTACATCGAGGGTGACCGACTCCTCATCCTGAGCCCCCAGAAGGGGGTGGGCGTCGTCCGCTTCGACCGCCGGAGCGGTGCCACCGAGCCTCTCCCCATGGATGAACGGCTCCTGCAGGAAGCCCTCGCGTGGTACCAGGGGGCCAACTACATCTATAAAAACCGGCTCAACAGGATACCCTAGCCATGGAGACGCGATCCTCAGCCCCCCTGGATGCAGGGTTCTGGCTCCGGCACTTTGCCGTGCCGCTCCTTTTGTTCGGCTTCGCCGCCGCGGCCTGCGAGATCACCCACGTGGACCTGGCCCTGGCCGACCGCTTGTATGACTTCACTTCTGGCACCTGGCCCGCCCGGGAGTCATGGTGGGCCCAGTGGCTCATCCACAAGCGGGGCAGAGACCTGGTGGTGGTCGTGGCGAGTTTCTCACTGATCGCATGGGTCCTCTCGTTCCAGATCGAACGCCTCAAGCGCTGGCGGTGGCAGGCGCTCTACCTGTTGCTGGCCATCTGTCTCGGCACCGGCCTGGTCGCCGTCGGCAAAAACCTGACCGGCCGCCACTGCCCCTGGGATATGGAGCGTTACGGCGGAACCGTTCCCTACACCAGGCTCTTTGAAGGTCCTACTCCCGGACCCGACAAAGGGCGCTGCTTCCCCGCGGGGCACGCGGCAGGCGGCTATGCCCTCATGGGAATCTACTTCGCCCTGCGGGACCGTCGGGTGGCGACCGCCCGGGCAGGGCTCACGGCAGGCATTGCCCTCGGGACCATCTACGGCTACGGCCAGATGGCCCGCGGCGCCCATTTCCTCTCCCACACCATCTGGTCCGCTGCGGTCTGCTGGTTCGCGGCACTGGTGCTCTACGCTGCATTCAGGCCGCTCTTGGCTCCATCGGTGTGCAACAGCACCATCATGGATCGATCAGGAAACAATGGACCGGACGACGGTCGGAACGAACGGATGCCGCATCCGCCCGTTCCCGACATGCCGGACATGACGCAGTCGGCGCACGACGCAGGAGAACCCCTTGTCGTCCCGCGCCGGCCATAGCCTCCGCGAAACGCGTTCACTGCCGAATCTCTGGGACGTGGCGGCATTCCTGCTCGTCCTGGGAGTCGTGGCACTCCTGGCATGGGGGAGCCGGGAAATGGCCGCAACCTTTGTTCCGGGGAAAATCGTGCCCTCGCTCTCCCTGGACCCCCGGCATCTCCCCTATTATGCCCTGCGCACCGTAATCCGCATGGGAGCGGCACTCTGCCTGTCCCTCGCCTTCACCCTCACCTACGGCACTTTGGCGGCCAAGAGCCGGCGGCTCAGCCCGATCCTCGTCCCGACCCTCGACATCCTCCAGTCGGTGCCGATCCTCGGCTTCCTCTCGGTGACCGTTACCGGCTTTATCGCCCTGTTCCCCGGTAGCCTCATGGGGGTGGAGGCTGCCTCCATCTTCGCCATCTTCACGTCCCAGGCGTGGAACATGGCCTTCAGCTTCTACCAGTCCCTGAAGACCATCCCCCGGGATCTGGGCGAAGCGGCGACCCTCTTCGGCCTCTCCGGCTGGCAGCGGTTCTGGCGGGTGGAGGCCCCGTTCGCGGTGCCGCCCCTGGTCTGGAACATCATGATGTCTGTTTCGGGGGGATGGTTCTTCGTGGTGGCCTCCGAGGCGATCACCGTGGGCAAGACCGCCGTCACCCTCCCCGGAATCGGCTCCTACGTGGCCCTTGCCATTCACCGGAAGGACATGGGGGCCATCGCCTGGGCACTGGCAACCATGCTTGCGGTAATCCTCCTGTATGACCAGCTCTTTTTCCGCCCCCTCGTGGCATGGGCCGAAAAATTCCGGGTGGAACTCTCCCAGGCGCGCATCGCGCCGGAGTCGTGGTGCCTCACCCTCTTTGCCAGGACACGATTTCTGGCCCGGGCACTGAGCCTGGCCGGCACCCTCCCCGAATTGCTCACCGAACGCCTTCCCCGGAGACGGAGGCCTCGCACCGGCGAGCATCGGCATCGCGGGCGACCTGCGGCGCGCATCATGGACCGGGCCTGGAACACGGCGTTCGCAGCGGTGGCCCTCTGGGCACTCTGGAAGCTGGCGCGCTTCGTGAGTGTGATCCCCTTCGACGAGGTCCTCTCCGTCTTCGGCCTCGGCCTGGCAACCATGGCGCGGGTTGCTGTCCTTCTGATCATGGCCTCGCTGTTTTGGGTCCCCATCGGGGTAACAATCGGCCTCAATCCCCGGTGGACAACGCGCGTCCAGCCGGTGGCCCAGTTTCTGGCCGCCTTCCCCGCGAACCTCCTCTTTCCCGCGGCAGTGGTCCTGATCGTGCGCTTCCGCCTCAACCCGGAGATATGGACCGCTCCCCTCATGATCCTCGGCACCCAGTGGTACATCCTCTTCAACGTCATCGCGGGAGCTTCGGCCATCCCCAACGATCTGCGGGAGGCAGCCGCCAACCTGGGGTTGTCGGGGTGGGAGCTGTGGCGGCGACTCCTCCTTCCCGGCATCTTCCCCTCCCTGATCACGGGGCTCGTCACTGCGTCGGGGGGAACCTGGAACGCAAGCATCGTCGCCGAGGTGGTGAGCTGGGGGCCAACCACCCTTACCGCCACCGGCCTCGGCTCGGCCATCGCCCGTTGGACGGAGCAGGGCGACTACCCCCACATCGTCCTGGGTATCGCCGTCATGAGCATGTATGTCGTCTGCCTGAACCGCTTCTTCTGGCGCAGGCTCTACCTCCTGGCCCAGACCAGGTACCGCCTCGACTAGGAGCCCGCCATGACCCAACCAGTTTCAGCCGAGCTGCTGCGGCTCGACGGCATCCGGCAATCGTATCGCAAGACCGAAGGGGACGAGCACCTGGTCCTCGACGGCGTGACCCTCACCGTCCGCGAGGGGGAGATCGTTGCGCTACTGGGGCGGTCGGGGTCCGGCAAATCAACCCTTCTCCGGATAATTGCCGGGCTCATCCCCCCCGGCGGCGGCACCGTCAGCTACGGCGGCAGCCCGGTTACCGGCCCCGTGGAAGGGGTGGCCATGGTCTTCCAGACATTCGCCCTCATGCCGTGGCTCACGGTCCTGGATAACGTGGAGCTGGGCCTGCGGGCCCGCCGGATACCGGCAGCGGAGCGCCGCCGGCGCGCCCTGGAGGCCATCGACCTGATCGGCCTGGACGGTTTCGAGTCGGCCTTCCCCAAAGAACTCTCCGGCGGCATGCGGCAGCGGGTCGGCTTTGCCCGGGCCCTGGTGGTGGAGCCGGACCTCCTCCTCATGGATGAGCCGTTCTCGGCCCTGGACGTCCTCACCGCAGAAACCCTCCGGACCGACCTGATCGAACTCTGGATCGAGCGGAGAATTCCCACCCGCGGCATTATCCTCGTCTCCCACAACATCGAGGAATCGGTCCTCCTGGCCGACCGGATCGTCATCCTGGGAACCAATCCCGGCCGGCTCGTGGCAGAGGTCCCGATCCCCCTCCCCCACCCCCGGGACCGGGAAGCTCCCCAGTTCCGCAAGCTCGTGGACGACGTCTACGCCCTCATGACCGAGCAGCCGCGCGGTGCCGTACGCCCCGAGGGGGTCACCATCGGTCACCGCCTCCCTGATGCGTCCGTCTCCCGCCTGACGGGCCTCATCGACGCCCTGGCCCGAGAACCCTACCGTGGACGGGCCGATCTTCCTGAAATCGCCGATGATCAGGGGCTCGGCGTCGATCACCTCTTCCCCCTCCTGGAGGCCCTGGAGATTCTGGGCTTCGCCCGGGTGGAAGCCGGCGACGTGGAACTCACCCCGTCGGGCCGAAGCTTTGCCGAGGCCGACATCCTCCGGCAGAAGGAGATCTTTGCCGAGCACCTGGTGCGCCGGGTCCCTCTCGCGGCTCACATCCGCCGGGTATTGGATGAGCGCCCCGGCAACCAGGCGCCGGAAGAACGTTTCCTCCGGGAACTGGAGGATTTCCTGAGCGAGGACGAGGCTCAGCGGGTACTGCGGGTCGTCATCGAGTGGGGGCGCAACGCGGAGATCTTTGCCTATGATGAAAGCTCCGGCTTCCTGAGCCTGGAGAATCCCATCGAAGAGGGGCAGTAAGTCACAACTAACGCCTTGACCGTATCCGCTTATCCGGATACACTAGCCTCATGAAACAGGCGGCCCGTTTATTCAAGTCCCTTGCCGATGAAACCCGTCTCCGGATCCTGGCGCTCCTTCTGGCCGAAGAGAAGCTCTGCGTCTGCGATCTCATGGCGGCGCTGGAACTCCCTCAATCCACCGTATCGAGACACTTGGCCCAGCTCAAAAACGCCGGCTGGGTCGACGACCGCCGGGAAGGGGTGTGGGTGTACTATTCCCTTGTAGCGCCCGACTCGCCCCAGCGCCGGGAACTGCAGGCCATCCTGACGCGACACCTTCACTCGGATCCGGTTGCCCGGGCCGACCATGATCGTCTCGTCGGATTCGGTCAGGGAAATCGTTGCGCCTGATTTTTTTTGCGACACACCATCCGCCTATCCGGATATCCACTATCCAGGAGATTCAATGAAACAGCGGGTCCTCTTTCTCTGCACCCATAACGCCAACCGATCCCAGATAGCCGAGGGGCTGGTGAACTACTTCCTCAGTGACCGGTGGGAGGCCTGCTCCGCGGGAACAGCCGCAACCTCGGTCAATCCCCGGGCGATCAGGGCCATGGCCGAATTGGGGATCGACATCTCCGGCCAGCGCTCAAAAAACCTCACCGAGCTCGACGGTCAGACCTTCGACCGGGTCATCACCCTGTGCGGCGAGGCTGCCGATACCTGTCCCATCTTTGTCGGCGGAGTCCGGCGGGAGCACCTGGGGTTCGACGACCCATCCCGGGCGCCGGGCACGGACGAGGAAATCATGGACGAGTATCGCCGGGTGCGGGACGAGATGAGGTGCATACTAATCTCCTGCCTGAACAGAGGCGACCATGAGTGAGCATGTCTCCCGCAGGCTCTCCTTCCTCGACCGCTGGCTCACCTTGTGGATCTTTGCCGCCATGGCCCTGGGCGTGGGGCTCGGCTGGCTTGTCCCCGGCGTAGAGCAGTTCATCAACCGTTTTCAGGTGGGGACCACCAACCTCCCCATCGCCGCCGGCCTCATCCTCATGATGTATCCCCCCTTCGCCAAGGTAAAATACGAGGAGATGCCCGAGGTCTTCAGGAACAAAAAGATCCTTGGCCTGTCGCTGGTCCAGAACTGGCTCATCGGCCCCGTTCTCATGTTTGTCCTGGCCGCCGTATTTCTGCCCGACAAGCCCGAATACATGGTGGGGCTCATCATGATCGGCCTGGCCCGCTGTATCGCCATGGTCATCGTCTGGAACGAACTGGCCAAAGGAAACACCGAGTACGCCGCCGGACTCGTGGCCTTCAACAGCATTTTCCAGGTCCTCTTCTACAGCGTCTACGCCTGGGTCTTCATCACAGTGCTCCCCCCCCTCTTCGGCCTGTCGGGGAGCCTTGTGGAAGTGAGCATCGGCCAGATTGCGGAGAGCGTCTTCATCTACCTGGGGATTCCGTGCTTCGCCGGAGCGCTGACCCGCCTCATCGGCGTGAAGGTTATGGGCAAAGAGCGCTACCACCAGGAGGTAGTGCCGCGCATCGGCCCCATCACTCTCATCGCGCTCCTCTTCACCATCGTGGTCATGTTCAGCCTCAAGGGCAACCTCATCGTCCAACTACCCCTGGACGTGGTACGGATCGCCATGCCGCTCCTCATCTACTTCATTGTCATGTTCCTCGTCTCATTCTGGATGGGGAAAAGGCTCGGTGCCGACTACTCGAAGACCACGACACTCGCCTTCACGGCGGCCAGCAACAATTTCGAACTGGCCATAGCCGTAGCGGTGGCGGTCTTCGGCCTCAACTCGGGGGCGGCTTTCGCGGCAGTCATCGGCCCCTTGGTGGAGGTTCCGGTGATGATCGGGCTGGTGAACGTTGCGTTCTGGTTCCAGAAGCGCTGGTTCCGGGCCGTTGCATGAGATAGGAGCGTCGCGTGTTCAAACCGTTCGCCGACTACTTGGTGTTTGACCTCTTCGCCATCACTCGCGGCACCCACATGGGAGAGGCCCTCAACTTTTTCATCTACGATACCCTCAAAATATTCTTCCTCCTCACGGTCATCATTTTTGCCGTCGCCGTTATCCGCTCCTGGTTTCCGCCGGAACGGACCAAACGCATCCTCTCCCACAAGCGGGAATATGTGGGGAACGTCATGGCGGCACTCCTCGGGGTCGTCACCCCCTTTTGCTCCTGCTCGGCGGTTCCCCTCTTCATCGGCTTCGTGGAATCGGGAGTCCCCCTTGGCGTCACCTTCTCGTTCCTCATTTCTTCTCCCATGGTGAACGAGGTTGCCTTCATCATGCTATGGGGAATGTTCGGCTGGAAAATCGCGCTGCTCTACATCGGTACGGGGCTCTTGGTGGCAATCGTGTCCGGCATCGTCATCGGACGATTAAAGATGGAAAGATACGTCCAGGATTATGTCTGGGAAATGCGGGTGGGTAATACCGAGATAGCCGAGCAAAGCTGGCAGGAGCGCATCTCCTACGCCCGGAAGTATACCCTGGGACTTCTGAAGAAAATCTGGCCCTATGTAGTGGTCGGTATCGGTATCGGTGGCTTCATCCACGGCTACGTGCCCCAGGACTTCCTGGCACGCTGGGCCGGTCGCGACAACCCCTTCGCAGTACCGGTGGCCGTGGCCCTTGGGGTACCCCTTTACAGTAACGCCGCAGGAGTTATTCCCATTGTCCAGGCTCTGACAGCCAAGGGGATGGCCATGGGAACGGTCCTCGCCTTCATGATGGCGGTGACGGCCCTGTCGCTCCCCGAAGCTATCATCTTGAAGAATGTCCTTAAGAATCGGCTCCTTGCTGTTTTTTTCGGCACGGTCGCCGTGGCCATAACCATGGTGGGATACCTGTTCAACGCTATTCTGTAGTCGCTAGCGGAAGGAGATGCGGATCATGAAAATCGAAGTACTCGGTACCGGCTGCGCCAAATGCAAAACCCTCTATGAAAACGTGCAAAAGGCCGTGGAGATGAGCGGCAAAGAGGCGGAAGTGGTCAAGGTGGAAGAAATCCAGAAGATCATGAAGTACGGCGTAATGAGCACTCCCGCACTTGTGATTGACGGCGTCGTCAAATGTTCCGGCAAGGTGCCGGCCGCGGATGAAATAAAGGGGATGCTGTGATGCGCGCTCTTGCCGCCCTGTCCCTTCTCCTCATTGCAACCGTTGCCCGGGCGGAACTACCCTCGGCCAGCGACGACGCCATCAGCCAGGCCCTTGCATCGGGAAAGCCGGCTGTCATCGACCTGGGGGCCAGATACTGCATCCCCTGTAAAAAAATGGCGCCGATTCTGGAATCCCTGGCAGCGGAATACCGGGGCAGGGCAAACATCTTGTTCATTGACGTCAATGGAAACCAGGCCGCGGCGAAGCGATTCCGGGTGCAGATGATCCCGACCCAGATATTCTTCGACGCCCGGGGAACGGAAGTGAAGCGCCACATGGGCTTCATGGACAGGGCCGACATCGTCAGGGAGCTGAGTGTCCTGGGGGTACGGTGAGCTTTCTCGACAACATTGAACAGATTGTCGCGACTCAGCCTTTCCTGGCCTTCGTTGCGGTCTTTGTCGGGGGAGTGCTCTCGTCGGCCTCCCCCTGCGTCCTGGCCACGATTCCCCTGGTGGTGGGGTTCGTGGGAGGCTATGCGGCAGAGAGCCGGAAAAAGGCATTTCTCTACTCTCTGTCCTTCATCGTGGGCCTATCGCTCACCTTCACCATCTTCGGCGCGGCGGCGGCCCTCCTGGGGACCATGTTCGGCACGGTGGGGGGATGGTGGTATGCAGCCGTGGGCGCCGTGGCGGTGGCCATGGGGCTCCAGATGATGGGGTTCTACGAGCTGCGGCTGCCGGTCCTGCCGCAATTCAGACCGAAACGGGGCGGATTCTGGGGGGCCCTCCTCCTGGGACTCTTCTTCGGGGTCGCCTCATCCCCGTGCGCCACGCCGGTTCTCGTCGTCATCCTCTCCTTCGCTGCCCTGCAAGGAAACATCCTCTACGGCACGCTTCTCCTCTTCACCTACGCCCTCGGCCACTGCCTCCTCATGCTCGCTGCCGGCACCTTCACCGGCTTCGTTGAAGCCTTCGCCGCCTCCCGGGGAGTGGCCAACGTCTCCCACTGGGCAAAGCGGGGGAGCGGTGCCGTCATCGCCCTGGCCGGGGCATGGTTCATCTGGCGGGCGTTCTGACCCTATTGACCCAAGGAGACTCATTCCCCATGCCACCCACATTCCCCCAGCCCCCGGAACTCTACCGCAAAGCGGCGCTCCTGGCCCTCATCACCATCATCTACAACATCGCTGAGGGGGCCGTATCTGTAGGGTTCGGCGTAGCGGACGAGACCCTCTCCCTCTTCGGCTTCGGTCTCGACTCCTTTGTGGAAGTGATCTCCGGAGTGGGGATATGGCATATGGTACAACGGGTGCGGCGGGGGGGAACGGAAGACCGGGACGCCTTCGAGCGCCGGGCGCTGCGGATCACCGGAGGCGCCTTCTACCTCCTGGCGGCAGGACTGGTAGTGACGGCGGGGCTCAGCATATACAGCGAGCACCGCCCCGAGACCACCGTCTGGGGGATCGCAGTGTCGCTGATATCGATCTCGTTCATGTGGCTGCTGATCCATCACAAGACAAACGTGGGAAGGGCACTCAACTCTCCGGCCATCCTGGCAGACGCCGCCTGCAGCCGGACCTGCCTGCTGTTGTCGGCAGTCCTTCTGGCTGCCAGCGCCGGCTATGAGCTGACCGGCATCGCCTGGCTCGATTCCCTCGGCTCCCTGGCCATTGCCTGGCTCGCATGGCGAGAGGGGCGGGAGGCCTTCGGCAAAGCCGACGGAATGGCATGCTCCTGCTCCTGCGGATGCAGCAACGGAGGCTAACGTCCCTACCCCAGCCGACGAAACGCCGACGCCTTGATCGCCACGTAGACCTCGCTCCCCACCGCCAGCTCCAGCTCCCGGGCCGCCTCGGCGGCCACCTCCGCCACCAGGCGCTCCCTGCCGCAGGCAAGCTCGACCCCCTCCTTGCGCCCCGACTTGAATACGCCCGCCACGGTGCACCGGAGGAGATTCCGGGCGCTGATGGCCTCGGGATGTTTCTTGAACAGGATCATGTCCTTGGATGACAGCTCGAAGAGGTGCTCTTCTCCGGCGGGAGGGTTGTTGAGCACCAGCCGGCTGTCGCCCCAGGCATAGGAAAAAAGGGTTCCCCGAGGCTGCGGGTCGGTTAACTGAAGGAGATTGATGTACCCAACCGGACTGGTTCCCATCCGGACGCGGGCAAGCTCGTCCGGCGTGGTATCGGCGGACTGTCGCCCCCGGTCGTAGACGACCACCCGGTCGGTCATCAGGCGCATCTCCACCAGGGAATGGGAAATGAAGAGGTACGGGATGGAGAACGTTTCGCAGGCCCCACGCAGATACGGAATGATCTGGAAGCGCAGGGAATCGTCCAGCGCCGAAAGGGGTTCGTCCATCAACAGCAGCCGCGGATTGGAAAGGAGCGCCCGCCCCAGGGCAACCCTCTGCTTCTCGCCGCCGGAGAGATTCGTGACGCCGCGGTCCAGGAGGTGGCCGATCCTGAGCACGTCAACGATGTCGTCGAGGCGGATGTGGCGATTGGCCACGGCGCAGCGTTTCCAGCCATAGAGGAGATTGCCCTTGACCGACAGGTGGGGGAACAGGTGCGGATGCTGGAAGACCAGGGCGATCCGACGCTTCTCGGGCGGCAGGTCCAGCCGGGCGGCACCGGAGAAAAGCGTCTCGCCGTCCAGGACAATTTCACCGCTGTCGGGGCATGCGAGGCCCGCCAGCACATTGACCAGGGTTGACTTGCCGCTCCCCGACTCACCGAAGATGCCGATCCTGCTCCCCGAAGCAGTGAAGTCGGCGCGGAGACGGAACTCGCCGAAGGATTTCGTCATCCGCACTGTCAGGTCCATCTCAGTCCCTCCTCGTCATGCGTCGCCCAACGTATTCGTGAACAAAGAGAACAACCAGAGAGAGCCCTGCCGACACGAGGCAGAGGACGAGCGCCGCCTGCTCGCCGCCCGGGGAGCCGGCATACTCGTAGATGGCCAGGGGCATGGTCTGGGTGACACCGGGAATGTTGCCGGCGATGATGATGGTTGCTCCGAACTCGCCGAGACTGCGGCCGAACATGAGAGATGAGCCGGCCGCGATCCCCCGGAGCGAAAGGGGCAGAATGACCGTGAGCAGGGTATCGTACCAGTGGGCGCCCAGACTGCGGGATGCCTGTATCAGACGTTCATCGATGGACTCCATGGCGATGCGGATGGAACGGACCAGAAGCGGAAAGCCCACCACCGCGGAAGCGATCACCGCGGCATACCAGGTAAAAATGATCCGGATGCCCACCTCGTTCAGCATCCCGCCGACCCAGCCCTTTTTCCCCAGCAGCAGCAGGAGCAGGTAACCGATCACCACCGGCGGGAGGGTGAGAGGCAGGTTGAGGAGGACCTCCACCAGCGTTTTCCCCCGGAAGGAAAGGTAGCTCATGGCGTACGCCACAGCGATGCCGAAGGGGAGGGAAACGAAGGTCGCCGCCACGGCGACCTTCGCCGAAAGTCCGATGGCATCGATGTCAGCAGGGGTAAAGGATACCATGGAGAACTATTTCACCGCAAAACCGTACTTTTCGAGAACCTTCCGTGCTTCCGCCGACTGGAGGAAACGCAGGAACTCCACGGCCTCCTTCTTGCCGGCTCCGCTCGTGGTAAGGGCCATGGGGTAGGTGACCCGGTCATGGAGTCCTTCGGGCACGGCGAACAGGATTCGGGCCTGCTTCCCCAGCAGCAGTGCGTCGGTCCGGTAGACGAACGCGCCGTCCACTTCAGCCAGTTCGGCGTACTTCATCGCTTCACGCACGTCCTTGGCCATCACGAGCTTGCCTTCCAGCGCCTTGTCGATGCCGGCAGCCTTGAACGATTCCACCGCATATTCACCGGCCGGTACGCTGCCGGGGCTGCCGATGGCGATCTTCCCGAGTTTCGCCAGGTCCTTCATACCCGCCACCGGCTGCTTCGTGGTGCCCGCGAACACCAGCGAGTTATACGCAAAAGCGCAGCGACTCGCCTCGTCAATAAGCTTGCGATTCTGGAGATAGTCCACCCATTCCCTGTTCGCGGAAATGAACAGGTCGGCCGGCGCCCCCTGCTCGATCTGCTTGGCCAGGGCGCCCGATGCGCCGTAGTTCTTCAGGAACGTGGTTCCGGGCTTCTTTTTCCCGTACTCGGCCGTCAGTTCATTGATAACCTCCTTGAGGCTCGCTGCCACGGAAAGACTGAGCTCGGCGGCCGGGACGGCGGTTGCCAGGAGCAGGATGCAGCAGAAGGCCAGGGACAGGGTTTTCATAACGGTTCGCACGATGAATCTCCTTTGTGGGTACAAAGTGACCACTGGGTTCACACCGCCGGTTCCAGCCGCACGCCGATGTCAGCCGGCCGGCCGAAGTAGGCCGACGAGAGGACCAGGATGTCAACGCCGGTGGCGGCATAGACCGCCGCGTTCGACTCGTTGATGCCGCCTGCGGCCGAAATCCTGGTTTTCGGCGCCAGCCTTCTCAGCTCCGGCACAAGTGCCGAAAGATCGGGGGGAGCCACCTTGTCGATCTGAAGGACATCGGGACCGGCGGCGGCCACGGCCACAGCATCGGCGACACTCTCCGCCTCGACCATGATGGCGGTCTCCGGCGCCCTCCTCCTGAAGTCGCCGATCATGCCGATGAACGGCTCCAATCCGCCCAGGAACGCAGTGTGCTGCCGGAAAACAAGAATCGTCTCCGACAGACCGAGCCGATGAGGGACTGCGCCGGCCGCGGTAATCGCCTTGATGGAAATCTTCCTCGTGCCGGGGAACGACTTGCGGGTGGTGGTCACCACAACGGCCGGGTTGACGGCCCGGGCCGCCGCAATGATCCGGGCAGTGCGGGTGGCAATGCCCGAGGCATACTCCAGAAGGTTGAGGGCCACCTTCCAGCCCGCATGGAGTGCTCCGGCCTCTCCGTCGGCAACCAGAAATTCCACGCCGGCAGAAAGGCGGATTCCGCTCTCCTCCACCCGAGCCACGTGGGCGCCGCACCGCTCCAGGAGCCGTCCGGCCTCCTCGGTACAGCAGAGAACGGTTTCTTCCCGGGTTGAGAAGATGATTCGCCCCTTCTGGCGGTCAATGCCGAGAAGACGCGTGGTGAGGTCACCGTAGGGACAATCCTCTTCAAAAATGCGATCGAGTTCGCTGTCCGGCAGACGGTTCAACATACTGTTCTCCCGGTGCAACCATGGCTGTGCCCTTCAATCATCCCTACGCAAGGGCAATGCCGAAAAGAGTATCGGAACCCAACCCACCTGTTTGACTGTCTTTTCCGGAACATTCCAGTCGTAGCGAGACATACGTTATAACCTTCATGACATAACGATAGGCATAAAAAAGGAGGGATCGCACAATCTTTGAGCAGGCCGGCACCCGTGCTCCTCCCCCAAGCAACGACTCCGTCAGCTAACGCCGAGAATCACACTCGATGCCTTGAACAGGGCGCAGGCGTGTCCACCCTCCTTGAGGTCGAGCCGTACGGCGCTCTCATGGGTGATGACGGCACTGATGGTGTTGCCGGCGCCGATCTCCACGTCCACTTCAGTACTGACCGGCCCCTCGATCACCTTGACGATGGTGCCGCACATGATATTGCGGGCACTCACCTTGGCGTCGTGCAGGTCAGTGCCGATAATGATCGAACTGGCCTTGACGATTGCATAGGCTTCCTTGCCCACGGCAAGCCCCAGGCTGTCGATGCTGGCATTGGTCACCACCGCGGCAATGGGGGTTCCTCCCTTGAGCGTGAGGGAGACTTCGGCGTTGACCGCCCCCTTGGTGATCCCACTGACCGTGCCGAGAAATACGTTCCGTGCACTTACTTTCATGGCTATCCTCCTCAGGAATGCGTAGAGGCTGTCGCTGTTGACGAGCCGCTCCGAAATGGTGTCGAGAAATCTACGATGCTCCTCTTGGATGATGCTGAACTGCTCGATGAGCTCGGTCCCCTCCCGGGTGAGGCGGGTACCCCCTCCCCCCTTGCCGCCGGCTGTCCGCTCCACCAGCGGCCGATCGGCCATGTTGTTCAGGTGGTTCACCATGTCCCAGGCGGTCTTGTAACTGAGCCCAACCGCTTTGGCAGCCTTGGTTATGGAGCCGTACTCTCGGATCTTTTCCAGGAGCGCAATCCGATCGCTCCCCAGAAACTTGCGGTCCGCCTTGTGGAGCCAGAGGGTTCCGGCCACCTCCATATCATGCCTGCTGCCTTTCATGGTCATTGGTATCCCGTGGTAACCAGGCGGAGTACTCCGGCACAGCATCCCGTGTTCAAGCATACCGCCGGAACCCCGCCTGTAAAGCGCGAAAGATTGATGACTTGCATGTGCCCGGCCCGTTTCAAGCCAGCATCTTATCGAGAATCTCGCTGGCCGTTTTCACGTACCCGGGACAGGCGCTGGTGAAGAGCCCCTTGTCGGCTGCGACCTTGATCCCCTCGGCGGTCCCCATGTCCACTTTGAGAAGTTTCGAGCAGGATGTCTCTCCGCATTGTTTGCGGAATTCGGCTATGAATTCAGCAACTTTTTTCATGGCCTTGCCGGTATCGGGACCATATTTCAGACCCAGCATGGCCACCGCGCCGGTGACGGCTCCGCACTCGCTCCCCAGCCCCATGCCGCCGGCAAACCCGGTTCCCATCCTCCCCGCAACGTCGGCCGGCACGCCGAAGGATGGTCCGTAGACTTCGCAGATGGCCTGGGAGCAGTTCATGGATTCGAGAAAACGCTTCGAGGCTTTCTCGGGCCGGTCAACCGGCTTCTCACTCACTCCGGCCGCACCTGCGGCAACGGCAAGCCCCCTGCCGGACAGCAGCACACCGGCCGCAGCCACGGATACTTTCAGGACTTGGCGCCTGCTCACCGCGCCGTCTTTATCGACCTCATCCATTCCTGTTCCCCCTTATCGGTTGTGAATTCGACCGGGATTCCCCCGGTTGAGCCGCATCAGCATAGCAGAACCATTCGGGGCAGCAATCGCCCTGCCGGTACCGACGCGTCGCGCCAGCCTCCGGTCACAGCCTGTCGAAGCTTTCAGCAGATTTCAAGCCGCACACTCCTCCGCATCATAACATCCGTTTAACAGGGGATATTACATACCCCCGCGGCACAACCGGCCCCGCCTAACTGCCCGGCAGAGCTGACGTTTCATTAGGTACAGCAAAAAAATGAGGCATAAAATAAATATACATATTGTAAACGGAATTCACGGTGCTACCATGAAATTTGTCTAACCAATTCCGCCGACGGCAAAAGAGGAGGAGAAAGAAATGAAAGTCATTGATTTTGCCTTGGAAATGGAGGAGATGGGAAAAGACTACTTTAGGCGCCTGGCTGCCGAAGCGAGCATGACCGGGGTGAGAACCGTCTTTACCATGCTTGCGGAGGAGCAGCAGGAACTCTACGACACCTTTCTGGCAATAAAACGGGGAGCGTCAGCCCACTGCAACGCGGACTCCCAAGCTCTGGAACGGGCACGGGAAACCTTTGCCAGGATATTCGCCCCCGATGGCGCCCACCTTGCCCTGCTCAAAACCGACCTGGCAGCCTACGAGCACGCCATGCAGGTGGAAGCGGCCATCGTCAGCTTCTGCGAAGAACTGGCCGAGCGGGAGCGCGACGAGGAAGCCCGGGCGCTCCTGCGGGAAATAGCCGCCGAGGAGCGCCGGCACTACGACACGGTAGAGAGCATTCACGACTTTGTCGCTGCACCCCGGTGGCACCTCTGCTGGGGCGAATCCAGCAATCTGCGGGAGATGTAGTCTTCTTCAGGGCGTTTCCCCGCAGCTGGCCACCGGAGCCCGGCTTAGGCCGCCGCTGAACGCGGAGCGCCAATCTTGTTGTAGATCTGCCGCGCGGGCTGTTCGTGGCAAGAATGGTTGGCGCGAGGATAACGCGTGTTTTTTTCTGCAGGAGGGTCGCCGGCCCCCGTTAATCCGCTGATGTTACCTGTGGGAAGACAGAGGCCGGACGTCGCTCCTGAAAGGAGGAAGCAATGAAAGTACTTGGTTTAACCTTTGCCGTCATGCTTCTGGCCCTGCTCGTCGTCCTCTCCGTCCTGGCCCATGCGGCCGCCCCCGTTCCGCCGGAACCCGAGGACCCGGGCATGCTCGCGGGAGCGCTCCTGGGGTTTGCCTCCTTTGTAGTGGCCACCAAGCTTATTCCGGGCATCATCCGCTTCGCATCCATAATCGATGAAGAGACGGTCAGCCCGAACCACGCTGCCATCGCCGAAACCGGCGACGGTGGCACGTGATACCCGCCGCCACAGCCGTCCACCCTCCCCCCGGGTCGCCGACCGTCATGGCCGACCGGGGGAGGGTGTGCGCCCCGCCGACTTACGGCATGTCATCCGCGCTGGTAATACGCATACGATTGTGATAGCATTAGGCGTTTTTCAAGTTCTGCCATCATGCGGTATGTCACCGTGAGCGGGATGCGGAGCGCCCATGCCCAACAACGACAGTTTCTACAAGAAGGTCCTCGACAATCTCTACGACGGCATCTACTTTGTGGACGAACAGCGGCGGATCACCTACTGGAACAAGGGTGCGCAGATGCTGACGGGCTATGGGGAGAAGGAAGTCATCGGTCGAAACTGCCATGACATCTTTCTCCACCTTGATTCCAACGGCAACGGCATTTGCTCCGATGCGTGCCCCATCGAAAAGACCATCACCGACGGCCGAAAACGGGATGAGGAAAGCTTTCTCCATCACAAGGACGGCCACCTGGTTCCGGTCTGCCTCAGGGTGGCTCCGATTCAGGATACCGATGGCCAGATGGTGGTGGCCGTAGAGGTGACCGGCGACCACTCACCGCGTCATGCCTTGCGTCAGCAGCTGGAAAATCTCCAGCGCCTCGCCCTCTGCGACCCTCTCACCACCATTGCCAACCGCCGCTACGTGGAAATGAGCCTCAACTCGCGCCTGGAAGAAATGCGGCGGTACGGCTGGCACTTCGGCATACTCTTCCTGGACGTTGATCACTTCAAGCAGATCAACGACACCCACGGCCACGACACCGGCGATCGGGTACTCAAGATGGTGGCCAAGACCCTGGTGAACAGCGCCCGTTCTTTCGACGTGGTTGGACGCTGGGGGGGTGAGGAGTTCATTGCCATACTCGCCAACATCTCGCGCCGGCAGCTGCCGCGCATCGCGGACCGGTTCCGGCACCTGGTCGAACAGTCGAGTTTCCGTCTGGACGATCGGCTGCTCCGGGTCACGGTTTCCGTTGGCGCCACCATGTCCCACCTGGATGACACGGTCGAATCACTGGTGCAGCGGGCCGACACGCTCATGTACCGGAGCAAGGAGGCAGGCCGCAACTGCGTGAGCATCGGCTTCGGCGAAGAGATGCCGGAGACATCGGCTACCCCGGCCGCGTCCGCATCACCCTGACGCGGGGCACCTGTCCACTACCGACAGCAACGAGGAACCCCATGATAACGCATATCGTATTTTTCAAGCTGACCGACCCCACAGCCCCCACCATCGCCACCACGCGCGAAAAACTGGAGAGCATGAGAGGCAAGATTTCCCTGCTCAGACACCTTGAAGTGGGAGTTGACGTGATCCGGTCCGAACGGTCCTACGATCTGGCCCTCGTGACCCGCTTCGACTCTCTGGCGGATCTCCAGGCCTACCAGGTCGACCCGTACCATGCCGGAGAAGTGGTGCCGCACATGAAGTCGGTCTGCTCCTCCATCGTGGCCGTAGACTACGAGTCGTAGCTGCCGGAGGGAGTACCTCCATCACAAAAAAGCCCCGCAGTGCGTCTGTTCACAAACAGCGCGCCGCGGGGCTTTCTCATATCACGTGAAGCGAAAGGACGTGCTGGTTCAGATCCAGCAACCGCCGCCTTCGTATTCGCCGGTGTCGTCCTTGGACTTGGGGGCAACCTTGTATTTCGCCTCGCGGACGGCCGACCGGAGTTTGCACACCGCGTCATCGGTAACGTCACCCAGTTTTTCTCGCACCTCGCGACCGGTCTTGGGGGTCAGCAGGAGAGCCGCCCCGGCCGCAAGGGCGGCGCCGGCGAAGAAGGCGAGGATAGCCGCGGTTTCCGTGTGTTTGCTGTCTGCCATGCTGTCGCTCCTTGTGGTTGATTGGATGTTCTTCTATTCATAGCACAGAACGCCCGACAATAAAACCATCCGATGCTCACCCTACCTGAATTCGGGGGGCGGAGTCGTCAGGAGCCATCGATTTCCCTTCTCCTCGTCCTCCACATAGCGCCACTGCTGCTCGTCCACCAGGGTCTTGAGACGGGTTGAGGGAAGGACGAAATAGTCAACCTCGACCCGGACCGTGGCTGTCCCCTTGTCCACGTCGAGCTCCGTGCTCGTCACCCGGTAGTCGGCCACGGACACATCCTTGGCCGCCTTGGCCCGCTCCAGGCAGGCATCCTTCACCTGGTCTCCGGCAAAGATGACGCATGACTGCTCGAGGCCCTGCCAACGCATGAGACGATTGTGCTCCCGGGAGCTGTCCTCGAAACGCTGGGCAATGAGGTAGGGGTTGCGGCAGCCGGCCAGGGCAAGGGCCAGGAGGAGAAGCGACAGGGTTCGACGAACGTTCATGGGCAGCCTCGCGGGGGATCAGGTCCCCTTGATGTACCGCGTCAACTCCACGGCAATACCGTATTTGCCGAAGGGGGGAATGAGATAGAATCCGCCCACCCGGCCCCGCACCGCATCAATGAACTCCCGGGCGATGGCGAGGCCTTCCCGCACCCCGTCCTCTTTTTCCTTGCCCCGCATCCGGTGCCGGATTTCTTCGGGGATCACGATGCCCGGCACCTCATTATGGAGAAATTCGCAGTTGCGCTCGCTCACCAGCGGCAGAATCCCGGGCAGGATGGGGATACCCAGGTGCGCCGTCCGCTCCGCCATCTCCTCCAGGCGCGCCACATCATAGAGGGGCTGAGTCTGGACGAAGCGGGCGCCGTTGGCCGCCTTCCTGGCCAAGCGCTCCACCTGGACCTCCATCCGGGGGCTGTTGGGATTGAAGGCGGCGCCGATGACGAACCCCGTCCCCCCGCCGATGGGCGAACCCAGGGCGTTCACGCCGGCGTTCAGGTCGGCCAGCAGCTTGATGAGGCCGAAGGAATTCAGATCGTACACCGAGGTGGCCCCAGCCTGTTCGCCTATGCGGGCGGGATCGCCGGTGACGGCCAGCACGTGGCGGATCCCCAGCAGGCTCGCCCCCATGAGGTCCGACTGGAGCCCCAGCAGGTTGCGGTCCCGGCAGGTCACGTGAACAATGACGTCAATTCCCGCCTCCCGCTGAATGAGGCTGCCCAGGGCAATGTTTCCCATCCGGATCCGGGCCAGGGGATTCTCGGCGATATTGATGGCATCCGCCCCCGCCTCCCGGAGCGCCCTGCTCCCCTCGATGATCTTCGCGCAGTCGAGCCCCCTGGGCGGGTCCAGCTCCACGGTGACGATGGGCTCACGTCCCCAGCGGGCCAGGAAGCCGGCATCGTCCCGGGACTCGGCCCGGCGCTCCTCCTTCGGCAGTGCGGGCACGGCAACCGTGCGCGCCACGGGCCGCAGCCCGGCCAGCCGTTCCGCCAGACGCCGCACATGCTCCGGCGTGGTGCCGCAGCATCCCCCCACCAGAGCCGCCCCCGCAGCGACCATCTCCAGGGCCCGGTCCGCGAAGTAATCGGGGGTGGTCCGGTAGACATGGCGGCCGTTCACATATTCGGGGAATCCGCTGTTGGGATAGGCCGCCAGGGGAAGATCCGTCACCCGGCCCATCCGCTGGATGGTGCCGAGGATTTCCAATGGCCCGGCACCGCAGTTGGCGCCCACCACGCGGGCACCGGCGGCAGTCAGTTCCACGGCTACCCGCTCCACCTCGATCCCGCCGGCGAGTCTCCCGTTTTCCAGGAACGCCATGTTGGCCACCACCGGCAGCCCCGTTTCCCGGGCCGAGGTCAGGGCGTGACCCATCTGCGCCAGGTCGGTGAAGGTTTCCAGGATCAGGAGATCCACCCCCCCCTCGGCCAGGGCCAGGGTCTGCCGCCGGAAGATATCGACGGTCTCTTGGGCGGAAAGCTCCCGTTCGTCCCCCTTCACCCGGACCAGGGGCCCCACGGAGCCGGCCACGAAGGCATCGGTGCCCTGGGCGGCCTCCCGGGCCAGCCGGGCGCCCCGAAGGTTGATCTCATGCTCCTTCTTGTCGAGCCCGATGGCAGCGAGCCGGGTCCAGTTGGCGCCGAAGGTGTTGGTTTCGATGACGCGGGCCCCGGCCGCCAGGTACTCCCGGTGGAGTTCCAGCACCAGCGACGGGCGCACCAGGTTCAGGTGCTCCACGTTGGCGTCGAGGGATACCCCCTTGGCATAGAGCATGGTGCCGATGGCGCCGTCGCCGATGAGGACCTCGTCGTGCAGTCGTTCAAGAAAGGTCATGCCTGCACCTTCCCGAGCACCCCGAGCAGGTGGGGGACCATCTGCTTCTTGCGGGACATGACCCCTTTCAGCTCATAGAGGTGGGGCTCCACCTGGGGATACCCCATCACGTGGGCGATCTCGTTCTTCCCCTCGGCCAGGAACAGCGTGGTTTCGGTATAGATGTCGGTCACCATGAGGCCGGCCAGGTCGAGGCGGTCGGCCTCCTTCACCCGCCGGAGACAGTCGCGCAGGGCATCCTTCAGCTCGAAAAACTCGTCGAAGCCCACCACCTCCACCTGCCCCACGCCGAACTGCATGCCACCGGCGGTGAACTGCTTGAAATCGGAGCGCAGGGCCTGCTCCGGCGTACCATGGGAGGCAAATCCGCCGCAGGCGGAGAAGATCTCCTTGCCAAAGGCCAGGTGATCCAGGCCGGACCGCTCCTCCAGCCAGGCGATCATCTCACGGTCCCGGACGGTGCTGGTGGGCGATTTGAGGATCACCGTATCCGTGAGGATGCCGGCCAGCAGCAGGGCCGCGGTCCGCTCGCCCGGCTCGATCCCGGCCTCCCGGTAGAGGGAGGCGACCACGGTGCAGGTGCTCCCCACCGGCGCCGCCATGAAGGTGATGGGTTGATTGGTTGGCGGATTGCCGAGTTTGTGATGGTCGATGACCTCCAGGATCTCCACTGTTTCGGCGCCGGGCACCGCCTGGGTCAGCTCGTTGTGGTCCACGAGGATCAGGGCATAGGGAACCGGCGCCAGCAGGGACGACTTGGTGGCTACGCCGGCGATGGTGCCATCTTCCTCCACCGCGATGACGGCCGGCTCCTGACTATGGAGGAGCTTGAGCCGCAGGTGCTCCAGGGGCTCGGCCACGCCGATCCGTTCGAAGCCGGGCTCCATGAACAGGGAGAGAGGAGAGGCGAGCCGTGCCAACCAGGCGGCGGTAGCGGTATCATGGGGGGTTGAAAGGACGACTACGCCCTTCTCCCGGGCGCGGGCCACCAGCTCGTCGGCAATGGAGAGCCCGCCGGTCACCACCAGCAGGCGCACACCCCGCTCGATGGCAGCCTGGTGGATGCTACGCCGGTCGCCGGTCATGATCAGGAGCGTTGCCGGGTCATACCCCTCGATGCGGCTGGAAAAGGATTCTTCCAGCATGGCGCCGATGAACAGGTGCAGGTGCTCCACCTCGTCGGCCGGCCCACCCGCGAGAAAGATCCCGTCGAGGCAGGCGGCAAGGGAGCCGAGGGAGGTGTCGACGCCGCGCCTGCGGTCGGTGCCGGCCACCAGGTGCTTTTCCGACAGCCTCAGAAGCGAGACCACCCCCACCGGAGTTCCCTCGGCGTCGACCACGGGCAGGACACGAATTCCGTGGCGATGGAAGAGCCCCAGAGCATCCCTGAGAGCTACCTCCGGCCTGGCGGTGACCGGGCGGCGGTTCAGCACGTCGCGCACCTTGGGGTTGACATCGGCCAGATAGACCGGCGGCTCGATACCGAGCCGTTCCAAGATATAGCGGGTCTGGGGGTTCGGCTGGCCGGCCATGGCGGCGGTCACGTTCGCCACCCCCTGCTTCTGTTTGAATTCGGCGTAGGCGATGGCCGACGCGACGGAATCGGTATCGGGATTGCGGTGCCCGATCACGTAAACCTGCTTCTTCATTGCCGCTCCTGCTCTTTTTGTGGCTCCAGCACCGTTTCCGTGGTATAGAGGTGTGCTTTCACACTCCAGCGACACGAGGTTCGACCGCCATGCATCAAGCCATCGACTGGCTCGTCGCCACCATCGGCGCCATGGGCTACCCGGGTATCTTCATCCTCATGGCCATGGAGAGTTCGGTCTTCCCGGTGCCCAGCGAACTGGTCATGCCCCCGGCCGGCTATCTCGCCCAGCAGGGGGAGATGAACATCTGGCTCGCCATCTTCCTGGGAACCGTGGGGAGCCTTGCCGGGGCCTATGCCAACTACTTCGCCGCCCACTATCTGGGCCGGCCGCTCCTGCTCAAGTACGGGAAATATGTCTGGATTACCGAGGAGAAATTCGCCCGGGTCGAGTCATTCTTCCACAAGCACGGGGAGATTTCAACCTTCATCGGGCGACTGCTCCCGGTGGTCCGACACCTCATTTCCCTCCCCGCGGGCCTGGCCGGGATGCACCACGGCACGTTCACCCTCTACACCCTGCTGGGAGCCTTCATCTGGTGCACCATCCTCGCCTGGATCGGCTACGTCATCGGCGAGAACCGCGACCTGATCATGGAGTATTCCCACCAGGCCCTCATCGGCGTGGTGATCTTCAGCGCGGGGCTGGTGGCGGTGTATGTGTGGAGGCACCGGCGAAAGAAGTGAGCGCATCGGCCGCTGTAAATGAAAAGCCCCGGCGACGGACAACGTTGCCGGGGCTTTTTGCATGGTGCACAGCACTGCCGCGTTTACTTGGGCACGCTTTCCCAGTCCTTCAGGAACCGCTCGATGCCGGCGTCGGTGAGGGGGTGCTTGGCCAACTGGAGCATGACCGAGTAAGGAATGGTGGCGATGTCCGCACCGATGAGGGCCGCGTTCAGGACGTGAACGGGGTTGCGGACGCTGGCCACGATGATCTCGGACTGGTAGCCGTAGTTGTCGAAGATGGTCTTGATGTCGTCGATGATCCCCATGCCGTCCTGGGAGATGTCATCCAGGCGTCCCACGAAAGGGGAGACGTAGGTAGCGCCGGCCTTGGCGGCGAGCAGGGCCTGCATGGGGGTGAAGATGAGGGTGACGTTGGTCTTGATCCCCTCCCGGGTAAGGGCGGCACACGCCTTGAGCCCCTCGGGGGTCATGGGGAGCTTGATGACGATGTTCTTGTGGATCTTGGCCAGCTCCCCGGCCTCCCTGATCATGCCGTCGGCATCAAGAGAAACCACTTCCGCGGAGATGGGGCCGTCGACGATCCCGGTGATCTCCTTGATGACGTCCTCGAACTTGCGGCCGGACTTGGCGATGAGCGACGGATTGGTGGTAACCCCGTCCACGAGTCCCAGGTCGTGGGCCTGGCGGATTTCCTTAACGTCAGCGGTGTCGATGAAAAATTTCATGCTGCAAACCTCCGGTTGATTATTGATGGCGCCATGGCGACGATTACTTGCTTTCGAGCTGCTGCCGGTACTTTTCCAGACACTCCATGGAGCAGAAGTGGAGTCGCTCCCCCTCGTGACGGCCGATGACGGCATCCTCCTCGGTCACATAGACGCCGCAGACCGGGTCCTGGTAGGTCTCCTCCCGAACCGGCTCGGGCGGCGGCGCGGGCTCGTCCTTTTTCCTGTCGGAGATGAAGCCCTTGACGATTTTGTATCCCACATAGATGAGGACGGCCCAGACGAGCAGACGCATGAGTCCCACTCTGATCTCCTAGATTTTGGTGACGCGCTCCCCCGGCGGCAGGGACGCGAGCAGCTCCCGCACCGGCTTCTCCAGCACAGGGTGAATCATATCGGGCGCAATCTCCGCCAGGGGGACCAGCACGAAGCCCCGCTGATGGAGCCGGGGATGGGGGATGGCGAGCCCTTCGGCGGCAACGGTCAGGCTCCCGTAGAGGAGGATATCCAGATCCATTGAACGCGGCCCCTGGGGCACCTCCCGGCGCCTGCCGAACAGGCCGGTTTCGATCCGCTGGAGTTCTTCGAGGAGCCGGTGAGGGGTGAGCGAGGTTTCGATTCGCAGGACCGCGTTGAGGAAGTCGGGCTGTTCCGGCACCGGCCCCACCGGCTCGGTTTCATAGAAGCCGGAAAGGGCGGTTATCCGTGTTTCCGGCAGTTTGCCGATCTCGGCAACCGCGCGCAGCAGGTTCAGCTCCCGGTCCCCCATGTTCGAACCGAGGGCTATGAAGGCGTTGGATTCCACCGGACGATTAGAGCATAACGGGGATATTTTTGCAATCCATGAGCCGCGCTCCGGAAAGGGTCAGTGCAACTCCTCGCCGGTGGTGGTCATGACCAGCTTGCCGTGCTTGACCCCCTTCACGCCGATGAGCTCGTCGGCGATCTTCTTCACCTCCCGGGCCTTGCCGCGCACCACCAGGACCTCCAGGCAGTTGTGGGCGTCCAGGTGAACGTGGAGGGCCGAGATGACCTTGTCGTGGTGGGCGTGCTGCTGTTCGGTCAACTTGTCGGAAAGGTCGCGGACATGGTGATCATAGACGAGCGTCACCGTACCCACGGTCTCCTCGTCCCCCACTTCCCACTTCAGCTCCACCAATGCCGCGCGGATCAGGTCGCGGATCGCCTCGGAGCGGTTCATGTACCCCTTCTCCTCGATGAGCCCGTCAAAGCTCTCCAGCAGCTTCTCGTCGATGGATACGCCGAATCTGATGGTCTCTCCCATAGAAACACTCCCGGTGCGGGTATGCGAACAGCACAAAAGCGGTTGCGATGATAGACCACTTTCAACGGGAGATAAACAGAAAACCGCCGTAGTGGATGCCCGGTCACTCACCCGTGAGCCGGAAAGTGATCGGCACCTCGAAGGTGAGCTCTTCGCCGCCGAGCTCCGGCGGCACGGCGGGGAAGCGGCCCACGGTACGGACGGCCCGCAGCGCCGCGTTGTCGAGGAGCGCGTGGCTCGAGGAACGGGCCACCTCATCGCGCCGGACAGCGCCGCTGCGGGCCAGGACCACGCGTACGACGGCGGTCCCCTCCATCCGTCCCCGGCGGGCCAGGGGCGGATATTCCTTGCACCGCTCGATGAGCCCCCTGAGCACGGATTGGTAACCCACGCGGATCCGGCCGGCATCGGCCACGCCGGTGGAGGCTGCCAAGGGTTCGGGGCTGCGGACTGCCGGCACCGTTACCTGCGGACCATCGCCCCGTGCCGGCGGTACTGCCGCCTGAACCGGTTGTGGAGGAGCCAGGGGTACCATCATGGCGGAAGACGGAGGAGCCACCGCACCTGCCGGATCCGCGGCAAGGGGGGCAATGGCAGGTGCTGTCGGCAGGGTCCGGCCGGATGGTGGCGACAACGGGCCAGGGGGCGACGAGCCCCGTACCGGCGCCGGCTTCGCCGGCAGCGGAAGCGGGACCGGCCGGACAGGCGAAGGTTGCGGCAGAGGCACCAGGGCCGGCACCGGCTTCTCCGCAGACAGGACCGAATCACCCAGGTCAACGATGATGGTGCCGGCAGGGGGAGGCCGCGTGCCCCCCCCTGCCGGCATCATCATCGCACACACTGCAGCCGCCACATGGGCCGCCCCCGACAGGAGGAGCGCACGGGCCAGGATCCGCCGCTCCCCGGCGGAGGCACGCAATGCCTCCGCCGGGGCGTGATCGGGCGTTGCCGCGCTGAACCGCATGGCGCAGCCCATGTCCGTCAGAACCGGTAAGCCAGGGTCAGGTAGTAGTTTCTCCCGTTCTCCGGCACCTTGGCCCCGGTGCTGAAGGGATCCCGCTGGTAGGAAAGATGGGAGAAATAGTACTTGTCGAACAGGTTGTTGACCCCGGCGTAGACCGAAAGGCCCCCATAGGTGAAGCCCCCCTTCAGGTCGGTGGTGAACCAGCCGGCGGTCTCCTGCTCCTGGAGGGCGGCGTCGACCCGGTCCTGCCGGTCAGCGAAGTTCTCGGCCACCTCCAGGAACCATGAGTCCACGTCGTAGCGCAGGGCCAGGGTGCCCCGCAGGGGCGGGATCTCTGACAGGGGCCGGTCATCGCTCTCGTTGTTTCCCCTGGTGTAGGAAAGGGAGGCCTTCAGGAAGAAGTTGGCCGGCAGCGAGAACTGGGAGCCGAATTCCCCCCCCCAGAGGGTGGCGTTCACGTTGCGGTAGCTGCGGGCCCGCAGGAGCGGCCCGGCGCCGTCGGGGTCGGGAAGATCGGTCACGTTGATGTAGTTGTGGAGGTAACCGTAGAAGAAGGAGGCATTCAGGTAGTAGCTGTCCGTCGCATACTTGACCCCCACGTCGCCCTGATTGTTGACGGTGGGCTCCAGGATCGGGTTGCCGACCCAGTTGCTCCCCATCCGCTGGAGCCCCGTGTAGAGCTCTTGGGGGTCAGGGGTACGGATGCCGCGGCCGAAGCCGGCGAACAGCTCAAGCCCTGTGATCGGCGTCCAGGTAAGCTGGAGGTTGCCGCTGGCCTCGCCGAAGTCGGTGTCGGCGGAGAGAGTGCGACCCGGGTAGTAGGGCTGATAGAGCGTGGCAATGCGCCCGGCGGTAAGCCGGTCGGCTTCGGCCCTGGTCAGGTCTCCCCGCACGGCGGTCGTGAGTTTGAGGCGTTCCGCCAAGGGTAGGGTGTATTCCAGGAACATGCCGGTGTTGTGGATGGTCACGTCGGGAATCATGGGAGAATCCCCGTAGATCCAATCCGTGCCGCTACGCATGAGCATAGTATTGGTGGCGTCCCACCCGCGATTGTAGTAGTCGATGCCCGCCTTGAGAGTGCCGGGTCCCACGGCCAGGGAGGAGTTCAGCTTCGCCCCCCAGGTCTCCGTCTCGGCCAGGGTCGACATGAAGTAGTTCCGCGTCAGGAACGTCCGGTACATGAGGGCGGCATTGTCGGGATTCGAGGTCTCCCGGTACCGGTCGTCCATGAGATGCTTGACCCGGTTCCAGTATGCCTGGAGCTTCACTTCGCTCACCAGGGGCGAAAGTTTCTCGATCCTGTAGCTCCAGTTGAACCGGTGGGTCCGGTCGTAGTCGGCGTCCATGAGGAGATAGGGATAAAGGACATGATCGGCATCCTGGTAGGAGTAGGAAAACTCGGCCCGGGAATTATCCGTCGGGTTGATGCCGAAGCGAGCCCAGCCGGTGTTGATCTCGTAGGCGGTCGAATCGATGCTGCCGGGGCGGTAGCGGTTGTTGCTGGTGGCTGGGTATATCTCGGTTATGCGCTTGCCATCACCCGACTCGGGCGGTTTGGAATACTTGTAGGCGTATCCCAGAAGTCCGTCGAGACGGTCGGTTCCATAGGATGCGGTGCCCGAGGCATTGATGCTGTCATAGGAGCCGTAGGTGAACGACAGATCGCTGCCGAACCCCTTTTTAGGCCTCTTTCCCACGGCGTCTACCAGGCCGCCGAGACTGCCGGCGTTTTCAACATCGTAGGGGCCCTTCACGATCCGGATCTGCTCGACCTCGGCGAAGTCGAAGTGGAACGCGGGCGAATCCATTCTGTTGGGACAGGCGCCGTAGAGGCGGACCCCATCGATGAGGACGTTGATATTGTCGCGCTGGAGCCCGCGGATAACCACGTCATTGGCGATGGCTCCCTTACGGACGTAGGAAAGCCCCTCCACCTGGCGGAGGGCCTCCCCCATGTCCCGGGCCGGGCTTTCGCGGACTTCGCGGATGGTCAGACTCTCTTCGCGGGGTGACTCCTTCTGGCCCCGGACAACGATTTCGTCGAGGATGAGGTTTTCGGCGGCCGCCGGCACGGCGGCCGCAAGAGTGCAGCAGAGCATGGATATGATAGTTCGCATGACATATCTCCGTGAATGGATAGACGTAGAGGACGCAAGGATGCCGCTGCAGGCACCCCGCCCCGCGCGACGGCGTACGGATAGACCGCTGCCGTACCGGCACGCAGTCCGCGTCGGGGATACGATGAGCGGTTGCCGGCCGCCCCCTGGGGAGAAACGCTGCAGCCGCCCACGTTAGGAGCAGGTCTGGTGTCTCGTTTGGTTAGCCCTTGGAAGCGATTGAGGCACTTTGCCTGCTGCCAAGGCGCGGCGACACAGGCCTGGCCCGGCCATAACGACGGCAGCGGTCAAAAGCGGCACACGTACGAGGGAGAACCAACCAATCGGGACACTAAGCTTCTGGGGGAGGGATGGAGGGCTCGGGCCGGAAAGCAGTCCGCATGCCCGAATAGGACGAGAGGTTGACGGTACACCGGGTGACCCCGGCCTCAAGGATGAACACGGGGGGAATGCACTCCCACTTGATGAGAGGCACGGCGGCTGGGGAAAAGGGATCGCGGTTACAGCAGCCGCAGGAGATAACGGGCACTTCCTCACCGGTTGAGCAACAGGCGGGTTCCTTCGTGTGGCGATTGGCCGCGCAGGAGCCTTCGCACCGGCACTCCTGGGCCATGCCGGCCATGGCGGCGCAGCACTCGCCGTCGGTACAGTGACACCCCGCCATTTTCACGAGACCGGCCTGTGCCCCGGCAACGGCATGAATGAGCGGCACGACCTGGACGAACAGAACGAGGAGCAGCTGCAGTGATGCGATGGCGATGGTAGTGCGTCTAGTGCCCATGAAGGAACGTCCGGCCTTGAAACAAGGCAAAATGTCGGCGCAATCCAAGCAATCAACAGTCACGTAACAATACTGGACCTCACCCAATTGTCAAGCAGCATCCAACCGTGCAAGCCGCCCCTGCGGCCATTACCGCCGCAGCCTCCGCAGGGTAAAGGCAAGGGCAAAAACCAGGAAGTTGATCATGATGATCGTGGCGCCGGTGGGAAGGTTGGCCAGGAAGGAGACCACCACCCCGGTCACCACCGACAGGACGCCGAAGACGACAGCAAGGATGATGGCGGTCCGAAAGCCCCGCGCCAGCTGGAGGGAGGCCACTGCGGGCAGGATGAGGAGTGCGGAGATGAGCATGACCCCCACCACCTTCATGGCGAGCACCACCGTGAGGCCGGTCAGCAGCACCAGCACGCCGTTGATCCGGTCCACCCGGATGCCGGAGGTACGGGCCAGCTCCTCATCGAAGGTGATGGCGAAGAGTTCCCGGGAAAAGAGCCCCACCGTGATGATTACCACCAGGAAGAGAATCCCGGTCTGGACCAGCTCGAAGGGGCTGATGGACAGGATGTTGCCGAAAAGGTAGCTGAACAGATCAACATTGAATCCGCCCGCCATACTTGCCAGCATGATGCCGGTGGCAATGCCCAGGGACGAGACGATGCCGATGGCGGCATCGCCGTAGATGCGGGCCCGCTCAGCAAGGCGCAGGATGCCCAGAGCCGAGAGGAGCACGCACGGAATGGCGGCCAGGGCCGCGTGGGCCGACGGCAGACGGAAGAAGAGTGAAAGGGCCACGCTTCCGAAGGTCACATGGGCAAGTCCGTCACCGATAAGCGACAGGCGGCGCAGCACCAGGAAGATGCCCAGGATGGCGCAGAGCGCTGCGATAAGCGACCCGGCAACCATGGCCCGCAGAAGAAACCCGTATTGGAAGATGTCGAGAAGCGTCATGGAAACCGCCCCCCTCAGTGCCGGTGGCAGATGAGGTGCTGGGAATGAATGCCGAAAAAGTCGGACATGGCCGGGGAGCCGCAGAATTCGTCGAACCCGCCGTAGAAAACCACCCGCTTGTCCAGGTAGAGGAAACGGGAGGCATGACTGCCGATGGTGCCGCTGTCGTGGGTTACCAGGATGACGGTGGTACCCCGGGAACGGTTCAAGTCGCGGATGGTCTGGTAGAAGCTCTCCCGCGTCTCCGGGTCCAGGGCCGTGGTCGGCTCGTCCAGGACCAGCAGCTCGGGTCCGCTGACCAGCGCCCGGGCCAGGAGCACCCGCTGCCGCAGCCCGCCGGACAGCTCTCCCACCAGCCGGTCCCGTATGGAATCGATCCCCATGAGTTCCAGGGCATGGGTCACCGCAGCCCCGTCACCGGAACGGGGACGGCGGGGAAAGCGGCGTCCCGCCAGCAGGCCGAGCGCCACCACCTCGGCCACGGTGGCCGGGAAGTGGGGATTGAAATACTGGAGGCCCTGGGGAAGATAGCCGACCCGCTGCCACTGGTCGAAACCGGCCAGGGGGGTGCCGAAGAGGCGGATTTCGCCCCGGTCGGGGCGGGCGAGCCCGAGGATGCAGCGGATGAGGGTACTCTTCCCCGATCCGTTGGGCCCCACGATGCCGACGTAGTCCCCCGCCGCCACGGCAAAGGAGACGTCGGTCAGCGCCTCGGCCCCCTGGTATCCCAGCGTCACCCCCGTGACCGCTACCGCATCTACCGGCATTGAAGCCCCTTTCGCAGATTCTCCAGGTTCTTTTCCATGAGCGACATGAACGTGACTCCCCGGGCCAGGCCATCGCGGCTTACGGTGTGGGCGCCGTTGAGCTGCAGGATGGCCGCCCCCGTCTCCCGGGCGATGGTCTCGGCGGTACGGGGGTCGATGAGTTCCTCGGTATAGATGGTGCGGACGCCCTCTGTTCGGATCCGCTTCACCAGAGCCGCCAGTTTGGCCGGGGTCGGTTCCGCGTCGGCGGAGGCGGCAAAGGCGGCCTCGTAGCGCAGGCCGTAACGGGCGGCAAGGTAGCCGAAGGCAAAGTGTCCCCCGTGAACCACGGTCCGCGAGGAGCAGGACGCGAGCCCCTGCCGATAGCGTTCATCCAGGTGGGCCAGCGTTGCCTTGTAGGCGGCGGCATTGGCCAGGTAGGCCTCCCGGTTGGCGGGGTCGCGCTCGGCCATCCCAGCGGCGATGTTGTCCACCATCCGCTGGGCGTTGGCGAAGTCGAGCCAGAGGTGAGGATCCATCCGCGCCTCATCGTGCGCCCCGTCATGGTGATCACCTTTGTCGTGATGATCTCCGTGCTCATGGTTCCCCGCAGCAGGGAGCAACCGGGCACCGCGGCTTGCATCCACCACCGTGGGCCCGCCGCCCCCGACACCTTTAAGAATGTCCGCGGCCCAGGGCTCCATGGCGCGGTTCGTGTAGACGAAGAGGCTTGCCCGACTCACACGGACGATATCCTCGGGCCGGGGCTCGAAACTGTGAGGCTCCATCCCCGGCGGCAGGAGGAGCGTCACCCCGGCCCGATCGCCGGCCACGTTGCGGGCAAAATCATAGAGCGGAAAAAGCGTCGTCACCACCGACATGCCGGCGTGCGCCGCCGGAGTCCTGCCCTCATCCTTTTTCGAGCATCCGACCAGAACGGTCGCCAGGGCGCACAGCACTCCCAGCGCCAGGATACGCACGCTTCCCATCATTCATCCCCCCTGCTGCCGCGCCAGGCACTCGCGGCAATAACCGTTGGCCTGGAAAATATGCGACACGACCCGCCCGGCCACGAGTTTCTCCAGATCCGGCAGTGCGCAGACGTCAACCTCCTCCACCCGTCGGCACGAGAGGCAGACGAAGTGGTGGTGATGCTCGCGGCGGTCGCAGTAATAGTAGTAAAGTTGCCGGTTCGGATGAATGATGGTGGTTATCACCCCGCCGGCGGCCAGTTCCTCCAGATTTCGGTAGACCGTGGGGAGCCCCACCCGGTCGAAACGGAGCTTCAGCTTGCGCCAGACCTCCTCGGGGCTCGCATAGCCCTCCTCGCCGGCAAGGATGTCGAGCACGGCACGCCGTTTGGGGGTAATGCGCAGGTTGAGGTTCCTGAGAAGATCGTCAAAGTGCTTCATGGTCAGGAGGTTTCCCATTAAACAGAAATCATTTCCATTTAAAATACCCCCGTGCCGCTGTTTGTCAAGAGGGGAAATCCCTCCGTTGACTCGAGGAAACAGATGGGCTACAGTGCCCCTGTCGGTCGCGGCGGCGGGGATTGCGGGCGCGCGCAGGCCGACGGAAAGCGAGGTCCCATGCTCATCGGCAGACTTCCCCACCAAGGTGACCTGCTGGGCGGGCTGACGGCCGCGGCTGTGGAAGGCGGCGTCAAGGCCGGCCTCATCCAGGTCATCGGCTCTCTGGAGCGTGCGAGACTCGCCTTCTACGATCAGAGGGCCCGGCGCTACCGGGAGTTTTCCCTCGATACCCCCCTGGAGATCACGGCAGGGCTCGGCAACATCTCGCTCAAGGACGGCACCCCCTTTGTCCACCTCCATCTCTCCCTGGCCGACCAGGAGGGAGCGATGACCGGAGGGCACGCCGTGGCAGGATGCACGGTCTTCGCTGCGGAATATGCCATTATCCCCCTCGCCGGCACGACGCCGGTGCGGGTGCATGACGAAACCACGGGCCTCTTCCTCTGGGAGCGGGAGCGCTACGGCTCCGGCCCCGCGTCTGAGCTTCCTGCCGACATCCAGCGGGCCCTGTTCATTCCCTGACCCCCGATATTTCATGAGAACTGGCTACCATCGCACAGCAACCCCGGACGAACAGGAGCTTGAACGCAAGCGACGGGAGTTCCACGCCCTGGAGCGCCGCCTCTCGAGGCTTGAGCACGACCTGGAGGACCTGCGGGAAGAGATTCGGGAGTTCGAGCAACTCTACGCCGACAAAATGGCTGACCGGATCAGTGAGCTGGACCAGTTGAAGGCCGAGCTGGCGCGGGCACGCCGACAGGCGGCCATGGCCGAGGGGGAAGATCGTACGGCTGAAGGCGAGCGGCACGGGTTCAGCGAAGAGCGCCGGTTCGAGGAGCGCGGCGGGGAGACGGAAACGGAAATCCCCCGGGTGAAGCCCGCCACGATGGATTCGGGGCCCGGCGAAAGCCTGCGGGACGTGTACCGGCGGGTCGCCAAGGCAATCCATCCCGACCTGGCCGAAAACGACGAAAACCGGCGGCTGCGGCAGAAGCTCATGGCCGAGGCGAACAGGGCCTACGCCGAGGAGGACCGGGTTACGCTCCACGCCATTATGGAGGAGTGGGAAGCGGGACCCGAGATGACTGTGGTCGTGGGTATGGCCGGCCAGCTGGAGTTGGTGAACCGGCGGATCGCGCGAGTGATCGACCGGATCAGGGCAGTGGAACGTGAAACGGCAAAACTGCGCAACAGCGACATCTACCGGCTGGTCCAGCGGGTTCAGGAGGCACGCTGGCGCGGGCGCGACATAATCGCCGAGATGGCGGCGAAACTGGATGCGGAAATCCTTGCCGCATGCCGGCATTTGAACGAGGTCAGCCAGGTCAGCCCCCGGAGCGACGCACCTCCGGAGCCGATCAACACACCCCAGATGTCCCTGCGCACCGTCCGCTTTCCGGCCGAGCGCAGCCTCGGCGTGCTCTACGTGCGCGATCTGCGCTCGGGGAGCTTCCTGGACTGGAAGCGCCTCGGCGAAGCCATGGGCGATGTGGCGGTCCCAACGGGCAAGGCCCTGCGCCTTGACGTGCGGGAGGGCAGCCTCGACCTGCTCGGCACCCTGGCTCCCCATGACCTCCAGGCCTGCTTCCTCTACGGCGCCGGCGACGACGACCTCACCCACCTGCTGAAGCTCATCGGCATCGAGGAAATCTACCTGTCCGGCGCCGGCATCTCCGGCGAAGGGTTGGCCCACCTGCTGGAGCTGAAAGGGCTCGAGCGCCTGTACCTCTACGACACGTCAGTCACCGACGCGGGGCTCATGGCCCTCAGACACCTCCCCCGCCTCCGTTCCGTCACCCTCTGCAATGCCCCGGTCACCGAACACGGCATCGACCGCCTGAAGCTCTCCCTTCCCGCCTGCCGGGTAGTGGTCCTCCGCAGCGGCGGCAAAGCCTGATCTCCGGCCCTCCTCCTGCCCGCTCCCGCTCACATGGTCCGGGCAAGGACCGCGGCACACGCCTCCAGAAGACGCTCATTGTCGGCGCGCGACCGGACCGCAACCCGGAAGAAGCGATCGTTCAGCCCCCGGAACGAGGAGCAGTCCCGAATCAGTATCCGCTCCCGCAGCAGGGCCTCGGCCAGCGCCGGCACCGGCGGCCCGACCGTCAGTTCCGCCAGCAGGTAGTTGGCCGCGGACGGATATACCCGCACCCCGGGAATGGCGGCAAGCCCCGCCGTCAGAACCGCTCGTTCCTCTTCGATCAGTCTCCGCGTTCGTGCCGCGTACTCCCCATCCGCCAGGGTGGCGAGCCCGGCCGCCTGGGCCAGGGTGTTGACGCTCCACGGTGCCCGCAGATCGGCCAGCCGGCCCGCATCCTCCGGAGCCGCCACGGCAAAGCCGAGGCGCAGACCGGGAATTGCATGAAACTTGGTCAGGGAGCGGAGCACGACGCCACCTCCCTGGCGGGCCACATACCCCGTCACCGACTCCTCTTCCCGGAAATCCATGAACGCCTCGTCCACCACCAGAAAGGTCCCGCGGGCACGGCACAGCCGGTGGACCGCAACCATGTCGTCATGGGGGATGAGACTGCCGGTGGGATTGCCCGGATTGGCCAGGACGACGAGGTTCCATCCCTCGGCCAGACGCTGGTCGAGGAGGGCCGGCGCCAGGGCGAACCCCTCCTCCGGCGCCAGGTCCAGGTAGCCCACTTCCCAGCCGGCGCGGGTCAGGCTCCTGGCGTACTCCGAGAACGGCGGCGCCACCACTAGCCCACGCCCGCCTCCCACGAGGCGCGGCAGCAGGTAGATGAGTTCTGTGGAGCCGTTGGCGGCACAGATGCACTCTGCCGGCAGCCCGTGATGGCGGGCCAGGGAATCTCGCAGCTCGGCCGCCTGGCTATCGGGATAGTGCACCAGCCGGTCGAAGGCCGCCATCACCGCCTCCCGCACCGCAGGGGCCGGCCCCAGAGGATTTATGCTGGCGGAGAAGTCCAGAAGATCCTCCGGCCGGATACCGAGTTCGCGGGCCACGGCGAAGACCGTGCCGCCATGATCGAAGGTGCTCGTCACGGACGCTCCAGGACAAAAAGGTAGCACAACATGAACCCCGTCAGCAGGATCTCGGAGCCGTACATGAGCCGGACGGCGCCGCGCCATGCCGTGCGATCGAGAGGGTTCAGGGGATCGCCGATGGTCGGTTTCGCCACCGGCCGGCCAAAGTAGACATTCATGCCGCCGAGGCGCACCCCAAGGGCTCCGGCCGCGGCCGCCTCGGGGATGCCGGCGTTGGGGGAGGAATGGTTGCGGCCGTCCCGGCGCATGATCCGCCAGGCGCCCGGCCCGGAAAGTCCCGCCAGCGGGGCGGACAGCACCATGAGCAGGCCGGTGATCCTGGCCGGCAGCAGGTTCACCAGATCGTCGAACCGTGCCGAAGCCCAGCCGAAACGAAGATACCGCTCGTTTTTGTACCCGACCATGGAATCGAGGGTGTTGACCGCCTTGTAGGCAAGTGCCAGCGGTGCTCCGCCGACCATGAACCAGAACAGGGGGGCGATGACGCCGTCGGAGGTGTTTTCGGCCACGGTCTCCACGGCACCGCGCCAGATCTCCGGCTCGGCGAGTTCCGCGGTATCGCGCCCGACGATGCGGGAAAGAAAAAGTCGCGCCCCGGCAAGATCACCGGCGGCCAGGGCGTCCGCCACGAGCTTCGACTCCCCATGGAGCGACCGGGCAGCCAGACAGGTCCAGCCCAACAGCGACTCTACCGCGAACCCGGCCACGGGGTGCACCAGCCCTGCGCCCAGAACGAGCGCCCAAGCTGTTCCCCCGGCAATCCCGACGGTCAGGACCAGCAGGATCACACCTGCGGCTCGCTCGTTCGTCACCAGGCGGCGGAGCTGCCGCTCAAGAGCAATCACAAGCCTGCCCACGGCCACCACCGGATGGGGGAGCCAGCGGGGATCGCCCAGCAGCCAGTCGAGAACAAGGGCGGCAAGGACCAGCAGGGCCACCCGGTCAGGGCCGGTCACGCGCTCTCCTCCGGCTGTGGCGGCACAACCACCGGCAGCGGCGTTTCGTTGAGCGTAAAGAAGAACGTGGCACCCCGGTTCACGGCACCTTCGGCCCAGGTGCGGCCACCGTGCCGGCGGATCACCCGAGCCACGGTGGCGAGGCCGACGCCGGTCCCCGGGAACTGCTCGGCTGCATGCAGCCGGCTGAAGGGTCGGAAGAGACGATTGATCTCCTCCGGATCGAATCCCGCACCGTTATCGCGGACAAAGTAAATCCGCCGATCCCCCTCGTCCCGGGACCCGAACTCGATGACGGCTTCATCCCTGATGGCCGTGTACTTCCACGCGTTGCTGAGCAGGTTCTCCACCGCAAGGCCCAGCAGGTCCATGTCCCCATCCACAGTCAGATCGCCCGTCACCTGGAAGCCTACCTTCCGTTGCGGCTCGGCGAATTGGAGGTTATCTATCACGGCCTGACCTATTTCCGCCATGTCCACCGGCTCGAGGTTCAACTCCTTGCAGGTGGCGCGGGCAAGGGCGAGCTGCGCGTCGACGAGAGCGTTCATCCTTGCCGTGGCAAGCTCAATGGCCGTGAATAAATCCGGCAGCAGCTCGCTCTCGGTGCCGTCGCATTCGGCGCGCGCCAGTTGCACGTAGCCGGCGATGCTCGACAGGGGCGTTCGGATATCATGGCTCAGGGATGAACTGAATTGCCTCAGATCCTCGTTCGCCTCTTCCAGCTGGACGGTCCGGTCGTACACTCGTTGTTCCAGAAGCCGGGCGAACGAGTCCAGGTCGCGTCGGGATTTCTGGAGGCGCTCCACCATGGTGTTGAAGGAGACGGCAAGGGCGCCCAGCTCGTCCGAACGCCGGGCATCGAGCCGGTGGGAGAAATCCCCTTCGGCAATGGCCGAGGTACCGGCCATAAGCGAATCCAGGGCCCGGAGAACGGACCGGCTCGTTCCGAGGATGAGGCTCACCGCCATCACCAGGAAGAGCGAAACGGCAAGAACGCCCTGCCAGCGGGCCGCGGCGGTCAGGGTGAGCATCTGGGCACTGCCCGAATCCAGCGATCGGGAAATGATGGGCATGAGCGTCTTGTAGAGAACCGCCTCCATGCGGGAGTTGGCCAGAGCCACCGCCTCATGCCCGCGCCCAGCCCTTTTGAGCGCCACGGCCTGATGCATGAGCCCGGTCAGCTCCTGGAAGCTCCGTGTAACGGTCTCAGCGTCCTTCAATGCCGTCGGGTCACCCTGGCGTGCCAGGCTCCACATCTGCTGCCGGAAATTCTCCAGGGCATGGCCGGCCTGCCAGTCCAGCCGCGAAAGATCGGTCTCGATGCCCTGGCGCTGGTTGAGCAGATACTTCATCAGCTCCTTGAGCTGCCCGGTCACCTCGAACAGCAGGTGGTTGGCGGCAAGAAAGCCGTCCAGGGCCGCTTCGCCCCGCTCGATGTTCCGGACTCCCTCCGCGGACATCCAGGGGATCCGCCCCACGGCCATTAATAGATTGTGAAAGGCGACGTGCACCTCCACCGCTCCGTCATCGAGGGCCTTGTCCACGGGCAGGAGCACCTCCCGATCGAAATAGGGCTCAAGCCGATCGCGGAACAGCGCCATCGCCTCGTCGCCGCGGCCCGCGTCCTGGAGCTCAAAAAACCATTCGGCCGTGCGAACCCACGAGGCATGGTGGTTCTGCACCACCTGGACCAGTGCCAGGTCGTCATCCTCTCCGGCAACGCCCAGGGATCTCTGAGTCTTGATGGCATCGATCCAGACGGCAAGGGACTCATCGGTCAACTGGCCGCCCTTGCGGAATTCGTCCCGGGCGGCAGGATCGGAGATGGCCAGATAATCGACCACCTCCTTCATCTGCTGAATCATGCCGGCACGGGCCAGGGCAATCCCCCTCAGGTATTCGACCGCCGGGATGAGATGGCGCACCCGCGTATGGACCTGGGCCGACGAGTGAAACAGGTATCCCACGAACACTGCGACATGTATCGCGATCAGGATGATGACTATTTGCACTTTCCGTTTGATGGTCACGGGGAATCTCCTCTGAAAAGACCACTACTCCGGTAATATCCCGCCGAGGCCGCAGAGTTCCAGCATGCGATCAATGTTCAGATGCTTCTCCAGGTGCGCGGCAAGCAGGTTGAAGGGATCGTCGCCCCCCTGGCCGGGCCGGCGCTCCGCCAACCCCTTCGCCTTGCGCAGCCGGTTGAGGAACGAGGTGCGAAACACGGCATTGTCGAAGATACCGTGCAGGTAGGTGCCGAACACGCGGCCGTCACTGGAGACGGCGCCGTCAAGCACCTCCACCGGCGCGCCGGAACGGCTCGTGATCCGGGCAAAGGGGCGGACCGACGGGCCGAGGATCGTCTCTCCCAGGTGGATTTCATAGCCGGCCAGCCCCCCCCGGCAGCGGGGCGCCACCAGGAACCCTGACGGCAGCAGCTCGGCCGCGGCCCGATGGGTGGACTTCTGCTCCAGCATCACCGTGACCACGTCCAGAAGCCCGAGCCCCTCGGCCTCGCGGATGTCGGACTCCACCGCGTGGGGATCGGCAACCCGCTTGCCGAGCATCTGGTACCCGCCGCAGATGCCCACGATGGGGCCGGTGAACGATTTTATCGCCGGAAACAATCCCCGCTCCATGAGAAAGAAGAGATCGGTGGTGGTCGCCTTGCTCCCCGGAATGACAAGGAGATCGAGTCCTCGCAGCTGCTCTTCACCTTCCACATACGTGAGCTGGACATCCGGCTCCGCCTCCAGGGCGTCGAAATCGGTGTAGTTGGAGATGCGCGACAGCTTCACCACGCCGATGTTCAGCCGCTCTGCCGCCGGGCCGCGATCGCCGTTTTCCGCTTTCCGCTTTTCCAGGGCCACGCTGTCTTCCTCGGGGAGGCGGAAGCCGCTGAAGCAGGGCACCACTCCCAAAACCGGCACACCGGTGCGCTCCTCAATGAAACCGATGCCCGGCGCCAGGAGCGATGCATCCCCCCGGAACTTGTTGATGATCACGCCGGCGATCCGCTCCCGCTCATGGGGTTCCAGAAGCTCCAGGGTGCCGACGATCTGGGCGAAAACGCCCCCACGGTCGATGTCGGCCACCAGCAGGGCCTTGCAGCCGGCCATCTCCGCCACCTTCAGGTTGGCGATGTCATGGCGCTTCAGGTTGATCTCGGCGATGCTGCCGGCCCCCTCGATCACCACCAGGTCGTGGGCGGCGGCGAGCCGCCCGAAGCTCTCGCGCGCCTTTTCGAAGGCGCTGGGCTTGTAGTCGTTGTATTCCCGAACCGTCATGTTCCCCACCACCGCCCCCTGGACGATCACCTGGCTGCCGCAGTCGGTGGTCGGCTTAAGGAGTATGGGGTTCATGTCGGTGTGGGGCTCGATGCCGCAGGCCTCCGCCTGCACCGCCTGGGCCCGGCCGATCTCTCCGCCTTCCGGTGTAACGGCCGAGTTGAGGGCCATGTTCTGGGACTTGAACGGCGCCACGGAGAAGCCCCGGTTTTTCATGATGCGGCAGATACCGGCCGTAACAACCGACTTCCCCACGTCGGAGGCAGTGCCGACGACCATCAGGGACCGGGAATGTGAAGCCGGGGACCCGGGATCGGGAATCGGGGACCGGGAATTCAAAATCCGAGACGGAGAATCGGACAACTGTCCATCGACTGAGTTCTTTTGCTGTTCCCCGGCCCCTGGTCTCTCTGCCCCGGGCGCGGCCTTATAGCCCCGCGGCGTAACCATCCGGCCCTCCCGATCCACGAAGGTGGCGGAGTTGCCGATGATGACCAGGGAAAACATGTCGATCTCATGGTCGAGCATTTCCGCCAGGGTGGTTACCACCCGGGCTTCCCCTTCCCGGCAGGCGTTGCGGACAATGCCGACCGGCGTGGTGGAGGCGCGGGCCGCCAGCAGGATCGTCCGGGCCTCCTCGATCTGCGTGACCCGCCCCTTGCTCCGGGGGTTGTAGAGGGCAACCACGAAGTCGGCGGCCGCGGCGGCCACGAGCCGGCGCTCGATGACATCCCAGGGGGTCAGGAGATCCGACAGGGAGATGACTGCAAAATCGTGCATCAGCGGCGCGCCGAGAACGGAAGCAGCCGCCTGCACCGCCGACACTCCCGGCACCACCACGATCTCGGGGGGGGCTGTCATCGTGGCCGCAAGCTCCATGGCCAGCCCAGCCATGCCGTAGACCCCCGCGTCGCCGCTGGAGACCAGCGCCACGGTTTTGCCCGCCGCAGCGGCATCCAGGGCCTCGCGGCAGCGGTCAACCTCCTTCATCATCCCCGAGGAGACAACCTCCTTGCCGTCAAGCAGGGGCTCGATGAACCCCAGGTAGGTCTTGTAGCCCACCACCACCTGGGCCCGTTCAATGGCCTCGGTGGCGTGGAAGGTCATATGGTCGAGGTCGCCGGGACCGATCCCGACGACGTAGAGTATGGACATCACAAACCTCGTATCAGGCGATTTCAGCTATGGCCAGGGTCACGTTGCCGCTCTTGACCTTCTTGAGCAGAAGGCTCCCCCCGTTGGACGCGAGCACCGCCGACGGCTCGGCCACACCGGCGGCGCCGATGGCCTCCAGGGCGTGGGCTGAAGGGGGTGACGGCACGGCAACGCCGTTCAACTCCTCGCTCTCGTAGAACCGGAGCTCAATGCAGTGGCGCTCGGCAAACCGGAGCAATCCCTCCTCGCCGCGCTTGGCCATGGCCGAGCCGATGACCGCCACGCTCTTGAGGGCGAGGAAGAGGCGCTTGAGCTGGACCGTGACGACCTCTTCGATCTCCTCGGCCGGGGTCCCGCTGTTACAGCCGATCCCCAGGGCCAGGTTCCGCGGGCGCAGGATCAACAAGGCGTCGGACTGCGATTGGGGCGGCAGCCGGCGATTGGTGGCGAAGACGAATCCCTTGGCGCCGCTCTGGAGGGCCTGCACAAAGGTATCGTGAAACGTGAGCCGGGCCTTGCCGTTGAAATAGGCCCTGACCCGGTCCGTCGGGTCCACCACGGCAATTTCTTCCCCCTCCAGCAGCAGGGCGTTCAGCGTCTTGATGCGGGAAAGGTCCTCGATGGCCCAGCCGGCCTCCTTGGCGAGCAGATCGAAGGAGGGGAGATCATTGGCATCGGTGGCGGTAGTGATCACCTCGCGGGCCCCGGTGACGTGGGCGCACCGGCAGGCCAGTTCGTTGGCCCCGCCCAGGTGGCCGGAAAGGAGCGACACGGCGAACCGCCCCCCTTCGTCCATGACCACCACTGCCGGATCCCTGTCCTTTGACTCCAGCAATGACGCGATCATCCGCACCACGATGCCCGCCGCCATGATGAAGACAAAGCCCTTCACGTCCGGCCAGAGGCGCGCCACAAGCCCCTTCAGATCCCCCGCAAACGGCACGGCCACCTTCCCGGCCTGGCCCGCGAACTTCTGGAGGACGTAGAGGTCAGCGGTGCCCAGTCCCTCCCGCAGCTGGCAGCCGAGCCGGGCACCGTTGCGGGTTATGGCGATGATGGCAATGCGCATGACGCCTGACCTCCTTTGCCGCGGGGAATGCTACGTGATAATCCCCCTGCGGAATTCGTGCGAGAATCCGCCGTCGTAGAGGAGCGACCGGGCCTTCAGCCCTTCCCGCCGCGCCTTCAGCACGTCCCCCACGAGGATGATCGCCTGTTTGCCGATGCCGGAGCTCCGCACCTTGTCGGCGATGTCGGCAAGGGTTCCCTCAACCGCCTGCTCGTCGGGCCAGGATGCCCGGGACACCACCGCCGCCGGGGTGGCCGGCGTGTAGGCTCCTTGGAGGAGTTCCGCCACCACCTGTTCGATCATGCCGACCGACAGGTAGATGACGAGCGTCGCCCCGATCCGGGCGATCTCCGCCAGCCGCTCCCGCTCGGGCACTGGGGTCCGACCGGCCAGCCGGGTGATGATGACCGTCTGGGACACCTCCGGCAGGGTCAGCTCCTGCTTCAGGGATGCCGCTGCGGCAAAGGCGCTCGTGACGCCGGGGACCACCTCGTAGCCGATGCCGAGCCGGTCCAGCTCCGCCATCTGCTCCTGGATGGCCCCGTAGATGGAGGGGTCGCCGGTGTGGAGGCGCACGGCCCGCCGGCCGTCGGCCACGGCCCGGGCCAGGAGCGCCGTGGTCTCCTCCAGGGTCAGGGCGGCGGAGTCATGCACCTCGGCGCCGGGGGCGTAGGTGCGGACCAGTTCGCGGTCCACCAGACTCCCGGCATAGACCACCACCTTGGCCTCTCGCAGGAGCCGGGCACCCTTCACGGTGATCAATTCGGCATCGCCGGGGCCGGCACCGACGAAGTGGACAATGGGGTTATCAGCGACAGATGACACGGGGAACAACCTTTCCAATGGCGTTCGATGCTACTTCCTGACAATCAGCAGCGACAGGTAGTCGAGCTTCTCCCCCACGAGCCTCTCCAGATCGAACACCACCTCCTCGTCGGCGGAACCGACCCGGCGCACGAAGACCCCGCACCGCTCCAGCCCCAGCTCCTTCAACAGGGCGTAGACCCGGTCGAAGACCCGGTTGACCTTCATGAGGACCACGGTGTCGTACCGGGCGAAAGTTTCGCGCAGCTCCGCATCCTCGTAGGTGGTGGGGAGGATGGCGATCCGCTCGGCAGCCATCCCAAGGGGTACACCGGCAACCGCGGCAGCGGCAGTAATGCTGGAAATTCCCGGTACGATCTCAACGGATAGTTCCGGATAGCGCTCCCGGAAGATGCGGTAGAGGTAGAGGAACGTGGAGTAGAGAAACGGATCGCCGATGGTTATGAACGCCACATCCCTGCCGTGCCGGACCTGCTCGGCCACCTGGGCGGCAGCCTCTTCCCAGAAGGCGTCAAGCCCCTCCTGGTCCTTGCGCATGGGAAAGACCAGGGGCAGCACCTCCTGGCGGGAGGGATCGATGAGATCCTCGACGATGGAGAGGGCATAGCTGGCGGCATCGGCGGCGCCGGTGGGGGCACAGATGACATCGGCCGAGCGGATGATCCGCTCGGCCTTCCGGGTCAGGAGTTCCGGGTCGCCGGGGCCGACCCCGACGGCGTAAATTTTGGCGAAACCGCTCATTCTTCGCCTTTCCATGCCGAGATGATGTAGACCGGGTTCTGGGCCTCGAACATCTTGTACTCGGTGAGCCCCCGGGTCTTGGCCACGTTGACGCACGCCACCTCCACCAGGTAGCCGTGGTCTTCCAGGAACTCCACCGCCTTGGTGAGGGTATCCAGGGTCACGGCGTTGAGGACGATGACCCCCTCGGGCTTGAGCCGGCGGTCCACGGCCTCGATGATCTCCTCCAGCATGCCGCCGGAGCCGCCGATGAAGACCCGGTCGGGGTCGGGCAGGTCATCGAGCCCCTCGGGGGCGAACGCCTCCACCAGCACCACGTTGCGGGCCACGAATTTCTTCAGGTTCTCCCGCAGGAAGGTCACGTACTGGGGATTGCGCTCCAGGGCGAAGAGCCGGCCGTTGGGCATGAGGTTGGACGCCTCGATGGATACCGAGCCGCTGCCCGCGCCGATGTCCCACATGACCAGATCATCCTGGAGCCGGAGCTTGGCCAGGGTGACGGCCCGCACCTCCTGCTTGGTGATGAGCTTCTTGGCCGTGGCGAACTCGTCGTCCGCGATGCCCATGACCGGGTACTGGGCCAGCTGGGGCTCCCACGCCTTCACGAGGATGAGGATGTTGAGTTCCGAGGCGGTAATGTCCAGCAGCCCCTTCACATCGGTGCGGGTGAACTTCTCGGCCGGCGTTCCCATGTCCTCGCAGAGCCACGCCTCGTACCCCTCGGCGCCGCGCTCGATGAGCTCCCGGGCGATGGCTGCGGGAGTGTTGACCTTATCGGTGAGGACCGCCACCTTCTCGGCGGCCACGATCCGGTCCACGGCGGGCTTGAGACCCCGGCCGTGCACCGAGACGAAGATGGCGTCGTCCCAGGGTTCCTTGATCCGGGCAAAGGCGTACTGCACGCTCGTCACATTGGGAAAGATCTCGATCCGGTCCTTGGAGAGATTGCGGAGCAGGAAGCGGGCGATGCCAAAAAAGTTGGGGTCCCCGGAGCCAAGGACAACGGTCCGCTTGTCGGTGTTCTTCAGCTGCTCCAGGAGGATGGAGAGATCGCCCAGTTCCTGCTTCTTCCCCTTGAACTCGGGAAAGGTGTCCAGATGACGCCGGTGGCCGATGAGAACCTCGGCCTCGTTAATGACTTCCAGGGCCTTGGAGCCGAACCCCTCCCACCCTTCGATGCCGGCGCCGACGAGATAAATTTTCTGATGAGGCATGGAGAACCCCCTTTTATGGCAAATTGCAGGACAGGGCGAACATTTTACCCGAAATATAGCACCGTTGAATCGTAGCCCGCCAGTAAAACCTTGATGCGCAGGGAAGGAGCCAGCAGCCGGGCCGCTTCCCGGGCCCGAGTGCAGACCAGCTCCATGAGGGCGGGGTCGTTGCCCGACGCCTCCAGCACCTGCCGGGCGGTGTTGGCACCTTCAACGAGCGGCGCCAGATGCGAGGCGGCAGGGGTGGCGGCGATCCATTCGGCCAGCAGCCGCAGGTCAAGTTCGGAGGAGGAGACATGGGTCTGCTCATGGCCGCAGGCGATCTTCAGGAGCTTGGCGAACTGGCCCGCGAGAACCGCCTGCTCCGCCCCCTTGCGGGCGCAGGCCCGGAGCGCGTACCCCACGTGATCGCCCATCATCACGCAGGCCTCTTCCCGCAGATGCTCCCCGGCCAGAGCTCCCTGGGCCACCAGCTCGCTCGTCCGGCCGGTGGAGAGGACCAGGGTCCGGCAGCCGCAGGCCAGGGCCACATCGATGGCGGCGTCGAGGGTGTCGGTCCAGGCCTTGGCCGAGATGGGGCGGACGATGCCGGTGGTGCCGAGGATGGAGAGCCCACCCACGATGCCCAGGCGGGCATTGAGGGTCTTTTTCGCCAGTTCTTCGCCATTGGGAATGGAGACGGTGACCGTGAGGATCTGGGGAAGGCAGACCACCGAGAACTCGGCCTTGACCGCCTCGGTGATCATGCGCATGGGCACGGGGTTGATGGCAGGCTCACCCACCGGCACGGCAAGCCCCGGCTTGGTGATCGTCCCCACCCCGCGGCCGCCGGTGACAAAGACCATGGTCCGGGCGCCGGGCCGGTTGAGGGGCTCGCGCCGGACAGTTGCGTGAATTTCGGCGCCGTTGGTCACATCCGGGTCGTCGCCGGCATCCTTCACCACGTGGCAGGTGGCCCAGGTTTCGGTGAACTCCTGGCCGTGGAGGCGAAAGGTCACCCGCTCACCCCGGGGGAGGACGATCTCGACCTCGTCCGCCGGCTCCTGGCGCCGGAGCATCCGGGCCGCTCCGGCAGCAGCGGCAGCGGCGCAGGCACCGGTGGTGTAGCCGTGGCGAAGCTCCCGGCCGGACACCGACCCTACCCCAGGATCGCCGGGAGGGGAACCCCCGACGCAAGCATGGCCAGGGCCTGCTCCCGCAGCTCGTCCTTGCCCAGCTCTTCCTTGCCCACCACTTCCTCCACGTCGATCCGCACGATGCCGGTGATGGCCAGTTTTTCCTCCGGATAGGAACCCCAGGTGCCGTCGGGCTGGTATTTGCGCATGAGACAGTCGAGGGCAAGCACCTTCTCGGCCGGTTCCTCAACCAGCCGCGCCCTGCCCCGCATGATCACGCTGCGGTAGAGGTACTCGGCCCGGCAGGGGGTCTCCGTCGTTCCCCGCACATAGGCGATGGGCAGGTCCACCTCGAAGCAGACCCGGTCCTCGTGGCGGATATCGTCGAGCTTCTCCCCTTCCAGGGCACAGTGAAAATAGATCCGCCCCTCGTGCCAGGCGAAGTTGAGGGGCTTGATGCGAGGCCAGCCGTCGGCTCCCAGGGTGCCGAGCCGCCCCACGTGACAGGTGTCGAGCATTCGGCGGATGACGTCGAAATCGGTGATTCGCTTGTTGGCTTTGCGCATTACCCCTCCATAGCCATGATGAGCAGGGCGTTCACCACCGCCGCCGCCAGATTGGACCCCCCCTTGCGTCCCCGGTTGGTGATGAAGGGGACTTCCGGGACCTCATGCTCCAGGGCCAGGAGCGCCTCCTTGCTCTCCGCGGCCCCAACGAACCCCACCGGAAAGCCCACCACCAGGTCGGGGCGCAGCCCCTCCTCCCGCACCAGGCGGATCAGCTCGAAGAGGGCCGTGGGTGCGTTGCCGATGACGAAGATGCCGTTGCCCCGGTCCGACGCCCCCGCACGTAGAGCCAGGATGGAGCGGGTGATCCCCTGCTCCCGGGCCCGGCGTACCACGCCGGGATCGGCCACAAAACAGGAGATGGAGATGCCGAATCGCTCCAGGCGCGGCTTGGCGATGCCCGACAGGGCCATGGTGGTGTCGGTGACGATGCCCCTTCCCGCCTTGAGCGCCGCCAGGGCGCGCGGCACGGCGTCGGGGGAGAAGACCATGCTCCGGGCATAGTCGAAATCGGCGGAGGTATGGATGGCGCGACGCACCACCGGCCACTGGTCCGGCCCCCAGGAGTGTGAGCCCGCTTCGGCATCGATGATCCGGAACGACTCGGCCTCGATTTCCTCGGGGCGGAGGTGGACCGACATCAGCGCCACCCCGTGGCGGCGAGGGCTTCGGCGATCCGGTCCGCCGCCACCTCGGCCAGCTTGCGGTGCACGCCCAGGTGCCCTCCCATGGCGAACTCCACGGCAGGGTAACGGGTGCGGGCCTCGGCCATCTCCTCGGGGAGGTCCTCCTGCACGTGGGCACCCACGAAGAGGAAGTAGGGCATCAGCAGAACCCGCTCCGCGCCTTGGGCCACGCAGGCATCGATCCCCTGCTGGATGTTCGGCAGATGCTGCTCCCGGAACGATACCTCCACGATCTCGAAACCGGTCATTTCCTTCACCATGGCCGCAATCTCCCGCACGGCGTCGTTCGCCTCGGGGATGCGGCTGCCGTGGGCCATCAACAGAATAGCAGTCTTCATGTCAACTCCTTGTGGTTTCAATCAATTCCATAATTTCCCGCCGGGCCTCGCCGATGGTGAGCGGCGTGCGCCGGAACGGGACACCATCTTCGTGCTTCAGGCGGTGGATGAGCTCGGCTATGTGGGGAAGCCGCAGCTTGACGCTCTCCATCTCGGCCGGGGCGGTGAAGACCTCCTCGGGCGGCCCGCCGCGGACAATCCGCCCCCGACTCAGGATGTGGAGCCGGTGGAGAAACAGGGGCACCAGATCGACGCTGTGGGTCGCCATGACGATGGTCACCCCCTCCTGCCGGTTGAGCCGCGTAAGCAGCTCCATCATCCGGTACTCCCCCATGGGATCGAGGCCGGCGGTGGGTTCGTCCATGAGGAGCACCTCGTGCCCCATGGCCAGGAGCCCGGCGATGCAGGCGCGCTTTTTCTGGCCGTAGCTCAGGTGGTGGATCTGCTTGGCCGCCGCCCCCGCCAGGTCCACGGCATCCAGGGCCCGCTCCACCCGCGCCTTGACCTCGGCCTCGGCAAATCCCATGTTGCGGGGGCCGAAGGCCACATCCTCGAAGACCGTGTGGGCGAACAACTGATCGTCCGGGTTCTGGAACACGAGCCCGACCGTGCGGTAGATATCCTTCGGCTGGAGGCTCCGCACGTCCCGGCCGTCCAGGAGCACGCTGCCGTCGTACTCCCTGATCAGCCCGTCCATGATCTTGAGCAGCGTCGTCTTGCCCGAGCCGTTGGAGCCGAGGATTCCGCAAAATTCTCCCCGCGCCACCTGGAAACGGATATCCGACAGGGCCACGGTACCGTCGGGATAGGCATAGGCCTTCAGGTCCACGAAAAACCTCACTGCATCCCCCAGAGGGTTCCCATGGCCGCCACGAAGAGGGCGGACAGGGCCACCTCGGCCGGCCGGAACGGACGGTGCCTGAACAGCGGCAAATTTCCGTCGTACCCCCGCTGGACCATGGCGGTGGTAATGGTCTGGCTGTTGTCGAATGCCTTGAGAACCAGGGCGCCGGCCAGGGTACCGAAGGAGCGCATCCCCCGGCGCAGCCCGCTGTAGCCCAGGCGATTCCGCTGGGCCGCGTGGATCACCTGGGCGTCGTCCAGGAGCAGGAACAGGTAGCGCCAGGCGAACAGCGCCACCTCGATGAAGCTGCGCGGCACCCTCAGCCATGCCAGGGCCGCCATCAGGTCGGTGAACGAGGTGGAGAAGCCGACCGCCGACACAACCGACACGGCGGCGGCAATGCGGCCGGCGATGAGGAGCCCTTCCCGCAGCCCCTCGCGGTATGCGGTAAGCTCCAGCCAGGGCAACTGGAGTGTGAAAAGCGGCGTGACACCGCTGAAGAAGAGCTTGAGCAGGAGAACCACGGCGGCGATGAAGGCCGGCTCCGCAAAGCGGAGCAGGATCAGGCGGAGCGGCACCCCCAGCGAGATGACGATCCCCAGGGAAAGAATTGCCGCCAATAACGGGAACAGTCCGCCGGTGCAGCTGATGACCATGACGAGCAGCGCCCCGGCCGTCAGGAGCTTGACCCGCGGGTCGAGCCGCGACAGGGGATGATCGGCCGGAGACGCGCTGAGGACGTGCTTCATTCGGCAATTCCCTCCGCCGCCATGTAGTCGCGGAGCCGGGTGGCATGATCGCGGTCGTCGTCGTTCAACGTCTGAAACACCTTGAGGGTCCAGGAGGGAGCCCGGTTTTCCATGGCCCGCTGGTAGTGGAGCTCGCCCGCCGACTCCTCAAGGACGAGGGCGGTCCGGAACGCCTCCTCCCGACTGGGGGGGGTCTGCTCGTAGCGGTCGAACAGGCTTTCCAGCTCCCGGTTCTTCTCCACCAGGGGGCCGAGGGATTCGGGCAGGAGCTCCCGGGGGAACCTCCCTTCGGGCAGGAAAAGGCGGCGACCGTTTCGCAGGAGGTTCGCGTGATTCTCCTCCTCGATGGAAAGCGCCTGCCAGAACTCTCCGTCATCGGGAAAGAGGTCCTGGAACAGGGCGTAGAGCCGGGATGCGTTGAGCTCCAGCGCGATTGCCTCGTTCACGAGCCGCACCAGCTCCTCAATCTCGCGGTCAGTGCCCTGGACCCAGGAGGTTTCAAGTATTGTCATCGTACGTTCTCCGTTCCGCCACCAGCATACGCCAGAAATAGCCCGCCGCAAAGCCCCCGACCGCGCCGGCCAGCAGAAAAACGAAGAGGAGCAGGTCCCCCTGGTCGGTATTGATGAGAGGGGCCCGCGGTTCGCGGCCGTGTTCCGCGGCAATCTTTTCCACCACGGTCTCATCAACGCCCGGCCATTTTTCCGATGCGCGCGACGGTCCCGCCATAAGGAGCGAGGCGAGCAGGCAGAACAGCGCCAGCATGGCCACGGTTGCCCGGCGGGGACCGCCCCCCGGGCCGCCGGCATCGACCACCCCCATTTTCGCCAGCAGATCGGGGCGCTTGCGGTGGAGCAGGACCACCATGCCGGCGGTCATGGCCCCTTCCAGCACGCCGAGGGGGAGCTGGGTTGGAACAAAGGCGGCAACGATCTTCAAGAACAGCGGGTAAAACGGCTCACTCCCGCGCACGCCCGAGGCCAGCTCCAGGGCAGTGGTCAGGTAGGTGGCCCAGTCGGCCAGCAGCCCGGCAACAAAGGCGGCCACCGCAAGGCCCGCGCCCAGCCGGCGCATCCCCCGGAAGACGAACCAGCCGGCAAAGGAGCCCGCCACCCCCATGGACACCACGTCGGCGCCGAGGGTCGAAATCCCGCCGTGGGCCAGGAAGAGGGCCTGGATGAGGAGCGCCACCGTGGTGATGACCACGCTGACCAGCGGTCCCACCAGAATCGCGGCGATCCCCGTGCCGCAGGGATGGGAGCAGGTGCCGGCGGTGGGCACCGGGATCGGCATGCAGGAGATGATGAAGACCACCGCCGCCATGAGTCCCACCAGGGGCTTGAAGGAGAGATCGTGGCGGGACAGGTCGTTCACCCGCCGTATGCCCAGGGCCAGAAAGGGCGCCGCCACGGCGAACCAGAGTGCCGCCCACCCCAGGGGGAGGATCCCCTCCGAGATGTGCATGGCGTGAGCGGGACCGGCCAGCAGCGTTGCGCCAATGATTGCCGAACCGGCAGCATACAAGGTAATGCGTTTCATTGCGTGCTCCTTATGAAGTCATGTTCCGTCGCCGTTCTTGCCTTCGCGTGCCGGAACAACCTCACAGCCGCAGTGGATATGCTCTGCTCCCCATACAACCTCCCTTCCCCTCGGTCGGAGTGTGTTGTCGCCTTCCAGCCAGGTCTCCTGGCTCGGGGATCATCCCGTCTGCCGCGCCTTCCCGTCCCTTCGGACAGTGGCATCACTGCGGCAGCGGTCCCCCCTCACAGTTGCGGGGCAGCACCGGTATTGCACCGGTTTCCCTTACGCCGGAAGGATGCTTCTTCAGATTGAAACTGCCTGCGCTCTACACCTTGTCCCCCCGCAGATCGCCGGCAAACAGCCTGCCTGCCCCCCGGGAGGCGCAGAAGTCGCCGCACATGGTACAGGTGGCCTCGTCCTCGGGGGTGCGGCTGGCCCGGATCGCCCGGGCGTCCTCCGGATAGAGGGCCAGCTCGAACTGCCTCTGCCAGTCCAGGTCGCGGCGCGCCTTGCTCATCTCCCGATCCCGCTCGCGCCCCTTGTCGGGGTACTTGTTCATGTCGCCGATGTAGGCGGCGACCCGGGCCGCCTTGACCCCCTGGCGGACATCCTCTTCGTTGGGGAGGGCCAGGTGCTCGGCCGGGGTGATGTAGCAGATCAGGTCGGCGCCGAAGCGGCTCGACTGGGCCGCGCCAATGGCGGCGGTGATGTGGTCGAAGCCGGGGGCCACGTCGGTGGAGATGGGCCCGAGCATATAGTAGGGTGCGCCGCCGCTCATCCGCTTCTGGAGCTGGATGTTCCCCTCCACCTCGTCCAGGGGGACGTGGCCCGGCCCCTCCACCAGCATCTGGCAGCCCATCTCGCGCCCCATCTCGGCCAGCTCGCAGTTGATGAGGAGTTCCTGGATCTGGGCCCGGTCCGATGAGTCGTGGATGGCGCCGGCCCGCAGGCCGTTGCCCAGGGAAAGGACCGTGTCGTACTTCTTCAGGATGCCGACCACCCGGTCAAATTGCTCGTAGAGCGGATTCTCGCGGTTATTGGCCATCATCCAGCCCACCATGCTCACCCCCCCCTTGGAGACGAGGCCGCCGTAGCGGTACCCCTGGCGACGGAGCCGCTCGATGGTGTAGAGGTTGATGCCGCAGTGGACCGCCATGAAGGCCATGCCGTCGGCGCACTGGCGCTCGATCAGGTCGAAGAGCATCTCCGGGTCGAGCCGGTTGGGGTCGCCGTATGTCCTCGCCGCCTCGCAGAAGGCCTGGTAGAGCGGGACGTTCCCCACCGGCAGGTCCACGGCGGCGATAACCTCGCGCCGGACCCGGTCCAGGTCGCCGCCCACGGACAGCTCCATGAGGGTATCGGCGCCGGACTCCTGGGCGGCCCGGGCCTTGCGCACCTCGGCCTCGTAGTCGACGATGTCCGAGGAGGTGCCGATGGAGGCATTCACCTTGGTCCGCAGTCCCTTGCCGATGCCGACCGCCTTTGGTGCGCGCACGTGGTTCCAGGGGATGACGACCTTCCCCTCGGCCACCATCAGGCGGACATACTCGGGGGAGACGTGCTCCTCCACGGCCACGGCCGCCATCTGGGGAGTGATGATGCCCTCGCGGGCCTGTTCGATCTGGGTTTTCACGCACTGCTCCTTGTGGAGTATGATCTGCAGCGTGCCACGAACGACGCGGCCAGTTCCGGGTTGCTCCCGAAGTGGAGGTGGACGTAGGAGGCAAGACAGTTGCGGTAAAGGTATCCTTCCATCCCCAGGTCGACCGGGCCCCGGCGGACCCGGTAGGCCCGCTCCACGTCGGCGGGCATCTCTTCCATCTCCGAGTAGTGGAACTCGTGTCCCCGGGCTTGGGTGCCGGCGGGACCGATGATGGTGTCGACCGCCAGTTCCACCTCGCGATAGCCGAGGGCCTTGCGGCGGGGAAGCATCCGGGTGGTCACCGGAAATATCCCCACGAACTCGTGGAGCGATTCAGGCTCCCCGGCGCTGTCCGTAACCCCGCGCGTCAGGTAGATGAAACCGCCGCATTCGGCGTAGACCGGCATCCCCTCGTCCACGGCCCGGGCCAGGGACTCCTTCATCCTGTTGTTGGCCGCCAGGGCATCGGCAAAGACCTCGGGGTAGCCGCCCGGCAGGTAGACCCCGGCCACGTCGTCCGGCAGTCGCTCGTCCCGCAGGGGGGAAAAGGTAACGATCTCGGCGCCGGCGCGGCGCAGCAGACAGAGGTTGTCCTCGTAGACGAAGCAGAAGGCCTCGTCCCGGGCCACCGCCAGCCGCACCGGTCCCGCCAGGGTCCGGCAGGGAATCGGCTCCGCGCGGGGCACGGGCGCGTCCAGGGGGTTGGCCGCCCCCCAGAGCAGCCCCAGGTCCACCCGGTCGCGGATCACTTCCACAAGGTGATCCAGGAACTCATCCGACAGGGGATGCTCCTCAGCCGTGAAAAGTCCCAGGTGGCGCGCGGGGATGTGCAGCCCGTCGTCGCGGGGGATGCAGCCGAACACCTTCAGTTCCGGCAGGGCCTGGGCCACCGCCTCACGGAGGATGCGCTCGTGGCTGTCGCCGGCCACGTTGTTGAAGATGACGCCGGCCACCCGTACCGAGGGGTCGAATTCGGCGAAACCCTTGAGGATGGCGGCGGCGCTGCGGGCCAGCCCCCGGGCGTCCACCACCAGGATCACCGGCGCACCGGTCAGCCGGGCCACCTGGGCCGTGCTCCCCTCGTCGGCGATCCCGCCGAATCCGTCGAAGAGTCCCATGACTCCCTCGATGATGGCCATGTCGGCGTTGAGGGCGTGGTGGGCAAAGGATGCCCTGACAAACTCGGGGGGACAGATCCAGCCGTCCAGGTTGGCCGAGGGGAGGCCCGTCACCAGCCGGTGGTAGCCCGGGTCGATGAAGTCGGGGCCCACCTTGAAGGGCGCCACGGTGAGACCGCGCCGCCGGAAGCACTCCATGATCCCCACGGTGATGGTCGTCTTGCCCGAGCCGCTGTGGGGCGCGGCGATGATGATCGATTTCATGGTTTACCCGTTCACCAGTTTCACCACCGCACGGCCGTCCTCGAAGTAGTCGATGATGTTCATGCAGCAGTAAGTCTGCTCAATGGAAAAGAGGTTGGCCAGGGGTGCGCCGATGGCCTCCAGGAGGATGATCCGGTTCACGCCGCCGTGGGCCACCACCAGGACGTCTTCCCCCCGATGCCGCTCCACGATGGCATTGACGGCGGGCATGACCCGGGTCCGGACGTCCAGCAGATTCTCCCCCCCCGGCACCCGGTAGCCTTCCAGGTCGTTGAGCCGCGCCTGCCACTGGTGGGGATAGCGGTCCTGGAGCTCCTGCCAGCTCTTCGCCTCCCATTCGCCCATGCAGATTTCCCGCAGTTCCGGGTGGCGCTGCGGCTGAACGTTCAGGTGAGCGGCCAGGGACTCGGCCCCCCAGACGCAGCGGGTAAGGTCGCTGGTGTAGCAGGCGGCGATCCGAACCCCGTCGAACCGCTTGCGGAGCTCCAGGTACTGGGCCTTGCCCCGCTCGGAGAGGCCCACGTCGTTGTGTCCGTTGTAACGGGGGACGCCGGCCCCCTCCACTTCGCCGTGACGGATGAGATAGATGCGTGTTTTGCGTGTCATGTTCCGTTCCTGAGAGGGAAATATCCCTGTTGTTTGTTCGGGCAGCCTCACGGCATGGCCCCTGCTTCTACATCTTCTGTGTGTTCCCGGGAAGGGAGCGAAGTATGGAAGGACAGTCTCCGTACGGAGCTGTCAGCCCCTGTGCAGCGCGAGGATGGCCAGCAGGCAGAGAATCTCGTTCAGTTCGCTGGCGCAGCCGATGACATCGCCGGTAACCCCGCCGAGATGCCGGTGGAACCACCACCGGAACCCGCCGGTGAAAAGCACGGATGCCGCAAGCACGGCTATGCCCGCCGGGCCCAGCAGCAGCCAGGCTGCAACGGCCGTGATCGTGCCGGCCGTCACCAGTTGGAACACCCCGGTCCCGGCGATGAAAGCGGCGCCGAGGCCGTCCTGCCGGGCGCGGTTGGCGCCGACGGTCATCTGCACCTGGGCGTAGCGGGCCACGGCAGGGAAGAGCAAGAGCGCCTGACGCTTGAGGTCGTCCGGCACCGCCAGCAGGGCCTGGTACTTGAGCGCCAGCCCGAGCACGAGCCCCACCACTCCCACGGCACCCACCCGGGAATCCTTCATGACCGCCAGGAAACGCTCCCTGCCGCCACGGGCCGCCAGCCCGTCGCAGACATCGGCCAGGCCGTCCAGGTGCAGCGCGCCGGTTACCCCGGCCAGCAGCGCCACCAGCAGGAGATCGCTGACCGGCCGCGGCACCAGCGCTGCGAAAAGCATGTCGGCCCCGGCCAGCAGTGCTCCCAGAGTGAGCCCCGCCAGGGGGAAGAGTGCCATGGAGCGTCCCAGGGCGCGTTCGTCCCAGCGCAGCCGGAACGGCAGCGGGACAATGGTCAGAAACTGAAGGGCGATGAAATAGAGCTTCAATAGTCCCCTTCCGCTACACCTGCTTCCTCAAAGGTGGCCATTTCCGTCAAAATCCTGACCCCGGCCTCGATGAGTCCCATGGCCAGGGCACCGCCGGTCCCCTCGCCGAGGCGCATCTGGAGGTCCAGGATCGGCGCGGCGCCAATGCGGTCGAGCATGGCCCGGTGCCCCACTTCCACCGACTGGTGGGCCGCAAAGAGGTAATCCCGCACATGGGGATTGAGCTCGCAGGCCACCAGGGCCCCGGCCGTGGAGATGAAGCCGTCCACCACCACCGGCAGCCGGTTTGCGGCGCAGCCGAGGATCAGGCCGGCGATGCCGGCGATCTCCAGCCCCCCGACCTTTGCCAGTACATCGATGGGATCCTTCGGATCGGGTTGGTTCAGGGCCAGCCCCGCCTCGATAACCCGGACCTTGTTGGCAAGGGCCTCATCGCCGATGCCGGTCCCCCGGTGGGTCACCGCCGGGACCGGCAGCCCCGAGAACGCGGCGATAACGGCAGCCGACGGCGTGGTGTTGCCGATGCCCATCTCGCCGGTACCGACCAGGGCGATCCCTTCCCGCTTGGCCTCATTCGCCAGATCTATCCCCACCTCCAGGGCGGCGACCGCCTCCTCCCTGGTCATGGCCGGGCCCCGGGCGAAATTACGGGTGCCCCGGGCAACCTTCCGGACAATGAGGCCGGGGGTGCCGCCGAAATCGTGATCGACCCCGATGTCGACCACCCGCACCTGGGCTCCCACGTGGCGCGCAAGGACATTGATGCCGGCTCCTCCCCTCAGGAAGTTATAGACCATCTGGGGGGTCACTTCCCTGGGAAAGGCCGATACGCCCTCGTCGGTCACGCCATGATCACCGGCAAAGGTGAAGACCACCTTCTTCTCCGTATCGGGCGCAAGGCTGCCGGTGATGGCCACCATGCGCCGGGCGAACTCCTCCAACCGTCCCAGGGAGCCGACGGGCTTGGTCTTGTTGTCAAGCCGGGCCTGGGCCTGGGCCATGAGTTCGGCATCTACGGGACATATTTTTGACAGGGTTTCGGTCAGCAGCGTCATGGAGTACCTCGTCTTTCAGGGTTCATTTCAGGCGTAGCGGGAGCCCGCTGAATGTCACATAGACTTCGTCGGCCGCGGCGGCGATCCGCTCGTTGGCCTCGCCGGCCAGGTCACGGAACTGGCGCGCCAGGCGGTTCTCCGGCACGATCCCCATGCCCACCTCGTTGGATACGATAATGAGCGGGGTCCGGAGGGTGGAGAATGTCCGTGTCAATAGTTCGACTTCTTTGAGCACGCGGGCTGGATCGTCCAGGGAAAAGAGGAGATTGGAGAGCCAGAGGGTGACGCAATCCACGAGGATTGCGGCGAACCGGCCGTCATGGGTCGCCAGGGCCTCGACAAGGGCCTGGGGTTCTTCGATGGTGGTCCAGGCATCGCCGCGGCGTGTCCGGTGCCGGGCGATCCGTTCGGCCATCTCCCCGTCACCGGCAGAGCCGGTGGCCAGATAGCCGAGGGGAGCACCCTGCCTGGCCGCCAGTTCTTCGGCCAAGCGACTTTTGCCGCTGCGGGCGCCGCCCGTTATGAAAATGATCTGTGCCATGAATGAAAAACCCCGCCTCCTGACAAGGGGGCGGGGCTCGAATACCGTTGATGAATTGACGATGGCTTCGGCACCTCTTCCTCGGAGGCCGCTGCTCATGCGTTCGGGCAGGTTTCCTGGCTCACGGATCACTTTACTCGCCGCGCCTTCCCGGAAGAAGGCGTATTTCACGCCTTCACATCAACAAGGACTCCAGTGGCATCGCTGCGGCTTTCATCACCGTTCACAGTTGCGGGACAGCAAGGGATTCTCACCCTTTTCCCTTTTACCTTCCACCGTGGGAGTGGAAGCACCTGAACGCTTGAAATATTCGATTGTTCAAAGAGTTGTAGCAGAGCGGGCAGTAAAAGTCAACGCCCTTGGCGACCGGTCATTCCGGGACGCCATCCTCTGCCGGGGGGTGTCCTTCGGCCATAATCGCCTCGATCCGCGCCCAGATGGCATCACGCCCCTCGCGGGAAAGGGCGGAGAAGAAAGCCGTCTCGTCCGGAGCCAGGCCGAGGGTCCGGCTGATCAGGGCCGCCTGCTTAGCCCGTTCATTCTTCGAGACCTTGTCGCACTTGGTTATAACCACCAGCACGGGGATGTCGTAGGCCCGCAGCCACTGGAGCATGAGCCGGTCCTCTTCAGCCGGCGTCCGGCGGACATCCACGATCAACACCACGCAGGCGAGACAGGATCGGCCCGCCAGATAGGTTTCGACCATGGGGCCCCACTGCTTCTTCACCTCCGGCGGGACACGGGCGAACCCGTAGCCCGGAAGGTCCACCAGCATCAAGCTGCCGTTAACCCTGAAAAAGTTGATGAGCTGGGTACGCCCCGGCGTAGAACTGGTCCGGACCAGACTCTTGCGATTAACAAGCACGTTGATGAGTGACGATTTTCCGACATTGGATCGCCCCACAAAAGCGATCTCGGGCAGGTCGCCGGGAGGATAGTGCTCGGGCCTCGTGCCGCTCGTTACAAATTCCGCGCTCGTGATATTCACCATGACCTCCTGAAATAGTTACCGCCCGTGCGACAATAGCACCTCGGCTGCCCCAATGCAATCGGTGGAGGCAACCGACCGCACGCCATGCCTTCGGCGAGGAAATTGCATATAAATCCAGAGCTATTGTCGCTCGCAGCCGTTTACAACGAACAGGTGCCCCATGAACAAGGAACTGGAAACCCTCATTCTTTCCGCCGTGGACCTGCCGACCATCCCGCTTGTCGCCACCAAGGTCATTGAAATGATCGAGCAGGAGGACGTGACGATCGAGAAAATCGCCCAGACGGTCTCCGCCGATCCGGCCGTGGCCGCGCGGATCCTCAAGCTCTCCAATTCGGCCTACTATGGCTGTCAGCGCCAGATCAACACCCTGTCCGGGGCAATCATGCTCCTGGGGTTCAGGACCCTGAAAAGCCTGGTGGTGGCCGCGTCCCTCAAGCAGATCTGCAAACGCTTCGGCCTGACGGAGAAAATGCTCTGGGAACATGCCGTGGGCGCCGCCATCGCCGCACGGATCATCAGCGCCAACGGCAAGTTCATCAACGAAGAGACGGCGTTTCTGGCCGGCTTGTTCCACGACATCGGCAAGACCATCATGAACGACCTGGATCCTTCGAAATACCAGCAGGTGATGATGCGCTGCTACAATGAGGGACTGCCGTTCGAGGACGTGGAGCGGAGCATCTATTCCTTTTCCCATGCGGAGGTGGGAGCGCTCGTCATCCGCAAATGGAACTTCCCGGAGGCCCTTTCCGCGGCGGTCATGCACCACCACGACTTTCCCAATCCAGGGCTGTCGGACCAGTACGAGCTTTTCCTGACCGCAACCACATGCCTGGCCGACAAGTTCTGCAAAAAGCTCGGCATCGGCGAACGCCACCCGGACGAGGAGCTTGATCTGGCAAAAACACAGGAGGCCCACCTGCTCGGCTACACGCCCGAGACCATATTGCGGGACATGGACCTGTTCGCCCAGACATTTGAGGAGAACAAGAGCTTCTTCATCAACGACTGAGCGCGGCCCCGGACGGGTTCTTACGGGCACAAAAAAGACGCGCGACCATCTGCCGCGCGTCTTTGCGTTTCAGCCAACACGATTTATTGCCCCGAATCAAGCATCCCTGCCGGCAGACGGAATTCACCGCTCCGTCGTGCCCCTTCCCCAACCGGCACGATGCCACTACAGCGACGATCAGCGCATATCAGGCCTTTTCCCTGATAATGAGCCCCTTGAGTTCGTCAAGCATCCTGGCGATCTTGAGCACCTCTTCCGCGGGGATCTGCCGGATCACCTCACCGCTTTCCCGTGCCAGGACCTTGACGACCGTTCTATTGGTGTCCTTGTCCACCGAGAATTCGAGATCACGGCTGAACGACTCGATGAACTCGTTGATCCGTTGCGTCGCCTCCTTGACCCGCTCATCTTCGCTCTTGCCCTTGTCACTCTCCTTCTCGGGCTCGCGAGCCTGTTCCACGGGCCGCGCCGCGCGCTGCTCCTCTTCATCCTGCCGGGACTTTGCCACGATTGTCGGAACAACTGCAACCGCGGGTGGCCCTGTTCCACTGGTGGCTTCAATATTCATGGCATCTCCCCCCAAAAACACAACACTCCCTATGACCACATATCGGACGGCTACAGGGAAACTTTAGCAAAAAACTTACTTGCGTGGTAAGCCGCCCGGGAGCCCGAACATCCCCGAAGCTGAGCTGGCACCAAATTATGTGAATTGACTGACACCCCAATACTCTCAACTAAGACGAATACACTGGTACACCAGACAACCCCATCGAGCTTATCTCCCTATTTTTTAGTGATTTTACCTTCAAGTTTTTCCACTGCAAACCGAAAATATCAACATGACACCTTGCATCATGCCGATCACTATTCAGCTAAATAACCACCATATGACATTATGACATCATAGGAGGGAACGATCATGTGGACGAGGATTTTCAGCATCTTCTTGAGTCTCATGATGCTTGCGTCGGTGGTGCAGGCCGGACCGGCCAGCCCTGACTGGATTGACTTCGAACAACCGGACGGCAGCGCCTTCATCGGCAAGAAAAAAGGCGATGAATTCCAGAAATGGGTCGAGACCGACACCGGCTACACGGTCATCAGGAACAAGGCAAACCGCATCTGGGAATACGCAGAAAAAGCGCCCGACGGCACCCTTCGCGGGTCGGGTGTTCAAGTGTTTCCGGGCCAGTCGGCACCCGCATCCATAGGAAAAGGCCTGCGCCCTCCCCGCGATAAGGCCGCCATCGTCAAACAAAATCGCGCCATGAATGAGATTCTGCAGGAGCGGACCGCGGCTTCCACGGCCGAACAGTCTCCCCCTGCGGAGATGTCAGCATCGGAGAGCAGCTTTGCACCGGGTGACTGGACCCCCACCCCCGTGTCCGGCACCCGAAAAATCCTTATGGTTCTTGTGAACTTCTCTGATCGATCCCTCGCCACTACCGCTCAAGGATGGTACGATGCCGTGTTCAGCACCACCCCCGGCGTCAAGTCGGTGGCCAACTTCTATAAGGACAACTCCTTCAACACCCTCTCCATCAACCCTGTCACCCACAGCCAGGCGGGAAATCCCAACGGCGTCGTGACGGTCACGGTCCCCCACCTTCACCCTGACAACGGAACAACCGAATCGACCTGGGTTGTCGCCGCGATCAACGCGGCATCGTCCTACGTGAACTTCGCGGCACTGGACACCAACGCCAACGGATTCGTGGACCGGACGGAAGCCGTGGTCTACTTTGTAGTGGCCGGATACGAGGAGTCAGGCACCAGCAAGACCCCCAGCGTCTGGGCCCATGCCACGTCCTACGGTTCCGGATGGTTCACCGCCGCGGGAATGAAATTCCAGAACTACGCCCTGAACGGAGAGCTGAACCACTACGACGTCCAGCACCCCATGGGGGTCATTGCCCATGAAATGGGACACCAGATCTGCGGCCTTCCTGACCTCTACGACACGGCCAGCTACAACGCCGGCCTCGGCACCTTCTCCCTCATGGCAAGCGGCAGCTGGGGCGGTGACACCAACGAATACGGCGGGACCACCCCCACGGCGCTCGACGCATGGTCCCGGCAATACCTGGGATGGACTACGCCGGTAGTTCCATCGTCTCCAGGCACAATTAACATCGGCCACGCCCTGTCGTCGAACAACGCGGCCTTGAAGTTCATTAACGGCGCCCAGAGCACCTCGGAGTATTTCCTGGCAGAAAACCGCTACCCCACCGGCTGGGACCTGGGCAACCGCCGCTACCTGGGCAGCGGTTGGAGCGGCGGCCTCCTCATTACCCACATAGACATAGCCTCCGGCACCCAAGGGTACAACGACATCAACCGCTACGTGGCCGGAGGTCACCAGGGGGTCATGGCCGAGCAGGCGAGCACCGCGTCCTGCAACATGGCCGCGAGTTCCTGCCGGGGACACAGCACAACTCTTTTCTACAGCGGAAACAGCGCGGCGTTTACCGACGGATCGGCGCCAAACTCCCGCTACTACAGCGGCATCCAGAGCGGCATCAACATTACGGGCATCTCGGCGCCCGGCACGACCATGTCGTTGACGTACGGTGTGACGCCAACGCCAGCCACCGGTGTCACCGTCACCACAGACAAGGTCAGCCCCCAGGTGGCGGGAACCACCGTCACCTTCACCGCCTCGGGCTCAGGCGGTTCCGGCAGCTACGAATACCGTTTCTCCATCAAAAGTCCTTCAGGTGCTTGGAGCACGCCCCAAGCTTACAGCTCCACCGCTACCTGGGCATTCAACACCACCGGCAAGGCCGCAGGCACCTATCTCGTGGAGGTGGCGGTCAGGGCCGCAGGAAGCACCGCAAGCTTTGAGGCCTACAAAAACGTCAGCTTCGTGGTCTCAACCAATGCCGCCACCGGTGTCACCGTCACCACAGACAAGGCCAGCCCCCAGGTGGCGGGAACCACCGTCACCTTCACCGCCTCGGGCTCAGGTGGTTCCGGCAGCTACGAATACCGTTTCTCCATCAAAAGTCCTTCAGGTGCTTGGAGCACGCCCCAAGCTTACAGCTCCACCGCTACCTGGGCATTCAACACCACCGGCAAGGCCGCAGGCACCTATCTCGTGGAGGTGGCGGTCAGGGCCGCAGGAAGCACCGCAAGCTTTGAGGCCTACAAAAACGTCAGCTTCGTGGTCTCAACCAATGCCGCCACCGGTGTCACCGTCACCACAGACAAGGCCAGCCCCCAGGTGGCGGGAACCACCGTCACCTTCACCGCCTCGGGCTCAGGTGGTTCCGGCAGCTACGAATACCGTTTCTCCATCAAAAGTCCTTCAGGTGCTTGGAGCACGCCCCAAGCTTACAGCTCCACCGCTACCTGGGCATTCAACACCACCGGCAAGGCCGCAGGCACCTATCTCGTGGAGGTGGCGGTCAGGGCCGCAGGAAGCACCGCAAGCTTTGAGGCCTACAAAAACGTCAGCTTCGTGGTCTCAACCAATGCCGCCACCGGTGTCACCGTCACCACAGACAAGGCCAGCCCCCAGGTGGCGGGAACCACCGTCACCTTCACCGCCTCGGGCTCAGGTGGTTCCGGCAGCTACGAATACCGTTTCTCCATCAAAAGTCCTTCAGGTGCTTGGAGCACGCCCCAAGCTTACAGCTCCACCGCTACCTGGGCATTCAACACCACCGGCAAGGCCGCAGGCACCTATCTCGTGGAGGTGGCGGTCAGGGCCGCAGGAAGCACCGCAAGCTTTGAGGCCTACAAATACGTCAGCTTCGTGGTCTCAACCAATGCCGCCACCGGTGTCACCGTCACCACAGACAAGACCAGCCCACAAGTGGCGGGAACCACCGTCACCTTCACCGCCTCGGGCTCAGGCGGTTCCGGCAGCTACGAATACCGTTTCTCCATCAAAAGTCCTTCAGGTGCTTGGAGCACGCCCCAAGCTTACAGCTCCACCGCTACCTGGGCATTCAACACCACCGGCAAGGCCGCAGGCACCTATCTCGTGGAGGTGGCGGTCAGGGCCGCAGGAAGCACCGCAAGCTTTGAGGCCTACAAAAACGTCAGCTTCGTGGTCTCAACGCCCGCACCGCCCGACATGAATGTGGCCATCGAGAACACGACCGCCGAGGGGGGAAGTGTTATCACATTTGCAGCCTCAGTAGCGGATACCAATAGCTATGAGTTCCGCTTTTGGCTGAAAGCTCCCGGAAAGGCATGGACAATCGTGCGCGACTACGATTCGACCTCAGAATGGTCATGGGAAACCTTGGGACACCCGCCAGGGACCTACCAAGTCGAGATTGATGCTCGAGTTTCGGGAACATCGCCGATTGCCGGCTATGACTCATACAAAATGTTGACACTGCTTCTCTACTAAACAAAACTGCAACCTCTTCCAGCTGGCGTCGACGGTGCCATACGAAGCCGGCTCCGTCGACGCCCACACCACTACCTCAACGACCACAGGCACCGTCAATCATTTTTTTGACACACCCCAACACCTCCCCCCGCAACAGACATCCTGTCCAGCCCACAGAAATCACGTAATCTACTCAAGCAAACCACAGTACTTTTGGCTACGCCTCCCGACACCAAGCAAATCGCAGCGTGCGGCACACCCATTGCATTACCCTCTCAGACCAACAGCCCCCGAAGGAGAGCACACTCATGACAACGTGCAGAATCTGCCAAGCCCGTATCAGCCCCTTTATTTCGTACGGGCGGATGCCCATTGCAAACGGATTCCTTACGCCCTCCGATTTCGACGGAGAATATTTCTACGAAATGAAGGTGGCATTCTGCGAACAGTGCGGCATGGTGCAGCTCGTCGACCAACCTGACCCGGAACAGATGTTCAACGAACACTACCATTTCTTCTCCGGCACTTCGAAACTGATGGGCATCCATTTTAAGCAGTTTGCTGAACAGGTGATCTCCGACCACCTGAAGGAGAAGAATGACCCGTTCGTTGTCGAAATAGGCAGTAATGACGGTATTATGCTGCAACATTTCGCTGCCCACGGGATCAGACACCTGGGTATCGAACCATCGGCCAACGTGGCCGCAGTTGCCCGTGAAAAGGGGATTCAAACCATCTGCAGATTCTTTAATGAAGAGACTGCTCGTGCTATCGTAAAAGAACACGGCCAAGCTGATGCGTTCCTGGCCGCCAACGTCATGTGCCACATCCCTTTTTTCCATTCGATCATTGCCGGCATCAAAATCCTCCTCAAAGATAACGGTATCGTCATGTTCGAAGACCCCTACCTGGGAGACGTGATTGAGAAAACGTCCTATGACCAGATCTACGACGAGCATGTCTTTCTCTTTTCCCTGAGATCCATCTGCTATGCCTTTGCACAGCACGGCCTTGAACTGGTGGACATCGAGCCCCAGACGACCCACGGCGGCTCCATGCGTTACGTCATCGCCCACAAAGGTGCGCGCCCCGTTTCTCCGGCTGTTCTCAGCCAGCTTCGCAAAGAGGAGGGACTGGGACTCCACATGCCCGAAACCTACGAGATATTCCGCCGGAACTGCGAAAAGTCCCGCTCCGAGCTAAAGTCACTGCTGGAGCGCCTCAAGACTGAAGGGAAACGGGTAGTGGGCTACGGAGCCACATCCAAGAGCACGACCGTCATCAACTACTGCGGCATAACCCCGGACCTGATCGAGTTCATCAGCGACACGACGCCGGCCAAGCAGGGGAAATTCACCCCCGGAGCCCATATCCCAGTCAAACCCTACGGAGACTTTGTCGCAAGGTATCCCGATTACGCCCTCCTATTCGCCTGGAACCACAGCGTGGAAATCATGGCCAAGGAAGGCGATTTCCGAGACGGCGGCGGCAAATGGATCGTCTATGTCCCCCAGGTCCAGGTGATCGAATGATTCTCTGCGGATATCCAAAGGCCCAGTACCTCGCTCACAGGGACGAAATCGACGAGGCAATCCGGTCTGTCCTGGACAAGGGGCGCTATGTGCTCGGCGATGAAGTCCATTCCTTTGAATCCGAGTTCGCCTCCTACATCGGGGTCCGTGAGGGAATAGGTGTCGGCAGCGGCACCGAGGCACTCCATCTGGCGCTCAAGTCATGCGGCATCAGCACGGGAGACGAAGTCATCACCGTCGCCCACACGGCAGTTGCAACCATCGCGGCCATAGAGCTGACAGGAGCGACACCCGTCTTCGTAGACATAGATCACAACTCCTTCTGCATGGACCCGAATCGTTTGGAAGAGGCAATTACGCCGCGAACCCGAGCCGTTATCCCCGTCCACATCTACGGGCAGACCGCCCCCATCGAGCAGATCGCCGACATTGCGGCACGTCACGGCCTGCGCGTCATCGAGGACTGCGCCCAGGCCCACGGTGCCTGCCATGACGGCAGGAAAGCCGGCTCTTTCGGCCACATGGCATGCTTCAGCTTCTACCCCACTAAAAACCTCGGCGCCATCGGCGACGGCGGCATGGTAGTCACCAATGACCCGGAACTGGCACGCAGTGCAAGGCTGTTACGCGAGTACGGCTGGGCCGACCGCTACGTCAGTGCTGTAAGCGGCTGGAACACACGACTGGACGAAATCCAGGCAGCCGTTCTCCGAGTTAAATTGCGCCATCTGGACGCCGATAACGGCAAGAGGCGCGACCTGGCCTCACTCTACAACAGGGAGCTTGCAAACTCGCAGCTTGAACTGCCTGCAGTTTCCCCTCGGGCTCACCATGTCTACCACCTGTACGTGGTCCGTACCCCTGCCAGAGATGCACTTCTTGCTCATCTGGACAATTTTGACATCAAGGCCCTGGTGCACTATCCGGTGCCGGTACATCTCCAGCCGGCCTACACACACCTTCGCACCTCTGCCTTGCCGGAAACCGAGCGGGCCGCCCACCAGGTTCTCTCGCTTCCCCTCTACCCGGAACTGGACGCCGGCGACGTCATGAAGGTGGTGACGGCCATCGGTACCTTTGAACAGACGAGGTGACCCAGCGATGATAGATGGAGTCGTCATAAAGGATCTGGCAACCCACACTGATGAGCGGGGTTTTTTCCGAGAGCTCATCCGAGTAACCGATGATTTTTTCAGCGAAGGGTTCGGCCAGTTGAGCCACTCGCTCATGTACCAAGGGGTGGCCAAGGCGTGGCACATCCACAGGACGCAGATTGACTGGTGGTATGTGGGGTGCGGAGTGCTGAAAGTCGCTCTCAGCGACAGGCGACCCGATTCGCCTACCTTCGGCACAACCATGGAACTATTCATGGGTGAAAATCAGCCCGCCCGAGTGCTCCGCATCCCGCCGGGGGTGGCGCACGGCTGTAAGTGCATCAGTGGACCGGCCAGCCTCTTCTATGTGACATCAGGAGTCTACGATCCCGCCGAAGAGGGCAGGATACCCCATGACGACGGCCTTATCGGGTACAACTGGCAAAAGACACCGTCAATCAAGTGACAGAGTACACTGCTTACTTGTGCCAGGAATAAATGCTCATGAACAAACACATCAATGCATATCCACCCAAGATGGTTCTTTACGGCGGGACAGGGCAGGCAAAGGTAGTTCGCCCCATCATTGAACACTACGGCTCAAAGGTGGTGGCTGTTTTTGATGATACGCCGAGCCTTACCTCACCATTTCCCGACGTTCCCATTTACGAAGGGTGGCAGGAGCTGCTCAGCTGGCTGGAAACACAGGACCGCACAACCCTTGGTTTTTGCGTCACCATTGGCAACCCCCACGGCCGTGCCCGTCTGCGCATTCATGATCAGCTCGCCGCCCTGGGACTCCAACCGGCGACAGTAGTCCACCCCACCGCCTGGATCGCGGACAATGCTGAGATCGGCATCGGCTGCCAGATCATGGCCGGCGCCATCGTCTGCGCAGAGGCCAGGCTCGGGCGAGCGTGCATCGTCAATACCGGCGCCAGCGTCGACCATGAAGATATTCTGGAGGACGGCGCCGAAGTGGCCCCTGGCGCGACACTGTGTGGCATCGTGCACATGGGGATCGCCTCGTGGGTTTGTGCAGGGGCAACCGTCCTGCCCCGCATAAAGATCGGCGCTGACGCCATCGTCGGTGCCGGTGCGGTCGCCACGAGGGATGTGCCAGCGGCGACGACGGTGGTCGGCGTGCCCGCCAGGCCAATCAGCAAGTAAGATCACCACCGGGGAGAGATTTATGAACACCATCCACATGGCAGGACCTTGGATAACCGAACTGGAAATAAAGACGGTTGAAGATGCCATGCGCAACGGCTGGTACGAAAACGCCTATCACTACGTGGAGACGTTCCAGAAAGAGTTTGCACGGTACCACGGCCGGAATTACGGCATCATGACACCGAACTGCACTACTTCGATCCATCTCCTACTTACCGCACTGGGGATTGCAGACGGCGACGAGGTGATCGTTCCCGAATGCACCTGGATCGCCTCTGCCGCCCCCATCACGTATCTCAGGGCAACGCCAGTGTTCTGTGACATCGATCCTGACGATTGGTGCCTCAATCCCGAATCGGTCAGAAAGAGCATCACCCCCCGCACCAAGGCGATCATCGCCGTGGACCTCTTCGGCAACATGCCCCGGATGGATGAACTGGCTGAAATTGCCGAGAGCCACGGCATCCCTCTCATCGAAGATGCGGCAGAGGCACTAGGCTCGACCTATCGGGGCGTCAGGGCCGGCAAATTCGGCGTGGGATCCGTATTCAGCTTCCATCGAACCAAGACCCTCACCACGGGAGAGGGGGGCATGCTCCTGCTGGACGACGACACGCTCTACGAGCGGTGCATGGTGCTGCGCGACCACGGCCGCCGCCCGGGCGGTCCCATGTACTACAACTTCGAGGTTACCTACAAGTACATGCCGTTCAACATTCAGGCCGCTCTGGGCTATGCCCAGTTCCAGCGGCTCGATGAGCTCGTGGGCCGTAAACGGGAGATATTCAGGATGTACACAGAGCGGCTCGCCGACATCGAGGACCTGCAGTTCAACGCAGAGCCTCCCCACGTCTTCAACAGCGTATGGGTCACGGGTATCGTCTTCGGCAAGAGCCACGGCATGACCAAACTGGATGCCATGAAAAAGCTTGAAGAAGTTGGTATCCCGGCCCGTCCGTTCTTCTACCCTCTCTCCTCACTGCCGGCCTACCCCGGCTGCGAAGAGCACTATCGGAGCCGAAACCCTTTGGCCTATGACGTATCGTCCCGTGGCATCAACCTGTCCTGCGCCATGAATCTGACGGAAGAGCAGATCGACGCCATCTGCAACGGCATCAGAACAATTCTGGGTCGCTAGATCCTGACAGCGAGGACTCCCCATGGGCGAGAACAGTACCCCTTCACTACCGAGCCTGAAAAACAAAAAAGTGCTCATTACCGGCGGACTCGGCTTCATCGGCAGCAACCTTGCGCACAAATGTCTGGAGCTGGGTGCGTCAGTCACCATCTTCGACTGCCTTGACCCCAACTCCGGAGGCAATCTTTACAACATCAGCGACATCAAGTCGGATGTAGAACTGCGACTGCACGACATTCTCAACTTCGACCGGCTGGCGGAGTGCATCCTTGACAAGGACATCCTGTTCAATTGCGCCGCATCCACGTCCCATCCATTTTCCATGCGCGAGCCGTGGTTGAACCTGGATGCAAACAGCCGGGGTGTTATCAATCTTCTGGAGGCGGCCAGGCGGTTCAACAGAACCATCCGTTTCATCCATATCGGCACCACCACGCAACTGGGCAAGCTCCACTATCAGCCGGCGGATGAGAGTCATCCTGAATTCCCGACTGACATCTATTCGGCAAACAAGAGCGCCTCGGAGAAATATGCCCTTATATACTGGAGTGCCCATCAAATCCCGATAACGGTAGTGAGACTGCCGAATGTATTTGGCCCCCGTGCCGCCATTCACAGTAGCGACTTTACCTTTAACAACTTTTTTATCGGCCTCGCCCTCCAGAATAGAGAAATAACGGTCTATGGGGACGGCAATCAACTTCGGAACGTCCTCTACGTGGACGACGCGGTCAATGCCCTTGTCTGTTCGACGCTGAATGACAGTGCCATCGGAGAAACCTTCTTCGCAGTAGCCGATGAACATTACAGCGTGGCACAGACGGCAAAGCTCACGGTGGAGCATATCGGTTCGGGGTCGGTTCGTTTCGTCGAATGGCCCCGGGAACGCAAATCCATCGAAATCGGCGATGCGGTCATTAGTAACCGCAAGATCCGCAACACCCTCGACTGGGCGCCAACGCACGACCTGATCTCAGGGCTGATCAAGACACGTGACTATTTCGTGCCCTGCCTTAATCACTATCTGAGGTGACAACCATGAGGATTCTCATTACCGGCGGACTGGGACACATCGGCTCCCAACTGATGCGCGACCTGCCGGGACTGCTTCCCGGGGTGGAGATCATCGTCCTAGACAACCTGTCAACCCAGCGCTACTGCTCCCTTTTCAATCTGCCCGAAGGAGGGAAGTACCGTTTTCTCGAAGGGGATGTCTTCACCTGCAATCTGGACGAAGTACTGGAAGGCGTGGATGCCGTCATCCACCTTGCCGCCATTACCGATGCGGCAAACAGCTTCGACAACCGTGACCGTGTGGAACTGGTGAACTTCGATTGCACCGAAAGAATCGCCCGGGCCTGCATGGAACGTGGATGTGCGTTGATATTTCTGTCAACTACCAGCGTCTACGGCACCCAGAACGACGAGGTTAACGAGAACTGCACCCTTGACGAACTGCAACCCCAGAGTCCCTATGCGGAGTCGAAGCTCAAGGCGGAGTTGATGTTGAAGGAACTGGGCAAAACCGAAGGGCTTCAATCCGTTACCCTAAGATTCGGTACCATCTTCGGCATATCTCCCGGCATGCGTTTCCACACCGCCGTCAACAAATTCGTGTGGCAGGCCTGCATGGGGTGCCCGATAACCGTCTGGCGTACCGCCATGGACCAGAAGCGTCCCTACCTCGACCTGGGGGATGCCACGCGGGCACTGGCATTTGTCATCGAACGGCGTATCTTTGACTCCGAAACATATAACGTCCTGACCATCAATGCCACGGTCAGGGAAATCGTGGACGCAGTAAGAAAACAGGTCGACGACGTTAAGGTGGAACTGGTCGACACGAAAATCATGAACCAACTCTCCTACAACGTGTCGAGGAGGAAGTTCGAAAACCTAGGCTTCACTTTCACGGGAAAGCTGGAAGAAGGCATCGCACGGTCCGTTGCACTCTTGAAACGCGCACGATCGATCTGAACCGGCAGGCCCCATACTCATCAGAGGAAGGCGGACCAATGAACGGCATATCCAACCAGCTCGCGATTACCACCGGTGACATCAGGATTAACCTGGGGAGCGGTATCGACTACCGGGAGGGCTACTTCAACATCGATGCAAATCCAGCTGCAAAAACCGACTTCTGCATCAATTTTCTGCAGATAGACCGGATTTTTCTGCCTGACACCGTATCGGAAACCCTGATGCTTCATTCGCTCAACTATCTCAACCTCTGGCAGGCACGTGACCTGTTCGCCAAGATCCATCGACTGCTCAAGAGAAACGGGATTCTGATCATCGAAACGGTCAACCTTGAAAAGGCTGTAGAAAAAATCATAAGCAGTATCGGCAACTTCGAACAGTACCTCGAAGGGGTCCGTGCTCTTCACGCCTTCGGCGTCGATCAGCTGCAGCGGAAGGAGATCTATACGCCCAACGCCTTCAGCTGGACCCCTTGGCACCTGACTGCTGAGCTTAAGAACGCCGGGTTCGGCGCGGTCGAGGTTCTCCCACCCCAGACCCACGCCCGGTGGCGCGACATGCGCGTCGAAGCACGCAAGAACTGACCATCGCAGGAGCTCCCACATGTCTCTCCCGCAAGTCCACCGAAGCACTGCCCCCCGTATCCTGATCGTCACGTTCCGGAACATGGGATCCATAACCGCTCGCATCCGCGGGCTGATTTTCGCCGAACCATTCAGGGATATCGGTTGGACGGCTGAATTCATCGACGTGGATGACACGACGGAAGACCACCTGGTGGAGCAGGCCGGCGGTTATGATCTTGTCTACCTCCTCAAAATCCCCTATCTGAACCTCATCCACAAGCTGCGCAGACACACCGATGCTCGGCTTGTCTTTGATCTGACCGATGCCCTCTGGATGCCCCACCACCGCTGGAACAAGTGGCAGGACCTTGAGGCAATCCTGACCGAAGTCGATGCAGTGTTCAGCGACAACGAGTTCGTGGCGGACTACGGTCGGAAGTACAACGACAATGTGGTGGTCATTCCCGCATGCACTCAAGTGGAACGCTTCGACGAAGTCAGGCCATCAATTCCTGTACGTGCCGACGACTCCGTCGTTATCGGTTGGGTAGGCACCTTCAGCACCATGTCGGCCCTGAACGTTGTCCGGGATCCTCTCGAACGTCTTTCCCTCCGATATCCAAACCTTTCCGTCAGACTGCTGATTCACGGTTTTCCTGCCAACCAGACACTGACCGGCTTCCAGCATACCCGCTTCACCCTCGTGCCCCGTTATGACGAGGACCTTATGATCCGCGAAGTCCTCAGGATGGACATAGGAGTGTTCCCCCCCCCTTATGATCTTGAAGACTACGCCATACGAGGGCCTCTCAAAGCCCTCGTCTACATGACCGCCGGCGTACCGCCGGTATGTGCTAATGCCGGCGCCTGTGCGAGCTTAATCACGGATGGACAGAATGGAATGCTCGTCAATGTGCCAACCGAGTGGGAGAAGAAACTCGAAGAACTGATCATATCGCGGGCACTGCGTGAGCAAATCGGCGGGAACGCTTTGGCAACCGTACGGAGAAACCACTCCCTGCAAACAATTTTTTCCAAGACCGTTGATGCCCTTACCGCCGTCCTCTCGCTGCCCCGCCGATCCCCTGCCGGTGTAGCCGGAGGGTTTCTGAAGGCCGCACCATTCGGGATATCCGAGCACCCCACGATATCCCCCACCGCCAAGCGTGTCATGATCGCCTGCGGCCACTTCTGGCCGTCGGTGGGTGGAATCGAACACCGTCTCGAACAGCTGGGGGCAGCCCTGGTTAAGGAGGGATACGACGTCACCGTCATGACCCCGGTGAACCCCGACCGGGACTCTGACACCCGACACGGCATCCGCATCCGGAGCATCGACCCGACAGACCAAATTGGAGAGGCTCCAGCTTGGCCCTATGCAGTGCGCCAAGCCATCACCTCCGGTGAGTACGACGCTTGCATCCTGGTGCAGGACCCCTTGGGCAACCTGATTTGGAGCACAGAGAAAGCCCCCCTCCATCCCCGGACGCGCCTCATCATCCAGCCTATCATCAATGCCTTCGGCTACGCCATGTGGAAAGACAGGGATGGATTCGCCCCCCGACTTGCAGCAATCCTTCGTTCTGCTCAAAAGGTTGTCACCCTCACCAGAAACGGCGTTGACGCCCAGTTCATGGCCGCAGCGGGTATCGTGCCGGCCTACATCCCCAACGCTTCTGCCGTCCCTGCCCCTGCCGGCGATTTCCGCAGTGCTTACGGCATTCCCGCGGATAGCTTCCTCATTCTCCATGTGGCCAACCTCTACTGGACCAAAAACCACTTGGGGCTTTTGGATTCTCTGCAGAACATGCCAGCGTCGTGGAAGCTGGTGCTGGTCGGCAAACCCACGGGGACCCCTGACTGCGCCAAGGCCGTCATGGAGAAGCTGGCAGAAAGACCGGAAGTTCTCTACATTCCCGGACTCAGCAGGGAATGGGTTTCGGCTGCCATGGTGGCGGCCGACGTCATCGTGCTTTCATCTCTCGGAGAAGGTTCGCCGAACACCATTCTTGAGGCCATGGCCCAAGGAAAACCGTGGCTGGCGACCCCCCAATGCGGCGGCGCGAACGACAATGCTGGAGGCATCATCGTCGATCTGGTGCGTTTCCCGGAGTACCTGGACATTCTATACCGCACCCCCCGATTGCGGCAGACCCTCGGCAAACTGGGACACCGGCACTGGCAGGCATGCCTGTCATGGCCGAAGGTTGTGGCGGGGTGGATCGACCTGATCGAGAGGGGGACCCTCTCCCGCACCTTTGATATGCCGACAGATATCAGGGAGGAAATGGACCATATTTATTCCCTCCTTCACCAGCTCGGAACGGATGATCGTCTCCTCACTTCCGGGGCAGCCCCAGATCAAGTTATGAACGAGGTAACTATGAACATGAAGCCGATTCACGGCGCGCCCTACATGCAGCCCCCGGCAGGAACGACGGAGCAGTTCATCGACGTGAAACCGGTGGGCATACTTGATCATCCTTCATCCTGCTACCAGGCGCTACGGGACTACGAGATACACGGCTTCGGGAAAGGATTTGACGCGGTTCGCGGCATCGTGGCCCATATCTTCGCCAATAAACTGGAGACCCCCTTGGCGTGGGACAATGGAATTTGGGGCCGCTGCCTCGTGGTGAACCTAGCGTGTGAGCTGCGCGATACCCGGACGGGGGAGACCTTCGACGTACTGCGTCCGGCAGGCATCAGCGACATCAGCCCCGACTTCGCGAGGCTCGAAGGGAGTAGCCGGGTCTCCGATATCGAGCGGTATGCCCAGACCCTGGCTTCGGGATCGGTGCCGCCGCCCACTCTCTATGTGAGTGGCAAGGTACTCAACCTGCTCGGCGGACAGGTGAACGACACCGACATCTTCATGATCGACGGCGCACGGCGGCTTGTTGCGCTGGCCCTGAACCACCGGCGCCATGCGGTCATTTCCCTCATCGTGAGCGAGGAGGAATTCCCCCGTTTCGTGGATCGCAAAGATGTTGACGAACTCCACCGCTCCATCTCATCTCTTTCCTGGTTCAATAACTACCAATCGATCCCCCTTGTGGACATTGCGGGGGAACGGTCTCTCACCCGCTTTACTCTCATTGACATGACCCTGCTGCGCGATTCCCGGGTGGCGGATTTCGGTTGCAATATCGGCCAGGCATCCCTAAAGGCTGTTCTCGCGGGCGCCCGCCAAGTGTGGGGCATCGAGGGTATGCCGGACACTTACGGCATAGCCTCGCGTATCGGCGCCCTGGCCGGATTCACGAACCTAACCTTCCTTAACGTAGACTTCAATACCCCTGACTTTAGGGAACAGATCGACAGGGAAATCCCCGGAGTGGTCGATTATTCGTTCTTCTTCTCTGTGTACCGGACCAAGGAACTCATCCAGAGGGATGTGCTCTTCCAGTATATTATCGACAAAACAGCCAAAGGGATCTTCTTCGAGGGGCATGCCGATCCGAAGATCGACTCCATTGAATACTACACCTGGCTGTTCGATTCCTTCGGCCTTCCATGCCGTTATCTGGGGAACAGCGAAGGGAAACTGCGGCCACTCTTTTTCCTGGACCTATCCCACAAGCCGGCCGGACGCTCCATACCGACCGTGGCATCCCAGCCACGGACGGAACAGAACCAGCGGCCCGTCAACATCGGCATGATCACCTACAATCGCCTCGACTTCACCCGCCAAGCAATCGAGGCACTCGCCGGGATCGCGGCCGGACGTCCGTTCACTCTCACTGTCGTCGACAACAACAGCCAGGACGGAACCAGAGACTACCTCTTGGAGCAGAAGCGAAAAGGCATCATCAAAAACCTCGTTCTCCTGGACGAAAATGTCGGGGTCGCCAAGGCATCCAACCTGGCATGGAGCCTTGAACCGTTGGCGGACTACTACTTGAAGCTCGACAACGACATCGTCATCCGTAAGAAGGGATGGCTCGCCGCCATGGTGGAAATCATCGACCGGCTCCCCCAAGTGGGAGCGGTGGCCTATAATTTCGAACCGACGAGCTACCCGCTGCAGACCGTGAACGGTTGTCGGGTCAGGATAAAACCGGAAGGGAACCTGGGAGGCGCCTGCATTCTCATCCCCCGCCGGACCCACCAAAAGCTCGGCTTCTGGTGCGAGGACTATGGTCTCTACGGCGAAGAGGACTATGACTACGGCATCCGCATCCGGCTGGCAGGGCTTGAGAACGCTTACATGGAGGATGAGGAGATCGGGTTCCATCTTCCCGCCGGACGTGCCGCCGTCATCGACACACGCACCTTCCGGGCCGGCGACGGCGTCGAAGAGGAACTACACGCCGACTATCGCGCCTGGAAGGACGAGGCTCGGCGAAAAACCATGGCGAGCGGCATACTGCAACGGAATCTGAACGCCTATCGCTCCGGCAGTCGCTCACTCCATGCCCCGTCGACCTTTGTCGCCGAATGGGCATCGCGGAAAGCAGCGACCGGCGCCGCCCCCTTTCCGAAACTGAAAGTTGCAGTCTACTCGTTGGAGCACTACAGCTTCGCCTGCGCGCAGTTGCGGGTGCTTGCTCCTTCCCGCGCAGCTGACGACAGGATCGAAATACGGTGGGGGGTGACGACTGAAAACCATCAGGCATCCATCGACACCAGCGTGGCCAACTGGGCCGACGTAGTCCTGGTTCAGCGGTTCTTTCCCCGGGAGGAAACCTGGCCGTTCATCGAAAAAATCGTGGCTTCGGGCAAACCGATCATCTACGAAACCGACGACCTCTTCCTGGATCTCCCCGCCACCAACCCTCATCGGGGGCTGGCAGAGGCAAGCAAACCTTGGATCCTTCAGGCAATCAACGCGGCTTCGGCCGTGACCGTCTCGACTGAGGAAATGAAGCGGGCGTTCGCGTCGTACCATCAGCAGATTCACGTTCTCCCCAACCTCTTGGACGACCGGCTCTGGTCGTCGCCGCTGCCGGCAAAGACCGCAGGCGCTCCGGTCGTAATCGGCTATGCCGGCACCCCGGACCACAAGGCCGACCTGCGGCTCCTGGAAGATGTCCTGGAGCGCATCGCTGCCAAATACGGCAACCGGGTCGCCTTCCGGTTCATGGGATGCGATACGGAACGGATCAAGCGGCTTCCCGGCTTCTCTTCCATCACTTTTGAGCCGGGGTATGAAAACTACGCCCGGACGATCCGGAAGGCCGGCATCGACATCGGCCTCGTCCCCCTGGAGGACAACCGCTTCAACCGGTGCAAGAGCAACATCAAGTGGCTTGAATACTCGGCCTGCGGCATCGCCGGCGTCTATGCGGACCTCCCCCCCTATCGCTCGTGTGTGAAGGATGGCGAAACAGGGATATTGGTGGGCGGCTATGACGTGGACGCCTGGGTGGCGGCCATCGAACGCCTCATCGACAACCCCGATCGCCGTCACGCCATGGTCCTGGCGGCCCGCACCGAGGTCCTCGCCAACTACACCCTGAAAAGCCGCGGCCACCTTTTCCTGGAGACCTGGCGCACGGTAGCCGGCCGCAGCGATACATCACCAGCCAAGGGGAAGGGCATGACCGCATCACTGCAACCGTTCGCGCCGAGTACCGCACCGACCGGGGCGGACGCGCCGCAGGCATCCATCATCATCCCCCTCTACAACAAGGCGGAGTACACGAAGCAGTGCCTGGAGGCCCTGGCCCTCAATACGGAGCAGGCCCTGAACTACGAGGTCATCCTCGTGGACAACGCTTCGAGCGACGGCACCGCCGAGTACCTGCGCACCCTTTCGGGGGACGTGACCATCGTGACCAACCTGAAGAACCTGGGCTTTGCCAACGCCTGCAACCAGGGGGGACGGATCGCCAGGGGGCGATACCTGGTTTTCCTGAACAACGACACCATCCCCCATCCGGGATGGCTCGACGGGCTCATCAAGGGCGCGGAGCAGGACGGCGCCGACATCGTGGGGGCCAGGCTCCTCTACCCCAACGGCAGGGTCCAGCACGCCGGGGTGGCCTTCGACGAGCAGTCCATCGGCTACCACATCTTCAACGGGTTCCCGGCCGACGCGCTGGCTGTCAACCGCAAGCGGTTCATGCAGTGCGTGACCGCCGCCTGCATGCTGGTGAAGCAGGAGCTTTTCGCGGAACTCGGCGGCTTTGACGAGGGGTATGTGAACGGCTTCGAGGATGTGGATTTCTGCCTCCGGGCCGGGGAGCGGGGCCGCCGCATCCTCTACACCCCCGAAAGCGCCCTGATTCACTTCGAGGAGACCAGCGAGGGGCGCAAGGACCACGACACCCCCAACATCCGCCGCTTCCTGGCCCGCTGGGAAGGGAAGGTCCGCTGCGATCATCAGGATATCTACCGTTCCGAAGGGTACCGGGCCGAACGGCAGGCCGACGGCAGGCTGCGCATCTACCAGGTTGACGCGGCGCCCGTGTCGGCAGCTCCGACGCCTCCGCCGACTGCGGCATCGACGGCTCCGCAGCAGATCACGCCGACACCGGGCACCGGGGCAGCGGCAACAACACCATCCGTTTCGGGGCGGGAAAAGGCCCTTGCCCTAAAGGCGGAAGGACGCTACGTGGAGGCCATCGAGCACCTGGTCAAAATCGTGACAGCGGGTGACAACTCCGTGCTCGTCGATCTCGGCGACTGTCTGGCGAGCCTGGAGAAATACGACGACGCCCTGGCCCTTTACGAGGAAAGTCTTGCCCTGTGTCCCACTAACGTACGGGCGCTAGTGGGGGTCGGCGTTGTCAGATATATGACACGGCGGATCGCCGAGGCGGCCGATGCCTTCAGCCGGGCACTGGAAACCGACCCAGCCGATTCGAAGGCCCTTTGCGGTCTCGGCATGGCCCGCTGCGCCCAGGGGCGGAACGCGGAAGGGTTCGAGCTCTACGGCCGGGCACTTGAGGCCGAGCCGGAGAACCTGACCGCGGTGCATGAATCGGTGAGACTTGCCTATGAACTGGGACGCTTCAGCGAGGCGGCCCGGCGGATTGAGTCATACCTGCGCCATCACCCGGGCGACATCGACATCCTCTTCGCCTGTGCCGGACTCCTTCACATGGCCGGCAGGAACGCCGACGCCCGTGACGCCCTGGAGCGGCTGATGGTATTCTCCCCCGAGTACAGCGGGGCCGTGGAGTTGCTGGCGAAGCTGGAGGGTCGGGACCAGCAGCCGGGCGAAAGAGTCACGGAAGCTGAAGCCCGCAGGCTCAAGGAAGACGGAAAGTACGAGGAGGCCCTGGCGGCCTTCTCCCGGGCCGCAGAGGCCGGCGATTCATCGGCCCTGGCCGACATGGGGGACTGCCTCGCCCAGCTGGGACGGCTCGACGAGGCGGCCGCCCGGTACCTGGAAGCCCTGGATGTGGACGGAACAGACCTCAAGGCCCTGGTGGGGCTCGGAGTCCTGAGCATCGTCCAGGGGAAACAGGTAAAGGCGGTCACCTGGTTCAACAGGGCCCTCAAGGCGGACCCTGCAAACGCAAAGGCTCTCTGCGGGCTCGGAATGGTCCGGAACATGCAAAACAAACATGACGAGGCGTTCAGCCTCCTTGCCCGGGCCGTTGATGCGGACCCCGAGGGTCTCACGGCCCTCCACGAACTGATCCGGCTCTCCTATGCCACCGGCCGGTTCGATGAAGCGGGAGAACGGCTCGACCGGTACCTGATGCACCACCCGGCAGACCTGGACATGGTCTTTGCCCAGGCAGGCATCCGCTTCAAGGCGGGTCGCTATGCCGAGGCCCTGTCGAGCATCGAGACGGTGCTGCTCTTCGCCTCCGACTACGAAGGGGGGCTGGAATTGCGGGAAGCGATCACCCAAGCCATGTAGGAAGGCAGAACCTTTGGCCATGTCCCATTTCGAGAAGAACATAGCGGCCCTGCACCGCCGCAATCCGCCCCTGGCCGAATGCCTTGAGGCCGTGACGCCGGGCGGAGATCTCCATCTCGGCGAGGCCCGCAACGGCGAGCCCACGGCCCGCAGCGGCGACGTCTGGCTCCATTCCCCCTACAACCCCACACGGGAGGCCCAGGAATGGGCACGGGCACAGGCGGAGCGGTTCTCGCCGGAGGCCCCGCTCACCGTGGTCGGCTTCGGGCTCGGCCATCATCTGCGGGAACTGGCGGCTCTCGGCTTTGGCGGCACGGTCATCGAAAAAAGTCTGGCGCTGTTGAAAGCCGCCCTGGAGGCGTCGGACCTGGTACCCGTTCTGGAGCGTTTCGAACTGGTGGCCGGGATCTCCGCCGACCTGATCCGCCGCCGCCACAACCGCCTCCTGCGGGGGAACACGACGGCCCATCCGGCCACGGTCCGGATCAGCCCGGACATGGCCACCCTTGCCCAGTACGCCGACGGATACGACCCGGCTGCCCGGGGGGGACTCAAAATCCTGCTGGTGAACCCCATCTACGGCGGTTCGCTGCCGGCGGCCCATCACGCGGCACGAGCCCTGCGGGCCCTGGGGCACCAGGTGATCCCCTTCGAGAGCGAACGGCTGGCCGCGGCCATGGATTTCGGCAAGGAATTCATCTTCAACCAGAGCCGCCGGGCATTCCACGCCGGGCTCACCTCGCTCCTCTCCCAGGCGGTTGAGCTGCGGGCCCGGGAGACCCGGCCCGACATGATCCTGGCCCTGGCCCAGGCGCCGCTCCTCCCCGAGACCATGAAACGGATCGAGGCCCGGGGAATCCCCACCGCCTTCTGGTTCGTGGAGGATTACCGGGTACTCCCCTACTGGCGCGACTCGGCACCGGCTGCGTCCTATTTCTTCGGCATCCAGACGGACAACTTCGCCGCCGAACTGGCCCGGGCCGGGGTTATCCGTTATGCCTACCTCCCCACCTGCGCCGAACCGTCGGTCCACCAGCCAATGGAGCTGACCCCGGCCGAACGGGAAGAGTTCGGCAGCCCCCTCTCCTTCGTGGGGGCCGGCTACTACAACCGGCAGATCTTCTTCAAGGGACTCACCGACTTCCCCTTCCGGATCTGGGGGAGCGACTGGCCCTTCCCCTCGCCCCTGGTCCCCTTCATCCAGCGGGGTGGCGCGCGGATCGACACGGAGACCACGGTCAAGATTTTCAATGCGTCAGAAGTGAACCTGAACCTCCATTCCTCAACCACCTGCGACGGGGTGGTGCCCGATGGAGACTTCGTGAACCCCCGGACCTTCGAGCTGGCCGCCTGCGGTGCCTTCCAACTGGTGGACCGCCGCGCGCTCCTGCCGGAACTGTTCGATGAGGGAGAGCTGGAAACCTTCGGCAGCCTTGATGAAGCACGGGAAAAGATCAGCCGGTTCCTGGCCGATCCCGAAGAACGGCGGCAGGTTGCGGGCCGCGGCCGATCGAGGGTTCTGGCCGAGCATACCTACGAACACCGCATGGCTGAACTGGTGGCCCTCATGACCGGCACCTTCCCCCACTTGGCCGAGCGGGTCCGACAGCGGGCAGACCAGCGGGACGAGATCATGGCCGACCTGGACCGGCATCCAGGGCTCGCCGACCTGCTCGCCACGCTGCCCGACCAGCGTTGGTTCACCCTGAACGATGCGCTCGGCACCATCGTGACCGGCCAGGGGAAACTTTCCCGGGCCGAAAAGCTGTTCCTCATGCTCCAGAATGTCGAGGTCCTCTGGGAGAAAATTCCGGAATGAAAGAGATCGCGCTTCTCGCCATAGCCCGATACGGTGACCTGATCCAGACGACGCCGCTGGTGCGGGCGTTGCGCCGCGCCCACCCCGGCGCCCGGATCACCGCCATCGTGGAGGACCGCTTTTGCGGCATCCTGCCGCTGCTCCCCGGCATCGACCGAACCATCGTCCTCAACAAGCAGGACATCGCCTGGGACATCGCCACCGGCGATTCTCCCCTGGTGCCCTACCTCAAGATGGATGAGTTCGTCCGGAAGCTGGAGGAGGGGAGCTACGACCTGCTGGTCAACATCACCTGTTCGCGCCTCTCCGCCTTTTTCGCCTCCTGCGTCACGAGCCGCCGCCGCACCGGCATCTCGGCCGACGAGGCCGGGGAGCGGAACATCGTGACCCTCTGGGGGCAGTACATCTTCAGCTGGTTCAACGACAACATCCGCAAGTATAACGCCATCAACCTGGTGGATATCTTCACCCGGCTGGGCGAGGTCCCTCCAGACGGGCGCCGGGTAGAACTGGTCGCCACGGAGAAGGGGGAGCGGTTCGCCGACGACTTCCTGGACCGCCATGGGCTCAGGGGGCAGCGCCTCGTGGGACTGCAGCTGGGGGCCAGCGAGGCGACCCGGATCTGGCCTGCCGAGCACTTCGCCCGCATCTCGGATCGGCTCCAGCGGGAGCTGGGGGTACGGACCATCCTCTTCGGGGCGCCCGTGGAAAAGCACCTGGCCGAACAGGCCCTGGCCGCCATGGAGCTGCCGGCCGTGGACGCGGTGGGCGAGACCGGGATCGAAGAGCTCTACTCTCTGGTGGGACGCTGCGCGGCCCTGGTCTCCAACGACACCGGCACCATGCACTTCGCCGCAGCGGCCGGCGTGCCTGCGGTCATGCTCTGCATCGGCCCGGCCTTTTTCCGCTGCACCGGCCCCTACGGCGAAGGGCACCTGGCGCTCCAGCCCGACCTGCCCTGCTCGCCCTGCCCCTACAGCCTGGTCTGCGCCGATCCGGTCTGCCGCGACACCATATCTCCCGAGGCGGTCTTCTCGGCCTGCCGCATGATCCTGACCGGCTCCGACGGGCTGGAAAATGCCGATTTTACCGGCGTGAGGGTCTACCGGAGTTCTTTTGCCCCCGACGGATACCTGACATGGGATGGCCTGTTCAATGTGGACGCCCGGGACGAAGAGCAGGTCAAGCGCCGCGAAGCCGCCTGGAAGGGATGCTTCGATGGAAGCTCGAAAGGGTGCGGAGCGCCCGGCGACGAGACCGTGCGGGCCTTCTGGGAGCTCACGGGACGGGGACTTGAAACAACAGAGGCCATCATCCGGGCGGCTCGGAAAAAGCCCCTGCCCGTGGACGAGATCCGGCGCCTCGGCGAGAAGGAGTCGGCCATTGAGGCGGAGGTGAGGCTCATGGGCTATCGTCACGAACCTCTGGCCCCGGTCACCGAATTCCTGACGCTCATGCGCGAAAACATCGCCGGTGAGGAGTTGGAGCGGATCGCGCGTGAGACGCGCTCCCTTTACGAGACCGGGCGCTGCCTGGCGGCACTGCTGTAGCTAAAGTTTTCCGGTCTGCGACCGAAACGCTATCATAGCGGACCATTTTCGGGAGAGGTACCCCATGATCAGACTGACACGTCTCGACGGCGATGTTTTTTTCGTTAACCCGGATCTCATCGAGGCCATCGAGGAAACCCCGGACACCCATGTCGTGCTTTCCAACGGCCGCCGCTACCTGGTCATCGAAAAGACCGACGCCATCGTCGCCCGCATCATCAGCTTCAAGTCATCGGTCATGAAGCGGGCGCTCGGCGGCCACGGCCGCAAGTATCTCCGGCGCAAGATGGAGGGAAGCTACCTCCCCCGCAGCCCCTTGAAACCGGGCCATAACACCGACTAACAGGAAAGGTCAGGCGACGTATGGACATAGCGACAATCATAGGCCTCCTCATGGGATTCGGGGCGGTGTTCGGCGGAGCGCTGCTGGAAGGTTTGCACCTGACCGCCCTCATCCAGCCCACGGCGGCCATCATCGTGCTCGGCGGCACCTTCGGGGCGGCGTTCGTCAGCTTCCCCATGAAGACGATCATTGGCGCGGCCAAGGATATCAAAAAGGTATTGATGCCGGCCCAGAACGACCCTGAAAAGGTCATCAAAGACCTGATCGGCTACGCGGCCAAGGCCCGGCGCAACGGCCTCATCTCCCTGGAACAGGAAGCCCAGAACGTGAAGGATCCTTTCACCAAGAAAGGGATATCCCTTGTCGTGGACGGCATCGACCCTCAGAAGCTGCGGGAAACCCTGGAGATCGAGGTCACTTACTACGAAGAACACGCCAAGCAGAGCGCCGAGTTCTTCGAGGCGGCCGGCGGCTACGCCCCCACCATCGGCATCATCGGTGCCGTGCTCGGTCTCATCCACGTCATGGGCAACCTGTCCGACTCCTCCAAACTGGGGGCAGGTATCGCCGTGGCCTTCGTTGCGACCATTTACGGACTCATGACCGCCAACATCATCTGCCTCCCCTTCGGCACCAAGATCAAGCACGGCATCAAGGAAGAACTCATCTGCAAGAACATGATCATCGAGGGGCTCATCGCCATCCAGAACGGCGAGAACCCCCACTTCATCGAGCAGAAACTCAAGGCGTTCCTCCAGCACGGCGCCGGCGACAAGAAGGGATAGCATTCCGTCATGGCCAAGCCGAAGAAGCATGAGAAAGAACCCAACCACGAGCGATGGCTCGTCTCCTACGCGGACTTCATCACTCTGCTGTTTGCCGTGTTCGTGACCCTCTACGCCATGGGGCAGTCGGACAAGGAAAAGATCGAGCAGGTCATGCAGTCCATGCGGGAATCGTTCGGGTTCACCGCCGCCGGCTCGGCGCCACGGCCCGCCGTCCTGGATTCGTCCGACCTGCGGATCATGCCGTCCATCGCGCCGGACCTCACCAACAAGGGACGGAGCCAGGGGAAAAACACCGACAGCAAGGGAAGAGTCCGGGCATCCGAGAAGGATTTCCAGGCCATCAAATCGTCCATCGAGGCCTATCTCATCAAGCATGGGGCCCAAGACAAGGTTAATGTGGGCATAAACCGGCGGGGTCTGGTGGTGAGCCTCAAGGAAGCGGGGTTCTTCGACTCGGGGAGCGCCATCGTCAAGGAAAGCGCCTATCCGCTCCTGTCCAAGGTTGCCGAGTCTCTGGCCGCCTACTCCAACCCGGTCCGGGTAGAGGGGCATACCGACACCATGCCGATCAGCTCGGCCCAGTTCCCCTCCAACTGGGAACTCTCTACGGCCCGAGCCACCAACATTGTCCACTTCCTGACCCGCTCCTACGACTTTGATCCCGGTGCCATTTCAGCTGCCGGCTTCGGCGAATACCGCCCCATCGCCGACAACGACACCGCTGAAGGCCGCTCCAAGAACCGGCGGGTGGATATCGTTCTGCTCTCCGGCGAAGGGGAGCGGGGAGAACCGGAGAGGGCGCAGTAGCGCCCCGCGTCTCGTTCCGTCTGTACCTTCTACAACACGACAACCGACGGCGTGCGGGTTCTTTTCGCACGGGTCACCCCCCCACTGCCGCCAGCGCGACAGCCCTTACTCCCCGCAGATCGAGCTTGCCGGTGCCGAGAACAGGCAGCATATCCACTGCAACATAACAGTCCCGTGCCGGTTTCCAGAGATTGGGCAGCTCGCTCTCCATCATGAACCGGTGGAGCGTTTCGGCGTCCCCTGCCTCTGGGGTGTAGACCACCACAATCTTTTCACCCTTCCGTTCATCCGGAACCCCGGTCACCGCCACCAGCCCCGCCTGGCCCAGGCGGGAATGGAGGGCATCCTCGACCGCGCCATGGGGGACCATCTCTCCGGCTACCTTACTGAAGCGTGAAAGGCGGTCAGTGATGTGGAGGAAGCCATGGTCGTCCAGGTAGCCCAGGTCACCGGTGACGTACCAGCCGTCGCGGATGACCTCGGCGGTCTTCTCCGGCTTGCCGAGGTAGCCGAGCATGACGTTGGGCCCCTTGACGAGGATCAGCCCCGTCACCCCTTCGGCAACCGGCTCAAGGGTTTCAGGCTTCACGATCTTCACCACCACGCCGGGAACGGGCAGCCCCACGCTCCCCTCCCGGAAACCGGCCTGGCGGACACCGTCGATCTCCACATCGGGCAGTGACAGGGAGATGACCGGCGACAGCTCGGTGGCACCGTATCCTTCCATGGGCCGGATGCCGAACTTCTCCTGGAAGCTGTCGGCCAGTTTCGGCTTCAATTTCTCGGCTCCGGTGATGACGAGCCGCAATGACGCGAAGTCCTCCGGCTTTGCCCGACGGAGATAGGCCATCAGAAAGGTGGGGGTAGCGATGAGGAGCGTCGACCGTCGCTCCCGAACCGTCGCGGCAATGGTCTCGCCGTCCAGGGGATTGGCATGGTAGACCACGGAAAAACCGGAAAGAAGGGGCAGCCAGAGCGTACCGGTGAATCCCAGGGAATGGAAGAACGGCAGGGCAGAGCAGATATTGTCCCGCCGGGTAGCGCGGAAGACCATGCGGAGCGCCTCCAGGTTGGAGATGATGTTGTGGTGCGAGAGCATCACCCCTTTGGGCTCACCGGTGCTGCCCGAAGAGAAGATGACCGTGGCCGGCTGGTCGGCGCTGAATCCGGCCTTTCCTGCCAGCAGGCGCAGAGGCAGAAAGCGGGCCTTCAGGAAAGCCTGGCACTTGTCGCCGCCGGTCAGGCCTGCCAGGAGATCCTCCACGTACAGAACGCCGGGGAATTCCGGCAACGAACCGAGCTTATCCTGAAAGCGCCGGGAGGTTATGGTTACCTTGATGCCGCACTGGTCAAGCGATGAGCGTATGCCGTCGGCTGAAGCGGTGTAGTTGAGGTTCACCGGCACGGTGCCGTTGAGAGTGAGGGCGAGATTGACCAGGGCGCCCGCCACGGTGGGGGGCAGACAGACCCCTGCCATCTCCTGCCCGGCAGTGAAAGGCTTCAGTCTGGCCGCCAGGGCCACGGCGCCGGTCAGGGCTCTGCCGTAGGTGAGCTCCCGGCCGCCGGTGTCGGCCACGGCGAGACGGTGCCAGTTCTCCCGGGCTGTTTCGGCGAAAAGCTCTCCCAGCGGACGACGCCGGGACTTGCGGGTCTGGAACCAGGCACAGGAAAGCTCCATCACGGCCCGGCGCACGTCATGGGCACTGCTCCCCGCCCGGAGCGACGCACCGAAGAGGACCGTCACCCGGTAGGGGAGAAGCGACGGGAAACGGGAGAGAAGCTTGCCATGGGCATACGAGAGGATACTCCCCCATGCTCCGCCGATGTAAACCGGGATGATGGGATGGCTCGTCCCCCTCACGATCCGCTCGAAGCCCCCCTTGAACTGGTTGAGCATACCGTTGCGAGTAATGGCCCCCTCGGCGAAAATGCAGACCAGGTATCCCTCGTCCAGTGCTCCGCGGGCGCCCGCGATAAACTCCAGAAGCCCTTTCCTGCCGTCCTTCGACGAAACCGGAATCACCCCCATCAGAGAGCAGAGCTGCTTCAAAACAGGGGTACGGTAGATTTCCCTCTCCATGACAAAGCGGATCCGTCGCTGCTGCGTGGCGATGAGCAGCAGCGCGTCGAGCCAGGAAACGTGGTTGGCCACCAGGAGCGCTCCTCCTTCCACCGGCACGTGGCGGTCATCGATGACGGCAAGGCGGTAGCAAAGCCGCATGGCAACCAGGGCCACGAAGCGGAGCAGGAAGTCGGGGAGCACCCGGAGTGTCGCCAGGGTAAGCACCAGGGTGATGGCACCCAGGACGCCGAAACACCCTGCAGGTGAGATCCCCAGCGGACCGGCGAGGGTCCAGAGCAGTGCCGACGCAAGGAGCACACCGACCCAGCTGAGGAAGGTTGAAGCGGCAAGAATCTCCCCGCGCCGGTCGGCGGGAGCGCGGAGCTGGATGAAGGACTGGAGCGGTACGATGAAAAGACCGGCACTCATCCCGAACAGGGTCACCGCGACCAGGACGGAAGGGAGCTGTGCCGGCAGCGTTGCCAGCAGGAACGAGCAGAGGGTGAGCCCCGCGGCGCCGATGGGAACCACGCCGAATTCCACCGTACGTCCCGAGAGACGCCCCGCAAGCAGGGAACCGACGCCGATCCCCACGGCAGCCGCCACGAAGAGATAGCCGCTCTGTTCCTCGGGCAACCCCAGGAGCTTCATGCCATAGGGCAAAAGATTCAGCTGGCAGAAGGCCCCCACAAACAGGAAATAGGCTGCGCCAACCACCGCCAGAAGCAGGTACCCGTCATGCTTCAGGCTCCGCAGGGTACGCCAGTAGACGGCCGGGGAAAACACCACCGGGCGCTCCGGCGCGGCGGCACTGGTTTCCGGCAGGGTGCGGGCCGCCAGAAGTCCGCACAAAGCCACCGCCACGCCGGCCAGCAGCGCAACGCCCTGGCGGCCGCCGGCCAGTTGGACCAGAAACGGCGCCAGGGCCGTCCCCCCCACGATGGCAAGGAACGACCACATCTCCAGGATGCTGTTGGCCCGGGAGAGCTCCTCCCGCGCCACCAACTCCGGCACCACCCCGTATTTTGCAGGCGCAAAGAGGGCGCTGTGGGTGCCAAGCAGAAAGATCACCGCTCCGAGCAGCAACGGGCTGGCGATCAGGAGACCTGCCACGGCCAGCAGTGCAATCCCGACCTCCAGGGCCTTCACCCGGACGATGATCCGTCCCTTGGGGAACCGGTCGGCAAGAGAACCGGCCAGGGCCGAAAAAAAGAGGAACGGGGCCACAAAGGCGGCGCTGCCGATGGCGGCCACGGTTGCCGCCCGTTCCCGGCCGAAATGACTGATGAGAAAGAAGACGATGATCAGCTTGATAACGTTGTCGTTCAGCGCCCCAAGGGCCTGAGCAAGATTGAGGCGTTTGAACGATGAAGGGAGTGTGTCAGTTCCGGTGTCTGTGGAGTTCATGGTAACCTCGGTGTCGTCAGGCGAGTCGCAAGAGACCGGCCGCGTTGTGTAGAATCTGCTCGGGCATCCCCAATGCCAGCTTCAGTGCCACATCTCGATCCCAGGGGTTGCGGATGGCGGCCAGGCGCCTGGCTGCGAACGGACCGAGAGAGAAGAGGTGAAACCAGGGCGAGGTGAGCGCCGTGGCGGGCAAGGGCATATCGGTGCCGTACAGGAGCCGCTCGTGGAGTTCCCGGTGCTTCAGGACCCATTGAAGGTGCCCCAGGCGGTTAACCTGAGTAAGGGATGAGATATCGGCATGGAGGTTGGGATAGGCTGCAAACAGGGCCAGAAGCCGGTGCCGGTTCCGTTGGCCCTCGCTCCTGCCGCTGGTGGCACAGTGGGCGGCAATGACCGTAACCCCTTCATCGAGGGGCAGGCGGAGGCGGTTCGGATCTGACAGACTGTTGTCAGCCCGGGTGAATGATTGCTCCTCGCCGGTGTGGGTGAGCAGCGGCAACCCGAGTTCCGCAAGGCGCCGGTAAAAGGGAACCAGCCGCCGGTCCGCCGGATCGGTTCCCTGGATCGAGGGCAGCCACTTGACCAGAACCGCGCCGTCGGCGGCCGCGGCATCGAGCCGGTCCAGGGCGTCGGGCCGCAGGGGGTTGACGCTGGCGCCGAACAGGAGGTTGGGATACCTGCGACACTGGCCGGCGAGAAAGTCATTGGGAATGAACAATTCGGTCCGGGTCCGGTCCAGGTTTCCCCGGGAGTCGATGGCACCGTCCAGTGCCAGCACCACGGCGGCCTGGACCCGGGTCGAGACTGCCAACCGTTCCGCAAGGCGGCGCAGGACCAGGCCGTCCCCTTCCCGTTCGAGCTCCGCATCGGTGACTCCGAAGGATGCCAGATAGAACCGGTACCTCCAGCTTTCCCTCAGACGGGTCGAAATGAAGCAGCCGCTGCCGCCGGCTCCGACCCCTGCGGTGTGACAATGAATGTCTATGACGCTCATGGATCCCCCGGAGAATGGATGTTGGATTCCCTCCTCCTTTGCCGGGAATGTGCCAAGCCCCCCATGCACTAGATTCTATCATCCTGTCAAGAGGTTAGCTCCTGCAGCTCCGAAGCCGGGGCACTTTTCCGCGAGCCATATTGACATTTAATGCATACATACTATACATAAAATGCATGACGCGTTTAACAGCCATCCTGAATTCCGAGCGTGAGTTTTTCAGCCGGGTCGCCCGGGCCGCCTTTCTCAACCCCTTCAGCGGAAGCCGGGATGAGCTTGACCAGTCCCTGGCCGGAAACGATGTCGACCGCAAAGGCGCGCTGGATGCCGCCATAGCCCGCGTGGCGGACCGCTCCGCCGCCCTGCGGGAAGCCCTGAGCGGCAGTCTGACCCGCGTCCCAGTCTCAGAGAGGGAAACGATACGAACGGTGCTCCTCTTTGATCTGTACCACCGTTTTCTCGACGATTTCGACCGGCTGATCCGCGACCAGGCCGCGGCCGGCGACACGCCCTGCCCCGTCCCCTTTGCCGGCAAATTCCAGGCGGCATTCAACGAGGCAGGGTTCCCGGGTGGCGAAAGCCGCCGTTATCTTGCCCTCTTCTACCAGATTCGCCGGGCCTTTTACTTCATCCGCGAGGGACTTGCCGGCTCCAGCCCTTCCCTGCGCCGGGTGCGCGAACATCTCTGGCAGACCCTTTTTACCCACAACATCCGCTGGTTCGAACAGCACCTCTGGGACCGCATGGAGGACTTTTCCGTTCTGATCCTCGGGGAGACCGGCACCGGCAAGGGCACAGCTGCTGCGGCCATCGGCCGTTCGGGGTTCATCCCCTTTGACCCGGGAACCGGCCGCTTCAGCGAGAGTTTCACCCGCAACTTTCTGGCGGTGAACCTGTCCCAGTACCCGGAGGGAATTCTGGAGTCAGAGCTCTTCGGCCACCGAAAGGGAGCCTTTACCGGTGCCATTGACCACCACGAGGGTGTCTTCAGTCGCTGCACCCCCCACGGCGCCATATTCCTGGACGAGATCGGCGAGGTTTCGCTGCCGGCGCAGGTAAAACTCCTCCAAGTGGTGCAAGACCGGACATTCTCCCCCGTGGGGAGTCACCAGCGGCTCCGCTTCAGCGGACGGCTCATCGCGGCCACCAACCGAGACCTGACCCGTCTGCGACAGGAGGGAGCGTTCAGGGATGACTTCTACTACCGTCTTTGCTCGGATGTCATCACCATCCCGCCTTTGCGGCAGCGGGTACGGGAGCGACCCGAGGAACTGACCGAGCTCATCGCGGGTATCCTCCGCCGGCTGGCGGGTGCCGCTCCGGACAAGGAGGTACAGGTGCTGCGCCGAGCCATCGAGCGTGATGTGGGGAAAGAGTATCACTGGCCGGGGAATGTGCGGGAACTGGAGCAGGCGGTACGGCGGGTGCTGGTGACGGGACACTACCGGGGCGAGGCGAAACAGGAACCGGCCGGAGACTTGGCACGGTATCTCAACGAGGCGGCAGGGATGGAGTGTAACGCTCAGGAACTGCTGGCAGGATATTGTCGCCTTCTCTATGAACGCCACGGAACTTTCGAAGAGGTGGCGAGGCGAGCCAATCTCGACCGGAGAACCGTGAAAAAATACCTGCAGCGGGAACAGTGCGCCCGCGGCGACAGTCGTGGCCGGCCCTAGACCGGCCGCCCGAAAATCTCTGTGATCACCTTCTGCATCCGGTGCCCGTAGGTGTGCTCGCCAAGCACTCTGCGCCGGGCACGTTCCGCGATCTCCCGCCGCAGCCCCTCCTGTTCCAGGTAAAACCTAGCCGTTTCTGCCACATCGCTGATCCCGTCGTAAAGTGCCACCTCATTCTCGGCAAAGAGCTCACCCAGGGCACCCTGCCGGTCGGTCAGGAGAAAACCGCCGCACAGGGGCACATCGAAGACCCGCTGGTTAACGGTGTGAGGCATCTGGAGGCTGGTGGCATTGACATTAACGGCACTGGAGGCATAGACCGCCGGGGTTTCTCTGAAGTAATTCACGTCGGGACGCGCATCTATGGAGTTGCCGAACACCTCCCGCCACCCGTCGGGATCACCGAAAAAAGTGAGCCCCAGGGGAAGCAACTGCCCCAGGAGCCTTGTCCGGTAGGCGGAGGTGGCACTGTGGAGCAGGTAGGCCCGGAAGAAAAGACGGGCATCATCATCCGGCAGAAAAGGGGCACCATCGGCCACGAGCTGGTCAACAAGCCGCAGTTGGTCGCCCCGGGCGGCAATGATTCGTTCAACCGCATCGCCGGCGAACGCCATGACCTGGGGCGTAACCGGAAACTTGACGGCCAGGCGGGCCAGAAAACCACTCACCAGCGAGTTCCCCACAAAGGACAACCCTGTGCTGAACCGCTCCTCCACGCGAGCTGCCCCGGCCAAACCGACATCGGCTGCCAGGGGCAGGTACGACACCCGGTACCCCTGCGCGGCCACTGCCGGCAGGTAACTCTTTTCCCACAGGAAGACATGGCATCCGTCGGCAGGGGGCAATGCCTCGCCGTAGAGGATGAATTCAGGCGAGTCAACGAACCAGAGGGCGAGCGGGATACCGAGCCGCCGCAACATTTCCGCCGCAACGCCGCGCCGGTCGAGACCGCGCATATTGACGCTCAACACCAGGTCTGGCCGTTCGCCACGGAGTGCCTCACCGAAAAGCGATGCTTCGTCCCCTTCGCGCCCCCGGCAGTCCAGAACAACGACCCGGTGACCCAGGGATTCGAGCCCGTGGATACACTCACGCTGGACATAGTAGGCTTCAAAGGGAACGAGGATCGTGAAGGGGCGCCCAGCCGCGCGCGGGCGATCCGTGGCGGAATTCGTCCGTCCCACGGTGGCAAGCAGGATGCGGTAGTGGTCGTACCAGGCAGGGTGTGCCCGCACGGAGGGAGGATGGGGGACGACATAGAGTGCTGCGGCATCGAGTTGCTCAGGATCAGGCGGGAACCCGCCGGCAGAGGGAAGCGTAACCACCTCGATCCGCCCGCTCCACCCGTGGGCGAGCCGGGCCGCGGCAAGTTCGGCCAGCTCCGGGTACCGCTCCACAAGGATGACGCGGCTGACATGCGGATTGTTCGCCAGGGACCGGGGCAGGTGGTAGCCGAGGCCGGTACCGAGGAAAACGAGGACCGCAGCATCCACTGGCCCCGCAACAAAGGAGTCTGCCTCGCGGATCGGATCGTAGAGGGAGTGAAGACAGGTCTCGGTGCCGTCCTCGCCCATGACCAGGGCCGTGGGGTGCCCCCTGCGGCCGTGCACGATCCGCACCCCGGAGGACGGAGCCTCCGGCCGGTCTGCGTTCACCGTCGTCCCCCGATCTGAATACGATCGCTTTTCGACATCAACTCACGTCGCTGCTCGGAAAAAAGGTAGGAGATGACCGCCTCGCGGTCCTTGTCGCTGATGGTGATAAACCTCATGGAGAGGGAATAGTGGGTTCCCGCCTGGAGGGTAAGAGTGATTTCGGCGCAGCGCAGGGCCTCGGCCAGAACGCAGATCACCCGGGGCTGGGGATGCGGGAGAAAGAGACTGACCAGCATGAGGGTCCCCGATGCCACATCCTCGGAAACCCTGAACCTCATGCCGCCGCCACTCAGATTGGCCCGGGCGGATGGGATGTCGCGACCGTTCCAGTCCACGACCCGCCAGCTTGCCCCCTCCTGGACCATTGCCGGAGAGCGCCATGAGTCCATTCTCTCGTGAAGCCAACGCTCCTGTGCTTCTTCGGGGGACACACCCGCCAGCAGTTCGTAGCTGAACGGAATCAAGACGTCGAGGCGAAAATATTCGCGGCGCTGCAGCTCACGGACCCTTCCCACGAGGCGGACGGCGAACTGCCGGTCGTCACGCACCGTCTCGACCCGGCCATCGCACCGGCAGAGGGCTCCTCCGGTCCAGACGGAGACGGAAACCTCGGCACCCTCGCTGAGCGTATCGGGGGGCGGCTGTTCGGCACCGAATAACTCAAGCCAGGCAAGGCTTTCCTTCAGCGAGGTAATGGCGGCAGTTCCGTCAAAGGACCCGGCATCGCCCAGCCGTACCGTGAGATTGACCTTCTGGAGCTGCTCGAAGTACCGTCCGTACTCGGAACCATCAGCGGACATGGCGGTACTCCGGGATCAACGGGCAGCCTTGTCCCCGAGCGCGGCAAACAGTTCCCGCCACTGCTCCAGGTGAGGTGCGAGCTCGTATTCCAGGAGATCGGCGATCAGGACCCAGTCTTTGCGCTGCTGGGCGGCCATGGTCTCCTGGAGGAGCGTGTTGAGTTGACTCACGAATCGCTCAAGCGTCACGTTGCCGACAGGGGTGGTGGAAAAATCGACGCCGAGTACGAAGGCAACATCGGCAAGCGCCCTGATGAGCATATCGAATCCGCCCAGGAGTTCAATATAGTGGTCCAGGGCCGCCCGTTCGTTCCCCGCCCGGAACAGGCCGGCCGTGGTCAGCGTAAACCGCTGCAGTTCGGCAGCGTGCGAGGCCCCGTCATCGAGGACGGCCCGAACGACCAGTGCGCCGTCTTCCGGGGTCTGGCCGGGCGGCGTCTGCCGCTTGTTGGCTTCAGCATAGGTATTCATCAAATGCCTCCTTGCATGTGGTGCTTTGCGTCCGGCGACAAGCCGGTCCGCGCGGCCGCCCGGTCTCAGGCGGTCCTGCTCATGTTGTGCTTCTCCTCCCGACCGCCCTCATAACTATGGAGAGCGTTTCTGCCCCGGGCAAGGGCCGACATCTCCTCACCGAGAGTAACAAGGCGTTCTCGGGCCAGGGCGATTACGAGGGAGTCAAGCTCGACGATTTTCTTGGTCGACTCCTCCTGGAGACGACGAAATGACGACAGGAGTTGCTCGACATCCCCGTGTCCAGTGCCCTGCGAGGCCAGGGAGGAAAGGCGGCCGTTAAAATCGTCGAGGGACGTCATGATGCGTTCGCGACACGCCACCGCCTGTTCGAAATCCTCGGAGCTGTTGGTGTCGAAGTTGCGCAGCAGTGCCTCCGCCTCGGACAAGAGGAGGTTGTAGAGTTCTTCACCGCTGGCCAGCAATGCCGTCAGGTCCGCGGCTGTCATCGTGCCTGTCCCGCCACGTAACCCGGCTGATGCACGGAAGGGGGCACAACGTCGCGCTCCCGCTTCCAGATATCGATCGCCTCGACCCAGGAATCGCGGAGCACGGTCAGAATCCTGATGGCGTTCTCCAGAGCCCGGGGCGAATTGTTGATGTTGGCGTTGATATACTCATCGATGACATAGATATAAAGCTGCTCGAGGCGCTGGGCGATGCCGCCGCCCACGTCATGGTTGAGGGTATTCATCAGTTCGGAAACGATTGCCTGGGCCTTGCTGATGTACTTTCCCTTACCGGCGAGATCTTTTTTCTCCATCCGCTCGAGGGCGATCTTCGAAAAGTTGATGGCGCCGTCATAGAGCATGATCAGGATCTTTTCCGGGCTGGCAGTCCCGACCTGGGTGTTCTGGTACTGGTTGAAAGGGGTCAGCATTCCTGTTCCTCCTGGTTGTGACTCGTGCGATCGCTATGACCCGTACAGGTAATTTATAAGCGAATTCCCCTGCGTTGTGAGACTGCTGACAAGGGTTTCCATGGCGGTAAACTGCTTTTTCAGGGCCTCTTCCTTGCGTCCCATCCGCACTTCCATGGCATCAATCTGGTCGTCGATGCTCTTGATGGTGTCGTTGAGCCCCCGCACCCGGCTCGAAATGATGCCGTTGGCAGTGGAGGACGGCCCCTCATAGGCATGGGTAAAGCGATCGATGACCTTCCTGAATTGCTCGGCAACGCCATATTCTTCCGTGTCCAGGTTGGAGACGCCGCCGTTTTTCGTGAACAGCTCCACCACATCGTTGAAATTGCTGCCCAGTGCATCGGCAAGCTTGGTCGCGTCAACGGTGAGCGTGCCGTTGGACCGGTCGGTGGTAATGCCGATATTGGCCAGGGTGGAGTATTTGCCGGTTATCCCTGCCACGGGAGTGGTCAGGACATTCTGGAGCTGCGTCTTCACGCTGCGGAGGGTAGAGTCCCCGGAGAGGACCCCTCCTTTCTTGGTAGTCGCATTGTATTCGGACTGCTTGTTGATCTGCGACATGGCTGCGTTGTAGGCGCCGACGAAGTCGTTGATCTTCTTGGTGACCCCGGATGTGTCGTTCCCCACGGTCACCGTGGTGGTTGCCCCCCCCTCCTTGAGCAGGGTGAGAGTCACGCCCGGGATTACGTCGGTGACGATGTTGGAGGTCTTGGTAATGGCGATGCCGTTTACGGAGAAACTGGCAGCCGCTCCCGCCTGGTAGGCCGGACCCGACTTGGTGATGGTGGGCGTGGCATAGGCGGTGCCGCTGGCCGGATCGCCGGTGAGCCCAGAGAAGTTCAGGGTGTAATTGTTCGTGTCCTTGCCGGTGATAACAAGCCGGTAGGGATTCGCCGAACCGTCGTTGATAATCGACGCGGTCACGTTCGCACCGGAAGCATTGATGGCCGAGGCGATCCCCTGAAGGGAGTTCTGGCCTTCGGCAATGGTGATGGGAGTGGCTACTCCACTGATGGTGAAGGTGCCGGTCTTGAAATTGAGCGCGTCTGCCGAGGCATATCCCTGGTCAACAACCTGCCGCTCGTTCTTTGCCAGGGAGGTTACCGTCAGGTTAAAGCTGCCCGGCGATGCGATGCTGGACGACGTGGCCGTCGCGACCGTACTGTCCCCCACTGACGTGGTCTTGCCCATGAAACCTGTGGCGGTATTCATCCCGGCAGCCAGGGTCTTGAACGAATTCAGCAGGTTCGTGACCTGAGTATAGACATCGATCTGGCTGCTGATCGTGCTCTTCTTGCTCTCCAGGATCCGCTCGGGTGCGCGCTCCAGGTACATAAGCTGGGAAATGAGCGTATTTGAGTCCAGTCCCGTTGCCAATCCGCCAAACGATACGCTTGCCATGTGCGTTTCCTCCTCGGGAACCGGAGATGCAAAACCGGCTCCACCTTGAACAGTACGGCAAAAAAACGCTTCCGGGGAAGGAGTATGGCGCTTCCAAGCCGCGCAGCCCCTTGCCGTGAGTGCATCACCCTGCCGGGGTGCTACCCCCGCTTATACGTATCGACCTGACCGGGAAAAACTTTAGTGACGAGTGACTGAAGGAGTCAAAAAACCGACCGAACCGGCAAGGGAACGGCGCAGTAAAAGTCAGATTATCGACAAGGAACGCTGCGGAAGAAGTAGGTGCGGGACAACGTACGCCTCAGGCACAAAGAAAGGGAGGGAGGCATTTGCCTCCCTCCCTTTGCATGACCTGGACTGCCAGTCGGAATTAACGCAGGAGCGAAAGGGCCGACTGCGGGGTCTGGTTGGCCTGGGCCAGGATGGCGGTGCCGGCCTGGGTCAGGATCTGGGCACGGGTCAGGGCTGCGGTCTCGGAAGCAACGTCAACGTCGCGGATCCGGGATTCGGCGGCGGAGAGGTTCTCCACCGACACCTGGAGGTTGTTGATGGTGGACTGGAGGCGGTTCTGGACCGCACCCAGGGTACCACGGATGCTCGACACGTTCGCGATTGCCGAGTCGATCTGATCAAGGGCGGCCTTGGCGGCGGCACCGTTGTTGCCGGTGACGCTGGAGGTTCCCACGCCGATGGAGCTGGCGCCGGCGGCGCTGATGGAGACAGAGATCACATCATTGCCGGTGTTGCGGGAGCCGACCTGGAACGAGTAGGTGGCGGAGGTGCCGTCCAGCAGCTTGGCGCCGTTGAACTCGCTGGAGCTGGCAATCCGGTCGATCTCGCCCTTGAGGGCCTGGAACTCGGAGTCGATGTAACCACGCTGCTCGGAAGAAACGGTACCGGTAGCGGCCTGGGTGGCGAGCTCCCTCATCCGGACCAGGATGTTACTGACCTCGTTCAGCGCGCCTTCAGCGGTCTGCACGAGCGACACGCCGTCGTTGGCGTTACGGACGGCCTGGTTCATGGAGCGGACCTGGGCTCTCATGTTCTCGGAGATGGCCAGACCGGCGGCGTCGTCACCGGCGCGGTTGATCCGGTAGCCGGAGGAGAGGCGCTCGAGGGACTTGCCGAGTGCGAGCTGAGTTACGTTGAGGTTCCGCTGGGCGTTGATGGATGCGACGTTGGTGTTGACTGTGAGTGCCATGGTGTACTTCCTCCTTGAGTGTGATTCGGGGTTTCCTTACCCCTTGGTGTGTGAGCCGAAAGCCTTGACGTTGCCGGCGCCCGCCCGGGCCCGACGCGGTTGCCGTTCACGCCCCGTCTTTCAGCTTTCATCTTCGGTCAGCGTGCGAAGCGCCGCCATTTAGTTCATGTATCGGCGGCAGCCGGAAAAGCTTTAGAAAAAAATCACTGTGCCCTCATTTTTTTTCGCAAAAAACTGCCTTCCCGTGAACAACAGGAAGGCAGTTCAAAGATTACAGCCGGTTATCAGATCACGCCGCCGTAACCTCGCCGGACGCGTTCCTCTTGCCGGGCGCCTTGCTCCTGGCGGCCTGATCAAAGAAGGGATGCTTGGTGGTATACCTGCTCCCCTCCAGGACGATCTGCTTGGCAAGCATCCGCTTCGGGTTGAGAGCGATGGGCCCCTGGAGGTTGACCGTGATATCGAAGGGGTCGGAGGCCATGGTCACGACCGCCAACAACACCACCTCATCGCCGGCGTTCACGCAGAGCTTTTCGCTCTCCTCGGCGGTGAGCTTCACCGCATAGTCCGGCGCACACTCCTTGGTGTCTACCACCACGAAGGCCAGTTCCGGGTTTTCCACCGACTGGAGCCAACAAAAGGGTGTTATGTTTTGCGGGGTGAGCAGCACAAAGCGTTTTTCGGAGAATCCGAGCATCCCGTCGGGGAGGGTGATGATTTTCGCCTCTTCAACTGCTATCTCGCCGAAGCGCGTGGTGGTCACGTTCACGTTATTACTCCTTCCCGTCCGCGACGAGGCAGGTTACCGCCTTCTCCAGGTCCGCCAGACTCCATGAAGCGGCGATCTGGTTTTCGCGCTGAACCTTGAGGTAGATTTCCTCACGGTAGATGCGCATGTCGTTGGGGGCCTCGATGCCGAGCCGCACTTGGTTTCCCTTCATCTCCACCACCTTGATCCTGATGGAATCGCCGATGGTGACTACTTCTCCCATTTTTCTGGTCAGTACTAACATACGCCCTCCTGGCGCCCTTCCCCCTACGAGAGGTAGTCAAGAAGTGAAATCTGTGAAATTTTTCCCGACGCCGCGATTGCAGCTTGAAAAGCCGTCTGCTGTTTGGTCAGGTCGCTGATGACCTGCATGAAGTCCACATCCTGCTTGTCGGAGAGGACTTTTGTGAGACTGAACTTCATCTCCTCGATGACGTTCTTCTGGCCTTCGAGCCGGTTCATGCGGGCGCCGAGATCGGTGCGGGTCGACAGGACCTGGGAAAGGGCATCCTCCAGGTTCGGCAGTTCCGCCTGGACGGCGGTCTGGTCGTTTGCACCCAAAGCGGTGATCAGGTTGTCGAACACCCCGATAATATCTGTGCCGGTGGAGCCCGGCGGAGTCCCCCCCCTGAGCAGTTCGCCGCCGGAGTAGTTGATCGGCACGAAGGCCCCCCGGTCGATCTCGATGGTAATGCTGTCATCGGTGCCGTTGAACGCGCCCGTTGAATCGAAGGGAGGGGTGTCGTTCTTGAATCCTCCGAACACGTAGCGACCGTTGAGCTGGGTATTGCCGAGCTGAATGAGCTGATTGCGGAGCTGGACGATCTCGTTCATGCCCGATTCCCGGGCCTTGGCGTCGCTGGTGGCGTTGGCCATCTGCACCGTCAGCTCCTTGGCCCGGGTGAGCACGTTCCCCATCTCGTCCATGGCTGCCTCGGTCATGGAGAGCCAGGAAATGCCGTTGGAGATATTGCGCGAATACTGGTCCCCTGCCGCCATGAGCGACTTCATGTGGAGAATCTGCTGCGCGGTGACCGGATCGTCCCCCGGCGCGCTGATCTTCACGCCGGTGGCGGCCTGCTGCTCCAGCTCCTCGGTCCTCCGCCGGATCGTCTGGAGGCTGTTGAGAACCAGGTTTGCCGTGGTGTTTTGTGTAACTCTCATGGCACCGTCCTATCGAACGAGCCCGAGGATGACGTCCATCATCTCGGTCCCCGTATTGATGAGTTTTGCGGCCCCCTCGAAGGCCTTCTGATACTTGATGAGGTTTGCCAGTTCCTCATCCAGAGAGACCCCTGACTGGGATTCACGCAGATTGTCCAGCTGCTTCAGGACGCCCTCGGACAGCGTCGCGCTACGCTCTGCATTCTGGACCGACACGCCCACCTTTCCCACCAGGGAGTTGTAGAAACCGCTGAGGGTCATGTTTCCGCCCGACAGGGGCAGGATCTTGTCGAACAGGGAGGCGATATCCTTGGCATTGGTGTTGTTGCCGGACCCTCCCACAGAGGGATCGGAATTGGCGGCGGCAATGTCGTTGCTATTGGTGATGGCGACGGATATCCCGCCCAGCCCGCTGTATCCCGCCATGGTCGCCGGCGTGGAGAAGAAGTCGAGGCCTGTGGAACCGGTGAGGCCGAAACCGCTGGAATGCACCGCATTCACCTCAGTTGCCAGCGTATAGGCCAGTTCGTCGAGATCGGAGAGAAAGCCGTTCACCAGAGAATCACGGACCTGGAGCGTCCCCCCCATTTCACCCTGGCTGTTACCCGGCCCCCCCACGATGGAGCTGATGTCCACGGCGGTAGTGCCGCCCGGAGCAGTGGAGTAGATCCTGTAAAAGCCCGAATTCGCCGCATCGGGCTGCAGCGAAAGGACTGCCGCATCTTTACCCAGAACCAGCGGCTGGCCGAGGGAGAGGCTCACGCTAAGGGTGCCGTCGGTCTGCTCCATGTACGTGATGCCGACCTTTTCGGCGAGCTGGCGCACGGCCAGGTCGCGCTGATCGCGCAGCTCATTGGCCCGGGCGCCCTGAATCTCGATCTGCTTGATCTGCTCGTTGAGGGAGGCGATCTTCCGCAGCTTATCGTTGACGTCGGCGGTAACCCCTTCCAGGGACTGATTTGCCTCGGTCCTGATGTCATTGAGGTAGCTGTTGACCCGCTTGAACTGGTCAGCAAGCTGCTGCCCCCGCGCCAGGATCGCCTGCCGCTCGGGCTGGCCCTGGGGGTTGGCGGTCAGATCCTGCCAGGCGCTGAAAAAATCCTGCAGCGACTTGCCCAGGCCATCGGTGGTGAACTCGTTGAAAAGCTGCTCGGCTCGCGTCATGGAGGCAAGCACCGTGTCGCTCCACCCCTTGGTGGTGCTTTCGGACTTGAGCTGCATCTGGAGGAAGTCGTCATAGGCCCGCTGGATTTCCGCGACCCTTACCCCGTTGCCGAGGGGGAACCCCCGCTCCTGTGAAACGGTGGCGGTGGTGAAGACGGTGGTCTGCTTCGAATAGCCGGGCGTGTTCACGTTGGTGATATTCTCGCTTGTGACCTCGAGAGCGAGACGCTGAGCGGTGATGCCCGATTTGGCTATATCGAGAAGGCTCAGGATACTCATGTCAGATCTCCTTCCGGAGGATGCCGCCAGAGGAACGTTCCACCATGGAGCCGGAATTGCCGTACGTCTCGGCAACCGTCAACCGGCTCTGGAAAAATGCAAGGGACCTGCCCACCGTAACCATCGAAGTTTCGAGCAGCCGTCGGTTATCGGCAATCATTCCCTTAATCTCCTGGGCAAGGGTTGACAGCCTGGTCTGGAGTCCGGCAAGCTCTGTCTTCTCTGGCGAGGGGGTTCCGGTCAGGAGGGGTGACAGGGTTGCCTCACCCAAGCCCCTGACACGGGCTTCGTCGGCAATGACCCGGCGGCAGTCGTCATCCAGTTCCTCCATGTGAGCCGCCACCTGCACCTTTTGCTCGACCGCGGCCTGGAGTCGCTCGGCCTGGAGCGCCACGATGCTCGCGCGTTCCTCTTCCAGCAGCCTGACCATTTCCTCCATGCTCGCCCCCCGGGCGTTCAGAAGCTCAACAAGCCGTGACAGTCCTTTGTCCATCCCCTGCTTCTCCTCTCGCTAAACGTTCGTTCCTATCATGCGCATCGCCACCGAGCGGGCGTCGACCCGGTACGCCCCTTCGATCATCTGCTGCCTGACCTCCGCTACCCGCTCGGCACGGAATGACTCGCCGTTGCCGGCCGCATCCTTCAGGCTGTCAATGGCCGACTTGCCGATGGAGAGCTCTACCCGCTCCGCTACCGGCGTCGTTCCGGCCGCTGCTGCTTGCCCCGCGTCCGCCTTCGGCGGTGCAACGGGAAGCGCCCCCACGCTGGAAAGGGATACGATATCGTTATCAATCAGCATGGCTATCGGGCACCGGCCTTTTTATCCGCGTCCGGCTTGGCCGCCGGCACCACGGAGGGTTGCGTTTCGTGGGGAAGGAGCTGCTGCTCGATGAGGGGGGCCAGACCGAGCCCGCCCGACGCCGCACAGGCCGTGGCATACTCCTGGTCGAGCATGGAGCGGAATATCTCTTCGCCCCTGCCGCCGCCGGTGAGGTCATCCTTGCCCACGGTGTCGCGCATGGACTTGAGCATCATGCCGACGAATACGGCCTCGAACTCCCGGGCCACCTTCTTTGCCGCCATCCGTTCCTGCTCGGCCTTCCCGGCCCGGGAAGCCAGTTGCTGGACGCGTGCCGTTTCGGCGTCTGACATGAGAGTTTCGGTCGGCATACTTGTACGCATGATTCACCTATCGGCCAACTTCTGAAAAACTTTAGCCTTACCGGCCCTGTTCTGAGGACAGCATGTTATGTGCCAAACTGCACGAGAGGGCACCCGCGGGCGCCCTCTCGTGCAGCAAATACTGTATAGTCAAGGACAGGTGTCAGATGACCGACAGTTCTGCCTGCATGGCCCCGGCAGCCTTGATTGCCTGGAGAATGCCGATCAGGTCCCGCGGCGTCACCCCCAGGGCATTGAGGGCGCGCACCACGTCACCGATGCTGGCACCCTCGCGCAACACGGCCAGTCCGCCGCTTTCCTCGGAAACCTTGATCCCGGTACGGGGCACGACGACGGTTTCGCCCGTGCGGCTCAGGGGTTGGGGTTGGGAAACCCTCGGCGTTTCCTTGATCAGGAGAGTCAGGTTGCCATGGGAGACCGCAACGGTGTCGATGCGGACGTTCTCGCCGATGACGATGGTGCCGGTTCGTTCGTTCAGGACCACCTTCGCCGGATTATCGGGGCGAACATCGAGGCGCTCCATGTCGGCGACGAATTCCACCACCCGCCCCTGGTAGGCGTCGGGGAGGGAGATCATGACCGAACCGGGATCATTGCAGCTGGCTACGCCGGCCTTGAACTGCTCATTGACCGCCCGGGCGATGCGCGTGGCAGTGGTGAAATCCGGCTGGTGCAGGTTGAGCCGCAGTTGCGACCGGTCCGCCAGAACGTTGGGCAACTCCCGCTCCACCAGCGCTCCGTTGGGAATCCGGCCGGCCGTGGGGTGATTTTTCTGGGCCGTTGCCGCCTGGCCGCCGTAGGAGAAAGAGTTGGTCAGCAGTCCGCCTTGGGCCACGGCATAGACCTGGCCGTCGGCTCCCTTGAGGGGGGTCATGAGCAGCGTGCCGCCGGCAAGGCTCTTGGCGTCTCCCAGGGATGAGACGAGCACGTCCACCCTGGTCCCCTGCTTGGAGAAGGGGGGAAGCTCGGCGGTCACCATGACCGCGGCCACGTTCTTCACCTTGATGTCGTCGCGGTTCACGGTGATGCCCATCCGCTCCAGCACGTTGGCCAGAGACTGGACCGGAAACTTGGTCTGGTCGCTGTCGCCCGTACCGTTCAGGCCCACGATGAGGCCGTAGCCGATGAGCTGGTTGTCCCGTACCCCGTCAAAACTGGCGATATCCTTGATCCTGATCGCCAGGGCCAACTGGGGAAGGGTCAGAAGAAGTGCCACTATGCAGATGATTTTTTTGGTCATGGTTTTTTCCAAATCACTGTCAACTCAGGAAACGCGATTTTTGTGCAAGGCCAAGGCGGTCGAGGATTCGCGCGGAGGCGTACCCCTCGGTACGCCGCACAAGCGAACCCGGAGACCAACGCCGGGATTGCGCAAAAGGCGCGTTTCCCTCCACTAGAAGGGCCAGATATAATCCAGAATATTCATAAGCCACCCCGGCCGCTGCCGGTCGCTGATGACGCCGTTGCCGGTGTAGGAAATCCGCGCGTCGGCGATCATGGTCGAGCTGATGGTGTTGTCCGGAGATACGTCCCGGGGGCGGATGGTTCCCTGGAGAACCAGGATCTGGTCTTCGTTGTTAACCTTCACGTTACGCCGGCCTTCGATCAGGAAGTTGCCGTTGGGAAGGACATCGGTAATTTTGGCCGTCATGGTTGCCAGCAGGTTTTCCTTGCGGGTGGTGGCGCCACTCCCTTCGTACTTGGAGTTGGTGCTGGCCCCGAGCAGGTTGTTGGGATTGGCGTTGGTCAGCTTGCTGAAAAGGGTTGAGCTCTTTTCCAGCCCCATGAGATAGGGGACGCTGGCCGACACCTCGGCCTTGCGCTCGGTGTCGGTGGTGGCCTCTTTGCTGGCGCTCGCCTGCTCGACGATCAGAACGGTGATGATGTCGCCCCGGCTGCGTGCTTTGTGATCGACGGCAAGGCCGGTGGTGGACGCTTGCCAGATGGAGCCGTTGGCATAGCTGGGCGGGGCCGGCCGGAGCTGTTCGTCAAAGGTCGGTGTCCGCACCTCGGTCTTTTCCACGGCGCACCCGGCCAAAGCGAGACAGATTATTGACATGGCCAATCGTTTCACTGACGTATCTCCTCACTCCCCGTCAGAAACGAAATTTTTCGTCCTGACAAGCAAACCCTCAACCTGACGCCGTCGCGGCGAAAAAGGCTCGTTTCCCCCTAGAAATCCACCTGCACGGTGCCCACATCGATCACCCGCGCGGGGATCTCCTTCAAGGACCCCATATTCTGGACCTTGATAATATCTCCCTCGGCGCCGTTGCCCCGAGCCTTGCCGGTGGCCGTAAGGCGCAGGGCGGGGCTTTCGGCGATGATGGTAACCAGTTGGCCGCTCTTCACCAGGGGCACCTTTTCAAGGCTTGCGCCGCTCAGGGGGGTATTGGCCCGGACCGCATTCTTGACGCGCTTGCCCACCACCTCGTCGACACTCCGGTACACCCTGCCGTTGACCGAAGAGATATCCCGCTTCTGCACTGTCACATCATCGCTGGTGATAATGTCTCCCCGTGCTAGGGGATGGGCGGCAACCACCGCATCCGCCAGAGCTTCCACGTCGACGGTCACGGGGATATTCCGCTGCACCCGGTCGTCGACTCTGACGATCAGGGCCAGGTTGGCCCGACCCCACCCTTCCCAGGAGCGGGGCGCCTGAACTTCGTAGGTAACCGCCCCCGCCGGCAGTTTCAGATCACCAATGGGAGCCATCTTACGGATCTCCGTCTCGACCCCCAAACCGGCGGTCCGCTCCCGCACGTATTCGGCAACCACGCTCCGGAGCCCGGCTTCCTTGACCACCTGGGTCCCGGTGGTTGCGAACGCGACCCCGATGCCCATCATGCAGACGAAGAAGGCTATCGCTGCAGCGCGCATCACCACTGATCGTCCCTTTGCCAACTGTTTACCGTTCACGGTTCATCCTTACCGGCGCAGGTTATTGGCCTGCTGGAGCATCTCGTCGGCGGCCTGGACCGCCTTGGAGTTGACCTCGTAGGCCCGCTGCCCCACGATCATGTTCACCATCTCTTCCATGACGCTCACGTTGCTCATCTCCAGGAAGCCCTGGGCCAGGGTGCCGATCCCGTTCTGCCCCGGGGTGCCGGTGGTGGGAGTGCCCGAGGAATCCGACTCCTGGAAGAGGTTGCGCCCGAGGGCGGTGAGCCCCGACGGGTTGGAGAAGGTAGCCAGTTGGATATTGCCGATATTGGTGGGCGACGTCTGGCCCGCCTGGGTGACCGACACGGTGCCGTCGTTGCCAACGCTGATGGAGGTGGCGTTACTGGGCACCACCAGCTCGGGGAGCATGGGATAGCCGTCGGAAGTGACCACCCTGCCCTGGTCGTCGCGCTTGAAGGATCCGGCGCGGGAGTAGGTCGTGGTGCCGTCGGGCATCTGGACTTGGAAGAAGCCGTCCCCCTCAATGGCGATATCGAGCTCATTGCCGGTCTGGTTGATGTTCCCCTCGCTGAACAGCTTCGTCACCGCGGCCAGCTTGGCGCCAAGGCCGATCTGGATGCCGCTCGGCACCTGGGTGGAACTCGTGGATGGGGCGCCGGAGGTTTTCAGGTTCTGGTACATGAGATCCTGGAAATCGGCACGGCTCTTCTTGAAGCCCGCGGTGTTGACGTTGGCCAGGTTGTTGGCGACGACGTCGATGTTCGTCTGCTGGGCCTGCATCCCTGAGGCCGCCGTCCACAATGCGCGAATCATGTGTTACCTCCGTTTGTTATGGGGCTCTGGCCGGCGGAGCGGCAAGAAGCCCCGGTTGCTAGACTTTCCCAACCTCGTTGGCTGCCTTGCCGGCCATATCGTCGTAGGCCTTGACCGCCTTCGAGCACATTTCAAAGAAACGCTGGGTCTCGATCAGTTGGACCATCTCCTGGATGGCACTCACGTTCGACAGCTCCAGGTAGCCCTGGCGCACCGGCTCACCCTGTACGGGCTGCGGCACGGCCTGAGGATCGGCGGGCACGAAGAGGGCGTTGCCGTTCTTCTGGAGCGCATAGGGTTTGGGGAAATCAACCACTTCCAAAGTTCCCACCGGGCTGCCGTCCACCAGGACTTCCCCCCTGGCGCTGATATCCACCCGGCTCCCGTTGATGACGATGGGGCCGCCGCCCGAAACCTCGTAACCGTCTGCGGTTACCAGCTTGCCCGTTGCGTCGAGCTTGAAGTTTCCCTGCCGGGTGTACGCCTTCCCTTCGGGGGTATTGACCACGAAGAACCCGTCACCGTCGATGGCCAGATCGAACGTATTGCCGGTCTGGGAGACCGAGCCGCGGGAATGGTCGGTGAAAAATGCGGTTTCTGAGTAGACCGGAGCGTCGGTGGTGCCGGCCTGGGGGGCCTTGCCGGCGGCCTGGAGGAGGCTTTCGAAGGTCATCCGGTCCTTCTTGAAGCCGGGGGTGTTCACGTTGGCCAGGTTGTTGGAAAGGACGTCGAGCCGCTTCATGGCTGCGATGTTGCCGGAAAGTGCCGAATAGATGCCGCTGTTCATAGAGTATCCTCCAGGGGGGTGCCGCCCCTACCTCATGTTCTTCATCTTGGCCCGCAGCCGCACGATGGCCTGGCTGTGAAGCTGTGAGATGCGCGACTCCGACAGCTCCAGCACGGCGCCGATTTCTTTCAGGTTCAGTTCCTCGTAGTAGTAGAGGGTAATGACCAACCGTTCCTTTTCGGGAAGCGACTCAATGGACTCGGTGAGCGAATCGAGCATCTGGCGCGCCATGAGCTGGCTCTGGGGGTTCTCGATGGAGGTGTCGGCCAGGATATCCAGAAGCCCGAAGGGGCTGCCGTCGTCGTCCTCCCAGGACTCATCCAGACTGACGAAGGAGAGGAGATGGATCTCCTCCAGCATCCGGTAATACTCGTCCACACTCATCTTGAGGGCGGTGGCCACCTCATCGCTGGTGGGATTGCGCCCCAACTGGTGCTCCAGGAGCACGAATTCCTTCTCCAGTTTCTTGAACTTGTCCCGCAGAGACCGGGTCAGCCAGTCCTGGGAACGGAGTTCATCGATAATGGTTCCCCGGATCCGCTGCTCGGCAAAAGTCTTGAACTGTACGCCCCGGGTCGGGTCAAAGCGCTCCGCAGCGGTGATCAGACCAATGATCGCCGCGCTCATGAGGTCTTCCTGGTCCAGATGCGGGGGAAGCTGGGATGCGATCCGCCCGACCAGGAATTTGACCAGTGGAAGATGGTTAACGATGAGCTCGTCGCGGGTCTGGGCCACCGACCGTTGGGCCTCCTGCTCGTATGCCTTCAGCATGCAGTTCATAGGCTCTCCACCGGGGCGCCGAGGAAGCGCCGGAAGAAGAACTGGACGTTCCCCTTCACGCGCCGCTCGCCGCTGTTTTCAAGGATGCGCCGCGCCAGCGTGGTGAAGCAGCCGGCCGCAGCCGAATCGGGGCACAGCTCCAGCACCGGCTTCTGGCTCTTCACCGCCTCCAGGACGGCATCGTCGCGCACAACGCATCCGAGGTAATCGAGAGAGATGTCAAGAAACCGGCTCGTCACGTTCGACAGTTTGGCAAACACCTGCAGGGCGTCGTCCGTATCCCGGGCCATGTTGACCAGAACCTTGAAGTAGCGTTCCGAATGGCGTGTCGCCAGGAGCTTGATCAGGGCATAGACGTCGGTTATGGAGGTCGGCTCGGGGGTAACCACCACCACGATTTCCTGGGAGGCGCTGTTGAAGTAGGTGACGTTGTCCGATATGCCGGCCTCGGTATCAATGACGAGAATGTCGAAATCCTCTTCCAGGGCGTCCAGTTCATCCATGATCTTCACCCGTTCCTGGAGCCCCAGGGAAGTGAAGTCGGGCAGCCCGGAGCCGGCCGGGATGACACGGATGCCGCCGGGACCCTCGGTTATGATCTCGTCAAGGCGCTTCTTGCCGGAGAAGACATCGTTCAGGGTATGATCGGGGGCAATGCCGATCAGCACGTCGATGTTGCCGAGCCCCAGGTCGGCATCGATGACCAGAACCTTCTTGCCGCGCCGGGCAAGGGCAAGGGCCAGGTTCACCACCACGTTGCTCTTGCCGACTCCGCCCTTGCCACTGGTCACGGAGATGACCCGAACCCCCTTCTGGTTCTGGCCTTCGCCGGCAGAGGCCTTCGTTGTCTTGCGCTGTTTTTTCACGGAAGTGGCAAGCTGACGGAGGCTGTCAGCCTGGTCACCCGTTGTCGCTGCGAGGTTCATTGCTTACTCTCCCCCAAAACCAGCCCGGCAAGCCTGCCGGGAGTTGCAATCTCCAGATCTTCGGGCACCCGTTGCCCGGTAGTGAAGTAGGAAAGCGGGAACTTGGTCCGCAGATGCGCGTTAACGATACTGCCATAGCTCTCGCTCTCGTCCAGCTTGGTGAAGATCACGCGGGAAACCGGCAAAACGCCGAACCGCTCCACAATTTCCACCACCTCCCGATCCCTGGTGGTGGCTGCCAGACAGAGGTGAATCTCAATGGCGAAGCGCGACTCCAGGAACCCCTTGAGTTCTTCGATCTTCTCGCTGTCCTTGTGGCTGCGGCCTGCCGTATCGATCAGGATCAGCTCCTTGTCGGAGTGGAGTTCGATTGCCGCCTCCAGTTCCGCCGCGGTGGCAGCCACCTCCACCGGCACGCCCATGATGCGCGAGTAGGTCTTCAACTGCTCCACGGCTCCCACCCGGAAGTTGTCGATGGTGATCAGGGCGGCCCGGTGCCCTTCGCGCAGGGCGTAGTGGGCGGCCAGCTTGGCGATGGTGGTCGTCTTGCCGACCCCTGTCGGTCCCACCAGGGCGATGATCCGCGGGCCGTTCTTTTTGACGGTCAGGGGGCCGGAGCACTTGATGGCGCTCTTGAATGCCTGGGGCAGGAACGAACGGATCGTCTCCACGGTCCCTCCCTTGCGGGCCTCCGGCTTCAGGTGGTCCATGACGGCCCTGATGGCGCCCCGCTCAAGCCCCTTGCGATGGAGTTCGGTCACCACCACCCGGAGCGCCGCCTTGATGCCGCCGGATGCCTTTTCGATTTCGGCCTGAGGTGCCTTGGCCGGCGCCGGATCTGCCTCTGCTTTCTCGGCGGACTGCTCCGCCCCCGCTTCCTTTGCGGCCAGGGTCTTGAAGAGGATCTTCTTCATCTCTTCCAGGTCCTGCTTGGGAATGGAGCGCGGATTGAACTCACGGGCAGCCGGTGCCTGAGCCTCTGCGGCAGCGGCACTTTCCTCGCGACTTTGCGCCTCGGCGGCCCTGGCCTTGGCCTCCGCCTCCTGGCGCGTCATCTGCTCCACCTTCAGGCGCAGGTCTTTCAGCTCGCGGGCCAGGGGGGCCAGCATGGAGTTCTCCAGCATCTCCTTGGCCGAGAGGTGCTGCTCCTGGGCTTCCCGGTAGGGATTGGGCGCCGGCTGGCGCGGCTTCACCTCAAGGGCCGCCGTCACCTTGATCACGGGCTTGCTGAAGAAGCCGAAGAAACCTTTCTTCCGCTCCTTCTTGGAAGAAATGATCATGGCGTCGGGCCCCAGTTCGGCCTTCACCATCCGGAGGGCTTCGGACATATCCACCGCTTCGAAAGTCTTAACCAGCATTGAGCGTCACCACCCCTAACGATTGGATTTTTATGCCTGACGGCACCTCGTTGTGCGACAGAACCACCAGATTGGGCACGAACCGTTCGGTGAGCTTTTTGACATGCCGCCGGATGGACGGCGAAGCCAGCAGTACCGGCTGGGTTCCGATCTGGTTGAATTTTTCCATCTCCTGCCGAATCCCGGAGAGGATCAGCTGGGCCGTATTGGGTTCGATGGCCAGGTAGCTCCCCTGATCCGACGGCTGGATCGCCTCGGCCACGACCTCCTCGACCCGACGGTCGAGGCTGATGAGACACAGGGTGTCGTCGTCCCGCTTGTATTGCTCCACGATGGAGCGGCCCAGTCCCTGGCGGACGAACTCGGTCAGGGTGTCCGGGTCCTTGGTAAGCCCGCCGTAGTCGGCCAGGGTCTCCAGCACGGTCCGCAGATCGCGGATGGAAACCCCTTCCCGCAGCAGGTTCCTGACGACACGCAGCACGGTTCCCAGGTTCAGCAGGTTCGGCACAAGGTCTTCCACAACCTTGGGGAAGGAGGAGGAAAGGTTGTCAAGCAGCTGCTGGAGCTCCTGGCGCCCCACCATTTCGTGGGAATGCTTGCGGATGATCTCGCTGATGTGCGTGGCGATGATGGTGGTGCTGTCCACCACGGTGTAGCCCGCCAGCTGTGCCTGCTCCTTCAGCTCGGGCCTGATCCAGATTGCGGGGAGCCCGAATACCGGCTCCGTGGTCCGGACGCCCTCGACCGGCATGGAAACGGCTCCCGAATCCATGGCCAGGTACTGCCCGGCCATCTCGCCGCCGCCGACCTTGGCACCCTTGATGAGGATGTTGTACTCGTGGGGCTTGAGTTGCAGGTTGTCGTGGATGTGGACCGGAGGCACCACGAATCCCATCTTCTGGGCATACTGGCGACGAATCGAGCGAATCCGCTCCAGAAGCTCGCCTTCCTGGGCCGCATCCACCATGGGGACGAGACCGTACCCGACCTCCAGCTCCAGCATGTCCAGAGGGCGGATGGCGCCGGCCTGGTCGCCGGACTCCCCGGTCTCCGCCGGTGCCGGCAGCGTCATGAGGTCGTCCTCCACCACCTGGGCTCTCTCCTTGGCCAGCCTGCCCGCCATGTAGGCCGCTCCGGACAGGAGGAAGAAGGCCACATGGGGAAGCCCCGGGATGAGGCCGAAGGCGAAGAGAACCCCCGAGGAGACATAGAACGCCTTGGGATAGTTGAGGAACTGGCCCGAAATCTCGTGGCCGAAGTTCTTCTCGTCGGCCGAGCGCGTTACGATGATACCGGCGGCAGTGGAGATGATGAGTGCCGGAATCTGGGCCACGAGCCCCTCGCCGATGGTCAGCAGCGTGTAGTTCGAGAGGGCGGCCTCCAGGGGCATGCCGTTCTGCCAGACCCCGATAATGAACCCGCCAATGATGTTGACCAGCATGATCAGGATGCCGGCGACCGCGTCGCCGCGCACGAACTTGCTGGCACCGTCCATGGAGCCGTAGAAATCGGCCTCGCGTGACACCCGTGACCGGCGGCGCCGGGCCTCTTTCTCGTTGATGAGCCCCGAGGAGAGATCCGCATCAATGGCCATCTGCTTGCCGGGCATGGCATCCAGGGTGAAGCGGGCCGCCACCTCGGCCACCCTGCCGGCGCCCTTGGTGATGACCACGAAGTTGATGATGACCAGAATCAGGAAGATGACCGCGCCGACCACGTAGTTGCCGCCGACCACGAACTGGCCGAAGGCCTTGATCACGTGCCCGGCGGCATCGACTCCTTCGTTGCCGTGGAGGAGAATGAGCCGGGTGCCGGCCACGTTCAGCGCCAGCCGGAAGAGCGTTGTAACCAGCAGTACCGACGGGAATACCGAGAAATCCAGGGGCTGCTGCGTGTAGAGGGCCACCAGCAGAATCGCCAGTGCAATGGTTATGTTGGCGGCCAGGAACAGATCCAGCAGAAACGCCGGCAACGGGATGATCATCAGGGCCAGGACGCCGATCAGCGCCACAGCCATATAGATATCCGAATTGCTTTTTGTAGGCTGGAGATCGACTGCGTCCACCGCCATGTTGGCCATGAGAAATTCCTGTCGTGAATTCAAGCGCTTTCCGCGCGCATCACTCTATCTGCAACCGTTGTGCCAGTTGACCTACGAGAAACAAACCGGGAATGTCGGATCAAATCGGGAGGGCGGAGAATCTTTTTTTATGGAAAGGGCTAAAGAATCTTGCGAGTTGGCCGATAAGAATCATGTGCTGTCGTATCGACAGCTTTTTGAAACGGAACAGTCAATGTTTTGACCACCCCCCATCTAACACGTTAATAAATCGGGAAAATATTCAAAACCCCTTCCTGAGCGCAACAAATCATAAAAACGCCGCTCCCATCTCGGGGTGCGGCGTTTCCATTTAATCCTGAGGGGCGCAAGCAAGCCCGTTATCTTACCTCAATTCCTCCCAGAACAATGGCACCCTGCTCGACGATCAGACTGCCGACGATGGAGGTGGCGTCACCATGGCGGCCGAAAAGCACCGCCGCCCCCCCCCTGACCGTCAGGGAAAGGGGACGGGCCAGCACAAGATTGATCCGTTGTGGAGCCGTGCAGAACAGAGAGCGACGAGCCTTCGGATGCCAGATCCAGGGCCGCCTGGACCGGGGGGTAGGAGGGGTTCGGCAAGAGGGTCCGTGCCGCGGCCAGAGTGACGTAGCCCCGGTTCCAGGCCGAAATAGAGGAGACGGCGCATTTTCTCCCGCAGTTGTCTCAGCTCCTCGACGCTCTTGGTGGTCAGGCTCCGGGGCGATACGTAGGTTGACATGGTCAGCCCCTCCCCCCGAACGTCGGCCGATAGTCCTGCGCCACACAGCCCTCCAATCCATTCAACGCTTGACAGCTTGCCCTTGATCCTCTATTTTGCGTAAAGTTCAATTAACACTGTTAAGCGTTATGACCTTACGAGAACGCAGGCAAAAGCACAAGGCTCTTTTTCGTCAGGAGATTCTCGACGCCGCCCGGGAACTGTTCGCCCAAATCGGATACGAACGGTTCTCAATGCGTAAGCTTGCGGCCAAAATCGAGCATTCCCCCACAACCATCTACCTCTATTTCCGCGACAAGGACGACCTCCTCTACTCTCTCTGCGAAGAGTTGTTTGCCAAGCTTTTTCAGAGCTACCAGGACATCTCGAATGGCCACAGCGACCCGCTGCAGGTGTTGCGTCTCTGCCTCCTGAGCTATATCGAGTTCGGGTTGGCGAATCCCGACCACTACAAGGTCGCCTTCTTCACGAGCCCTGTCGTCTATGGTTCGCCGACGGAATTTCTGCAAAAGGATAGCATGGGACGGCGCACGTACTTTCATATTCTCCGGACCGTCGAAGAGGCTATGGCTGCTGGCACGCTTCGCCCCATGGATGCTGACCTTCTCGCACAGACGTTATGGACAGCCGTTCATGGCGTCGTGACATCGCGTATTTACTCTGCCGACTTCCCCATGGTGGACGCGGCCCTCCAGGCAGAGACGCTGGTGGACGGGCTGCTCGTCGGCTTCGGCACGTAAAATTTTTTACCATATTATTTACACTGTTAACTGAAGATACCATGGTTAATCTTCTTGCCGATCAGGTAAAGGAGGCACGAATGACAAAGGGAATACTCCACAAATTTGCAGTGATAGCCGGCACAAAGAAAGCCGGACCTCCGGCCGGGGAAGAACGCACCGTCATCGCACCCTTAAAAGAGATAACGGGAAAGGCCGTCCACTGCCGTCAGGCTGTCAAAAAGGCGGAGCAGTATCTCCTGTCACTCCAGAACCCGGAGGGGTACTGGGTTTTCGAGCTGGAGGCGGACGTTACGATACCGTCTGAGTACATCATGCTTCAGCGGTTCCTCGGCAGGGAGATTTCCCCGGAACTGGGGAAGCGGCTGGAGAACTATCTCCTGGACCGGCAACTGCCCGACGGCGGCTGGCCCCTCTACGCCGAGGACGGATTCGCCAACATCAGCGCCACGGTCAAGGCGTATCTCGCCCTCAAGGTGCTGGGGCATTCACCCCAGGCACCCCACATGATACGCGCGCGCCTCATGGTCCTCAGCCTCGGCGGCGCGGCCAGATGCAATGTGTTCACGCGCATCCTGCTGGCCCTGTTCGGTCAGATTCCCTGGCATACCCCGCCGGCAATGCCCGTGGAAATCGTGCTTCTCCCCCAGTGGTTTTTCTTCCATTTGAGCAAAGTATCCTACTGGTCGAGAACCGTCATTGTCCCTCTGCTGCTGCTCTACGCCAAGCAGCCCGTGTGTCGACTGCGGCCCGAGGAGGGGATCCCCGAGCTGTTCAGCACGCCGCCCGATAAACTGCGTCACCTGGACGGCTTTCAACCGGGGTACTGGCGGAAAAACGCCTTCATCATCTGTGACCGCCTGCTCAAGCGCTTCAACCGATTCATTCCTTCCGCCCTGCACCGGAAAGCCATTGCCGAAGCAGAACAGTGGACCAGGTCCCACATGCAGGGCAGCGGCGGGATCGGCGCCATTTTCCCGGCCATGGCCTATGCGGTCATGGCCCTTCGCGTACTCGGCTGCGGAGAAGGGGACCCTGACTATATTCGCGGACTGCAGGCCATCGACGACCTGCTCCAGCACCGGACTCCGCAGGAAGCAGACCCCCCCCGCACAGACGGTACGTGCATTGACAGCGGCATGTCGGCGGCTTTTGCCCTCACCCCCTCTGCCCACGGGGCAGCGGACGGTACAGGGAGCAGCAGCATCTGCCAGCCGTGCAATTCCCCGATCTGGGACACCTGCCTGAGCCTTTCGGCGCTCATGGAAGCGGGCATGCCCGCGAGCCACCCCGCGGCGACACAGGCTGTTGAATGGCTCTTGTCACAGCAGATCCTCTCGCCCGGAGACTGGTCGCTGAAGGTGCCCGACCTGGAGGGGGGTGGATGGGCGTTCCAGTTCGAGAACACCCTCTACCCCGACCTGGACGACACCTCGAAGGTCATCATGTCGCTTCTGCGGGCCGGCGCGCTGGAGAATGAGCGCTACCGCGACCGGATCGCCCGCGGCGTGAACTGGGTGCTCGGGATGCAGAGCAGTGACGGCGGGTGGGCCGCCTTTGACATCGACAACAACTACCACTACCTAAACGACATCCCGTTCGCCGACCATGGGGCGCTCCTCGACCCGAGCACATCTGACCTGACGGGACGCTGCATCGAACTCCTCTCCATGGTCGGTTTCGACAGGACGTTTCCGCCCATCGCGCGGGGGATCGGGTTCCTGCGCTCGGAACAGGAAGAAAACGGCGCCTGGTTCGGCCGCTGGGGGGTGAACTACATCTACGGTACCTGGTCGGTGCTGTCAGGCCTCAGGCAGGCCGGTGAAGATATGCAGCAGCCCTATATCCGCAAGGCGGTGGGTTGGCTGGCGTCATGCCAGAACCACGACGGTGGATGGGGAGAAACCTGCTATTCCTATGACGATCCTTCGCTGGCCGGCAAGGGGGCAAGCACCCCGTCCCAGACGGCCTGGAGCCTGCTGGGGCTCATGGCCGCGGGAGAAGTCAACAGCTTGGCCGTTCGGCGGGGTGTACGCTACCTGCTCGACCACCAGAACCAATGGGGAACCTGGGAGGAAAAACATTTTACCGGAACCGGTTTCCCGAGGGTCTTTTACCTGCGCTACCACGGGTACCGCCACTTCTTTCCCCTGTGGGCGCTCGGCGTCTATTCACGGCTCAGCTCAGGACAAAAGGCCTGTCAGGACGAGCGTCGCCATGCATCCCCCGGCGATCTCCATCTGCCTTGGCTGGAGAGGATCAAGAAACGATAACGGCCTCACGGCGGGGGAACGCCTCCAGATATTCCCGCCTGAGCCGGTCGACGCCGGCGCTGCCGATGACGTCCCACGGCAGCGTTTCGTCAAGGGGAATGTTTCGGTAGACGAGCAAATCGGTGTCGACATCGAACTCCCGGGCGGCCCGTTTCCAGCTCCCCAGTTCGGCGGAACGGAGCAGAAACGCCGAGAGCCGGCGGTCGCCCCGGGAGAGGAGCGCCTGAAGATAGGCGTCCTTGGGGCTCTCGGCAATGAGCCGGACGTTTGACAGCTTCCCTACCGCCTGCTGGAGGTATTTGAGCTTTTTCTCCAGGGAGGCCGTATCTTCCATGCCGCACCATTGGAACGGGGTAAACGGTTTGGGGACAAAGGGGTTCACCGACAGGACAATCTCGCCGAGGCGCCGGTTCTTTTTGGCAGCGGTGATGACCCGCTCCCGAACCTTTCCCACCAGGGCTCCCATCTCCTCCAGGTCGTCCATGGTTTCGGTGGGGAGGCCGATGATGAAGTAGAGCTTCAGGTTCAGGATATCGTGGCCGATCAGGAGGTCGCAGGCGGCTAGAATCTGCTCTTCGGTCAGGTTCTTGCGCACCAGGTCACGCATCCGCTGGCTGCCCCCCTCCGGGGCCAGGGCCACCGTCTTGTGGCCGCTCGCCTTGAGCACTTCGATCATGCCGTCGTCGAGTCGGTCGATCCGCAGGGACGAGACCGACACCTTCCCCCCCTGCTCAAGGATGAACCGGCAGAGTTCGCCGATGTCCCGGTGATCGGAAACCGCTGCTCCCACGAGGCCGATCTTCCCACGACGGGCCAGTCCCTCCACTGCCTGACGCTTTAATTCATCAAGGGAGCGCTGGCGGTACGGGAGGTAGATGAACCCGGCCGCACAGAAGCGGCATCCGCGGGGGCACCCCCGGGAGACCTCCATGAGGTACATGTCGGAAAACTCCGTGTCCGGCGTCAAAATCCCGGACACGCTCTCCCGACGGTCAGGATCAGCCATCATCAACCGGGCAACCTGCTCCGGCGCCCCGTGGCCCGCACGGCGGCCAGCCACGCGAACGCCGTCATAGCTCACGTCATACAAGGCAGGAATATAGATCCCCGGCAGACGCGCGGCCTGGGCAAGGAAAGACTCCCGCTCGACGATCCCCTCGGCCCGCGTCAGTTCCAGCAGCGGCTGGAGCAGCTCTTCCCCCTCCCCCACGCAGACCAGGTCGAGAAAATCCGCCACCGGCTCGGGATTGAGGAACAGAGCCGCGCCTCCGGCCATAACGAGGGGATGGGCGGGCCTCCGCTCCGATGCCAGGGACGGAATGCCGGCCAGGTCGAAGATGACCGGGATGTTCAGATAGTCGTTCTCGAAGGAAACCGAAAAGGCGATGATGTCATAGGAGCCGAGAGGCTCCCCCGACTCCAGGGAGAGGAGCTTCGTGCCGTTCCTGCGATACTCCCGCAGATCATCGGCATCGGGGAGGAAGGCCCGGTCACAGAGGATGTCAGGCTCTTCGTTCAACAGGGCGTGAACCGACTGGAATCCCAGGTTGCTCATCCCCACGGCATAACGGTTGGGGTAGACCAGGCAGACGGTCAGTTTGCCACCGCGCCGCTTGGGGGAAAAGCCCTCCTCCCGGCTCAGGAGACGGCGGTTTTTCTCGATGATTTTCCACGACATGGGGGATCAGGGTACCACGAAGGGAGAAGAGGGAAAAAGGGAAAAAAAGACCCGGCCCCCCTGGAGGGGGTAAATGGGGAGCCGGGGAATGAAAGCAGAGACCGGAACTGTTCCGGCGTGCCGGCCGCGACCAGCGAACGGCACGCCGGAAAATGCTGCTAGTCGACGGACTTCCTCAGGAAGGTCGGAATGTCGTACTGGTCCTCGTCGTCGATGAAGAACGCCTTCTGCCGCGAAAGCGAGGACTCGCGGGTCTGCTGGTTGCGGACAAAAGTCGGGATGTCGCGGTTCACCTCGGCCTTGCCGAAGGGGGTGACGTTCTTCAGCTCCTGGCGGGCCTTCTCCATGTCGAAGCGGTCGCCGAAGCCGGTGGCAATAGCCGTCACCTTGAGCTGGTCACCCAGGGTTTCGTCGATGCTGACGCCGATGATGATGTTGGCGTCCTCGTGGACCTTCTCGTGGATGGACCGGTTCACCGCCTCGAACTCGTCCATGGTCATGGAGGAGGAACCGGCGATGTTCACCAGGACACCCTTGGCGCCGGAGATGTCCACCTCTTCCAGCAGCGGGCTGGAGATGGCGCGCAGGGCGGCTTCCACTGCCCGATTCTCGCCGGACGCGATGCCGATACCCATCATGGCCATGCCGCGCTCGCTCATGATCGCCTTCACGTCGGCAAAGTCCACGTTGATGAAGCCGCTGGTGGTAATGAGGTCCGAAATCCCTTGGACCGCCTGGCGGAGCACGTCGTCAGCCGGCTTGAAGGCATCGATGATCGACATGGACTTACCGGCGAGGCCAATGAGCCGGTCATTGGGGATAACGATGAGCGAATCCACGTGTTTTTTGAGTTCGCGAATACCTTCGTCGGCCTTGGAAAGGCGCTGCTTCCCCTCGCGGGAGAAGGGCTTGGTCACCACGCCCACGGTAAGGGCGCCCACTTCCTTGGCCACCTCGGCAATGACCGGGGCCGCGCCGGTACCGGTGCCGCCCCCCATGCCGGCGGCCACGAAGATCATGTCCGCGCCCTTGAGGAGTTCCGCCACCTGCTCCCGATCTTCCAGAGCGGCCTCGCGACCTTTGGAGGGATCGGCGCCCGCGCCGAGCCCCTTGGTGAGCTGCCGCCCGATCTGGATTTTGGTGGGTGCCTTGGAGATGCGCAGGGCCTGCACATCGGTGTTGGCCACGAGGAAGTCAACCCCTCCTACCTGGTTGTCAATCATGGTGTTGACTGCGTTTCCGCCGCTGCCGCCCACGCCGACTACCTTGATCTTTGCGCACTGGTCAATGCTTTCATCGAACTCGAACATACCCTACCCCCTTGTTGGTCTAACTATGATGATGCAAGTGAATGAACTGAATCAGAAAAATTCCCCGAACCACTCTTTCATCCGGCGCGTTACCCGCCGGAACATGTTCTCGTCGGTCTGGGCCGTGGGGAATTCGCGGATGCCCACGTTCTTGCTCCCGTACACGACGAGTCCCACGCCGGTGGCATAGACCGGCGAGTTGACCACGTCGGTGAGCCCGCCGATCTGCTGGGGCAGTCCCCGGCGTACGGGCAGATTGAAGACCTGCTCGGCCAGCTCCGGCATCCCTTCGAGGATGGTGGTCCCACCGGTGATAACGATCCCGGAAGCGATAAGATCCTCGAAGCCGCTCTTAACGATCTCCCGGTTGACCAGGGTGAAGATCTCTTCCACCCGGGGTTCCAGGATCTCGGCCAGAAGCTGGCGGGAAAGAACCCGCGGCTTGCGGCCGCCCACGCTGGGCACTTCGATGGTTTCATCCTTGCCCACCATGGATGCCATGCAGCAGCCGTACTTCTGCTTGATCTTCTCCGCCTCGGCCATGGGAGTGCGCAGCCCCACGGCGATGTCGTTGGTCAGGTGGTTGCCTCCCAGCGACAGGACCGCCGTGTGCTTGATGGCGCCGTCCACGAAGATGGCGATGTCGGTGGTGCCGCCGCCGATATCGATGAGCGCCACACCCAGCTCCTTCTCGTCGGCCGAAAGGACCGATTCGGAGGAAGCGAGTTGCTCGAGCACGATGTCTGCCACATCGAGACCGGCCCGGTTGCACGCCTTGATGATGTTCTGGGCGCTGGCCACGGCGCCGGTAACGATGTGGACCCGGGCCTCGAGCCGCACCCCGCTCATGCCGAGGGGCTCGCGGATGCCGTCCTGATCGTCGATGATGAACTCCTGGGGAAGGATGTGGATCACTTCCCGGTCCATGGGAATGGCAATGGCCTTGGCCGCATCAATGACCCGCTTCACGTCCTCGGAGCTCACCTCGCGGTTCTTGATGGCGATAACCCCTTGGGAGTTGATCCCCTTGATGTGGCCGCCGGCAATGCCGGCATAGACCGAGCGGATGTCGCAACCGGCCATGAGTTCAGCCTCGGAGACCGCCTTCTTGATCGACTCGACGGTGCTCTCGATGTTGATCACGACTCCCTTGCGCATCCCCCGGGAGGGACTAGTGCCGATACCGACGATGTCGATGCCGTCTTCGGTCACGTTACCGACGATGGCACAGATCTTCGTCGTGCCGATATCGAGCCCGACGATCAGATTATCCCTTCTTCCCGACATACCGTTCCCCCCTCGCTAGCCTTTTTTCACTATGATCTTGTCCAGATAGTCGCAATCGATGTATTCCACCGCCGCCATGTGCTCCCTGAGCTCCCCGTAAATACGGACGAAGCGGGCGAGCTTGGCCTCGTAGCCGCCATTGCCCAATCGGACCGGCACTCCGCCGGCCGCGGTAAAGAGCGTAAGGCCGAACCCCTTGTCCAGGTGAATCTCCGATACGTCGGCAAGGGTGAACCCTTTGCCCCTACGCAACTGCTCCATGAGCGCCACGGTTCCCTTCAGGGCTTCGCGGGTACCGACGGGGTCCCGCGCCAAGTCCTCCTCGGCGACTCCGGTGATAACCGGGTAATCGAGACTGTCACCCTGGGTGAGCGGCTTGAAGACCGTGCCGCCGGCATCCATGTAGTAGAGGAATCCCATGTTCACCACGGCCACCGGCACCCGTTCCACCACCTCGATGGCGAGGGTGTGGGGGAAATAGCGCCTGACCTGAACCTTGTCGATCCAGGGGTTCTTGGCCAGCTGGCTGCCGATGTCACGCAGCCTCAGCCCGAGCATGGAATCACCGGGACGAACCCCGGCCTGTGCGATCACATCGTCCCGCTTCAGGCGCTGAAGCTTCGAAACCTCGATCTCCTTCAGCGGCAGCGGCGCGAATTCCCACTGGGATAGGTAGCGGTATCCGCCATAGCAGATGCCTCCCACCGTGGCCAGCCCGGCCAGGCCGCAGACCAGCCGGCTTCCCCAGGTAATGAGGGGGCGCCAGTTGATCGGCTTACGCTCCCGCTTCACGCGGTTGCGGGTCTGGGCCGGCTTTATCCGTGTCTTGACGTGCAGATCGCGCATATGCTCCGCGCCTAGCTTCCGGCCCCTTCCCCCTTGATTTTCAGCTCAGCGGAAATCAGAATTCTCTCCACCAGGTCCTCGAAACCGATCCCGGACTCCTTGAGGGCGATCTCGGGCAGAAGGCTCAACGCGGTCATTCCCGGCAGGGTGTTCACCTCCAGGAGATAACACTCGCCCCCTTCCGTTACGAGGAAATCGACTCTGCTGTAACCGGAGCATCCCAAGGCCCGGTGAGCCGCTTCCCCTTCGGCCAGGAGCCTGCGGTGCAGTTCCGCCGGGAGTACCGGTGGGCAGATATGCTCGGCCTTGCCGGCGGTATACTTGGCCTCGAAGTCGTAGAACTCGTTCACGGGAACGATCTCGATGGCCCCCATGGCCCGGTCGTCCAGTATCCCGATCTGGATCTCGCGCCCCTTGATGAAGCGCTCCACCAGGATATCGTCATCATAGCGGAAGGCGAGCTCCAGGGCAGAAGGGAGCTCTTCCGGCGACTTGACGATGCTCACCCCCACCGATGACCCTTCCTGAGACGGCTTCACCACCACCGGGTAGCCGAACCCTTCCGCCACGGGATCAACTGTCTCGCCCCGGCGCACAACCCGGTAGGGAGCGATCGTGAGCCCCCGCGCGGCGAAAACCTCCTTGGCGACGATCTTGTTCATGGCAAGGGCGCTGGCCAGGACCCCCGATCCGGTGTAGGGAATGCCCATGAGCTCCAGCAGCCCCTGGACGGTTCCGTCTTCCCCGTAGCGGCCGTGGAGACAGATAAAAGCAACATCGATCCACTCCCGGACCAGAACCTGCGGGAGATCCCGGCCGACGTCCACGGGGACCGCGTCATATCCCCGGCTCTGGAGGGCCTTCAGCACAGCGCCGCCGCTGGCAAGGGACACTTCGCGCTCAGCCGAGAGTCCTCCCATAAGTACGCCTATCTTCGTGGTTTTCAGCTCATCCCTCGTCATTGCCGCTCCGCGCGGGACACTACAGCCCCTTACTCATCGCCGAAAATTTTGACTTCTTCTTCAAGAGCCGTGCCGCTTTTGAGCTTCACCGCATCCTTGATGCGCGCTGCCAGGGCCAGAAAATCGGCGGCCGTGGCACCACCCCGGTTCACCAGAAAGTTGGTGTGGACCTCGGACACCTGGGCTCCCCCCACCCGAGCTCCCCTGAGCCCCGCATCTTCGATCAGTCGCCAGGCCGCCTGACCGGGCGGGTTCTTGAAGAAGGACCCGGCATTGGGGAAGCCGACCTGCTGGCTGGCGGTCCGGTGGGCCCGGCACCCGTCGATCCGCTCACTGATCCGCCGGGGATCGTCGGAATCGAGCACGAACGTAGCCCCGATGATGATCTCTCCCGGTTGCAGCTTGAGGTACCGGTAGCCGTAATCGAGCAATTCGCGCCCCTTGCATTCGAAGCCTGCAGTGCCAATGGTCAGGATCTCTTCGACCCGGTCGAGAATGGCACCGCCGTGGGCTCCGGCATTCATGGCAAGGGCACCGCCAACGGTTCCGGGAATCCCGCAAAGAAACTCCAGGCCGGCAAGGCCTTCGTTCCGGAGAAAGGCCGTCAGCCTGCCGTTGGCCACCCCGGCCCCCACCACGGCCCGGTTTCCTTCGAGCCGCTCCAGTCTAGTCATGCGCGCCGACGAAATAACAACGCCCCGAAAGCCTCCGTCGCGGATCAGGAGATTGTAGCCTCCCCCCACAGCCAGCCAGGGAGTGCCGGTTTCGGCCAGAATCGCCAGGAGCGCTCGCATGTCGTCGGGATCGGCCGGGGTGACGAAGAAGTCCGCCGGACCGCCCACCCTCAGCGACGTATGGCGCGCCATGGGCTCGTCCCGGAGGATCTCCCCCCGCACTTCCGCCTCAAGCCGTGCCGCCAACCGATCGTTCAAAGAACCGTCCCGTGCCCGCTAGGCCTGCCGGGCTTCTTCCAGCTTCGCGAGGAACGCCTCGCCTGACTGCCAGATATTTCCCGCTCCAAGGGTCAGCACGATGTCCCCGGGCTGCACGATCGTCAGCAGGTGCTCGGGAAGCGCCTCCCGATCGGCCACGTAGGTCACGTCGCGCTGGCCGTGCTTACGGATCTCCTCGGCCAGCCGCTCGGCCGACACACCTTCAATGGGGGCCTCGCCGGCCGGATAGATATCCGTCAGTACCAGCACATCTGCGTCGTAGAAGCAGGTGACGAACTCGGCGAACAGTTCCCTGGTCCGGCTGAACCGGTGGGGCTGGAACGCCACCACGAGCCGCCTCTCGGGCCAGCCGCTCTTGCCGGCGGCCAGGGTGGCCCGGATCTCCGCCGGATGGTGGCCGTAGTCATCCACCACGGTGATGCCGTTCACCTCTCCCTTCACCTGGAAACGCCGTCCTACCCCGCCGAACGTGGCGAACCCTTCCTGGATCTGGGAGAAGGGGACATCCAGTTCCATGGCCACTGCGATACAGGCAAGGGCATTCAGCACGTTGTGGGCGCCGGGCATGGAAAAGGACACCTCACCCATGCGGTATCCCTTGTAATGGGCCACAAAAGAGGTGGTGCCCCCTTCGAGCCGGATATGCGTCGCACGGATGTCGGCCTGGGACGAAAGGCCGTAGGTGACGAAACGCTTCTTCACCCGCGGGAGGATCTCGGCGATGTTGCGGTCTTCCAGGCAGAGCACCGCCAGTCCGTAGAAGGGAATCTTGTTTATGAAGTCGACAAAGGTGTCTTTGATCTGTTCGATCCCGCCGGTATAGAAGTCGAGGTGGTCGGCGTCGATATTGGTCACCACCGCAATGGTGGGCGAAAGCTTCAGGAACGAACCGTCCGACTCGTCGGCTTCCGCCACCAGGAACTGACCCTGGCCGAGCTTGGCGTTGGTGCCGAGGGTGTTGAGCTTGCCGCCGATCACGATGGTAGGGTCGATGCCGCCGTGGGTAAGAACCGTCGCCACCATGGAAGTGGTGGTGGTCTTGCCGTGGGTGCCCGCGATGGCGATGCCGTACTTCATCCGCATCAGTTCCGCCAGCATCTCGGCCCGGGGGATAACCGGAATCATCCGCCGCTTGGCCTCGACCACCTCAGGATTGTCATCACGGACCGCCGTAGAGGTTACCACCACGTCCACATCGGCCACATTCTCCCGGCCATGCCCGAAGCGGATTTCTCCCCCGAGCGAGGCGAGGCGGTCGGTGGTATCGGACTGTTTCAGATCGGAACCCGACACCTTATATCCCAGGTTGAGGAGAACCTCGGCAATGCCGCTCATGCCGATGCCGCCGATGCCGACGAAGTGAATTTTCTCTATTTTACCGTACATGGTTACTCTTCTTTCCTTGTGCTTGCCACCATCTCGTCGACGATGGCCTGGGCCGCATCAAGCCGGGCAAGCTCCTGGGCCGCCTCGCCGACAGCCTTGAGCCGCGCCGGGTCGTCCATGAGATCGCGGATCGCCTGTGCCAGCACCTCGCCTGAAAGTTCCTGCTCGATTATGACGAACCCGGCTCCCCGCTTGAGAAGCGATTCGGCGTTGCGGCGCTGGTGGTCGTCCACGGCATGGGGGTAAGGGATGAAGATGCAGGGCTTGCCGCAGGCGGTTACCTCGGCGAGGGTGGTGGCCCCTGCCCGGCAGACGATCAGGTCGGCCCAGCGATAGGCATCGGCCATGGAGTCGATGAAGGCCACCACATCAGCCGTAAAGCCTTGCTCTTCATAGGCGGCGGTCACATCCTCCAGATCGTTCTCCCCGGTCTGGTGAGTGATTCGCAGCCGCCCCTTTACCTCGTCCAGGTGGGACAGCGCCTCGCCCATGGTCAGATTGATCCGGTGGGCGCCGGCGCTACCACCGAAGACCAGAAGATGGAAAGCATCATCGCCCCTTTCCCGCGGCTCGGCAAGGGCGACCTGCTCCAGGATCTGGCGGCGGAGGGGATTGCCCGTAAGGAGCGTCTTGTCCTCGGGGAAATACGTCTGTGACTCCTCGAGTGAAATGAATATCTTGTCGGCCACCTTGGCAAGCATCCGGTTGGTGAATCCCGGGATGGCGTTCTGCTCGTGAATGAATCGTGGAATCTGCATCCCCCGCGCCGCCATGAGGGCAGGCGCTGAGGCGTATCCGCCGACGCCGAGCACCAGGTCCGGCCTGAACTCCTTAAGGACCTTGCGCGATTGGGCGTAACCGTAGAGAAATTTTGCAAGCCCCTTGGCCCGGGCCAAACTCCCTTTACCGCGAATGCCGGCCGCGGTGATGCATTCGAGCCGGTACCCCTGCTTCGGCAGCACCCGTGCCTCGATCCCCTTCCAGGTCCCCACGAAAAGGACCTCATTTCTTTTGTCGCGGGAGAGGAACTCCTCGGCCACCGCTATGCCGGGGAAGAGATGCCCGCCCGTACCCCCTCCAGCTATCAGCAGCTTCATGGCGCCCCCTTGAGTCGAGTCGAGATGTTGAGCAGTATCCCCACCGCGAACAGGGTCACGATCAGGGAGCTCCCGCCATAGCTGATGAAGGGAAGCGCCAGTCCCTTGGTGGGAAGAAGCCCCGTCACCACCGCCATGTTGACGAACGCCTGGATCCCGAGCAGCGTGGCAATGCCGAATGCCAGGAAACGCCCGAAAGGTTCCTGGGCCATGAGCGCCACCCGGACGCCGCGCAGGACCAGCATGAGGAACATGGCGGCGATAACCATCACACCGATGAGACCCAGTTCTTCGCCGGTTACCGAGAGAATGAAGTCCGTATGGGCCTCGGGGAGATAGAACATCTTCTGTTTACCCTCACCGAGCCCCTGACCGAGCACCCCGCCATTGCCGAAGGCGAGCCACGATTGGATGATCTGGAAACCGGTGTCGGTGGGGTCCTCCCACGGGTTGAGATAGGCAAGGATGCGCCGCCGCCGGTAATCAACATTCATGACGAGGAAGTAGAGAATCGGCAGAGCCATCATTCCCATGGCGATGATGTAGCGCGGCCGGGTCCCCGCCGCGAAGAGCATGATAATTGCCACCAGCCCCATGGTCAGGGCCGCGCCCAGGTCGTGCTGCTTGAGAAGGATCAGCAGGACGGCGGACAGGAGCACCATGTACGGGAGAAAGCCCGTGGAAAAGAATTTCACCTTATCCTGCTTTTTATCCAGCGAATAAGCCATGTAGACGATGAGCGCAATCTTGGTCAGCTCCGACGGCTGGAAGTTGAATCCCGGCAGCCTGATCCACCGGGACGCCCCCTTGGCCGCTCCGCCGATCCCCGGGATGAAGACGAGAAACAGGAGAAAGAGGCAGCCCAGCAGGATCGGGACGGCGTACTCGCGCCAGGTGCGGTAGTCAATCCGCATGGCAACGGCCATGACGCCGAAGCCGAGAAGCGCGTAAACCCCTTGGCGCTTGAGAAAGTAGAACCCGTCGTGAAACTTCTTGGTAGCCATGACCGAGGAGGCCGAGTAGACCATCACCACCCCGAAGCAGGTGAGAGCCACCGCCATGAGGAGGATCACGAGGTCGTAGCGTTCGATCTCCTTTACGTTCAGGCCCAGGTTCACGGCGTGCCTCCCGGACTCAGCGCGTCCACGGCGGCGCGAAACCGCTGCGCCCGCTCTTCGTAATCGCGGAACATGTCGAAGCTGGAACAGGCGGGCGAGAAGAGGACCACCCCCCCCGGCTGCGTCAGTGAGGCGGCAAGCTCCACGGCATCTTCCAGGGTCACAGCCATCCGGGTGTCCGTGAGATGCCCCAGTTCACGGGCCATTCGCTCCTGTGCCTCGCCGATCAGGATCATATGCCGTACGCGCTCGGCCACGAGCCCGGCGAGGGGGGCATAGCTGCCCCCCTTGTCTTTGCCGCCGGCGATGAGGGTGATGTCGTTGAAGCTAGCCAGCGCCTTTTCCACGCTCCCCACGTTGGTGGCCTTGCTGTCCTCGAAGTAGCGGACGCCGTTGAGTTCGCGCACCAGTTCCATCCGGTGGGGGAGTCCGCCGAACGCCTCAACGCACGCCAACGCCCGGTCGGCATCGCATCCCAGAAGCAGCGCGGCGGCAAGGGACGCCATGATGTTCTCAATGTTGTGGACCCCGGTGATCCTGAAGCGGTCCGTGGGAAACCGCTCCTGGCGACCGGCGTGGCGGAAGATGATGGCCCCGTCCCGATAGAATATCCCCTCGCCAAGCTCCCGTTGCCGGCTCATGGGGAACACTGCGGCGCGCGTCCTGCCGGCAAGGCCTGCCACGATCGGATCGTCCATGTTGAGGACCGCCCAGTCCGACGCGGTCTGGTTCTCGAAAATCCGGGCCTTGGCGTCGATATACTCCTGATAGGTGGCGTACCGGTCCAGGTGGTCCTCGGTGATGTTGAGGAGCACCGCGACCGTGGGCCGGAACGAGCGGATCCATTCGAGCTGGAAGGAGCTGATCTCAACCACCACCCGGTCCACTGTTGCCCCGGTCTCCACCAGTTCGATGAGCGGGTTGCCGATATTTCCCCCAACGAACGTCCGGAACCCGCATCCCGCGAAGAGTTCGCCCGTGAGGGTCGTGGTGGTCGTCTTGCCGTTGGTGCCAGTGATGGCCACCAGAGGCGCGGTGATGAACCGGGACGCAAGCTCGATCTCGGTAACGACCTCACGCCCGGCCCGCCGCGCCGCCTGGAGATAGGGGCTTTCCTGGGGCACGCCCGGGCTTACCACCACCGTTTCAGCCGCAGCGAAATCAGCCTCGTCGTGACGTCCCAGCACGTAGGTCACAGGGTAGCCGGCCAGTTGCTCCAAGGGTTCAGCCAGGGCGGTTTCGTCCCGCAGGTCGGTCACGGTCACCCGTGCGCCCTGCGCCGCAAGGAAACGGGCAACCGCCACGCCGGTCCGGGCGAGGCCCACAACGAGTATGTTCTTTCCTTTGAGGTCCATGCTATCTCAGCTTCAGCGTCGAAATGGCGACGAGCGCCAGAATAATGGTGATGATCCAGAACCTGACGATGATCTTCGGCTCCGCCACCCCTTTCAGTTCGAAGTGGTGGTGAATGGGGGCCATCCGGAAGATCCGCTTGCCCCGATACTTGTACGACCCGACCTGGAAGATGACCGACAGGGCCTCCACCACGAAAATGCCGCCCACGATCACCAGCAGCATCTCCTGCTTGGTGATCACCGCCAGGATGCCGAGCCCGCCCCCCAGAGAAAGGGATCCCACGTCTCCCATGAAGACCTCTGCGGGATAGGCGTTATACCAGAGAAACCCGATGCCGGCGCCTACCATGGCGCCGCAGAGGACCGCCAGCTCACCGGCTCCCGGCACGTAGGGAGTCTGGAGATAGCTGGAAAGTTTAGCATTGCCCGCGATATAGGCAAAGAGCAGAAACGTGGCCGCATTGATGGCAACCGGCCCGATAGCGAGGCCGTCGAGGCCGTCGGTCAGGTTCACGGCATTGCTCGCCCCCACGACAACCAGCATGCCGAAGGGTATGTAGAGGTACGACAGATCCGGATGCAGCCGCTTGAAGAAGGGCACCGAGAGATCCGTGGACATGCCGGCGACAAAGACGAGAAAGCAGACGGCGCCGCCCGCGATGAGCATCTGCCAGAACATCTTCTGACGGGGAGAGAGCCCCTTGGTATCCTTTTCCACCACCTTCTTGTAATCGTCGGTGAAGCCGATAAGGCCGTAGCCGAGGATCACGAAAAGTGTCGTCCAGACGTACCGGTTCGTCAAATCGGCCCAGAGAAGCGTCGGAATGGCTATGGATGCGAGGATGAGGATTCCCCCCATGGTGGGGGTTCCTGATTTTTTCAGGTGCGACTCGGGGCCGTCGGTTCGGATCACCTGCCGGGCCTGGAGCGCCTCCAGCTTTCGGATGACCCACGGTCCCAGGATGAACGAAACCACCAGGGCGGTGATGACGGCATAGATGGTCCGGAACGTCAGATATTTGAAGACGTTGAAGATCCGAAAGTCGGCGGCCAGTGGATAGAGCAGATGATACAGCATTAGACGTGGCCCCCTTTGCCGCCGGAGGCGGCGAACGCGTCCCTGATTCCCTCGGCGACCCGATCCATGGCCATGCCGCGGGATCCCTTCACCAGGATCATCTCGCCCGTTGCAGCCGTCCGCCGCAAATCGGCAACGACCTCGCCGTGGTCGGCCGCGATCGTTACATGGTGTTCTTCCAGCCCCCCTTCAAGGGCGCCGGCGGCAACGGTCCCCGCCATGTCACCAAGTACGTAGAGCCGGTCGACGCACGTGGCGGCAAGCCGTCCCAATTGCCGATGGGCTTCTTCCGCCCCAACGCCCAGCTCAAGCATGTCGCCCAGCACTGCCACGGCCCGGCCGCTCCCCTTGATCTCCCGCAAGGTGGTAAGGGCAGCGGCCATAGAGGCTGGATTGGCGTTGTAGCTGTCGTCGATCAGCACCACGTCCCCCACTTCCTCCAGGTTAAAGCGCCGGGCATAGGGCATGAATTCGCCGAGCCCACGGGCGATCCCGGCGGGCGCAACGCCGAGAACGCCCGCTGCTGCTGCGGCGGCCAGGGCGTTGGCCACATTGTGACTGCCAAAGGCGTGCAGGGTAACGGTGACGCGGCCGTCGGGGAGCCGTAGCGTGAACCGCTGTCCCATTTTCCCCAGATTCTCCACGTCTTCCGCGGTCACGTCACCGCCCCTGAGCCCGAAAGAGATTCGCTTCACCCCTTCGGGGCTGGGACAGCGGGCAATGAGCGGGTCGTCGGCGTTATAAACGGCACATGCGCCCGGCATAAGCCTCAAAAAGAGCTCTCCCTTGGCCCGGGCAACCCCTTCCACGCTGCCGAGGGTTTCCAAGTGGGCCGGATAGGCATTGGTGATGATACCCACGTCGGGTCGGACGATCTCCGCGAGCCGGTCGATCTCCCCGAACTCGCTCATGCCTATCTCCAGCACCGCCCACCGGTGTGCCTCGGAGAGCCGGAACAGCATGCGGGGCACACCGATCAGGTTATTGAGGTTCCCCTCCGTCTTCAGCCCCTCGCCGGTCCGGGCCAGAATCGCGGCCAGCATCTCCTTGGTGGTGGTCTTGCCGTTGCTCCCGGTCACCGCCACCACGGGGATGTCAAACCGCCGTCGGTGGCATGCCGCCAGATCGCCCAGCGCCCGCAGCGTGTCGTCCACGGCAATGCAGGTCACATCGGCCGGAAGCTGGCGCCCTGCCAGCCACTGCCGCTCAACCAGGACCAGCCGCACACCCCGGGCACGTGCCGCGTCCAGGTAGTCGTGCCCGTCGAACCGCTCACCCCGCAACGGGATGAAGAGCTCGCCGGGCTCCACGGTGCGCGAATCGGTGGAAACGCCGGAGGCTCCGGCAGTCTCGCCCCCCGCCACGATCTCCCCGCCTGTGGCCGCCAGTATGTCATCGAGCGTAAACAGCACGTCCCCGTCCAACCCTATTCTCCGCTGTCCAATGAGCGGAATGCGGCGACCGCCTCTTCGCGATCGTCAAAGTGGAATTTTTCCGTTCCGATGATCTGGTAGTCCTCGTGCCCCTTGCCCGCCAGCAGCACGATGTCGCCCGTCGCGGCAACCGTTGCGGCAAGCTGGATGGCGTCGCGTCGGGATACCAGCGAGGTGAACCCCTTATCCACAAAGCCCCGGTTCAGTTCACAGGCATCGTATTGCCGGAGTCCCATGGGCTTGATGCCGGTCAGAACCTCTTCGATGACCGCGCCGGGCTCCTCGGTCCTGGGGTTGTCGGAAGTCACGATGGTCAGGTGGCTGTAGCGCCCGCTGATTTCCGCCATCACGGGACGCTTGCCCCGGTCGCGGTCGCCGCCGCAGCCGAAGACGGTAATAATTCGCCCCGTCGCAAACTCCGACACGGTCTTCAGAACATTTTCCAGGGCATCGCCAGTGTGGGCGTAGTCAACCAGGACCGTTACGCCGCGCTCATTGTGAACCCGCTCCAGCCGTCCAGGGACCCGGACATCACCCTCGATTCCCCCCAGAATGACGTCAAGGGAAAGCCCGAGGCCGACCCCCGCGGCAACGGCGGCGAGGATGTTGTACAGGTTGAACCCTCCCAGCAGGTGCGAGTGAAACGGGGCCGTCCCGAGCGGAGTAACCAGGGTCCCTGCAATGCCGTCCACGGAAAAGACAACGTTTTCGGCACGCACGGCTGCATCGGCGGCAAGTCCGTAGGAAATCACCGGCGCGGCGGAGGACTCGATCAGCCGGGCGCCGTAGGAGTCATCCCTGTTGATGGCGGCTGCGCGCCGCGGCTTGATCCCGTCGGGCGCCACAAGCTCCGTAAACAGCCGGGCCTTGCTGCCGAAATAGGACTCCATGTCCCGGTGATAGTCCAGGTGGTCGCGCGTCAGATTCGTGAAGACCGCCACATCGAAGCGGCAACCATCTACCCGCCGCTGCTCCAGGGCGTGGGACGAAACCTCCATTACCACAGCCTTCGCCCCCTCATCCACCAGATCGCGGATTGTAGCCTGCAGCTCGACGGATTCCGGCGTGGTGTGAGGTGCGGGAACGAACTTCGAGCCGAAGCGGTAGCTGATGGTTCCGAGCACTGCCGCCGGTATGCCGGCCCGGGACATGATTGCCTCGACCAGATAGGTGGTGGTGGTCTTGCCGTTGGTACCGGTAATGCCCACGACCGGTACGCCGTCGGTGGGCTGTCCGTAAAAAAGCGCTGCCATACGCGACATGGCGAGACGTGCATCCCCGACCCGAATCCAGTCCATCTCGGCGGGCGCCCGCGTTTCGTCTTCCAGCACAACGGCGACAGCTCCCCGTTCGCGGGCGGATGCAATAAAGTCATGCCCGTCGGACGCGACCCCTTTTAACGCGAAAAAGAGACCACCGGACCTCACCTGCCGTGAATCGCAGTAGAGCCCGTTGATCTCCCGCGTCAGATCCCCCCGTACCGCGATGGGATCAACAACCCGTGCCAGATTTTCTAGTCGCATGGTTCCTCGCCATTGAGCGTATTTGATGGCGTCATGCCGATGGTACGAACTTCACCCACACCTGATCCGACGGTCCAACCCGGTGACCGGGAAGGGGGCTTTGCTCGACGGCCCGACCGCTTCCCATGAGCCTCACGTTGATCCCCCGTTCCTCCATGGTTTTGAGAGCCTGACGCATGCTCATACCCCGAAAGTTCGGCATCACCACGCCTTCCCCGGCGTCGACGATCTCTCCTTCCGCGGCGGACAGATCGTCTTCAGTGGGCTTGTCTGCCTTTGCCTCGACCACCTTCGGCTTGCTCCTGACAATGCCGTCGGGCGGCACCTTAAGGTAGCAGAGGGACTGCAGTGCAATGGAGCTGAAGGCGGGTGCCGCTACAACTCCGCCATAAGGGCTTGTCTTGGGCTCATCGATCATGACGAGTATGGTGAGCCGGGGCCGATCGGCCGGGACAAAACCGATGAACGAGGCCGTCCGTTTGGTGAGCGAGTAACCCCGCGTCACCGGGTCGACCTTTTGGGCCGTACCCGTCTTGCCTGCCACCCGGAACCCTTCCACTGCCGCGTTGGTTCCGGTTCCGCCTTCCACCGCTACCCCTTCCATCATTCGGGCTACATTTTTGGCAGTTGTCTCAGAGACCACCCGCCGTAACGGCTGCGGCGAGGAACTCTTGATGACGTTACCCTCGCTGTCGATAACACGTTCGACCAGGTACGGCTTCATGAGGTTTCCGCCATTGGCAATGGCGGAAAATGCTGCGGCCAGCTGGATTGAACTGGCGGTCACCCCCTGGCCGAAAGAGACGGTGGCCAGATCGATGCCGTACCACTGGTTCCAGTCCCTGAGGGTCCCCCCTGTCTCTCCCGGGAGGTCAATGCCGGTCCGCGTACCGAAACCGAAATTCCTCAGGTATGAATACAGCCTCGATGCACCGAGGCGGCTTCCGATCTTTGCGGACCCGATGTTGCTCGAATACTTCAAAATCTCAGGGATGCTCAGGCTCCCATACTTGTGGGTATCGTGAATGGTCCGCCCGCCGATGGAAAAACTGCCCCCCTCACAGTTGATCCTGTCGCCCGGTCGGATCACCTTTTCTTCAAGGGCCGAGGCGATGAGGAACACCTTGAAGGTTGATCCCGGCTCATAGCTGTCGGCCACTGCTCTGTTGCGCCAGAGGGATTGATGATAGGCGCCGTGGGCGTTCAGATTGAATGTCGGATAGTTGGCCATGGCCAGGACCCGCCCGGTATGGGGATCCATGACAATGGCAGTGCCGGCCCGGGCGCCGCTGCCGTCAACGGCCTTGGCGAGCTCCTTTTCGGCTATGTACTGGATATTCTTATCAAGGGTCAGAACGACATTGTGCCCCATGGCACCGTCCTGGATCACTGTCCCCTTCAGCGCCACATCCCGGCCCAGGGCGTCCCGCTCGGTCACCAGATAGCCGGTTCCGCCCAGGATTGTTGAGTCGTAGCGTAGCTCGATGCCCTCAAGTCCCTCAGGGTCGACTCCGGTAAAGCCGATGACGTGGGCCGCCACTTCAGAGTTGGGATAAAACCGTTTGGTTTCCTTGACGAAACCGATCCCCTCAATATCCAGAGCCCGGATTCTTTTCACCACATCGGGCGTCAACCGACGCTGGAGCCAGACAAAATTCTTGTTCCCCTGCAGCTTGCGGAGCAGGGTTTCTTTCGGAAAGCCCAGAACCGGGGAGAGCTGCGCAGCCGCATCATCCAGGTCAGCAATTGACTTCGGCTCGGCGAAACAGGAGTCCATCTCCACCGACACGGCGAGGGCCGAACCGTTTGCGTCATATATGGCCCCCCGGGCAGGCGTCAGGGGGACAATCTTCTGGTGCTGGCGGTCGGCAAGCTTGAGCAGGTGGTCGCGCTTGACCACCTGGAGATAGAAGGCCCGACAGACGACGAGAGAGAAAAAGAGAACGAAGAAACCGCCAATAAAGCGGATGCGCAGAGCTATCCATTTCTCCGCGTCATATCTCATTTCACAACAACCACCTGCTGATCAGTGGGAAGTGCCATGCCCAACTCACCCTTGGCGACAGCCTCGATCCGGGCCGGGGTCTTGAGGGAGGCCACTTCGAGCTTGAGGCGGTTCTGCTCCTCCTGAGCCACCTTGAGTTGACGGGCAACCTCGGCGACCTCCAGGTTCAGGTCAACGACACGCACGCGGGACCAGACGTGAAAGACCGAGACGAGGGTCAACAGAACCAGCACCGCAAGAAGGTACGGAAACAGATCGCCCCGCTGGGCGTACATCTCCTCCAGCTTCCTGGGAGCCGCAACCTTGCTGAATTCCGTCCGTGCCTGCGCCATCTCCGCCTCCTTCTGCATCCGCAAATACTACAGTTTTTCTGCCGCCCGCAGCTTGGCACTGCGCGCTCTCGGGTTCTCCGCCACCTCGGCTTCACCCGCCACTACCGGCCGTCCCGTCAGGATGCGGAGCCGGGGAGCACCGCCACACACACAGCGGGGAAGTTCCTTCGGACAGGTGCACCCCTGAGCATGACGGCGAAACATGGTTTTAACGATCCGGTCCTCCAGCGAGTGAAAGGAGATCACAACCCCCCGACCGCCAGTCCTCAACAGCCCCAGGGCGGATTCAAGGCCCCGTTCCAGGCTTCCAAGTTCGTCGTTCACCGCTATCCGAAGGGCCTGAAAGGTCCGGGTGGCCGGGTGAATACGCTCTTCCCAGGCGCCCCGCGGAATTGCCCCCTTGATGATGTCGACCAACTGGAGCGTTCGCTCGATTGGTCCGCTGACCCGGGCCTTGACGATGAACGAGGCGATTCGCCGCGCCCATCGCTCTTCGCCATATTCTTTTATGATGCGGGCCAGCTCGTGTTCGCCCAGGTCGTTGACCAGGTCCGCGGCGGTGCCGGGCACCGAGGTATTCATCCGCATGTCGAGAGGCGCATCGGCCAGGAAACTGAACCCCCGCTCCGCCGTGTCCAGCTGGTGAGAGGAGACTCCCACATCAAGGAGAAATCCGTCGACACCGTCAACTCCCAGTTCGGCCAGAACGCGGCCCATTTCCGAGAAGTTGGCGGGGACCGGCCTGAATCGCTCGCCAAATGATGCAAGTCGCTCCCGAGCGACCGCCAGGGCGGCAGGATCACGGTCAAACCCGATCAACATCCCGTCCGGGGACGTCGCCTCAAGAATCAGCCGGGCATGCCCCGCGCCTCCCAGCGTGCCGTCCACATACACCCCGCCGGGGCGGGGGGATAAATACTCCAGCACCTCGGCCGGCATGACCGGACGGTGCGAAAACGTCATCACCTAGAGCCCCAACTCTGCTACCGTCTCGGAGTCGGACGGGAAATTCTTCAGGTCTTGAATCCGAACCTTCTCCCGCTCCGCCTGGCTCCACACTTCTATCTTGTCCATCACGCCGATAAAAAGGATATCCCGCTCAAGGGCAGCCCCTTTTCTCAGATGGGGAGGAATCAGCAGGCGTCCCAGCTTGTCGGCGCAGCATTCAACCGCGGGAGAGATGATCGTCCGCATGATACTGTTGCGCTGGGCCGAGGTCAGCCCCTTGCTGGAACGAAAGTTTTCCTCGAACTCCACCCACTTGGCATAGGGAAATATCAGGAGCCCACTGCTAAAGGTGCCAGCCCCCAGATCAACGGGAGCGGAGTTGGTTATCACGAAACGATCGTCACCATGAACGTCAACGAGAACCTCCCGGAACTTGGCGGGAAGACTCGTTCGCCCCTTGGCGTCAATAGTTGTCTCGTAGATTCCCCTGAACATATTCCCCGGTACACCTTGCCACGATTTACCACAATTTACCACTCAGTGCCAAAAACTATACCCGCCACCCTAAGGGTTGTCAAGGCAAATCTGGCCATTGCACAGGGGATTGTTTTAGTTCTATTTCAACCAGTTACCTCTCTCCCGAAGCCAGTGAAACGCCGAATTCAACCCACGGATCACGCCGGCCAGTTAAAGCACCCAACAGACGATCCCGGCCAACCCTGCCGACACGCTCTCAACTTCTTGAAACCGCTGAAAGTAACGCCCCAGACAATCCGTCCTTCATCTCCCGGCAAAACACGAACCGGTAACGGTGATCGCCAGATCCGGCGCAGGCGCAGCAAACATGGAGGCAGAACGCAGCAGCGGAGAGAGAATGAAGGCCGACCAGAGCCACACGAGAGGGAAAGAAAAAAGGGGGGCTCGAAGCCCCCCTTGAATTACTTATCTTTTTTCCGGTCCAACAGGGAAACGACCTTCGCCCCCTTGCCCTTGTCCGGCGGTTCGTCGAGAGGAGGCTCCAGTGACTGGGGCTGAGGTACGGATTCCCGTGCCAGGGGCGACACGACTTTTTCCATCCGGATCGGTGTCCCTCCCATGGTGAAGGGGGTTCCGTTGATCTGGGCCTCCTCAAGGATCCAGGTATAGATTTCCAGGGGCACCGTGAGGACCAAGAGCTTTACCCGCCACCAACCGGGCTTCACATCGGGTGAAACATCTTCGATTCGGGCATAGAATCCCGGCTTGCCGTCGATGTGGACCAGGACCAGATCGTTGATGGCCGTTGACATTGCTCCCCCTTGCTCCGTACTCGGAAATAGAACCTTACAGCGGCCGCGATCAGTCGGACTGCCCCATGAGAAGTCCCTGACGGACCTGGAAGCCAAGAACTGTCTCCAACTCGCCGTAAAGGCGGCGAAGCTCACGTTCGCGGCGATGGAATTCATCAATCCGCTCCGGCTCCCACAGCCCTTCAACCCGCTCACAGTTAAACGTTATGCAATTGAAGGGTCTCAGTGACGGTTGCATGAGACAGCCTGTGTCGCCGAGATAGGGGCAGAAATCGCGACCGAAGCGGGGTTCGAAAAGCACAGCATTCGTTGACCGATAAATCAGCAGATCCGCCACCGTAAAATGGTACTTTCCCCGCAGACAGCACTCGCCGCCGCAGGAGGCACAGATCACCGAACTGCCCATCTCATGGGCCAAGCGGTGCAACTCCTCCTTGGCCGCACGAATGGCGTTCCCTTTCTCCCGGAGCATCGCCCTGACCGGCTGCGAAAGTCGGTGGTATTGACCGGTGATCGCCGCCACCGCGGCATGCCAGACGTCCTGATCATTCATGAAGAGAGTTGGTTTCTTCGAGTTCATTGCGGTGGGGCACCGCATGGTTTGTAAAAAAACTGGCCGAAGCAGCCCATAAGCCGGGTTCTGTTCCCGCCGCGGGTTACCCCTTGGCGGGCGATGACCATTCCTCTGGGACCGCCGTTACCGACGGCCTCAAGCAGCCAACCCGGAAGCACGGACGGGCCATCCTTGACGCTTCCCTATTCGGCCTTGCTCCTGGTGGGGTTTACCTGGCATCCGACGTCACCGCCGAACCCGGTGAGCTCTTACCTCACCCTTTCACCCTTACCCGCCTGAGCGGGCGGACTTCTCTCTGTGGCACTATCCCTGGGGTCGCCCCCGCTGGACGTTATCCAGCACCACGCCCTGTGGAGCCCGGACTTTCCTCCCCCCGCACGCGAAGGGCGGCCATCTGTTCTGCTTCGACCAAGCCGTTATTCGACAAACCCGCGTCAGGGGTCCTGACGCAGCACCAGCATCCGCTGGCAGTGAGGGCAGAGGACCAGATCGTCCCCCCTGTAGAGTGAGTTGTAAAGCTGGGGCGGCAGGTTCATGTTGCAGCCCGAGCAGTTACCGCTCCTGGCAACCACGAGAGCCACTCCCTGACGGCGAAGGCGCAGGGCTTCGTACCGCTTGAGAAGTGACGCCGGAATTCCCTTGGCAGTGTCGGCCTTGACGGAGGCATCAGAGGCAATCTCCTGGTCGAGACGCTCCAGCGCGGCCGCAAGCTCCGCCTTGCGGACTCCGAGATTCTCCTCCAGGCTGCCGAGGTCTCCCTCACGGGCAACAATATCGGCAACGAACTGCTCAACCTGCCCCGTTTTCTGGAGGAGTTGCTCCTCAAGCTCGCCCTTCTGCTTTTTGGCCGCGGTGATCTCTTTCAGGATCGCCTGGTACTCTTTCTGGGTCTTGATTTCCTTCTGCCGCGCCTCTGAGCGGACAATATTCTCATCCTCCGCGGCCAGGTTCGCTTCAAGGCTCAGCTTCTCCTCTTCGGCAGCCGCCAGCTCGGCCTTGATGCCGTCCACGGCGAGCCGTCCCTCTTCCACCTGCCGGTCCAACTCGGCGAGCTGATCGAGAAGCGCCTGCCGTTCTCCCTGGCGACCGTCGATCTTCAGGTCGAGCTCCTGCAGTTCCTCAAGCAGTATGAGATGTTTACGCAACACCAACCTCCCTCTGTTCTCCGTTAGTCAGTCTCCCGGAAGAAACCGTTTATCGCCAGACGAATGGATCCCGCTCACCATTGAACGCAACCACGTCAGCCTCGAACCCCTTCAGGGCCAGATCAGCCGTCAGCCGTTCCACAACGCCGGACACCATGATGGACTCCGTGCCGAAATGTCCGGCATCCAGCAGTGCGACACCGAGAGCCTCCGCATCCCGTGCCTCATGATACTTTACATCACCGGTAACGAATACGTCCGCGCCCTGACGGTGGGCATCACGCAACAATGATATGCCGCTGCCACCGCAGAGGGCAACCTTCTTCACCCGCCTCCCCGCGTCACCCACGAGCCTGACGCCGGCAAGGCCCAGCTTTGCTTTCACGTCATCGGCAAAGGGAGCCAGCGTCGTCTCCTCCGCCAGATACCCGATCCTGCCGAGGCCTTGTGCAGCCCCGCGATTAAGCAACGGGTAGAGATCAAAGGCGGGCTCCTCGTAGGGATGAGCTTTCAGGAGGGCCGTGACCGCGGACGAAACCAGTTCCTTGCGCACCAGAACCTCGATCCGGGTTTCCGCCACCTGCTCCCTGGCCCCGACTGCCCCCAGGAACGGACGAGCCCCCTCAAGGGGATGAAATGTGCCGGTACCGCTGCTTCTGAACGAGCAGTCCCGGTAGTTGCCCACAGTGCCGCTGAAGCGGAACAGGGCTTCGGACACCTGCTCTTCATGGCCCTTGGGGACAAAGACCGCAAGCTTCACCAGCTCTTCGGTCGCCGTCACCGACAGGGGTTGAGCAGAGCACATGCCGAGCCGCTGCGCCAGGAGGTCATTCATGCCGCCATCGGCGATATCGTAGTTGGTGTGGAGCGAGATGACGGCTAACCTGCCTGAAATGGCCCGCATTACGGTTGCACCGGTGGGATCGTTGGCGGTTATTCGTTTGAGGGGACGAAAAAGGAACGGGTGGTGGGTGAGCAGGAGTTGGCAGTCTGCGGCGATGGCGGCGTCTACAGTTTCCCGGGTGCCGTCCAGGGCGACCATGATCCGTGAAACAGCACAGGTCGGGTCCCCAACCATCAACCCCACGTTGTCCCACTCTTCGGCAAGAACTGGCGGAGCAAATTTATTAATAATTCCGAGTATGTCAGAGATTTTTGGCGTCATCATCAAAGGCAAAAGAAAAAGAGTGCCACCGTTCGGCGTGCACTCTTTTTCGTCTGATCAGTTCCTGCGATCGTAATCGGAGCTCTCGGGGCATCCCCGCATCTTCCTACCTGGTTGTCGGGTGGTGGGCCCACCAGGACTCGAACCTGGGACCGACCGGTTATGAGCCGGTTGCTCTAGCCAACTGAGCTATAGGCCCGAAAAGCGAACTTTAACTTTACGGCAAACCATGCAAGGCGTCAAGGGAATTGTGAATGCCATCCTCGGACCAATGTACCCGTCAATAGAGATCAAACCTCAGGAAACGGCACTCAAGGGGGCCATTGAAGAGGACGATCCGCCGGGACGCCCTGAGCCCCACCGCCTTGGCCAACTCGGGTCCACCGGTGAGCAGCCAGGCGGCATAGCCGGCGCAGCGCTGCTTCAAAACGTCACCGATCTGGCGGTAGAGAACGCGAAGCCCTTCTTCTTCGCCGAGACGCCGGCCATAAGGAGGATTGAAGAGAACAATGCCGGGAGGGGGAGGGGGTGTCAGATCCCGCATATCACCGGATGTAAAGGTGATGTGCTGTTCGACTCCAGCCCGCCGGGCATTGGCTGCGGCGATCGCAAGAAGGTCAGTCTGCTGGTCGCTCCCCAGGAGTGGGGCCGACAGTGACGTGCGCTCCCCCTCGCGGGCCTCGGTTACAAGACGGCGCCAGAGCGAAGAGTCGAAGCCGGGCCAGTGCTGGAACCCGAAACGCTCCCGAATGAGACCGGGCGCCCGATTGAGCGCCTTGAGCGCCGCCTCCACGAGGATGGTGCCCGAGCCGCACATGGGGTCCAGAAGGGGAACTGTCCCGTCCCAGCCCGTTATCTCCACGAGGGCGGCGGCAAGAGTTTCCCGCAGCGGGGCCTCTCCTGCATCGGTACGGTAGCCGCGCCGGTCGAGGCTGGCCCCGGAACTGTCGATGCTCACGGTGCAGATGTTGCGGGCCAGATGAACATGGACCCCCAGGTCCGGTTGCTTGGGGTTCACGTTGGGTCGCCTGCCGTGGCGGTCGCGGATGGTGTCGACGATGGCGTCCTTGGTCTTGAGGGCCACGAACCCCGAATGAGTCAGGACTGAATCGCGAAGATTGCATTCTACTGCCAGGGTCATGTCGGGGGTGAGCCAGTCGTTCCACTGGATGGAGCGGACACCGTCGTACAGCCGCTGGGGTGAATCGCAGGGGAATTGGGCTAGTGGCACGAGGATGCGGCTCGCGGTCCGCAGCCAGAGGTTGGCCCGGTAGCAGGCGGCAAGATCGCCCGTGAAACGCACTCCTCCGCGCTCTATGGCCACCCCGCGAAAGCCGAGGCCGCGCATCTCGGCGGCCAGAACGTCTTCAACCCCCTTGGCGGTGGTGGCGAAGAAGGCGTGCTCGCCTGAAAGGGGAGTGACTGCGGTACGTTTGCGTACAATAACCGACGACATGAATTACTCCAGGCAGGATTTGATGCCGGCAAGCCCTTCAAGGGCGCCGCATGAGAGAGAAATATGGGGAGCGCCGATCTGAGCCTCACGGGGGTTGATCCGGATCGCAACGGCTTGGTGGAGGGAGCCGACTTCCTCCGTCAGGTAGCGGATTGTGGGAATTGCCGTTCCCGCCCCCAGCTCCACCACCACCGTGCGCCGGCCTCTGACCTCAGCCAGGAACTCGTCGAAGTTCCGCTGCTGCCGGGCGGTTCGTCCGCTGACCCAGCCATAATCCCCGAACATGAGGATATTGGGTCGGGCCACGTCACCGCAGTGGAGGCAACGGGGAATGTGACCTGCCCGCATGGTCGACTCGTCAACGAGAATGGTTTCCCGGTTCTCCCAGATGGCCATGGTGCAAGGTTTGGTGCACTGGAGATGATGAATGGAACCGTGCACTTCCAGAATACGGTCTTCGGCAAACCCGGCCTTCTGGAACTGGCCGTCCACGTTGGAGGTCACCACGAAATGGTCGAGGCCGTAGCGTTCGATCCATGCCCTGAGAATTCCGAACCCGGCATGTGGGACCGTGGCGCGGTAGAGATTGGTCCGATGGCCGTAGAATCCCCAGCCAAAGGCTGGATCTCTCTCGAAGTGAGCCGGGTTGGCGGCGCCAACAAAGGTAATACCGAGCCGTTCATAGGGCGGATACGCCTTCCAGAACCCGCTATCCCCTCGGAAGTCGGGCAGCCCCGAATCAACGCCCATGCCGGCCCCTGCCGTGATGACCAGCACTTCGGCCCGCCGCAGCGCTTCGGCAGCACGCAGGAATCGCTCACGCAGTTCCATGGATCACCTCCCGCGACACCCAGTTGATCCGAACGTCAGATGGCCACCCGCACGAGGATGGGATCAAGCAGGCGGCACGCCTCGCGCGGGTCGAGTCCTACCAGATACCCACGCTTGCCGCCATTGATATATATCCTTGGCAGGCCGAGAATCGTCTCCTCCATATAGACCGGCATGGCATGCCGCGTACCGAAGGGAGAAGTCCCTCCTACCTGGTAGCCCGAATGCCGGTTTGCCGTATCGGGGGAGCAGGGAGACACACTTTTGACCCCCATGACCCGCGCCAGTTCCTTGGTGGAAACCTGCCGGTCGCCGTGCATCAGGACGATGAGCGGCCGTTTCGCCTCGTCTTCCATGATGAGCGTTTTCACCACGCAATGCTCGTCCACGCCGAGCTCCCGGGCGGAGACGGCTGTTCCGCCTTTTTCCTCATAGGCATACACGTGGTCCGTGAACGTTACACCTGCGGCCCGTAGTTGACGTATGGCCGGAGTAACCGGCGCCTTGTCCTTGGCCATTAAAGCCTCCCCGGTGCCGCCGGTCAGGACGGGCGGCTCGGCACAAAAACAGCGAGGCCGCGTCGGGTCTGACCGGCGCGGCCTCTGGTTTTTCCGGCGCAGGCCGGCTATTCCACGAAGCTGCGGAGTTTCTTGGCCCGGCTCGGATGGCGGAGCTTGCGCAGGGCCTTGGCCTCGATCTGACGAATCCGCTCCCGGGTCACCTCGAAGTCCTGCCCCACCTCCTCAAGGGTATGATCGCTCTTCTCGCCGATGCCGAAACGCATCCGCAGAACTTTTTCCTCCCGGGGGGTGAGGGTGGCAAGCACGCGGGCAGTCTGCTCCGAAAGGTTGGCCTTGATGACCGCCTCTAGAGGCGAAACCACACCCTTGTCCTCAATGAAATCACCCAGGTGTGAATCTTCCTCTTCTCCGATGGGAGTTTCGAGTGAGATGGGCTCCTTGGCGATCTTGAGAACTTTGCGTACCTTGTCGAGGGGGAGATTCATCCGTTCGGCGATTTCCTCCGGCGAGGGCTCGCGGCCGATCTCCTGCACCAGTTGGCGACTGGTCCGGATCAGCTTGTTGATGGTCTCGATCATATGGACCGGAATCCGGATGGTGCGGGCCTGGTCGGCGATTGCCCGGGTAATGGCCTGCCGAATCCACCAGGTGGCGTACGTGGAGAACTTGTACCCCCGCTGATACTCAAACTTGTCCACCGCCTTCATGAGGCCGATGTTCCCCTCCTGAATCAGGTCGAGAAACTGAAGCCCCCGGTTGGTGTACTTCTTGGCAATGGATACGACGAGCCGCAGGTTCGCCTCCACCAGCTCCGACTTGGCCAGCTTCGACTTGGCTTCACCCCTGTCGATGGCCCTGAGGGCGTCGGAAAGCTCACGGGCCTTGAACCCGGACTCTTCCTCAACCTTCTTCAGCTTCTTCTCAGCGGAGCGTACCTTCTTCTCGTGCTTCTGAGCATCTTCCAGGGAAAGCTTGACCCCCTTTCCCACATCTCCGCGGGCGGCAATCTCCTTAAGGGTGTCGGCTGAAACCCCCGCCTCCTTTTCGATGGCGGCAATCTCGGTCATAATGGTATCGACCTTGGCCGACAACTCCTTGAGCCGCTGGGCGATCTTGGCTATGTGCCGATCCTTGAGACGCAGGGAAGTAACCATCTCGGCAAGCTTTTCCTTCAACTCCTGCCGTTCGGCGAGCAACTCCTGCCGACGGGAGTCGGAAAGGGATTCCTCCTCCAGCTCAGCATTCAAGGCAGCGAGGCGGACATCGACAGCGGCAATTTCCTCCACCTGGGCAAGGAGACGGGTCTTCTGCACATCCTCTTCATCCTCCTCCAGTTCCTCTTCCTCCACCTCCTTGCTGATCTCGGCGGCGCTGACCTGCCCCTTCAGGAGCTTCTCGCCAAGGGTGATGATCTCCTTCACCGTGATGGGGGTATTAAGGATGACACCGGCGATATCCCGCTCACCCTCCTCGATACGCTTGGCAATTTCCACCTCACCCTCGCGGGTGAGCAGCGACACCGATCCCATCTCGCGCAGATACATCCGTACCGGATCGCTGGTCCTTCCCAGGGCGCCCGGCTCATACTCGAACTCTTCCTGTTCCCCTTCAATCTCTTCCTCTTCCTCCAGGTCGAGTTTCATCTTGGGGATTTTCACCTTCTGGGCCGAATCAACGATGTCAATATCCATCTCACCGAACATGCTCATTACGTCGTCGATCTGCTCGGATGAAATATCGGGAGGAAGAAGGTCGTTTACCTCATCATAGGTGAGGAACCCCTTTTCCTTTCCCAGGTCGATGAGTTGCTTGACTTCGTCCGTGCTTTTCTTGGCCATCAAGTTCACCTCATTGCACACATGGTCTCTTTAAGATAACTGCGATTTCCTGTTTCGCAAGGCCTCAATTTCGGCAAGCAGTTCCCGGTACCGGGGGGTATCCGGATCAGCCGCAGCCAGCTCTCTGGCCAAGTCCTTGAGCCGTTTGAGCGCACCGCGCTCCAGGACTTGGCGGCACTGGTCAAAAGCCTTATGGACATCAACGTCCGCGAGATGATCGTCGTTGACGAGGAACGCTGCGATGCGCCCCTTTTCCTCAGGGGATGCAACCAGTTCAAGAAGCTCCCCCCAGTCGATCTCCGCCCGCCGACTGTGCCGCTCAAGTATGGCATCGGCAACGGGAGAAAGCTCGGGGCAGAAAAGCCCCGCCGCCTCACCACGGCGGACGCGATCCGCCACTTCGGCGGATCGAGCCATGAGCGCAAGCAGCATCTCTTCAGGGCCGGCGCCACGTGGCCGGCGCTCCGCAGTCGGGCGGGGGAGCGGGTCAGGGCGCGATCCGGCGGTTCCGCCCGACGCGCGCAGCAGGGAACGGACATCAATGCCCAGGACCCGAGCGATCTCCTTCACGTAGAGTTCCCGCTCGAGGGGATTGACGAGCTTTGCCAAGCGGGGCGCAAGCTCGTTCGCTACCTTAAGTTTTCCCTCCACCGTACCCGCATCCACCTGTCCGAGCAGGTCGCGGAAGAGGAAATCAAATGCCGGCCGTGCCTTGGCGAGCCGTGCCCGAAAGGCGTCCGCCCCCTCCTTCTTGACAAAACTGTCCGGGTCTTCTCCCTGGGTCAACTCCACCACGTGGGCCGGGAAGTTCTCCGCGAGAAAGAGGTCGATCGCCCGCACGGTCGCCTTCCGACCGGCACTGTCCGCATCGAACAGGGTGTAGGCCTTCCCGGCGTAGCGCCGCAGAAGCTTCACGTGACCTTCGGTCAGGGCCGTGCCGCAGGTAGCGACCACGTTCCTGACCCCTGCCTGATAGAGGGCAAGATGGTCGAAATAACCCTCTACGATTATGGCGCTGCCCTGCTCCCGCAGGGCGCCCTTTGCCAGGTGGACGCCGAAGAGCACGTCGCTCTTGTGATAGATGGGCGACTCGGGAGAGTTGATGTATTTGGGCAGCGAGTCGTCCAGGACTCTGCCGCCAAACCCGATCGTGCGCCCGTGGATATCGGTGATGGCAAACAAGAGACGGTTGCGGAAGATATCGAAGTAGCCGCCCCCCTCGCGCCGACGCACGAGCCCCAGTCGCTCCGCCAGTTCCATGGGAACCTTGCGGTGCTGCAGGTGCCGCGAAAGATAATCCCAACGATCCGGCGCGAACCCGAGACGGTACGCCTCGGACGTTTCCCGATCCACACCGCGCGTTTCGAGGTAGCGTCGAGCCGCGCCGGCCTCTTCGCTTCTCTCCAGAGCCTCACGATAGAGCCTGGCAGCCAGGTCCATGATCCCGTAAAGCTCATCGCGTTCGTCCTGGCGCCGCTTCTCCGCGGCGGTAACGGGACGGTCCTCGATTTCGACACCGACCCGCTTGCCCAGGACCTTAACCGCTTCGGGAAACGACAGACCCTCCATCTTCATGACAAAGGTGATGGCATTCCCGCCAACGCCGCAACCGAAGCAGTGAAAAATTCCCCGGGCCGGATTCACATTGAAGGAGGGGGTCTTCTCGCCGTGGAACGGACACAGCCCCTGGTAATTGGCACCCGATTTCCGGAGGCTCACATAATCCGAGACCACCTCAAGAATCGGAGCTCGCTCGCGTATCTCCCTGATCTTATCGTCGGGGATGTTTGACATCTTTAGCCCGTATTTGCGGGGTCTGAGCTTCCGATCCGCGACTTCCGCGCCACCCCTCGGCCATCCCTTTGCCGGCATCGATGAACGCCCGCGCCGACGCCGACCGGGCAAGCCATGCCCTGAGCCCCGCCGGCACAGGCGGCGCGCTGGCGAGATAAAGAATGATGCAGAGGAGGAATGCCCCTTCCAGCAAACCGAACACGGCGCCGCCAACCCGGTTGACCCCGCCGAGCAGCGTAATCGACATCACCACGGTGAGAAAATGGCCAAGGAGGTAAAAGAGAAGGGCAGCTCCCAGAAAAATGACGACAAACGCCACGGCGGACGAAATGCGGGCGGGCAGATGAATCATGGAGACAAGAACCCCGCCGACGGCGGGATGGAAGGAGAACGCCGCCCATCCTCCAACCACAAATCCGAGCAGGGAGCACACCTCACGGACGAGCCCCTTGAGAACCCCCTTGACGGCAAATGCCAGTACTACGCCCCAGAGCAGGATATCGAGAAGGCTCATGCCATGCACCTGATTGGAATCAAAAGAAGAAGGGGCAATTCAGAGAATCGCCCCCAGGGGTCTGATCGCGGAGCTCAGAAACCGGAAAACGTTCGCCTAGGCAAGTTGTTCCTTCACGATGGCACTGACCAGCGATCCGTCAGTTCTGCCGGCCACGTGGGGCATGAGAGCCTTCATCACCCGTCCCATGTCTTTGGCACTCTGGGCGCCGGTCTCGGCAATGACCGAGGCTACCAGCCCCTCGATCTCCTCCCGACTGAGCTGTTGGGGAAGAAAGCCAAGCAGGACCTGAAGCTCCCGCTCCTCTTTATCCACCAGATCGGTACGTCCGGCCTCGCCAAACATCCGGATCGATTCCCGGCGCTGTTTGACGAGGGATGAAACGACTTCCGTCACTTCCTGTTCGGAGAGTTCGCGCCGCGCCTCGATCTCACGGTTTTTCACCGAAGAGCGAACGAGGCGGATGGCGGAAAGGCGAACCTCATCCCTGGCCTTCATGGCCTCCTTCATCTCCTCGTTCAGGCGATCCCTCAACATGGCAACTCCCCAGTCCGTAATTTCATATCCGGCGCTGAAAGCGGCAAACGGACGCCCCCAAGCGGGGGCGTCCGCAACACCGTTCCATGCCACGCGGGCATACACGTAACGGCCTCAGCGCTAGTCCATCATCTTGCGCTGCTTTTTCATCGCACGCTTGCGCGCGGCAATGGCCTTTTTCTTTCTCTTGATACTCGGCTTCTCATAGTGCTCGCGCTTGCGGACCTCGGAGAGGATTCCCGCCTTTTCGCACTGCTTCTTGAACTTCTTCAGCGCGAGCTCAAACGATTCAGTTTCCTTGACCTTTACTCCCGGCATCCATATTCCCCTCCCTCCTCTATGTAAATTCGCTGCAAATCTGAGCTGATAGAGTCAGACGACGAGCCGGAAAAATTTTACGAGAAGAGACATAATAGCAATGGAAGCGTCAATGTCAAGTTTTTATTCGGACACCTAAGTGCTATTGCTCGTTTCTGCTCGCCTTTTCGACATGCCCCGAGGTGCCGAAGCGGCGGCGAAGCTCATTGTACACATCGGCCGGGGCAATGTCGTAATGGCCGAGGAGAACCAGTGTGTGGAAAAAAAGATCGGCAGTCTCGTAAACGATCTCCTCCCGCTTTCCCCCCTTGCCGGCGATAATGACCTCCGTCGCCTCTTCTCCGACCTTCTTGAGGATCTTGTCGATCCCCTTATGAAAGAGGGACGCCGTATAGGAGCTCTCGGGCGGAGCGCCTTTCCGGTCGAGAATCACCTCATAGACTGCCTGCAGGATGTCGTCGCGCTCGCTCATAACCGGACCGGAACCCCCCGTTGACGGAGATACTCCTTGGCCTCGCCGATGGTGTACTCCTTATAGTGAAAGATGGACGCAGCAAGACATGCGCTGGCCCCGGCCTTGACGAAGCCGTCGCACAGATGCGCCAGGCTTCCCACCCCGCCGGAGGCGATGACCGGAATGGAGACCGCGTCGACAACGGCGCGGGTCAGGGGGATGTCATAGCCGTCCTTGGTGCCGTCCCGGTCCATGCTGGTGAGGAGGATCTCGCCGGCGCCGTACTCCTCCATCCTGCGGGCCCACTCCACCGCGTCGATGCCGGTGGGCTTGCGGCCGCCGTGAGTGTAAACCTCCCAGCGATTCTCGCCGGGAACCTGCCGGGCGTCGATAGCCACCACGGTGCACTGGGAACCGAAGCGCTCCGCCGCTTCCCGTACGAATTCGGGCCGGTGGACCGCCGCCGTGTTGATGGACACCTTGTCGGCCCCGGCGTTGAGGAGATTGCGGATATCGTCCACGGTCCGCACTCCGCCACCCACGGTGAGGGGCATGAAAACCCGCTCGGCGGTGCGGCGCACCACGTCAATGATGATGCTCCGCTCGTCGGAAGAGGCGGTGATATCGAGGAACGTGAGCTCGTCGGCCCCCTGGCGGTCATAGAGTTCGGCGATCTCAACCGGATCGCCGGCATCGCGCAGCTCCAGAAACTGGACCCCTTTGACGACCCGGCCGCCCTTCACGTCCAGACACGGGATGATCCGCTTGGTCAGCATCTCAGGCCCCTCCCCGCTTCGTGAGCGCTACCGCTTCGGCCAGATTGATGGCCCCGGTGTAGACTGCCTTGCCGGTGATGGCCCCGGCGATACCGCTCGCCTCGATGGCGATGAGGTTCTCGATATCCTCCAAGGACGACACCCCTCCGGAGGCGATGACCGGGATCGAGATCGCCTCGGCCAGAGCCCTGGTCGCCTCAATGTTCGGCCCCTGCATCATGCCGTCCCGGGCGATGTCGGTGTAAATGATGGCGGCGACGCCGTAGCCCTCGAACCGTCTTGCCAGATCCACCGCCGTGACGCCGGTGACCTCGGCCCACCCCTGGACCGCCACCATGCCGTTTTTGGCGTCGATCCCCACCACGATCCGGCCGGGGAAGAGACGGCAGGCCTCCTCCACCAGTTCGGGGTTCCGCTGGGCCGCAGTACCGAGGATCACCCGGCCGATGCCGAGGGAGAGATACGCCTCGATGGTGGGAATGTCCCGGATGCCGCCCCCCAGCTGGGTTGGGATGGCAATGGCCTTGACGATGGCCTCGATGGAGGCGCGGTTCTTGGGTTCGCCGGCAAAGGCGCCGTCCAGGTCGACAATGTGGAGCAGCTCCGCCCCCTGGCGCTCCCACTCCCTGGCTTGGTCGGCGGGATTGTCACAGAAAACGGTATCCTTTTCCATGAGCCCCTGTTCGAGGCGGACGCACTTTCCTTCTTTCAGGTCAATGGCAGGTATGACGATCACTTCATCTCTCCGAAGTTCTTGAGTATGGACAGCCCCACCGCCTGTGACTTCTCGGGATGGAACTGGGTGGCGACGATATTGTCCTTCCAGATGGCGGCGCAGAACTCAACACCGTAGGTGCAGGTGGCGGCGATGACACTCTCGTCGTCGGGCATTTCATAGTATGAATGGACGAAATAGACGTTGGCCCCGTCCTCTACCTCGGCAAAGGCCGGCGGACGGCGTTTGATGGAGAGCTGGTTCCACCCCATGTGGGGGACTTTGAGTTCCTCGCCTCCTTCGCGCATCCCCTCGGGAAAACGGAGGACGTGGCCCGGGATGACGTTCAGCCCCTGGTAGAGGCCGAACTCCACACTGTCGGTCAAAAGGAGCTGCATCCCGACGCAGATGCCGAGAAAGGGGCGCCCCTCCCGGATCACCCTGAGGATCGGCTCCACGAACCCCCCCTGCTCCAGGTTACGCATGCAGTCGCGAAAGGCTCCCACGCCGGGAAGGACGATCTTTTCCGCCTCCAGCACCACCTTCGGGTCGGCAGTCACAACCGCCTCGAAGCCCACCTTCTCGAATCCCTTCTGGACCGACCGGAGGTTCCCCATGCCGTAGTCGATAATTGCAATCTTTGTCATATCAGAGTTTGCCCTTCGTCGACATGACCCCCTGAATCCGGGGGTCCACCTGGGTCGCCTGGTCCATGGCCCGGGCAAAGGCCTTGAAGCACGCCTCGACAATGTGATGGACATTATCGCCGTACATGACGTTCACATGGATGTTGGCGCCCAGGTTGTTCACCACGGCCTGAAAAAATTCCCGCACCAGTTCCACGTCAAACTCGCCGATCTTCACCTTGGGCAGAGAGACGTGGTAGACGAGGTAGGGGCGCCCCGAGACGTCCACCGTCACGCCGGCAAGGGTTTCGTCCATGGGGACCGTGGCCTGGCCGTAGCGCCTGACCCCCTGCTTGTCGCCCAAGGCCTCCTTGAGGGCCTGACCGAGGACGATACCGACATCCTCCACCGTGTGGTGAAAATCGATATCGATGTCCCCCGTGGCGTCCACCTGGAGATTGAAGAGCCCGTGACGGGCAAAGAGGTCGAGCATGTGGTCGAGAAACGGCACAGAGGTACAGATCTTCGCCTCACCCGTCCCGTCTATTTCAAGGGAGAGCTTGATCTGGGTTTCCTTGGTGACGCGTTCGATGGTGGCTTTCCGGGACATGGAACCCTCCTCGTGGGGATCGAAGTTAGCCAATCTCTTTCAGAGCGGCGAGAGTCGCCTCCATCTCCTCCCGCGTGCCGATGGAAATCCTCATGCCATGGGCCAGGAGCGGGTCGGAGAAGTGGCGGACCAGGATCTTGCGGGCATAGAGGCCATCGTAGACCCGTTTGCCGTCACGGTCCGGCGGTGCGGCAAACACGAAGTTCCCCTGGGAAGGGATCACCTCGTAGCCGAGCGTCCGGAGTTCAGCGGAAAACCACTCGCGGGTCTCGCGGATCAGGCGGGTACACCCGGCAAAGTATGCCCGGTCCCGCAGGGAGGCCACGCAGGCGGCCTGGGCGAGACGGTCCAGGTTATAGTGATCGCGGATCTTGTCCAGGGCTGCAATCACAGCCGGACGGGCCACGGCGAAACCAAGCCGCATCCCGGCCAGGGAGTAGCTCTTGGACAGGGTGCGGGTCACGACCACGTTCTCGTGTCGCCGAACCAGCTCCAGGGCATCGCCGTCGGCAAAATCGGCATAGGCCTCGTCCACCACCAGGACCCCGGCGCAGCGGGTCGCCAGCTCCTCGATGTAGGAAAGGGGAAAAGCGAAGCCCAGCGGCGAATTGGGGGTGGTCAGAAAGAAGAGCTTTCCCTCGTAGCGGCCGGGAAAACCGGCAATGCGAAGGTCATCCGTGAGGCCGAAGGTCCGTACCCGTGCCCCCTGGATTTCGGCCAGGGTCGCGTAGTAGGAGTAGGAGGGATGCACGTAGCCGACCTCCTCCCCCTCGCCGGCAAAGGCCCGGATCAGGTTGTTGAGGACCTCGTCAGAGCCGTTGGCCATGATGACCCAGGCGGGATCGAAGCCGAACAGCTCGCCCACGGTCTCCCGCAGCACCTGGCTCGACGCGCTGGGATAGGTGCGCAGGAGCGCCCCGTCGTCCCCCAGCTCCGCCAGGATTGCCCTCACCACCTCGGGCGACGGCGGATAGGGGTTCTCGTTGGTGTTCAGCTTGATCCACGACGCCACGTCCGGAGGTTGGTAGCCGGGCACGTAGCCTGCCATGGCAGCGATATTTGAGCGAAAGGGAAGCATGGCGAGCTCCTGTCGTTTCTCGTTATTTCAAGCGGATGCTCACCGACCTGCCGTGGGCCTCCAGCCCCTCCATCTCGGCAATACCGACGATGTCGCGGCCCAGACGGTTCAACCCCGCCTCGCTGAAGTAGACGATAGAGGATTTCTTCACGAAATCGTCCACCGACAGGGGGGAGAAGAAGCGGGCCGTGCCGCCGGTGGGCAGCGTATGGTTCGGGCCGGCCAGATAGTCGCCGGCCGCCTCGGGGGTGAAGTGGCCGAGGAAGATGGCACCGGCGTTTTTGATCCGCGGCAGGATCTCGAAGGGATTTGCCACGGCCAGTTCCAGGTGCTCCGGGGCGATCCGGTTCGAGAAGGCGATGGCCTCGTCCAGGCTCCCGGCCACGATAACGGCGCCGTAGGTCTCCCACGACGTGCGGGCGATGGTCTCCCGGGAGAGTTGCGCCAGCTGCCGCTCCACCTCCGCCGCCACCTGCTCGCCGAAACCGCGGTCGGTGGTGATGAGGATGGATGAAGCGAGTTCGTCGTGCTCCGCCTGGGAAAGGAGGTCGGCGGCGATGTGGGCGGGGGTGCCGCTCCCGTCATTGATGACGAGAATCTCGCTGGGTCCGGCGATCATGTCGATCCCCACCTGGCCGAAGACGAGCTTTTTGGCGGTGGCCACGTAGATGTTCCCCGGGCCGGTGATCTTGTCCACCCGGGGCACCGTGGCGGTCCCATAGGCCAGCGCCGCCACCGCCTGGGCGCCTCCCATCCGGAAAATCCGGTCAACACCGGAAAGCCGCGCCGCCACCAGAACGTGTGGGTTGATCTCTCCGCCGGGGGTGGGGGCCACCATGACGATCTCGCCGACGCCGGCCACCCGTGCCGGGACTGCGTTCATGATGACGCTGGAAGGGTAGCTCGCCTTGCCGCCGGGGACGTAGATCCCGACCCGCTCCAGTGGGGTCACCATCTGGCCGAGAAGGATGTCGGGCTCGGTAGTGGAGAGCCAGGTCTCCTGCTTCTGCTTTTCGTGGAAACGGGCCACCCGTTCAACCGCCAGCTTAAGGGCGGCAATCTCTTCGTCCTTCACCTTGGCAAAGGCGTACTCGATCTCGTCCTCGGTCACCTGGAGGGCGGCGACGGAGTCGGCCTCAAGCCGGTCGAAGCGCCGGGTGTACTCCAGGAGCGCCTCGTCTCCCCGTGCGCGGACATCGGCGATGATGTCGAGAACCACCTGCTCCACCTCGCGGCCGGCCTCCTCCCCCCGGGCGAGGATGGCGGCGAATTCCGCGTCAAAGTTCGTATCCCTGATGTCGAGGAATTTCATACGTGCTTCTCCAGCCCCTCGATGATCTCGGTAATCCGGGGATGCTTGGTCTTGAGGCTCGCCCGGTTGACGATGAGGCGCGTGGTGATCTCGGCGATGGTCTCAACCTCGACCAGGCCGTTCTGGCGCAGGGTCTCGCCGGTGGACACCAGGTCCACGATCCGCTCGGAAAGCCCAACCAGCGGGGCCAGCTCGATGGAGCCGTAGAGCTTGATGATCTCCACCTGAACCCCCTTGCGGGCGAAATACTTCTCCGTCACGTTGGGATACTTGGTGGCGATCCGAATGTTGGTCCAGCTGGAGGGGTCGTCGTCCAGGGCAAGTCCTGCCGGTTCGGCCACCATCATCCGGCAGTAGCCGAACTTGAGGTCCAGGGGCTCATAGAGGTCCTTTTCCTGCTCCATGAGAGTGTCCTTGCCGACGATACCGAGGTCGGCGCAGCCGTACTCCACATACGTGGGAACGTCGGTGGCCCGGACGATCATGTACCGCATCCGCTGCTCGTGGTTTTCAAAGATGAGCTTTCGGGTGTTGGAGAGGAGCTCGTCGCAGTGGATTCCGATCTTGCCGAAGAGGGCTACCGATTCTTCGAGAATCCGCCCCTTGGGGATGGCGATGGTGAGGAAGTCGCTCATGACTCTTTCACTCTCTTGATGTCAGCGCCGAGGCCGGCCAACTTCTTCTCGATGGAGTCATACCCCCGGTCCAGGTGGTAGATGCGGGAAATCTCAGTGGTGTTGTCGGCGGCAAGCCCTGCCAGGATCAGCGATGCCGAGGCCCGCAGGTCCGTGGCCATGACCGGCGCGCCGGAGAGTTTCTTCACTCCCTTCACGGTGGCGGTGTTCCCCTCAACCGTGATGTCGGCGCCGAAGCGGAGCAACTCCGAAACGTGCATGAAGCGGTTCTCGAAGATGTTCTCGCTGATGACGCTCGCCCCGTCGGCCACGCACATGAGGGCCATGAACTGGGCCTGCATGTCGGTGGGGAAGCCGGGATAGGGGCGGGTCTTGATGTTCACGGCCTTGGGGCGCCTTGGCCCCTTAACCCTCACCACGTTGTCGCGGTTGATGATCTCCACGCCGGCGTCCTGGAGCTTGAAGACGAGGGCATCCAGGTGCTCCAGCTTCATGTTGTGGATCCTGATGTCACCGCCGGTGATGGCCGCCGCAACCATGAAGGTACCGGCTTCGATCCGGTCGGGCATGACGTCGTGGGCAACCGGCGCCAGCTCTTTCACCCCGGTGATTCGGATGGTGTCGGTGCCGGCTCCCTCGATTTTTGCCCCCATCTTGTTCAGAATGTCAGCCAGGTCGATGATTTCCGGCTCCCGGGCGGCGTTTTCCAAAACCGTTTCCCCCTTGGCCAGGGCCGCCGCCATCATGAGTTGCTCGGTGCCGCCCACAGTGGCAATGTCGAAATTGATGCGGGCACCCTTGAGCTTTTTCGCCTTGGCCTCCACGTAGCCGTGCTCCAGCCGGATGTCGGCGCCCAGTGCGGCAAGTCCCTTGAGGTGGAGGTTGATGGGACGGGCGCCGATGGCGCAGCCCCCGGGAAGGGAGACCCGTGCCCGACCGTGGCGAGCCAGCAACGGCCCCAAGACCAGGACCGATGCCCGCATGGTCTTCACCAGGTCGTAGGTGGCCTCCACGTTGTTCACGTGGGTCGTGTCGATCCTGACTATATTGCCATTTCCTTCCACCACGGCGCCAAGGGATTCCAGAACCTTGATGGTGGTATTGATGTCACGCAGGAACGGAACGTTGCGGATCTCGTTGAGGCCCGGAGCGAGGATGGTAGAGATGAAGATCGGAAGGGCCGCGTTCTTGGAACCGCTGACGGAAACGTCGCCCGACAGCTTCTTCCCCCCTTTAATGATCAGCTTGTCCAATGCAGTGCCTCTGTTCGTAATGTAGGGGCGATCCTTGTGACCGCCCTGTATGTGCTCAATGAGAGGCGATCACAAGGATCGCCCCTACGGTACCCGCCCGCCGACCACCCGGTCGATGCCGTTGGGGTCTTTGGCCGTGAAACAGTCCCCAAATCCGGCCTGTGTCAGGAGACCGAGAACCGCCCCCGCCTGACCGATTCCGACTTCGAGGATCAGCCAGCCGTCGGGATTCAGATGCTCCGGAGCGGCCGGCACGATGATCCGGTAGAAATCGAGACCGTCGGCTCCTCCATCCAGGGCGGCACGGGGTTCGTACTCCCGAACCTCCGGCTGAAGCGCCTCCAGGTCGGCAGTAGGGATATAGGGGGGATTGGAGACGATCAGATCGAACCGCTGGTCCCCGAAAGGTTCAAAGAGGGAGCCCTCGAAGAGGGTCACCGGCGCGCCGTGCCGTTCCACGTTCCGTTGGGCCAGGGCGATGGCATCGGGAGACCGCTCCACCCCCCACACCTGGGCGTGGGGGAGTTGCCTGGCCAGGGCCACGGCAATGCAGCCGCTGCCCACACCGATATCGAGTACCGTCGCGGCATGAGGGGCGCGGCGGAGCGCCTCCTCCACGATCACCTCGGTGTCGTGCCGGGGAATGAGAACCGCCGGCGTCACGGCGAAGTCGAGACCGCAGAACTCCTGGGTACCGAGAATAAACTGAAGCGGTTCCCGCTTGGCCCGACGTGCCACGAGCCCGCGGCAGGCGGCCAACTCCTCCTGGTTCAGAGGTTTGTCGAAATTGACGTAGATCCCCACCCGATCAAGCCCCAGGGCGGCGCTCAGGAGCCATTCGGTTTCCAGGCGAGCATTATCGACCCCCTTTTCAGCCAAGTAGCCCCTGGTCCAATCGAGAACCTTGCGAATCGTCCAGATTTCCGACTTTTCCGCCATCTGCCGCCTCCGCTGTCCGCGCGGATCAGGCCGCTTCGGCCTGGGCCTTCAGGGCCTCCATCTGATAATGGGTGCGGAGCGCATCCACCACCTCGGCGATGTCTCCTTCCATGAGAGAGTCGAGGCGGTAGAGGGTGAGGCCGATCCGGTGATCAGTCATCCGGCCCTGGGGGAAGTTGTAGGTACGGATCCGCTCGCTCCGGTCGCCGCTTCCCACCTGCTGTTTCCGGTCCGCGGCGATCCGTGCGTTCTGCTCCTGATGGAGACCGTCGAGGATCTTGGTCTTCAGTACCTTCATGGCCTTGGCCCGGTTCTTGATCTGGCTCCGTTCGTCCTGGCACTCCACCACGATCCCGGTGGGAATGTGGGTGATCCGGACTGCCGATTCGGTCTTGTTGACGTGCTGCCCGCCGGCCCCGGAGGCACGGTAGACGTCGATCTTGAGATCGGCCGGGTTGATGTCCACCTCGATATCTTCGGCCTCGGGCAGAACCGCAACGGTGCAGGCGCTCGTGTGGATGCGCCCCTGAGCCTCGGTCTCCGGCACCCGTTGTACCCGGTGGGTCCCCGATTCGTACTTGAGCTTGGCAAATACCCCCTGCCCCTCGATGAGAGCCACGATCTCCTTAAAGCCCCCCCGCTCGGACTCCGAGGCGGACATGACCTCCACCTTCCAGCGGTTGCGCTCGGCAAAGCGGGAATACATCCGGAACAGGTCGCCCGCAAAGAGGGCCGATTCGTCGCCGCCGGTGCCGGCGCGGATTTCCAGGATGACGTTGCGGTCGTCATTGGGATCCCTGGGCAGGAGAAGGAGCTTGATTTCCCCTTCCAGTTCCTCCTGTCGCCGCTCCAGTTCCTCCAGCTCGGCCTGGGCCATTTCCTTCATCTCGGGATCGGCCAGCAGCTCCCGGTTTCCCTCCATCTCCTCCAGCACCTTTTTGTACGTGCGATAGGACTCGATGAGCGGCGTCAGGTCGTTATGCTCCCGGGACAGCCTGCGGAATTCGGGCTGATTGCCAAGCACCGCGGGGTCGGCCAGCAACGATTCGAGCTCGTGGTAACGTACTTCCAGTTCTTCTATCTTCTCGAACATTCACTGCGTCCTTTGTTGATTACACCACCAGACGATCATCCCGGTAGCCGTCGTTCACTTCCAGGGCCTCGGTCATAGAGCGGATCGCCACCTCCACCTGGCTGTCGTCGGGTTCGCGCGTGGTGAGTCGCTGAAGCGCGAGGCCCGGGGCGATAATGAGCTTCACCAGTGGGTTCTGGTCATTTTTTGCGCTCCACTTGAGAAACTCGTAGGAAACCCCGGCGATGACGGGCAACAGCACCACCCGGGCGCCCGCTTTCATCCAGAAGGGCCAGAGCTTGGGAATGAGCGAGAAGATAACGATGCTCACAAGCATGACAATGAGAAGAAAGCTCGTGCCGCACCGGGGGTGGAGACGGCTGTATTTCTGCACCGTAGCCGCTGTCAGCTCATCGCCGGCCTCGAAGGCGTAGATGGTTTTGTGCTCGGCCCCGTGATACTGGAACACTCGCTCGATATCGCTCATGCGGGAGATCGATACGATATAGAGGAGAAACACCACAACCCGGATGACGCCGTCCACCAGGTTGAAAACGATATTGGACGAGCCGATGACCGGCACCAGAAGCTTGGTGAGATAGAGGGGCAGCACGAAAAAGAGCAGGATACCGAAGCCGAGGGCAACCGCCATGGTTCCCCCGAGGGCCCAGGACGAAATCTCCTCCTTCTCCCCTTCTTCCTCCGCAATGGCCTCGTTGGCCGAGAAATTGAGCGCCTTGAGCCCCATGGCCAGCGAGGTAAAGAGCGCCACCGCCCCCCGGAGAACAGGCAATTTGACAATGGGATACCGTTCAGAGAGAGGGGGTACCTCCTCCCGTTTGACGGCGATATCGCCGCCCGGCCGGCGCACGGCAATAGCCATGGACCGGGGGGCACGCATCATCACCCCTTCCAGCACGGCCTGCCCGCCCACATTGATCCGTTCGGCAACCAGGAGCAGCTGCACCAGAAACATTCTCAGCCGTTGCGTCATATGGACATCTCCCTGAAAAACCGTTTCACCTCCGCTGCTTTCCCGCAGGTCATGCCTCCTTCGGGGCAGGGGCCGGTCAGGCAGCCGGGACCGGCATCCCGGAAAATGGTGGGGGCAACGCCCTTCACAAGCCGCAGCATCTCCACCGCCAGCGCCCGAATTTCCCACTGGGCCCGCTCGCAGCAGCGGAGGCCGAAAAAGTGAATGAGTTCACGGGCATTCATGGTCACTATGATCTTCGTCTCCGCGGCGTTGGGAAGGACGAACCGGGCATCCTCGGCGGGAACCCCGTCGTCCACCAGCGCCCGGTAGGCCTCGGCGCAGGCCTGCATGGCCGTCTCGAACACCTGCCGGCGCTTCTCCGTGGCGGACACGCTCCCGGGCACGATCCGGGGGAAGCCGTCACCGCGGAACGTCACGTAGCGCTGGGACTGCTGGGAATAAGAGGCGATGCGGTGGCGCACGAGCTGATGGCTGGCAGCGCGGGAAATCCCTTCGATGCCGAATGTGAACGATGCATGCTCCAGCACCGACTGATGCCCGAGCGACATGATTTTGTCAAGGAACGCCGTCACGTCCGAGGCGGAAAGCTTTTCCCGCAACTCATCGATGCCGACGGAGGCGTAGCAGAGCCGTGCCGCAAGCGCCACGGCGGCTTCAGGATCGGGAGTATGCTGAAGGAGGGCAATTTTCATACTGTCGTCGCCAACCAGAGACTAAAAACAAAGGGGATTTCGCCCTGGACAAAATCCCCTTCCACTGGAACCGCATGGCCGGAGGCCATGTTACATGCCGTACTTCTTCCTGAAGCGCTCGACGCGACCGGCAGTGTCAATGAGCTTTTGCTTGCCGGTGAAGAAAGGATGGCAGGCGGAGCAGATTTCGGTCGAAATCTCGGTTTTGGTGGAACGGGTCTGGAACGAGTTGCCACAGGCGCACTTGACCATCACGTCATTGTACTTCGGATGAATCCCTTCTTTCATATGGTCCTCCTTGCGGGGCATCGACCCCGGCGTCATGAACACGTTTTATGTGCTGGAAAGGTATGAATTTAACACCCTGATTTTATTTTTTCAAGGCTTTTTTGCCTATGCGGGCCGGGCTTGCGGTTGGCCGGCAACCGTGCCGCTACCTGCTCATGGAGTCGAGAAACGCCTGATTGTCCTTGGTCTCGGAGAGCTTCTCCAAGAGGAACTCCATGCTGTCGACCACGTTCATGGGGTGGAGGACCTTGCGCAGAATCCAGATGCGATTGAGCGAGCTCTTCTCCACCAGCAACTCTTCCTTGCGGGTGCCGGACTTGTTGATGTCAATGGCCGGGAAGGTCCGCTTCTCCACCAGCTTGCGGTCCAGGTGAACCTCCATGTTACCAGTCCCCTTGAACTCTTCGAAGATAACTTCGTCCATCTTGCTGCCGGTATCCACCAGGGCGGACGCGATGATGGTCAGAGAGCCCCCCTCTTCGATGTTGCGGGCCGCGCCGAAGAAGCGCTTGGGCTTCTGGAGGGCGTTGGCGTCCACCCCGCCGGTGAGGATTTTGCCGGAAGGGGGAAGTACCGTATTGTAAGCCCGGGCAAGACGGGTTATGGAGTCGAGGAGAATCACCACGTCGCGCTTGTGCTCCACCAGGCGCTTGGCCTTTTCGATGACCATCTCAGCCACCTGCACGTGGCGGGTGGCCGGCTCGTCAAAGGTGGAGGAGACCACCTCCCCCTTGACCGATCGCTGCATGTCGGTCACCTCTTCGGGCCGTTCGTCGATGAGCAGCACGATCAGATAGACCTCGGGATGGTTTTCGGCAATGGAGTTGGCGATGTTCTGGATGAGCATCGTCTTGCCGGTACGCGGTGGCGCCACTATGAGCCCCCGCTGCCCCTTGCCGATGGGGGAGACAAGCTCCATGACGCGCATCGACATATTGTCCGGCGCGGTTTCGAGCTTGAGCTTTTCGTCGGGATAGAGAGGCGTCAGGTTATCGAACAGAATCTTGTCGCGGGCGACCTCGGGGGGCTCGAAGTTGACCGTTTCCACCTTGAGTAGGGCGAAATAGCGCTCGCCCTCCTTGGGAGGACGGATCTGACCCGAAACGGTGTCGCCCGTATGGAGGTTGAAGCGGCGGATCTGCGACGGCGACACGTAGATGTCGTCGGGCCCCGGCAGATAGTTGTAATCGGGCGCCCTCAGAAAGCCGAAGCCGTCAGGAAGGCACTCCAGAACCCCCTCGCCGAAGATCATGCCGTTTTTTTCGGTCTGGGCGTTGAGAATGGCGAAGATCAGGTCCTGCTTGCGCAGACTGGACGCGCCCTCAATGTTCAACCCCTTGGCAATGGCAGCCAGTTCGTTGATTTTTTTCCCTTTAAGCTCCTGCAGGTTCATCGGCTCTCCTGTACGCGCACGCATGGACCCCGACGCATGCGAGCGCTTTGCTGGACATGGATATCATAAGTAGGCAAGTGGACGCGTTAAATGTGGGGGAGGCGTTCCCTGGACGTTGCTCTTTGTGAAGTATAGTGCGTACGCTGAAGTTCAGTATGAATCGTGAGACCGGCTGAGTGGTCCTGTCTCGAAATGAATTGTGCTGTGGGTAGTCTGCTGGGTCAATCGGCGGAACGTGGTCGTACGGAATTCAATTAAACCGATTCCGTGGCATTTGTCAATAGCATTTATCTGCTCAATTACCTGTTGACGTAGACAGGACAGAGTCCTATAGTCCGAAGAATCAACGGTTTGGCGCGGGCTCTCTCCCGCGCCCCTCCCCGGCCCCATTGCCCGCAGGGGAATAATCCAACCAGAGGCGATCCACCGTGCAGAAAAAAGACAAGTCAGACTACATGATCCTGGCCGTTTCCCATGCGTTGGACCTGCTTGAGCAGTTTCATGCCGAGGACGCGGTCGAACTGGGCGTCACGGAGATATCCAGAAGGCTCAAGCTTCACAAAAACAACGTATTCAGGCTCTTGGCGACCCTCGAATCGCGCGGCTACGTGGAGCAGAACCCCATAACCGGCAATTACCGCCTCGGCCTCAGGACCCTTGAGCTGCGCCAGTCAATGATCCGCCAGATGGCGCTGCTCCCCTACGCCAAGCCGGCCCTCGAAGAACTCGTGAAGGAGTGCGAGGAAACGGCTTACGTGGCCGTTCTCAAGGAGAATCTGAGCGTCTACCTCTACGGCGTGGAGAGCCACGCCACGGTCCGGGTCGTTTCGCGCCTCGGCTCGCGCCTGCCGGCCTACTGCACCGCGGCAGGCAAGGTCATGCTCGCGGGGCTTCCCGAAAACGACCTCGAACGGTACCTCTCCCGGACGGAACTGGCCCCCTTCACCCCCAATACCATCGTTGAACGGGACAAGCTGCGGGAACACCTGAAAGAGGTGGCCGCCCAGGGACATGCCATTGACAATGAAGAGCTGGAAATCGGCGTCCGCGGCGTAGCAGCCCCCATCCATGACTACCGGTCGGTGGTGGTTGGTGCGGTGATCATCTCGGGGCCGGCCATGCGCTTCACGGATGACCTGATCCGCGACGAACTGACCCCCCTGGCGTGCCGGGCCTCCGAGGCCATCTCGGTGAAACTCGGGTATGCCGTGCCGGTGGGCCAGTGACGCCGCACCGCACCGCCCCCTGCACCCGTCACTCCCCCCTCCGTTGACCGACGCGCTTCCTGAGCGCTATCTGGGCGATCATGTCGGTCAGGATCACGCCGGCAACCACAAGAAGAATCACACCGCTCCCCCGGTAATAGCCGTAACAATTGAAAAACATGTACAGCGCGACCACCAGGCCGAGCATGCCGCGCATGCCGGCCGTGGAGTGCTCGGCGGCTTCCTCGTCAGGTGTGAAGTGGCGCATGAGCGCCGGCGCCGCGTGATAGCCCACGGCGGCGTCGGTAATGGTGAGCAGCAGATTGATTACAAAAAGGGGCAGCAGGAATTTGTCCATGGGAGCAGCGGCGATCAGTCCGTATTGTGATAGAGAAGGCGGTAAAGTAGCTGTTCATATTCGTCGAGCATCTTCCGAAGGGTACGCAACTCCTCGGGCGTATAGACTGCGGGCCCTTTGGCGATTTCCCGCTTGAGGCGCGCTATCCGCTGATAAATGTCGTCCTTCCGCTCGGGACAATTATCCTGATAGAGCAGACAGGTGTCTTTCCCCTGTGCCGGGGCCGGTCCGTCAGCCGGCACGGCGGGAGCGGCGGACATCAGTAGCAGCAGGGCCAACCCGACGACCTTTCTGTAGCTCATGGGACACCTCCTTTTTCCGCCCGGCGAGTTCCGGGCACCTGCCGCAAAAACGGCGGCCGGCGGTTCCTGCCCGTTACAGCTTGTTGATGAACACTTCCCTCGGCTTGCTTGTGCCGTCCGAAGGTCCGACGATCCCTTCCTGCTCCATCCGCTCAATGATGCGGGCAGCACGGTTGTAACCGATCCGCAGCCTCCGCTGGATCATGGAAATGGATGCCTGCCGGGTTTCCGCCACAAGCCGCACGGCATCGTCGTAGCGCTCATCCACCAGATCCTCATCGCCCTCGCCGTCCCCCTTGCCGCCGTCATCCTTCATCTCCAGAATTGACTTGTCGTAGACCGGCTTGCCCTGCTTCTTGAGGAAGTCGACCACCCGCTGAACCTCGGCGTCGGAGACGAAGGCGCCGTGAACCCGCTGCATCTTGGCGGTTCCGGGCGGCAGGAAGAGCATATCGCCCATTCCCAGGAGGGCCTCGGCGCCGATAGTGTCGAGGATGGTGCGCGAGTCGATCTTGGAGGATACCTGGAACGATATCCGGGCCGGGAAATTGGCCTTGATGAGGCCGGTAATGACGTCCACGGAGGGGCGCTGGGTGGCGAGAATCAGGTGGATGCCCGCGGCCCGGGCCATCTGGGCGAGCCGCGCGATGGACTCCTCGATCTCCCTGCCGGCCACCATCATGAGGTCGGCCAACTCATCCACGATAACGACGATATACGGCAGGTGACCGTGCTCCAGCTCGTCGTTCCTTGCCAGGAACTCCTCGATGGCGGCAGCCTCGTCGTCAGGGAGCTCCTCGGGCACATCCTCCACAACCACGGTTTCCTGGGCCTTAAGCTCCTCGGCCTCCTTTTCCAGTTTCTCGATGGTCCGGTTGTAGGAATCGATATTGCGGACCCCCTTGTCGGCCATGAGACGATAACGGCGTCCCATCTCCTCCACGGCCCACTTGAGGGCGAGAGCGGCCTTCTTGGGGTTGGTGACCACCGGCAGGAGCAGGTGCGGGATCCCCTCGTAAACGGAGAGTTCCAGCATCTTGGGGTCCACCATGATGATCCGCACGTCCCGGGGAGTGGCGGTGTAGAGGAACGACAGGATCATGGTGTTAACCGACACCGACTTGCCGCTGCCGGTGGCGCCGGCCACCAGCAGGTGCGGCATCCGGGCCAGGTCGGCCACCACCGGCGCGCCGGCGATGTCCTTGCCGAGGGCCAGGGGCAGCTTGCACTTGCTGGCATGAAACTCTTCGCCGCTGAATATCTCCCTGAGAAAGACCGTTTCCCGCTCCCGGTTCGGAATCTCGATCCCCACGACCCCCTTGCCGGGGATGGGGGCAACGATCCGGATGGAGAGCGACTGGAGCGCCATGGAGAGATCGTCGGACAGGGAGGCGATCCGGCTCACCTTGATGCCCGGGCCGGGCGCGAATTCGTACATGGTGATGACCGGCCCCGGGCAGATCTCCACTACTTCGCCGTCGATGCCGAAGTCCTTGAGCTTTTTCTCCAGAAGCCGGGCGTTCATGGTAAGGATGTCCCGGTCGACCTTCCGCTCGGTCGCAGGCGGCGAATCGAGCAACGAAAGGGGCGGGGTCCGGTGTTCACCCTCCACCTTGACGAAATCGAAGGCCTCCTGGAGTGGTGCCTGCTTGGCATCGTCCTTCTTTTTCTCCTTCTTGCGCACCGGTTCAGGCGGCGGCAGCGCAACATGGACCGGCTTGATCTCCGGCGCCTTTTTCTTCTCGGGCTTATCGCCCGCATCCATCAGCTGCCGGTTCAGCTCCTTCCGCTCCCGATGACGCACCCAGCGATCCCTGAGGCTCCCTACCCACCAGTCGGCGAACAGGACGAAGGAGAACCGCGACAGCACCATGGCCGAGGCGGCCAGAAGCGGCAGGATGATCAGCAGCGCTCCGGTGATTCCGAAATAGGTTTTGAGAAACGAGGCTGTCTTATATCCAACGGCGCCGCCCGTGAGAACCGGCTGGCCAAGGAACTCGGTCTTTGCCAGATTGAAGGCGAAAAGGGCCGCCAGAGACACCACGAGAGTCCCGAAGGCGATTCCCTTGTAGGCTTTCCAGCGAAGCTCCTTGAAGCGCAACAGCTTGTAGGAGAGAAAGAGGAGCCCTGCCGGGATGGCGTAGGAGGCAAGGCCGAGCACTTGGAGCAGCAGGTCCGACAGATCCGCTCCCAGTCTGCCCCCGAAGTTGTGGAGCTGGCCTTCCGACGAGTAGGTGTTGAAGGACTGGTCCCCGGCGTTGAACGACAGGAGCGCGATGAGAATGAAAACCCCCAGCGCGCCCAGGGCCATGCCCTGGATCTCCTTTTTCAGTTTTTCCTTTTTATCGATCTGTTCGTCCATGCCTACATTTCCAGGATAACCGGCAGGATCACCGGTCGCCGCTCTATCGTTTTATTGAAGAAGCGTCTCAGAATACGTCGCACTTCCTGCTTGACCTCGCCCCACTCACCCAGGGTTTCGATGCTCATGCCGGCCAGGAGGTCCAGGACGATCTTTTTCGTTTCGTCCAGATACTGCTGGCTTTCGTCCTCGAACACGAAGCCGCGGGAAACGATGTCCGGGCCGTAGATGACCTCGCCGGAAGCCTGGTTGATGGCGATGATCACCACCACCATGCCGTCCTCGGACAGGTGCTTGCGGTCCTTGAGAACCACCTCGCCCACATCGCCGATTCCCTTGCCGTCGATGTAGACCCGTCCGCTCTCCACGGTGCCGGCGATCTCACCCCGGCCGTCGGCGAAGCGGATCACGTCACCGTTCACCGCCACCAGACAGCGCTCCACCGGCACGCCGACCCGCTGTGCCAGCCGGGCATGCTTGACAAGATGGCGGTATTCCCCGTGGACCGGCACGAAGTGGCGGGGCCGCGTGAGGTTGAGCATCAGCTTCAGCTCTTCCTGGGATGCATGGCCCGAGACATGGACCTCCGAGACCTTCTCGTGAAAGACCTCGGCCCCCCGGCGATAGAGATGGTTGATGAGGTCGGAGATGGTCTTTTCGTTGCCCGGGATGAAACGGGACGAGAGGATGACCGTGTCGCCGGCCTCCAGCTTGATCTGCTTGTGATCGTCCATGGCGATGCGTGCCAGCGAGCTCATGGGCTCGCCCTGGGAGCCGGTGGTGATCATGCAGACCTGCTCCTTGGGAAGGTGCTGGAGTTCCTTCAGATCGGTCAGGACCCCCTCCGGCATCCGCAAGTAGCCCAGCTGTCGCGCGATGGCTACGTTCGCCACCATGGAGCGACCGTTGAGCAGCACCTTGCGGCCACAGCGGACCGCCGCGTCCACCGCCTGCTGGACCCGGTGGATGTTGCTGGAGAAGGCGGCCACGATAATCCGCCCTTCGCAGCGGGGGAAAATTTCGTCAAAGGCCTCCCCCACCACCCGTTCGGAAAGGGTGTACCCCTCGCGCTCCACGTTGGTGGAGTCGGCAAGGAGCGCCAGAACCCCCTCGTCCCCGTAGCGGGAGAAGGTGGCCAGGTCGGTCAGTTCGCCATCCACCGGTGTCTGGTCGATCTTGAAGTCACCCGTATGGATCACCACCCCTTCCGGGGTCCGAATGGCCAGGGCGCAGCCGTCCACGATGGAGTGGGACACCCTGATGAACTCCACGGAGAAGCAGCCGAGCGTCACCACGTCGCGGGGTTTGACGACGTTCAGCTCCACCTCCCCCTCCAGGTCGAACTCCTTCAGTTTTTCCCGAATGAAGCCAAGGGTGAGGGCCGTGCCGTAGAGAGGGAGCGAGAGCTCCTGAAGAACGTAGGGAAGGGCGCCGATGTGGTCCTCGTGGCCGTGGGTGAGCAGAATGCCGCGCACCCGGCCGGCCCGTTCCCGCAGGTAGGCGATATCCGGGATGACCAGGTCGATGCCCAGCATCTGCGGCTCGGGGAACATGAGGCCGCAGTCGGCGACGATGATGTCTTCGCCGTGCTCGTAGGCCATCATGTTGAGGCCGATTTCGCCCAGCCCCCCCAGGGGGATGATGCGCAGCCCCCCATTATCCGTAATTTCAGCGGGTGCCGTGTCCATGGAGTCTCATCTCGGCCCGCCGCGTCCGGCGAGCATCGCAATCTTCATATCGCACCGGGCAATCCATTCGCGGCCCGGCTGAACGAGCCACGCAGCCGCGTAAAAGGAGCTGCGCAGTGCCCGGTAGGCAATGAGCGCCCGCTCCGTGTCGCCGCCCCGCTCGAAGCCGGCGCCGATCTCCCAGAGCCGGAGGGCCGATCTTTCCACATGGGGTCCCAGGGGGGTGTACATGTGGAGCGCCGCCTCATAGGCCGATACGGCAGCCATGACATCTCCCCGGCCCATGGCCTCTTCGCCCCGCAGAAACTGGGTGCGCTGCCGCCACAGGGTATTCCCGGCGATGAGCAGGAACGAGATGACGGCAATCGCCGTCACATTGACTAAGACTGTTTTGGTTTGTTCAGTCATGGCAGCCTATCCGAAAAAATGCGGCACCACGGCCAGCAGAACGCCCATAAGGGCGGACACCACGCCGCCGAGCGCGGTAAGGGCAGCCGCCGCCCCCCAGGGCCGCCGGAGCCGGTGGGCCGCCGGAAGCCCCCACGCCGTCGCCAGGAGGCCTCCACCGATGAGGACAAGGGACAAGGCGAGCATCCTACCCCTCCAGCCCAGACTGAATGGCGGACCGCACCTGTTCCATGAGCGGCGTCCCCTTGAGGGCGCCGGCACCGGAGGTCGGAATCGGGGTCCCGAACCGGACGGCGATCCTGGCGCCCCGTACAAGCTTTACGGTGTTGCGCGGATTCACCTGCATGCTCCCGTTGATGGTGAACGGAATAATGGGCACCCCGGCCCGTTCGGCCAGGACAAATCCCCCTTTTTTGAACGGAAGGAGCGATCCGTCGGCGGTGCGGGTCCCTTCGGGGAAGACGATGACGCTGGCCCCTGCCCTGATCCGCTTTGCTGCGGCATCGAGACTCCGCAGGGCCTTACGGCCGTCGCTCCGGTCAACGGGGATGTAGCCTGCCCGTTGCATGGCGGCGCCGAACAGGGGGATACGGAAGAGCTCCTCCTTGGCGAGCCAGGAGAAGCGGCGCGGAATGGCCCGCGACAGGACGAGAATGTCGAAGTTTCCCTGGTGGTTCCCCATGAAGATGACCGGCTCTCCCGCCGGCACATTCTCGGTTCCGCTCACGTCGAGGCGCACCCCGGCCATCATGAGGCCGATCCGGCTCCAGGCGAGGGCACAGCGGTGGGCAAAGCCGCCACTGGCATCCACCAGGCTCCCCACAAGGGCCGCAAAGCTGAAGAAGCCGGAGAGCGGAATAAAAAAGGCGAGGTAAATCAGTCCGTTAAGCATTGGTGGCTCCGGGGAAATATCCGATTAACCTTACTGTTTTTTGGCAGGGGAGTCAAACCAATATACGACCGGCGGAACCTCTCGAAATCCCTTTGAACCTTCACCGGCGCAAATCTCCGGCCCGCTGAAACGGGGCCGTCACCCGGGGATTCCGGTGCTGCGGCCTTCTTCCGGCCGCCCCAACAATCCATTGAACAAAGCGGATGTTAGTGATAGGGTACCGTCGTTCTTTCGACGCTTTGATCACCAATCGCAATTCCCATACTCAGGAGGTCGCATTATGGCCAGTCTCAACAAAGTGATGCTCATCGGCAATCTCGGGAAGGATCCCGAGGTTCGCTACACGCCTGCCGGCACGGCAGTTGCCAGCTTCTCCCTTGCCACCACCGAAAAATTCAAGAACAGGAACGGCGAATTCGAGGAAAAGACCGAATGGCACAACGTGGTCCTCTGGGGCCGCCAGGCCGAAATCGCCGGTGAATACCTGGCCAAGGGGCGGACCGTTTTCATCGAGGGGCGGCTCCAGACCCGCAAGTGGCAGGACAAGGATGGTCGTGACCGCTGGACCACCGAGGTGGTGGGCGAGCGGATGCAGATGCTCGGCGGCAAGGGTGAGGGAGGGGGCGGACGCGCAGGCGGACGCGGCGGCCAGGAGAGCGGCTTCGGCGGCCCCTCCTATGACGAGCCGGCGTTCAACCCGGACGACGACATTCCGTTCTAGAGACCACCGACAACAATTCGTGTTACAGAGCGAAAAGAGGCTGCAAGCATGACACCTTGCAGCCTCTTTTCACGTGATCCGGAAGAGGCGGCCCGCCCCCCCCTTAAAGCAGATTGAACACCTTGGTCAACCGGAGCTCGAAACGGAATCCGTCGGACGGGGCAGTTCCTTCGTACCAGCGGGCAAACGGAAACGTTGCCAGCATCCCCACATTGACCCCCGCAGGCTTGTATTTGAACGCCATCCTCGGGCCGGCGTACCACTCATTTTTTGAATCCTTCTGCTTCACTCCACTTTTTTCGCTTTCGCCGTTCCACTCGAAGAGGGACTCGGCGCCAATATCGAAATAGTTGTTTACGGCATGGCTCCAGGAGGTGTTGCTGCGGAACCGGAGGGGCTTTCGATAATCATGGGAGCCCTCCGTAAAGGTGGCGATGGCGAGTTCCTGATCGAGGCGATGGGAGCCCAGGGCATAAGTGACCCCCACGCCGGCGGTGGCGCCCCATGCGTTGTTGCCAATGCTGTCCAGGCTCTTGCTGCTGGCGTCCGTGGTCGGAACGACAAGTCCCACGTCGACAGCCAGGCTGAGAGCGTCATTCCTGGATTGGTTCAGGAGCACCTTGTGCAGGGTCAGCGTGGTATCGCCGATCCAGTGCAACTCATCGGTTTTGCCCGTTGTCTTGTAATCTTTCTCGATGTAGTAGAACGGCGTCGCCGTACGGATGTCGAGGTCGGGCATAATGCCGTAGCGAAACTTCACGGTACCGAGGTTTTTGGTAAGCTTCACCTTCTCGTTGGCCTCACTTGCGCGATGACGCACACCATCACTCTCAGCGTACTGGTAGTTTAATACGGCGGCCAGCTTGCCCACCGGGAAATCAGAACCGGCCGGCCCGAAAACCGCCGCAGTCGGCCCAACGGGTTTGTGGACGGACACATCCGCGCCGGCAGGGTTGGCAACTGAACAGAACATCAACAGGCACATCGGGACAAGACGCTTCGCTCTCTTCACGCTACTCTCCTTAACAGATCGTTGTGGCCCGATTCGGGGCACGGGCGGTATTCACCGGCAACGGCAGTACGGACCATCCGGCAGGTGCCGCTGGGAACAGACCGCACAACCTTCCGCAAAGTCCCCACGAAAGAAGCTCATGGCCGGATATGCGAGCTGTTTCCACGCACAGAGCCACAAGGGCTTCCACGGCCAGCCGCATGGAGCTCCGGTAGACGTGCGGCCCCACCACTGCCTGATCAATCACAGTGGTGGCAGCACTCATCGTTGCTGGTTGTCTATAGCGGGGGAATCTCCTCCCGGGCCGGCAGGCCGACCCGGGGGGGATGAGTCGCGATGACATCAGTCATCGTGCTTGGGTTGAATAGGTATGCGGCGATGCGTCGTGGGCCTTGTGCTTGCGCCACAGGGTAAGCAGCCAGCATGCAGCGGCAACGGCGAGCACCAGCAGGCAGATGCCGAAGGTGATCAGGCAGGCCTGCGCCATGTTCATGAAATGCGAGGGCGGCCACAGGTACCAGCCATCCTGGTAGAAGTCGGTGATTGTTTTCTGCAGGTTGCTCAGCACAACTCCGTCAGGGATGATCGGGTTGTCGTAGCCGCAGTCCCCGGTCGGCTTGAACCATTCGGGAGACCACTTGTCCAGCGGCAGGTGAAACGGGAAGGTCGGCTCGGGATTGCATCCCTGCACGCCAAAGGGGTTGTCGCTGTGGGCTGCCTCGTGGATCTTGTTGAGCTTGAGGCTGTAGCCGATCCCCTGGATGGTCCCCCAGAAGGCCAGCGCGTATCCCACCAGCTTGAGGCCGATGTTTTTTGGGTAGATCGCCGCGATGATCCCGCCGCCTGCCATGCAGAAGAAGGCGAACCGGATGTACACGCACTGCTCGCACGGCCTCATGTAGAGCCAGATCTGAAACACCGAGTGGGCCAGAATGACCATGAACAGACTCACTGCGGCCATCAGGATCCACAGAAACCGCTTGTCCTGCCAGCCGGCTATCGTTTGTATCGGGGCGGCCTTGAATGAGTTATACATTTCCGTGGGCTTCACAACGCATCTCCTTTATTTGCTCTTGAGTTCGTTGATGAGCTTCAGCATGGAATCGACGGAGGTGATCGATTTGGTCATGATCAGATACTTGCCGTTGACGACGAATGCGGGCACGCCCTGGATCTTGGCGACTTCATAGGAGGCGTCCCACTCTTTCAGCAGCGCCTTGACCTTGGGGTCGTTCTTCTCTTTGTCGAATTCGGCTCTGGTCATGCCCACCGCGTTGAGGCCCGTCTGCAGGTAGGCGTCAGGCCCCGCGTCCCAGCGTTCCTTCTTGTCATGGTAGGCGTTGTAGTAGGCCATTTTGGCCTTTTTCAGGAGCGACTTCTCGCTGTAGAGGTCTTTGTCCTTCAGCCCGTTTTTCTGATCCCTGACCAGCAGGACGGCAAACAGTTCGCTTCCTTGCGGGCCATACTTGCCCTTTGTCTTAAGGTGAAACGGCCTGAATTGGAGATCAGCCGGCAACCGGGGCACCACCTTGGGGGTCACCTGCTTGTCATACTTGTAGCAGAAGGGGCAGTCGTAGCTGAAAACCTTGATCAGGGTGTTCTTCGCATTGGGAATCGGCTTTTGCAGCGTGACGTAGTCGCTCCCTTCGCTGAAGGCAAAGCAGGTGCTGGCCATCAACGCAACGAGCGCGAAACTTTTGACCAGTTTTTTTGCTATGTTCCCGTACATTTGATTTCTCCTTGTGATTCCTCTTTGTTAGTGGGCTTCGTTTTCCTTACAGGCTGCCCGCGAAGGAGCGGCCAGCTCCGTTGCGGGCAGCCTGTACGCTGTCTTAGTACTGGAAGAGAGCTTCAGGCTTTACCAGGTGGCTGCGGTAGTAGACCGCGGGCTTTTTGTCGTTGGACAGGACGATTTCCACCTTCACCTCACCGGTCTTCGGATCGACTTCGTTGATAACCCCCTTGGTGCGCTCCGGGGACAACAGGTGGACGTTACCGCTCAGCATCCAGTAGGTACCCTTCTCGGGGTCATACTTGACGTTGGAAGTTACCGGGCTGTACCAGTCCCACCCACGATCCTTGCCGAACTGCCATGTCTGCTGGACTGTCATATTTTTCTCGTCGATCTTGTACTCAACGGCCCGGGACCATTTGTCGCGGGGAATGGCCGGCTGCTCATGGCCGCGGCCATCGCCGTTATCGAACACGCTGATGGTGGCGTACCGCGCGTTGTTCTCACCCCGCTCGCTCAGCCACGCGGTGTGCTGGGTAAATGACCAGTCGAATTCCGTGTTGTTGCAGGTGGCGCCCGAGCAGTCGAGCTTGTTCCCTTTGCTGTCGACCGGGGTCAGCACCTTGGCCGACATATCCTTTGTCCAGCCGACATTGGGGGCCAGAATCCATTTGACCTGCTTGTCGCGCCCGACCTTGACGATGCCCTGGTGGCGCATGGAAAGGATGATCGAGTCGTCCTTCTTGTCGTAGCTGATACTGTTGATGTGCGCCCAGTTGCGGCCGGCACCGGTGGATGTGTTGTCGCCGAACGGTATGTCCTCTTTCACCTCGACCGGGTGCTCGGCACTCATGTCGATGTTCAGGCAGACGGCCCGGGCATCAAGACCGACGATCAGGTCCTTGCGGAACTGGTTCTTGCCCATGATTGAGACCAGGTCCCACTCTTCCACCACGCGCCCCCCGTCATCCACTTCAATGACGTGGTCCCGGACGGTGTGCGCCACCTCCTTGGTGCCGGGAATGTTGTAGTTGGTCTTGGCCACGCGGAGCAGCATGTGACCGTTGGGCATGGGGAGCACTTCGTGGCTCAGGTCGATGTAGCCGCGCGGAAGCTTGCGGACATAGGCCTGCTCACCCATGAGGGTGTAACGGAAGTACTTCTGGGCCATGCCGAACACCAAGTCGCCGTTGGGCATCTGGTGCATGCTCATGATGCGCCCCTGATCATCGATGGAGCGGCCGTACTTGTCGTAGAACTGCTCACTGTCGAAGAACCACCGGATCTCGCCCTTTGTGTCAACCATGTAGAGCTCGGCCGGCTCCAGCCATTCGCCAGCGCCGTGCACTTTATGGTCGGGACGCGCCCAGGCCCATTCCTTGCTGTCCGCGTTCCCCATCATGGTCAGCATGTAGAGGCGCCCCTCAAAGCCTTTGACCGCCTTTGCCGAATCGACTTTCGGCTTGACCTCGTAGCGTCCCTCCTGCATGCGTGCGGTGAAGGGGTTGGTCCTTATCTTGTAGATAGTGCTTACCTTCTTGCCGTCGAGGGTGTAGTCGACCTTGACCTGATTGACATAATCGTCATAGAGGCCGAATACGGGAATGCCATCGTGGTTCAGCACCGCCCCCTCCGACACCGGATAGGAGATGTCGACCCCCCCACCCGGCTTTCCCATAACCGTGACCGTGATGTTTTTGGGGTCCTTCCCTTCCCGCTCGATGATAGCGGTCAGGGGTGCAACCTTGTACGGGTTGACGATAACCTTCCCAAGCTCCCCCTGGGTTTCTTTCTTGCGCTCAAAGACGGCCGCGTGCCCCTCGGGAACATAGACCGCTGATATCCCCGTGAGCAGGACTGCGCCCAATGCGGCAGAAGAAACCACTCCTCGCAAAACGTTCTTGACCATGTGAACCTCCGTACCCTTTCGTTTTTGTCTTCCTGCCAACCGCTTATCCTTCACCATGCACCCTTTGTAGTTTATTTAACTAAACCGCAAGCAACAAGTCAAGACTTTTTTTTACTTATATATTTTGTTTGCGGACAAACTAAACTTAATTTACAATGTCACGAAATGGGGCAAGGGCATGAGACTCCCTTTTTCCAAATCGGGCAGTGCTCGGCTCCCAGTGGAGACGGACGAAATACGTGAGTGGTGGTGGGGACTGTCGGCAATCTGCCGGGGGACTTTCCCTGGCGCGGTGTTTACATCCAGCAAGCAATGGGGTAAACTTTTTAATTAGATTTTAGCGTGAAGTACATTCTCTGGTTTACTCAGTTTCCACGGAATCGGTCGCTGAAACGGCATTACGTTGCAACAGCAACCGGAAACGAGACACCAGGGAGGCTGGAAATCGGGGAAGGAAAGCCCTTGCTCGACGGGGACGCCAAACACATGATCAAAACCATCGAAAGCAACAAAAACAGGATCATCACCGTCACGTTCATCCTGCTGTTCGGAATGTTCTGCTTCTTTTCCCTGACAGATCTGCATAAACGCATGTCGGACTACCGTTTTTTCGCTACCAAGATAAATGCCATCATCCAGAAGACCTATGTCAGCGAGACGTCCTACCTTAACCTGCGCATGATCAATTACGTCACCGCGATCATAGATGAACGCGGCGTGACCAATCTCATCAAGAACAGGGACAGATCAGGGCTCAAAAAAATATTCGACCCGGTGTACTGGGATTTTGCCAAAAGATTCGTGCCGGTCGTATCGCTGGTCATTGTCGATTCGGAGCAACGTATTCTGTACCAGAAGCTGGACGCGGCCCTGAAGGTGCACGCAACCGGGCTCAACTCCACTACCCTGGACGCCGCCATAAAAGACGGGAAGCCCGCTTACGGATTTGAGACGGATGCCTTCCCCCTGCACTACAGCATATCGGTGCCCGTGCTGGACAAGGCGACAAACGGGGTGGCGGGGGCGATCGAGGTGGGGATAAATCCGGCCTGGTTCCACTTCAAGCTGCGCTGGTTCCTGGACAACATAAAAACCGCCATAGTCGTAAAAAACAAATCTCTTGACGCGGAGACGTCATATTCGTCCCTTCCCGACGAATATGCCTTCATCGTCAACCAGGACCTGCGCAAGAACGACATCAGATTTTTCGAGTCAATACTGCGAAGAATACCCATGTCGAAAGACATCCTCGACTTGAAGGTCGGGGATCGCTACTACATCATCAGCACATCCCCCCTCCTTCTTACCCATCACAAGGAGGAAGCCGGCAGGCTCCTGGTCGCCTACGACATGACCGATTTCAGAAACCGGCAATGGGGCTATATTTATGTCTGGCTCATCTTCTTTGCCAGCACCGCCTGCCTGATGCTCCTCGTGAGCTTCATCGGCTTCCGGAAGTACGAGCGGATCATCACCGACCAGGGCAAAAAACTGGCCCATCGCTCCAAGCAGTGCGCCCTGGGAGAGATGCTCAGCTACATCGGCCATCAATGGCGGCAACCCCTCAACACGCTGTCGCTCACGGTGCAGAACATCGAACTGCAGAACCGGCTCGGAAAGCTCGACGGCCCCATGCTCGAGAAGCAGGTCGCCCTGGCCAACAGGAACATCGAATACCTGACCCAGGTCATAGAGGACTGGCGGTCGCTCCTTATCTCGGGAACTACCCGCCAGGCCATAGATCTGGCAGATTCAGTCAATCGCGCAATCGGCATTGTTGCTCCGGCCCTAGAGAGCTGCCGGATCAATGTGGACAATCGCATCACCGGTTCCACAAAAACTCTCGGCTTTGTCAATGACTTGGTACAGCTCACCGTAAACATCCTTCTGAACGCAAAGGACGCCTTGGCCACCCGCGAGGGAACACGGATCATTCAACTCTCCACCAGCGAAGAAAACGACATCGTCACCGTCACGTTCCAGGACAGCGGGGGGGGAATACCGGAGAGATTGCTTGAAAAGGTTTTCGAGGCCTACCTAACCACCAAGGATGATCTTGCCGGCACGGGCCTGGGGCTGTACCTCTGCCGACAGATTGCCGAAAACCTTGACAGCGGAAAGGTCTGGGCGGAAAATCGCGAATTCGAAGTGGACGGCACCCGACTTTTCGGTGCCTGCATCTTCCTGCAATTCAAAAAACTATCCGAAGGAGTACCGGTTTGAACGTTAACGCACTGAAAACCATGCAGGTAGTATGTGTTGATGATGAGCAGGAAGCCCTTGAACAGATGCACCTGGCTCTGAACAGTTTCTGCAAGACCACCGTCTGCGTCAGCAGCACGGAGAAGGCCCTCCTGGCAATCGACGAACTCAGGCCGGACATTGTGCTCACCGACGTACGGATGCCCGGGGCTTCGGGTCTCGATCTGCTGGAGACCGTGAAAAAAAAACATCCTTCCATTGCCGTCATCATCGTCTCGGCCCATTCCGAATCGGAATACCTGCTGGACGCCATCCGGCTCAAGGCTGACGGCTACCTGCTGAAGCCCCTCAATCTCTACGAGATGCTTGAGCTCCTCTCGAGCATAGCCACTCAAAAAACGATGAAAAAGGAACTGGACCACAAGAACTTCCTGCTGAGCCTCCTCAACTCCATCGGCGGCAAGCGGGTTCAAATCATCGAGTACATAATCAGCCACCTGGATGACGACCTCATGTTCCACGGCACCTATGACGAAGTGGCGGAAGCACTCAGCGCCAGCAAACCGACGGTGGTCAACGCATTCCAAATTCTCATGGAGAACAATGTACTGACCCGCGTGAAAAACGGTGTCTACAAAATGAGCACCAGTATCATCGGCAACAATGACTACTAGCCCTCTACCCGTGCAGAACTCCATGCGGGAATAGTGAACATGCATAAACGCCCGCTGCCGTTCCTGCCGGAAGCATCTGGGTTTCCCCTTGGGCTAGTGGCGGGTTCCCGGTCTTTTCGGCATGTAGCGTCGGACTTCACGCCGGCCGAGTCCCCGCAGACGTACACGACGACTGGCCGGCCGAGCATTTTCAGGCTTGGACAAGCAATAGTCCCGGCATAGCTTTGCCGTATAGCTCTCCCTCGCTGTCCCCCGGAACTACCCTCCGACCATTGCCCCGAAATCCCTCTCCACCTGCCGGGAATCCTTCTCAAGCATGGCATGGACATGCCGAGACATGGAATCGGGGAAGATGTACTCGTCCCCCATCTCCACCCCTGCAAGGATAGCGGCGGCAACCTCGTCCGGTGTCGCCTTGGGCATCTCCTGCCCTGCGGTCATTTTGGTGTCGACCGGGCCGGGGTAGACGCCGATCACTCGGATACCCCGGGGCGCCAGTTCGGCACGAAGCCCCTGCAGCAACGAGTGTCCCGCGGCCTTTGATGCGCAATAAGTCCCGTTGACAGGGAGATTGACCAGACCGATGATGGAACAGACGTTCACGATGGCTCCTCCGCCTCTGGAGGCCAGCACTGGCGCAAACGCGCGGCACATGGCCAGAGTGCCGAAATAGTTGACCTCCATCTCCAGGCGGGCGTCTTCCATGGCGCTGGAGCCCATGAACCCCGTACAGCGATTAACGCCGGCATTATTGATAACCATATCCACGTCCCGGCATTGCTCGGCCGTCCCGGCAACACTGGCGGTATGGGTCACGTCCAGCCGGAGCGCCACCACCCTGCCATCTCCGCCCTGGACCAGGTCTGCCACCGTGTCGGTGCTCCGGGCACCGGCGTAGACCTTGGCAACCCCCTTTTCCAGCAACGCCCTGACCAGAGCTCCGCCGATGCCGCCGTTGGCACCGGTAACCAAAACCGTTTTACCTTTGACATCCATAATTGCTCCTTTCGTGGTGCGCAGTAACAATGCCTCCAAGGCATGCTTTCATCAGGGGTCCCAGCTTCCACAGAAAGCCCTCGTCGACCCCCTTGAACCTCAGACAGGGCATCGGACGCTCAGATCTTCCCAACAGCTTCCATTGATCCGGTGACGAACCGATTCACCGTGCCGACCAAGCGGTAAAAGCTCTTCTCGAACAGGAGGCCCCGGGTCGGCTGGATAACGATGAGGGCCGTTATGGCTGCCCAGTAGGGGTTCTCCAGCTTCAGGTGCATGGCGGCCGCCAGCGCCGCAAGGGCAGCAGCCGTTCCCCGGGCGGCACTGACCAGGTGGGGCCAGTGTTGGTCGATGAAGCGGCGGATGGCGCCGGACATCACCGTTTTCCCCTCCGCCGGGCATCACCCACCGTGGACTCCAGGCGCCCGATGAACTCCGCCACCCGGGCGATATCATCATCACTGAAGGGACTGAGGAGATCGTTTTCAAGGATCGTCACCGTTTTCCGTATCCGGGTCACGACCTCCCGTCCCTCGGGGGTCAGGCGAAGAAGCTTTGCCCGGCGGTCCGCGGCATCCTCCGACCGCTCGATAAACCCCTTGGCGACGAGGGTGTCGAGAAGCCGTACGAGAGAGGGGCCCTCGATGCCGACGGCTGCCGCCAGTTCCTTTTGACGGGTGCCGTCGCCAAGGAAATCGAGATGCAGGAGGGGACGCCATGTGGCGTCGGTCAGCCCCGCAGACTGGAACTCGCTATCCAGTATTTGGCGCCAGTGCCGCGTCAAGAGCCCGAGGCGGTACATGAGGGTGTTGCGGTCTATGGGTCCGTTAAATATAGTCATACAAAATAGATAGCATTCTATTTATTTGCCTGCAATCAATTTATTCACTAGCCTCGGGCTGCCTGCAATCGCCGCCAGCAGTTCCTCTTCGTGGCAGTGCGCTCTCTGTCCCAAAAAGCGCTTGCAAATCGCCGGGGGGAACCGCATAGTTTCCGGTCAGAACCCTGATCTTCACGGAAAGGAGCGGCATCATGAAAATCCGCAAGAAGATTCTTGATTTCGAGTACGAAGAGGTCCTTGATGCCCGGACGAGGGAACTGATCCGGGTCGGTTGCGCTGTGGCGGTGGGGTGCCCTACCTGACTGAAGAAACACTTCGCGGCCGCGAAGGAAGCCGGTGCCACGGACGCTGAACTGAAGGAGGCCCTGGCCTACGGGATCATCGCACCATCGGGGCGGGCCAAGAATTTCGTTCTGAACATGGCCGGGGAACTGGACCTCGGCGACTGACAGGGAGGCTTAAGAAGAACGGATGGCGAGGAGAGGGTTCAGGGCACGGCACGCAAGGGAACGGAGCAAACGCGTCTCCATCCGCCGCAACGTTATGAACCTGTCGCTGCCGGTACTCCTGTCCTCGCTCTTCCAGCGGCTCGTGGCCATCGTCGACATCTTTCTCGTGGGGGGACTGGGAGCCGCGGCCATTGCCGCCACGGGACTCAGCCAGCTCCTGATCTTCGTGACAATGACCGTGTTCTGGGGGCTTGCCACCGGCACCACGGTAGTGATCGCCCACCTGCGGGGGGCGGGACAGCGCCGGGAAGCGCGGCGGGCGGCCTTTGCGGCGTGTCTCGCCTGCGCCGGCATGACGGCGGCGGCCTCCGCGCTCGGCTGGTTCTTCAGCGACGACCTGGCCGCGTTCCTCGGTGCCCGGGACGACGTGCTCCACCTGGCAGCCGGCTATACCCGCCTGGTCTTCCTCTATCTTGCCTTTACCACTGGACTCAACATCCTTTCGGCCATCATGCACGGCATCGGCAACACCCGCACGCCCATGCAGGCCATTATCCTGGTCAACATTCTCCACGTGCTCATCGCCTGGCCCCTCATCTACGGCAAGCTCGGCCTCCCCGCCCTGGGGGTCACCGGCGCGGCCATCGCCATCAACGCTTCCGAGGCCATCGGCTTTCTCTACCTACTGGTGCAAGCCCTGAGGCTGGACTACATCCGCATCGGCCGACCCGATACGGGACTCATGGGCCGCATCTGGCGAGTGGGGTGGCCCGTGGCCCTGGAGCGAATTGCCCAGCAGGGGGGACAGCTCTTCTACTCGAAATTCATCATCGGCTACGGCACCGCCGCCTACGCAGCTCACCAGATCGGACTCTCCATCGAATCCCTGTCCTTCATGCCGGGTGCGGGCATGGGGATCGCCGCCGCCACCCTCATGGGACAGGCCCTGGGGGCAAAAAAATACCGCCGGGCGCGGATCAGCCATCGTGAGGCCCTGCGCCTGGCGGTTATTGTCATGGGGACCATGGCGGCCGTCTTCCTGACAGTACCCGGGCCGCTCATCGGGCTCTTCACCCGGGACCCGGCGGTTATCGAAAACGGCATTGTGTTCCTGCGGCTGGTGGCCTTCGCCCAAGTGCCGTTGGCCCTCTCCTTCGTCTATGCCGGGAGCCTGCGCGGCACCGGCGACACCTTCTACGTTTTCCTGGTCACCCTCGGCGTCATGTGGGGGGTGCGGGTCTTTCTCTCATGGGTGGCGTCCGACTGGCTCCACCTTTCCCTCTACGCTGTCTGGGGTGTCTTCGTGATCGACTGGTACGTGCGAGCCGCCGCCTTCTGGTGGCGGTACCGCCGGCGGGACCTGCACGCGGTCATCATCTGAACCGAAGCGGGCGCGGCTTCGACATCGCGAAGGACCGCCCCGTTCTCTACTTCTGCACCCACCTGCCGTTCTGGAGCTGTATCCACCACCCCGGCCGGGCCTCCTCCCGCCTGGTGTCGGCATAGGTCGCCGCCGCCTTGGGGAGCACCTGGCCAAGGGCCTGCTTGGATTCCTTCTGTTTGTTGAGCCTGATGATCGCCCGGGCCATACCGGTAATGACGGTCTTGCGGTTGTCGTTCTCGGCCTTGACCACCGCGTCGTCGCCGGGAGCCGCCTTTGCCGCGTCCCTCATGGTCACGAGCCCCTGGTTGGTCTCGCCCACGACCCCCTGGCTCCGGAGCTGGTCGAGCTTGGGCAGGCGCGCCCGCATCTCGTCATAGGCCTTGAGCACCTCAGGCATGCTGGACAGTTCCACGGCCAGTTGATCCGCATAATCGTCTGCCGCCCAGGCCTCGGTCACCAGTGACAGGGACGGCAGACTGTTCCACAGGCGGCTCTGGGGCTTGTCCGCCGGCGGCTGCCCCTCGGCCGGTTTCTGGTCGGGCGCGGGCTTCTGCTCCCCCTCCCGCCCCAGGAGCATGTCGTCCAGCGACTTGTAGGCCTCCTTGACGGCCTTTTCGGGGAAATACACATTGACGGTAATGATGGCGCAGGCGGCCAGAAGACCGCAGAGCCCCATCAGGGTTCCGGCGAAGAGCTTCCTGATCATCGCTTCCTCCTTGCTGATTAGCTACCGTGCACTATACCACATGAAGCCCCGATTGGAAGGACTGCGCCGGCGAGTGGCATCAGTCACGCCACTGGAACTCCATCTCCACCGGCTTTTCGGCCGGCGCCGGCTCCCCGGCCACCGCCTTGCCGCGGGTGGCCGCCTCCTTGATGGCGCCGAACAGGTGCGTCAGGGCAATCCGGTTCTGGACCGGGGCCACCGAAACACTCAGGTCTTTGATACCGAAGATATTCGTATGGGCCAGATCCAGGGTCGTGAAGGTGAGATATCCGTTCTCCAGATAGGCGCTGACTTCGCCCCGATCATAGGGACGGTCGTCGCGAAAAAAGAACCCGCGCAGCTTTTTCCCGGCCAGGCGCTGAAGAAATTCACGGGAAAGAAGCATGCGCTCGCGCGTCGACTCCCAAGCCCAGAGGTCGGTGAAGCCGGTGAGCCCGTCCATCCTGGACCCTTGGCCGTGGAGGCTGAGCAGGCCGTCGACCCGGCCGGAAACGTATCCGCGGATCTTGGGGACTGCATCGCAGAGTCGCGCAAGGCTCAGGTCGTGAACCAGAATATCGCCTCCGTAGACTATGCCTCCCCGGGCCGTCACGAACCCTCTCCCAAAAAGTTGTCCCTCGTAGAGCCCCGACCGGAGAGAGCTGATCTCCAGGGTGCCGTTGCCGGCCCGTAGCCCCAGGGTCGTCTGCCCCAACTCCAGGGGACCGAAGCGGACCGTGCCCACGGTGAGGGTATGATCCCATGGGGCCTGCTGCCGGAGCATCTCCAGCAGGTGGGCAAAATTCTCCCGACTGAAACTCAGCTCCTGGCGGGGACGCTTGGCCGCCTCGGCAGCCGTCCGGAGCGAGAAGGGAATCGTCCCGTCCACCCCGGTGACATCGAGTTTTTGGGACGGGAAATCGAAGCGGGCCCCGGAGAGCGTCGCAGTCCCGTCAACCCTCCCGTTTTTCCCCGTCAGCACCACCTCGGCTGAGGCTGCTACGTCTCCCTCCAGGATCGCCTCCTGCACCGGTCGCGGCAAGACATTGATCAGGGGATCCACCAGGGACGTGAGAGAGGCACGTGGCAGCGTTACGGAAAATGTCCCTGTCCGCTCCGGCGAACGGAACCGATCCATGCTCCCCGTAATGCGGACGGAGGCCCCTTCCCCCAAAACGGCCACCGCCTCGCGCAGGTCGAGCCGCTCCCCGGCAACCCGGGCCGCTACGCGGGCTTCCGCGCCGGACAGGAGCCGCTTGCCCCCCGCCCCATCCAGGGCCATGCCGGATAGCCGTGCTTCGAGCCCGCAGCGCAGCCCTGAGCTCCCCGCGAAGCCGCCGTCGACACTGACGGTCGCCTCCCCCCCGGCCAGTGCGGGAATCCGGCCGGTGGCGGGCACGAACGGGGCGATGGCAGCCAGCTTCGCCTGCCGAAGCGAACCGGAGAACCGGAGGTCTTCCAGCGGGGCACGGGCGGGAAAATCGATCCGGGCGCTTAGTGCCCCGCCCAGCAGGTGCCCCGCCACCACCGCTTCCCCCTTCTCCCGGCCGAGCGCGAACCTGACCGAAGGCGCGCCGATGGGCTTCCCCTGCACCGTCAGTTGCGCCGCTGCCCCGCTCCCTTCCACTTCCGGCCAGCCCGGAGTGCCCCCATGATAGGTTCCCCGGATGGATGCATTGATTCCTCCGGCCCCTCCATTACCGTGGGTTACCGCGCCCTCCGACACCTCCAGGGTAAAGGGACGGGCCGTTCCTGTCGGCGCGTCCGGCAGCCGGGCCACCACCAGCCGGGCCGTACCGGCGGTGGGGCCGAAGCGGAAACGGGGGGTGTCAAGCACCAGTGAGCGGCCGTCAAGCCTGAACGGAGCCGTCACCTCTCCCTGGCGGCCGCCGTAGGAGGCACCGTCAAGCAGAAGTGTACCGGCCACGGACGCGACGCCCCGGCGCCAGGCAAAACGGGCATGCAGGTCACCCTTCCCGAGAGTCGCCGGCTTTCCCTTGATCGACAGGGCTGCGCCGTTCACCGCCGCAGAGAGTTCGCCGACAAAAGGACCGCGCACGCCACCCGCCAGATCCAGGGAAAGCGCAGCGGTGCCGCGCTCGGGGCGCAGGCCATAGGGTTCCAACCCTGTGGCGGCAAGAGAGAGGGATGAGAAAGGTACCCGCAGAGAAAGCTGGAGTGGCTGTACCGCCGTCGGCCGGAACCGCCCGCCCCCCTCCAGCGGGATTCCCATGACCCGGCAGGACATGCCGGTAACCCGTGCCTCCGTCGGCTTGAAGCGCGAGGACACCTCCGCTTCGAATGGAATGCGGAGCCCATCGACCATGACGTCTCCTGCTGCCCGGGGCGAGAGCAGTTGGCCGGACACGCGCCACCCCCCGGCCGCAGGAGAAACGGAAACCGTGCCGCCCACGTCCCGGGCGACGATCTTCGTGCCCATTGCCAGGGTTCCGCCGCTCAGCGCCACGGCACCGTCAACGCCGGTTACCCCCCGGGCTCGGTCGCCTACAACCCGTAGTTCACGCGTCCGGAGCATCCCTGCCGTGACGATGCGCATGCCGGACGCCGGCAGGAAACGTCCCAACCGGGCCAGATCCACCTCGTCAAGGGCCAACCGGGCGTCAAAGCGCCCCTCGCGTCGCGCCTGCTCCACGGTGCCGGTCAGCCGGGCCGTGAAGAAATCGCTCAGGGCCAGATCCAGGCGGTCGAGCACGGCGCGGTCCTCCCGCATGTCATAGGAGGCCGCTGCCTGGAGCTTGCCGCCCAGCGGGACCCTCTGCCCCCGGACCCTGAGCGCGCCATTCTGCATCGCCCCGCCTCCGTCGATGCGGATCACGCCTTCCCGTAGCTGAGCCCGCACAGCCAGGGACCCGCGGGCTCCGGCAAGGTCCAGAAACCGATCGCCGCCCCGCTGCGGAAGGGAAGAGAGAGCAATGGAAGGAGCCGTGAGGGCAAGATCAAAGGCGGGGCGGGGCCCCATGCGCCCGCTTCCCGTCAGGCTGAACCGGTTTCCGGCGGCGTCGGCAAAGGCGAGTTCAAGCCGGGAGTCGGTCGTCCCCTGCGTCGACAGGTCGCGCAGACGCAGATCGATCCCCTCCATGCGATGGCCTTCGACCGCCAATCTGCCCCGGCGCACCACGATTTCTTCGATGCGGGTTTCCAGGGCAGGCTTTTTCCCCTTCATCCCCGTTGCCAGGCGCGCCAGGTTCCAGGTACCGGACCGGTCTCGCACCAGGGTAAGGCGCGCTCCGTCCAGAACGACGCGGTGCAGGGTCCGCTCCCCGCGGATGAGGGCTCCCCAGCGGGGGACAACGGTAACGGCATCGGCTGCGGCAAGGACGCCGGCGGGGAACCCCGCAGGGTTGCCGATGGCGATGCCTCGGGCGGCAATGCCCATACCCGAGGTATGGAGCGCAGTAATGGTTACAGGACAGCCAAGGGTTCGGGAAAGCAGGCGGGACAGGTGACGTGTTGCCAGGGGAGAAGCCAGATAAAGCCCAACCAGCAACGGGATCAGGAGACAGAGGAGGAGCACCGCGATCACCGCCATTGCCATGCGGCGGCCGCCCCGGCGTTGTGGTGTCTCCATCTGGTCGGAATACGGCATTGGACTGTCTCCCTCCGAAGGAGACTGTAACCGGGAAGCGCCGCCCTGGCAAGGGGGGGAAGGGAAAAGAGGGGCGCAAGAAAGATGGCGCGATTGAGGTCCGGTCGAAAATGGCGTGACGACCGGCGCACGCGTCCGAACCACTCGTTACGGACCCGTTCAAAATGAAAAAGCCCCGCAATTAGGGGGCTTTTTCATCCTTTGTGAAGGGAGAACCCGTACCGTCTGGAGTGACGGTGTGCCGCCGCTACTTCTTCTTGCCGGCAACCGCGTCCTTGAGGGCCTTGCCCGGACGGAACTTGGGAACCTTGGCGGCAGCGATCTTGATCTCCTTGCCGGTCTGGGGGTTACGTCCGGTGCGCGCCTTGCGGGTGGACACCTCGAAGCTGCCGAAACCGACCAGGGTCACTTTGTCACCCTTCTTAAGGGCGTCGCTGACGGCGCTGATAACGGCGCCAACGGCCTTGTCCGCGGCCGCCTTGGTCAGGTTGGCAGATTTCGCTACGGCATCCACAAGTTCAGCTTTGGTCATGGTCAACCCTCCTTTGTTGGTAATTCTGGCAGATACTATAGACAGAAATTTCCACTTTGCAAGGGATTTATTTTCGTCAACTTCATTTTTTTATCGACGGAAACCCTTACCGTATCAGGTTTTTTGGACACATGGCGTCCGCAACTCCAGCACTGGCGCGAACCCCATATATTAACATACTGATATCACTTGCATTTATGGCAAGCCACCTTCGGGGGATTCACCATCGTAAGCGGTCGGCTCGGTGCCCGCAATGAAGCACTCCTGCACGGCGCCATCGCTTCCCTCCCGGGCCAGCCGACCGGTGCGGGGATTGATGGTGGCAAAGGTAACGTTGGGAGGCATCTCGAAGTCGCGGGAAGGAATTCCGGCCACCGCCCGCCGCATGAATTCGGTCCAGATGGGAGCCGCAGCCTGTCCGCCCGATCCGCCGGCCCCAAGGGAGCGCTCTTGGTCGTAACCAACCCAGACCCCGGTCACCAGCTGGGGGATGTACCCCACGAACCATGCATCTTTCATATCGTTGGTGGTACCGGTCTTGCCGGCCACGGGGCGGCCGACTGCCCTGGCCCGCTGACCGGTACCGCTCTGGACAACGCTTTCCATGAGATTGGTCATGATGTAGGCGGTTTCAGGCGCAATCACCGGCACCGCCGTTGACGCCGAGTCCCCGGTCGTGACCGGGGGAACGGGCGGCACATCGAGGGGAGACGACTCGGCCGACGTCATGACGGAGAACCTGGGGATGACCGGCGGCGCTGTTTCCTCAAGAGTCCGTCCTTCCGCATCCTCCACCTTGGTGACGAAGTAGGGGGTGGTCCGATACCCGCCCGAAGCGAACACAGCGTAGGCGGAGGTCAGCTCCAGAGGGGTAAGGCTGGAAGAGCCCAGTGCCAGGGTCAGGTTGGCCGAAAGAGGAGACGTTATGCCCAGCTTCTTGGCGTACTCAATGGCATAGCCCACGCCGATCTGCTCCAGAATCTTGACGCTCACCACGTTGATGGAGTTGGTGAGGGCCTCCCGCATGGTCACGTTGCCCCGGTAGATATTGTCGTAGTTTTTGGGTTTCCAGGCCTTTTCCTTGCCGCTTTCGTACTCCACCGGCGAGTCATCGAAGATGGTGGCGGGGGTGATCCCTTTGTCCAGGGCAGCGGCATAGATGACCGGCTTGAAGGCGGAGCCGGGATTACGCTTTGCCTGCAATGCCCTGTTGAACTGGCTTTTGCGGAAGTCGTACCCCCCGATCATTGCCTTGACCGCGCCGGAAAGGGGATCCAGCGCCACCACTGCCGCCTGGGCCTCGGGTTCCTGATCAAGGGCGAATACAGCGCCTTTTTTGTCCGCGTCGGGGGCAACGACCGATACGAGGATCACGCTGCCGAGCGACAGGAATTTGCCCTTCACCTCCTGCTTGCCCCAGGCGTTCACCAACTGCACCTTGCCGGCCCAGGCCATATTCTTGCGCGAGAGAGTGCCGGTGCGGTCACCGACCCGCACGGTCACGTCCCCCCGGACGGGGTCCACGGCGGTGACCACCCCCTGATAGGTGGCTCCCTGCTTGAGAGAAACAGTATCGATGCCGTCTTCCACCTTATCGCAGACTGCAGCCACCGCGGCCTCGACCAGATAGGCCGTTGCGCCACGGAATCCCTGCCGCTTGTCCACGTTTTTGAGACCGTTCACCACCGCCTCATAAGCCGCCTTCTGCATCTCGGCGTTCATGGTGGTGTAAATCCGCAGCCCTTCCTTGTAAAGCTGCTCCTCACCGTAGCGCTCTTCCAGGGCGATCCGGATATGCTCCAGAAAATAGGCGGACTGCTCGCTGTTGACCTTCTTCATGGACTGGACGACGATGGGAGTGGCCCGGGCGTGATCCGCCTCGGCCTGGGTGATGTACCCTTCCTTTACCATCCGTTCAAGGACATAGGCCTGGCGTTCCCGCGCCCGGTCAAGATGCTTGATGGGAGAATAGGCGTTGGGGGCCTTGGGCAAGCCTGCGAGCATTGCCATTTCGGCCAGGTTCAGTTGCTCGACGTTCTTGCCGAAGTAGGTCTCCGCCGCCACCTGAACGCCGTACGAACCGGCGCCCAGATAAATCTGGTTCAGATATATATAGAGGATATCGTCCTTGGAAAGCCGCTCCTCCATCCGTTTGGCGAGAATCGCCTCCTTGAGTTTACGGGTGTAGCTCTTCTCGGGAGTAAGGAGCATTGACTTGGCCACTTGCTGGGTAATGGTCGATGCCCCCTCCTTTTTGCGCAGGGAAATAAGGTTTTTCACCGCGGCCCGGACAATGCCCACGTAGTCCAGACCCTTGTGCTGGTAAAAGTTGGAATCCTCGGCCGCGACAAAGGCCTGGACGAGCCGTCGAGGCAGCTTATCAACCGCAACCACCGTCCGCCGTTCCAGATAGAACTCTCCCACCAGGCTCCCGTCGTCGCCGAAAACCTGGGAAACGATGGGCGGCTTGTAATCGGCCAACCGGTCCACTTTCGGGAGGGTCGCCATGAGGTAGAACAGATATCCCGCCAGCGCGAGCAGGGCCGCCACCGCAAGACATATCGATGTTATAGCAACAATTTTCAATGGACTTTTGCCCCGTCGACGGTTTATGTTCCGGGGACCGGGATTCTGCCTGCCGACTGTCATTGAACGCCACCAAATTCCCTGATTTGAAGATATTGAACCCGTAACGTGTCACCTTAGCGCAGAGGCGTCGAACAGTTCAAGAAGATTATGGTAAAGGAGGATGAACAGGAGCCATGAGCAAAAAACTCACGTTTCAGCACTCCCTGGCCGTATGTATCGGCATTCTGGCAGGAGCCGCCGCCCTCACCTCAGCCCTCGGCGCCACGGCCCACGCGGCGGATATCGTCCCATTCAGAACCATCAACATGAGCCCCCTGGCGCTCATCCATCCCGCCCCCGCGGCCGGGAGCGCCCGGCTTCTCGCACCGGGTGAGACGGAGGTAGCGCTGATTGCCGACGCCGCCAACAACTTCGCCATCGACAGCACTGTCAACGAATCGGTCCACCTGGATGGCGAGACCTATCGCGTGGCGCTGGACCTTCGCTACGGCGTGACCCCCTGGTTCGAGGCGGGCGTCCAGGTTCCCTTCATCGGCACGTCAGGCGGGGCTCTGGACAGCTTTGTGGAAGGGTTCCACAAGGTGTTCGACTTCAACAACGGTGACCGGGACAAGTATCCGCAGGACGAGCTGCTCTTCAGCTATCATCGCGATGGAACAGAACGGCTCCACTACGACGACGGCGGCTTCGGCATCGGCGACATCAGACTCAATGCGGCGGTACGGCTTCATGAGGGGACGGGGGCATCGCGGACGTCGCTGGCCCTGCGCGGATCGCTCAAGCTTCCCACGGGGGAGAGCAGCAGGCTGAGGGGAAGCGGCGGGACCGACTTCGCCCTCTGGCTCACGGGCAGCACTGACCTGCCGGTGGGGGAATGGGGGCACCTGACCTTTTTCGGTGCCGGCGGGGGGATGATACTGGGTGATGGGGACGTCCTGGCCGACCAGCAGCGGAACGCGGCGGGATTCGGCACCCTCGGCTTCGGCTGGAGCCCCGCTTCCTGGATCGCCCTGAAGGTCCAGGGGGATTGGCACTCCGCCTTCTACCGCGCATCCGGCCTCCGGGAGCTGAGAACCGACACCATCACCATTACCAGCGGCGGCACCATCGCCTTCTCGGACCGGACGGCCCTGGATATCGGGGTAGTGGAGGACGCAAGCGTCAAGACGGCGCCGGACGTGGTGTTCCATCTGGCACTGTCGCACCGGTTCTGAGCCTCAGGGGGTCGTGCGCCGCTCCTCCCGGATCATGTCGATGGCAAGGAGCGCCACCCCCACGCAGATGGCCGAATCGGCCACATTGAATGCGGGCCAGTGATACGTCTTCCAGTAGACGTCCAGAAAATCGATCACCTCGCCGAGCCTGACCCGGTCGATGAGGTTGCCGAGGGCGCCCGAGAAGATGAGCGCGAGCGCGGCGGCCGCCAGGTGCTGGTCGTCCCGAAGCTTGCGGAAGGTAACAGCTATCACCGCCAGGGCCACCACCGACACCAGGATGAAGAAGGGGAGCCGGTAGGGAAAATCCGCCAGAAAGCTGAACGCGGCCCCCCGATTCCGCAGGTAGGTGATGCTGAACAATCCGTCGATCACAGGAATCGACTGGTAAAGATCCATGGTGCGGTCGACGAGGACCTTCGTCGCCTGGTCGAGAACGAGGGAGCCCAGCACCACAGCACTGGAGATGCGATAGGTCGGCTTCATACAGTCTACTTAACCGCCGCTGCGCACTTCGGGCACAGGGTCGGGTGCTCACTGTCGCCGCCGATCTTCTCGTCGTAGTGCCAGCAGCGCTCACACTTTTCACCGGGTGCGGCACTGACCCCGATCCTGAGCCCGCTTACCCCTTCCGCCTCCGGGTAGTCGCCGGCCCCTTCCTCCACCAGATCCACCCGTGAAACGATGAAAATCGTGGCCAGTTCACCGGCGTACTCCTGCAGGAACGACAGCAGCCCGGGCTCGGCCGCCAGCGTCACCGCTGCGTCCAGTGAGTGACCGATGGTCTTCTGCACCCGGGCCTGCTCCAGGGCCTTGGAGACATCGCCCCGCACTGCCATGATCCGGGCCCACCGCTCCACCAGGGACTCATCCTTCCACTCGGGGCGGAACTCGGGGAAAGTTGCCAGGTGGACGCTGGATTCGGACCGCTTCGGCATGTACCCCCACACCTCGTCGGCCGTAAAGGAGAGAACCGGGGCCATGAGCGTGACCAGGGATTCGAGCACCAGGTACATGACGCTCTGGGCGCTGCGGCGCTCCGGGGCATCCTTCCTGCTCGTGTAGCGCTCCTTGATGATGTCCAGATAGAAGGCGCTCATCTCCACGGTGCAGAAGCCGTTCACCGCGTGGTAGAGAATGTGGAACTCGTACTCGTTGTAGGCGGCGGCGACCTTTTCCTTCAGCACCTCAAGCTGGTGCAGGGCCCACCGGTCCAGTTCGGTCATCCGGTCGTAGGGGACCATATCGACATCCGGATCGAAGTCATTCAGGTTCCCCAGCAGGTAGCGGCAGGTATTGCGGATCCGGCGGTAGGCCTCGGCCAGGCGGGTCAGGATCTCCTGTGAAATCCTGACGTCGTCCCGGTAGTCCTGGGCGGCCACCCAGAGACGGAGGATCTCGGCGCCGTATTTCTTGATCACTTCCTCCGGGGCCACCACGTTCCCCACCGACTTGCTCATCTTCCGGCCGGAGCCGTCCACCACGAAGCCGTGGGTGAGCACCTCACGGTACGGCGCAACCCCGCGGGTGCCGACGGAAGCCAGAAGCGACGAATGGAACCAGCCCCGGTGCTGATCGCTCCCCTCCAGATACATGTTGGCCGGTGAGCCCAGTTCGGGGCGGTTTTCCAGAACCGCGGCGTGGGAAACGCCGGAGTCGAACCAGACATCCAGAATGTCCATCTCCTTTTCGAAAGCGCTCTTGCCGCACTGGGGGCAGACGGTCCCCGGCGGGAGAAGCTCGGCGGCCTCTTTCTCATACCAGAGGTCGGCCCCTCCCTCCATGAAGAGATCGGCCACGTGATGCATGGTCTTGCCGTCGGCCAGGATCTCGCCGCACTCGGTGCAGTAGAAGGCGGTGATGGGAACACCCCAGGAACGCTGGCGGGAGATGCACCAGTCGGGACGGTTCTCGATCATGCCGTGAATCCGCTCCCGCCCCCACTTGGGCACCCAGGATACCCGGTCGATCTCCGTGAGGGCCTTCTGCCGCAGGTCGTTCTTCTCCATGGAGATGAACCACTGCTCCGTGGCCCGGAAGATGATCGGCTTCTTGCACCGCCAGCAGTGGGGGTAGGAGTGTTCCACGCTTCCCTGGCCCACCAGCGCGCCCACTTCCCGGAGCTTCTCCATGACTGCGGCATTGGCGTCAAACACGAACATGCCGCCGAAGAATTCCAGGCTCTGGATATAGCGGCCCCGGTTGTCAACCGGGTTATAGATATCGAGCCCCTCCACCAGGGCCAGTTCATAGTCTTCCTGGCCGTGGCCGGGCGCGGTATGGACGCAGCCGGTACCCGCGTCCAGGGTCACGTGCTCACCCAGCAGGATGATGGAATCCCGGTCGTAGAAGGGGTGCTTGCACCGCTTCCGGTACAGGATATCCGCCCGGAAGGCGGCGATCACGTCCCCTTGCACGCCGGTGGCGGCCATAAAGGCGTCCTTCAGCCCTTCGGCCACCACGAGCACTTCGCCGCCGGTCTCCAGGGCCACGTATTCCAACTCCGGATGAAGGGCAACGGCCAGGTTGGCGGGAATGGTCCAGGGTGTGGTGGTCCAGATGACCAGCGACACCCTCTTCCCGGCCAGGGCCGGCACGGCGGTGCTGATATCGTCCTGGAGCAGAAACTTCACGTAGATGGAGGGGGAAGTCTTGTCGGCATACTCCACCTCGGCCTCCGCCAGGGCCGTGACGCAGGAGGAGCACCAGTGGACCGGCTTTTTCCCCTTGTAGAGGCCGCCGTTCTCGGCAAAGCGGGCCAGTTCCCGGGCAGTGATCCCCTCGTAATCGTAACTCATGGTGAGGTAGGGACGATCCCAGTCGCCCAGGACCCCGAGCCGCTCGAATTCCGCCCGCTGGACATGTACGAACTTTTCGGCATACTCCCGGCATTGCTTGCGCATCTGGAGCTTGGTGGTCTCGTGCTTTTTCGACCCCAGGTTCTTCTCCACCTGGAGCTCGATGGGCAGGCCGTGGCAGTCCCAGCCCGGTACATAGGGAGCGTCGAACCCCTGCATCCGTTTACTCTTGAGGATGATATCCTTGAGGATCTTGTTGAGGGCGTGGCCGATGTGGATATGGCCATTGGCGTAGGGAGGCCCGTCGTGGAGGACGTACCGCGGCTTGCCCTTGCCCGCTTCGGCGATCGTGCCGTACAGGTCGCCCCGCTGCCACGCGGCGAGGATCTCCGGCTCCCGCTGGGGAAGGTTGGCCTTCATGGGGAAATCGGTGACCGGCAGGTTGAGGGTGCTCTTGTAATCCATGGGTTCCTCCACGTTCGGGTATGCGCGCCCCGCCGCAGCGGGAAAACGTCTAACGCTACTCACAAACCGTCGAAAAGTCAAGCATTGGTACCGGAGAACGAAACCCTGCGGCCGTGACGTTGACCGCAGGGAGTAGTAAAGATAGAATGGTGATACCTGCGGCCGGTCTACAGTTTTGTGCGGCATGGGTGGAGGTTAGCAGATGCTTAGACTATTGGTGGGGAATATCGCGCTGGCCGCTCTCGTGGTCGCTTCAGCCGGTGGAACGGCTACTGCTGCCACGCCTCCCGCCGCCGGGTCGGGATGCGTCGGCTGCCACGGCAACGCCTCGACCATGAAGGAACTGGGCTATCCCCACTTCACCGTCACCCCTCAAGAGGTCCGGGCCCAGACCGGCATGCCGGCCGACTGCCACATCTGCCACGGCGGGAGCCCCGATGCCAAAGAAAAAGACAAGGCCCACGCAGGCATGGGACGGCTCGTGGCTGTGCGAAAAAAGGGGCTCACCGGAGAGACGGTCGAGCGAAAGCACCCCCTTTCCCTGGGCAGCAACCCCATGGAGCGGATCAAGCTCATGACCGACAAGGCCGGAAGCGCCGAGCCGGACCAGAGCGTGAGCATCATCCTGTGGCAGGACAAGCGCATCGACACCTTGTCCCAGGACTTCGGGCGCATGGAGAAGAGTTGCGGAGTCTGCCACGCGCGGCAGTTTGCCGAGTTCACCAGGAGCACCATGGCCCGTAACGGCAAACAAAGCGCCTACCGCACCTGGACGGACCGGGAGCGGGGCCCCCACAACTGCGGAGCCTGGTTCGGCGACAACCATGAAGCCATCGCCGCAAATACGGCGGCCCCCTTCGACCGGGCCACCAACGCACTCAACCAGCGCCAGTGCAATACCTGCCACGTGGGATGTCTCGACTGCCACTACGACCCTCAACCAGCGGACCCCGCCGACCCGAAAAAGGGAATGCACGGCTTCCGCAGAACTCCCACGCCCGAAAGCTGCTACGGCGGAGGCAGGGGGCAGACCTGCCACGCGGGGCCCGAGGAACGGCGGCGCGGGGCGGGATATTTCGGCGGCGTCTATGCCAACCCGGAGGGGGCGACCCCTGATGTTCATCTGCAGGCAAAGGTCGCCTGCCTCGACTGCCACGAGTCGAGCCGCGACGGCAAAGGACTGACCCACGCCATGGTGAAGCGCCAGGCAACCTGCGACCGGTGCCACGGGGCCATCGTGACCAGTCACGGGACATCCGTTCATCGCACCCTTACCTGCGAGACCTGCCACGTGCGGAATGTGGGCGGCTACCAGGGGACCTACTGGGGGCCGGGAATCCTGGGGGGAATCGGCACGCCGTTCTTCAAGTACAAGGAATACTATGGGATCATGGACGATCCGATCCTGATCCGCGACCAGAAAGGGCGGTGGATTCCGGTAAAGCCTTACCCCATGGCCGTGATGAATGTGAAGGACGCCGGCCTCAAACCCGGCCTCCACTGGCGCTGGCCCGCCACGCTGCCCGATCTGGAGCGGACCGACGATGCCTACGGCTACGTGGGCCTCGTGGGTGGCCTGCCGGAAAACAACAAGGCGCTCCTCTGGATCCAGATGGACAAGGTCTCTCACAAGTACGGCCCGCCCAGGCCGTGCGACTCGTGCCACGGCGCTGCCGACGGCGCCCAGCGCCGGGTGGTGAGCTGGGATTTCACCGACGCCGGAGCCCTCCCTTTCAGCGGCAGCCATACGGTGGTGGCCGATGCCAGGGGGCTCGCCATCCACAACATAACGACACAGGAGCGGCTCGAGACTACCGCGGGCACGGCCGTCTCCAGTTTTGCGCCCTGGTTCTACCTGAAAAACGCGTGGACCATTCCGGGCGATTTCTCCCTGCCGGCCATCGGGGACCGCGCCCGATACGAACGGCTCAGGGATAACCGCGACGTCGCCCGTAAAGCCGGTATAATTCACCGCTGACCGCCACGAGAGGGTCAACGAGGACTCCATGACCACACCGACACCAATTCGCATGCTGATTCTGGAAGATTCCGAGGACGATCTCCTTCTGCTGTTGCGCGAAGTGCGCCGCGGGGGAATCGATCCCGCCTACGAGCGCGCCGACAGTGCCGCAGGGCTTCGCCGAGCCCTTGACGCCGGGGAGTGGGACGTCATCGTTTCGGATTACAACATGCCCCAGTTCGGGGCGCTCCCCGCCCTGAACATCGTCAAGGAACGGGGCCTGGACGTTCCGTTCATCATCGTATCGGGCAAGATCGGCGAGGATCTGGCCGTTGCCGCCATGAAAGCGGGCGCCCACGACTACCTCATGAAGGGCAACCTTTCCCGCCTCGTCCCGGCCATCGAGCGGGAACTGCGCGAGGCGGACGAACGCCGGCGCCGGCGCCAGGCCGAAGAGGCAATGCGCGCCCAGTTCAACCAGATCAGTACCATCTTCGACTCTCTCAACGCTCTGGTCTATGTCGTCGACATGAACTCCTTCGAGTTGCTCTACCTGAACAAGTTCGGCGCCCAGCTCTTCGGAGAAGCATGGGAAGGCCGGACCTGCCACGATGTGCTCCACGGCGGCAGGTCCACCCCCTGCGACTTCTGCACCAACGACAAACTGATCATGGACGGCAAAGCGCTCCCCCCCTACATCTGGGAGTACCAGAACAGCATCAGCAGCCGCTGGTACCAATGCATCGACAAGGCCATCCGCTGGACCGACGGACGCATGGTCCGGATGGAGATCGCCATCGACATCACCGAGCGCAAAGAGATGGAGCGGATGAAGGACGAAATGATCTCGGCAGTCAGCCACGAGATGCACACACCCCTCACCGCCATGATGGGCTTTACGGAGTTTCTGCTGGAGAACGAGGTGGACCGGGACCTGCAGAAAAATTACCTGAAGACCATCTACCGTGAGACCGAACGGCTTAACGAGCTCATCACCAACTTCCTGCAGCTCCAGCGGCTCAAGGCGAGCATGGTCAAGTTCCGGATAACACCTGTTGCCGTCGGGCTGCTGGTGGCGGATGTCGTCTCGCTCTACGCCGCCGCCTCCAAGAAGCACCGGATTGTAGTCGAATGCCCTCCCGACCTGCCGCCGGTGCGGGGGAACGAGGAGCAACTCTACCAGGCCATTTCCAACCTGGTGTCCAACGCCATCAAGTACTCCCCCGACGGGGGCGACGTGACCATCGGCGCCAGCGCCGCCGCCGACATCGTAACGCTCTGGGTCAGGGACCAAGGGATAGGAATCTCTCCCGAATTCCAGGAAAAGATCTTCGAGCGCTTCTTCCGGGTCGACAACAGCGACCGGCGCAAGGTGGGCGGGGCAGGCCTGGGCCTGACCCTCGTGCGGGAAATCGTGGCCACCCACGGCGGCCGGAGCTGGGTGGAGAGCTCGCCGGGCAAAGGAAGCACCTTCTTCATCTCCCTGCCGGCCATGACGTGAGCCGGCATCAGTGCGACAACCAGAGGTAGTCGGCGTCCTCCACGGAGATCGACCCGTTCTGAACCACCGGATCGGGAAGAACCACCCTGCTGGCGAGACCGGGCTTTTCCCGGTCGGCCTGGACCGGCATCCCCCCTCGCACGGCATGGCCGCTGCCGGTGATGACCACAACGGTCCGGCCGGGATTGTTTTTCAGATACTCGACCAGGTGATAGGCCATTGACTTGTTCCAGAGCATCTGGGCCTCGCAGAAGTTCTTGAAAGTCTTGGCGTTGGTATCGTGGTCCGAGTAGGAACGCCGGATCATGGCCATGTACGCGTCATCAACGTCACAGGTGATACTGGGGGGGAGCTTGCGGCGCTCCTCGCGCGACAGGGACTCGAACCCCTGGCGGGCAACCTTGCGGGTTACCTCCCGGGGGACATTGAGGCCCACGAGAGGAATGCGCCTGTCCCGGGCAAACAGCAGGATGTCGCCGTACAGAGCCCAGGGGAAGTTCCAGTTTTTCAGGTAGATCTGCTGAAATGACGCCGGATCGGTTTTCCCTGCCACCCAGCGGTCCAGCTCCTCCTGGCTTTCGTACGTGAACATCTCCATGGCAATGGCCAGCGGCACGCCGGCCCGATGGAGCTCACGGACAATCCTGAGCTGAAGGTCATGGTGATAGGGATTGTCGTGAGTCTCCCCCACATAGATCACCTTGACCCTCTTCAAATCCCGCATCATCTCCTCGAAGCCGATTTCCCTGCGATCCGTGAGCCGCACGATCAGATCATGGCTGAAGCAGGTGCGTGCCACCACCGCAGTGAGGACCAGCACCAGTGCAATCCCGGCGAATGTTCCCAATCGCTTCATGCTTCCTCCCGAATGACGTCGCGCCATCCTATCTGTCAACCTGCCGGTCAAACGTTACCACGCTGGTTTCGCTGAGCGCCGGGGGAGTTTCCTTCACCCGGTTGTCTCCGCCCGAAAAGACGAGCACCCCGAAGCGCCCGTAATGGGTGATCTTGAGGGCTGCCGCCCCGGCGGCGGCCGGGGAGAGGGAATGGAGGAATGCCGTTACCCGGCCCGGCGCATCGGGCCGGTTGGCGACCGCGAAGAGCATGTCGCCGGCCCCGGCATAGGTCGTGCCGTCCACGGCAAAGGCGCCGGCAGAGACTGAAACGCCGTGGGGCAGCGGCGAGCGGATACCAGCCGTCCCGGGAACGCCGCAAAAAAGAATGTCGCGACCGGCCAGGGCCGCGGCATCGGCCTGATCCTGCCGGATCAGCGGAGCCTCCGCCTGGCCGAGGGAACGGAGAAGAAGTGCCAGGGTATCCCTATCCGCACCGCAGCCGGGTGCCGTGACGACCGTCAGGGCTGTGCTCCCCTTGATCCTGTTCACCGTTGCCGGGAGCTCCTCCGGCGACAGGAGGCGAAAGGTATCCGCCTCGGGATCGAGCGTAACCCGCTCGGGCGGCCCGCTCACATCGACCGTAAAGCCGGTTCGCCCCCCCTTAAGCTCCACCAGACTGTCGCGGGACGTGCCGTCGGCGTCCACCCTCACCCGCACCCGCCCAGGAAACGCATCACCCTCCTGCCGGACCACCCCGCTCGCGAACCAGCCGTCCCCACCCTGCCGCCGCTTCACCTCGGCCAGGGCGAGACGGGGGCCGCCGGCCCGTTCGAGCCACGGGTTCATGAACGAAACCATGTCGCGGCCCGAGGCGCGGGAAAAGGCCAGGGCGAAATCGTCCCATGATGCCGCCTTGAACCGGAACTCCCGAAACACTTGCCTGAGTGCGCCGAAAAAGACATCGTCACCGATTTCCCGGCGGACCATGTGGAACAGCATGGCTCCCTTGCCGTAGCCGATGGCACGGGAGGCCGGATCGACCCGTCCCAGGAACCGCCGCAGCGGGAAATCCTCTCCGGCGGGTACCAGCGAGGCATAGTCAGCCAGGAGGCGGTAGCGGTAGTCACGCCCATCCCGGGCCGATTTCCGCTCCTCCAGCAGGTGGTCCGCCAGATAGGTGACGAGCCCCTCGGACCAGTTGCCGCGGTCGTAGGCCACCAGCACGCCGTTGCCCCACCAGCAGTGGGCTATCTCATGGGGGAGGCTCGTATGGACGATGAAGGGAAGCCGGATGACCGTGCCGCCGATGAGGGTGTAGGACGGGAAGCCGTAACCGGTGGGAAAGAAGTTCTCCACCACGGCAAACTTCTCAAAAGGATAGGGGCCGAATTTCTCCGCGTAGAACCGGAGATAGCCGGCGGACGCCTCCAGATAGCGGTCGGCGAGCGCCGCGTTTTCGGGGTAGAGATACGTGTAGAGAGGGATGCCGTCCACGTTCCGTTCGGCGACCACGTAGGAGCCGGCCGACAGCGAGAGGGCCTCGGCGGGGTGCTCCTCCTCCCAGACCGAAGTGGTGACGCCCCCGGCCGTTGCCCTGGCCGCGCGCCGACCGGCGGTCACGGCCTCGATGCCTTCGGGGGCTCTGACGGTGACGATGCGGCTGCCCGGCGGCGCCGTCGGTTCCGGATACCAGCCCGCGCCGCTGCCGAGATAGGTCCCCCGCTCGGCAACCACTGCGCTCACCCCGTAGGAGGGGTCCTCCGTCACCACCGGCCGCTCCGGGGCCGGATCATTGAATATGCAACGGTAGGCAACCGTCACCCGCCGCTCGCCGGTGCCCACGGGCAGATTCAGCCGGAGCGTCCCCCCCTCCCTGCGGAAAGGGATGTCGCGGCCGTCCAGGCGCACGGCTTCGAGCCGGGCAGAGCCGTTGAGGGCAAGGCTGAGCTCCCCGGCAGCGCCGGGTGCGAGATGCAGGGTGCTTTCACCGACGACGAGATGCTGCGGCGGCACGAGCCGCACGACAATCTCCTGCCGGACGACGCGCACTTCTCCCCGTGCCGAACAGGCGACAAGGAGCATGGCGACCAGAATGGCCGAAAGGGCGATGTAAGGTTTCATGGTCAACAACTATACCATCAAACCGGCCGATACCAAGGGCTGCCCCGGAAGCCCGCCCCGCCGCATGACCGGAACCGCGGGGCGGGGAGACATTCCTCCCGGATCAGCTACGGTCCGGCGTTGCCCTCCTGCTTCACATAGCGGTACGTTGCCCGTTTTTCACCTGCCAGGGCAAGGATATCAGCCCGCGACGCCTTCCAGACGCCGTCCTCCCGAACGAGACGGATGGCCCGCGTCACGTGGTCGGTGCCGCCCGGTCCTCCCTCCAGGCCGAAGGTGGCCCGGACGGAGACGGAATCAGTGCCGCGCACCGTCACCCGGACCTCCTGCATCTTCTCCCAACAGCACGCCGGGCGGCGCGAGGCTCCGGCAAGGCGACGAGCAAATGCTTCGCGACTCCCGCCACCGGTGATGCTCGTCCGTTCGTAGAGGGCGTCGTAGTTGCCGTCGCGCCAGAGATCGAGGATCGACTCCAGGGCCAGCCGAGCCTCCGATTCGGCAACCGGCGCCGCCTGCCGAGCCGGCCGAGCCGCGAAGGCGTGAGTGGCCGCGAGCAGGGCCGTCAGAAACAGTGTCAGTCGAATGGGCGTCATGTAATCCCTCCATGGATTAATATTCGCTCACCATAACGAATCTCCCGCCTCCCCGCAACCCCTTTCCCGACCCGGCACGGGACAGGCGGCTGCTCGTCGCTACAGTCGCCTGCCCACGGACTCCGCCACGAGCCGCAGCTTCGCCATGAGCGCGTCGAATTTCTTCGGCTTGAGCGACTGGGGTCCGTCGGACGACGCTCGCTCGGGATCTGGATGCACCTCGATCATGAGGCCGTCCGCGCCGGCGGCAACAGCGGCCAGGGCCATGGGTGCCACGTAGTGATAGTTGCCGGTGCCGTGTGAAGGATCGGCAATAACAGGCAGATGGGTCATCTGCTTCAACACCGGGATGGCCGAGAGATCCAGCGTGTTGCGGGTGGCGGTTTCGAAGGTGCGGATGCCGCGCTCGCAGAGGATAACCGACTGGTTCCCTTCGCTCATGACATACTCGGCGCTCATGAGGAATTCCTGGATGGTCATGGACATGCCCCGTTTGAGGAGCACCGGGCGCCGGAGTTGCCCCACCTTCTTGAGCAGGGCGAAGTTCTGGGCATTGCGGGCTCCGATCTGGAGAATGTCGGAGTACTCGGCCACCAGTTCAGCCGTCTCGGGATTGACCACCTCGGTCACGATGGGGAGGCCCGTCTCTTCGCGCGCCTTGGCCAGCAGCTTGAGCCCCTCCTCTTCGAGTCCCTGGAAGGAGTAGGGAGAGGTGCGCGGCTTGAATGCTCCACCCCGAAGCACCTGGGCTCCGGCCGCCTTTACCGCCTTTGCCGTCTCGATGATCATGGTCTCTCCCTCGACCGAACAGGGCCCGGCCATGACAATGACTTCGGGTCCGCCGATGACCAGGGAATCCGTAATGGCGACGACGCTCGGCTCGGGCTTCACCTCCCTTGATGCCAGCTTGTACGGCTTCAGGATCGGCACCACGCTCTCCACGCCGTGCATGGACTCGATGCCCTGAAGGACCAGCTTGCCCCGCTCGTCCCCCACGGCCCCGATCACGTCCCGCGTGGTGCCATGGATGACGTGGGGATTGTAGCCCAGCTCGCTGATCCGCCTGATTACCTCGTCCCGGTCTTTTTTTGCCGCTCCCGCTTTCATGACGATGATCATCCCTTCCTCCCGTGGTTTCCCGAAAGACAAAAAGGCCGGAGGATTTCTCCCCCGGCCCAGTGGTGCTGCAGTATTGGTCTTGAAAACTGAAAAGCCGGGGGTGGTTTCCTGTCCACCCTCGGCTTCCGGTTTAGTGTATGGTGTGTGCTTCCCCTACGACAAACCCCTACCCTGGGCAGACGGCCTAAAATAAAAGCCGTACCAAAAGTAAAAGCTCTCGTAGAAGTAGAAACCCAATTTCATCATGATTCGTATAGTTGCCGATCCGGCAGGACATTGTCAAGCATTTATTCGCAACGGACACGCCATTGGTTCGATTTCTGCTTCATTCTTCCCGGGCGTCTCGACGCACAAGGACATCAACGCACTTTCAACCAGTTAACCATGCACAGCCGAACAAGACACTCACGACTGAGACCATACCGAGGCAGCCGGTGGTTATAGTTTAGGCACCCGGGACAGCCCGGCAGGAAGGAGCTCCCGGACATGAGAACAGCTCAATCGGGCGACACCGTCTTTATTCACTACATCGGCACCCTGGACAACGGCAGAATCTTCGAAAGCACCACCGACGAGGCGCCGCTGCGCTTCACCATTGGCAAAAACGAAATCTTTCCCGCCCTGGAGCGCGAAATCATCGGCATGCGGCCGGGCGAGGCCAGGAACATCCTGGTCGCCGCCGCAGACGCCTATGGTCCGCGCCGGGCGGAAAACATGCTGACCCTGGGGCGGGACTCCTTCCCCGCGGACCGTCCCATCTCGGTTGGTCGGAAACTGCGCCTTGAGTTCAACGGCCGCGCCGAGCGGGTCATGCTCGTGGTGGAGGTGACCGACGCCCATGTAGTTCTGGATGGCAATCATCCCCTGGCCGGTTGCGACCTGACCTTTGCGCTCCGGCTCGACGGAATCGAAAACGCCTGAGCGGGCGATGGCCCGGCAACGGCGGCCGTTCGATTAATTCGTTGCCCGCCGTCGGCAGCTGTGTTAACTGTTTCACCGGAACAAGGAGAAGACGATGGGAGCTCTACGCTGCGTCGTCGGCCCTGAATCGGTGAGAATGCTGGAGTTGGGGCATCCCTGGATCATTGCCGACGCCTATACGAAAAAGTGGCCCGCCGGCTCGGCCGGCGATCTGGTGGAACTGGTGGATGCCTCGGGGCGTTTTCTCGCAACGGCCCTGCTGGACCCGGGCGAGCGCATTGTGGCGCGGGTACTGGGAGGGAAAGGACTCCGCCTTGGAGAGAGGTGGCTGGCACAACGGTTGGAAGACGCCCTGGAGCTGCGGCGGTCCCATGTCTCCCTTGGGGAGACCGATGCCTACCGGCTTGTGAACGGCGAAGGGGACGGTCTGCCGGGCATCACGGTGGACCGCTACGGCGACTACCTGATGGTTCAGCTTTACTGCGGGGGGTGGCGGCCGCACCTGCCGGAACTGACCCGGGTGCTGGCCGGGACCCTGAAGCCGGCCGGCATCTATGAAAAAACCCGCCCCCGCAACACGAGGGAACTGGAAGCGGTTAGCGACACCAAGCGTTATGGGCGGCTCCTGGCCGGCACATCCGCACCGCCACGGCTGCCCGTGCGGGAAAACGGCCTGACCTTCCTGGTCGAACTGGAGCGGGGTCTGAACACCGGCCTTTTTCTGGACCAGCGCGCCAACCGCCGCCGGTTAATGGCCCGGACCGCCGGCAAGCGGGTGCTCAATCTCTTCGCCTATACCGGCGCCTTTTCCGTGGCAGCCGCGGCGGGCGGAGCGAGCCGCGTGACAAGCGTGGATGCCTCTCCCACCTACACCGACTGGGCAAAGGCCCATTTCGAGGCAAACCGCCTCAATCCCAAGCGCCACGAATTCATTGTGGGCGACTGCATGGACACCCTGGCGGAACTCGCCCGCCGGCAGGAGCGTTTCGACATCGTCCTGATGGACCCCCCTTCCTTCTCAACCACGTCGAAAAGCCGCTTCACCACGCGCGGCGGCACCTCGGACCTTGTTGCCGCTTCGCTTCCCCTGCTGGCGGAAGGTGGGCTCCTGATTACCTCCTCCAACCACCAGAAGGTGGATATGGCCGACTACCTCAAGGAATTGCGCCGCGGAGCGCTCCAGGCGGGCAGCACCGTGCGGGTGATCTCCCTGGCCGGCCAGCCTGAAGATTTCCCCTACCCGGTCACCTTCCCCGAAGGGCGCTACCTGAAATATGTGGTCAGTGTCAAGGGGAAGGCGTAACGGGTGCGTTACGTCCCGCGGGTATCCCTGAAATGAAAGGCGGGGAAAGAAAACCGGCGGATGCAGGAGCGGCAGGACACGTGAAGAGGCCGCACCGCGAAGGGGATTACGGACGGGAACCGGCCGGAGGGAATGCTAGGGCACCCGGACGATGACATCCCCCGGCTTCACCGCCCCCCCCCTCAGGACCCGGGCAAAAATGCCTTCCTTGGGCATGACGCAGTCGCCGGCCTGATAGTAGATGGCACAGCGGGTGTGGCACTCCTTGCCGATCTGGGTCACTTCGAGGAGCGTCTCCCCCACCGTCAAACGCGCACCCACCGGTAGCGCCGGCAGGTCGATCCCCTCGGTGGTGATGTTCTCGGCAAAGTCGCCGCTATCCACGTCGAGCCCCAGAGCCCGCATCTTGTCGATGCTCTCCTTGGCCAGGAGGCTCACCTGGCGGTGCCAGTCGCCGGCATGGGCGTCGCCCGCAATGCCGTGGTTCTCCTGCAACTCCACGCCCGCCACCGGCGTCTTGCGCTCCCCCTTGTTCCTGCTGATACAGACGGCAACTACTCTCGCTGACATGAGACCCTCCCGCTTGTGGTGCTTCCGGCACTGTTATCCGCCGATCTTCGCCATGGAAAACGCCTGGTGCTCCGCCTTGCGCGCGCTCATGCCGTGGCGCTCGGGCTTGACCCCCACGATCCGCCGCAGCGCCTCCTGGAGGATAATCGGGTCGCCGGTGTCGAGGAACGGACGCAGGTCGAACCCTTCATCCGAGAAAAGACAGCTCTTGGCCATGCCGGTCGAGGTCACCCTGACGCGGTTACAGTCGCCGCAGAAGTGCCCGGAAACGGCGGTTATCACGCCGAGTGTCCCGGCAGCGCCCCGGATCCGGAAGTCCCTGGACGGTCCGGCACAGGCCCCTTTCTCCACCGGCTCAAGCTCGTACGATGCGGAGATCCGGTCGAGGATTTCCCGGCCCGGCACGGTCAGGGACTGCCAGTTGTTCTCCCGCGTGGCCGGCATGTACTCGATGAAACGCACCGTGCAGGGACGTTTAATGGTGAGGCGGGCAAAGTCGGCCACTTCACCGTCATTGATCCCGCGCATGACCACCATATTGATCTTGGGAGGAGGAAAACCGGCCGCGTCGGCGGCGGCGATGCCGTCGAGTACCCGTTGCAGTTCGCCGGTCCTGGTGATAGCCCTAAATGTGTCGGCCCTGAGCGAGTCAAGGCTGATGTTGAGCCGCTGGACACCCGCGCTCCGCAGATCGGCCGCCATCTCCGGCAGCAGGAGGCCATTGGTGGTGAGGACCAGCTGACGAAGCCCCTCAATGGCGGCAATGCGGGCCAGGAACGGCACGATTCCCTTGCGGACCAGGGGTTCGCCGCCGGTGATCCGGATCTTCTCGATGCCTATGGCAACGGCGGCCCGGGCAATGCGGAAAAGGTCCTCGTAGGAAAGGATGTCGCCATGGGCGAGCTTTTCCACCCCCTCGGCCGGCATGCAGTAACTGCAGCGGAGATTGCACCGGTCGGTGACCGAGAGGCGGAGATAGTTGATGCGGCGGCCGAAGCTGTCAATGAGTTCCATGGGATATCCAGGCGGAAAGATACGGTGTTGCATTTTTGTTACTATAACAGAATGACACGTGGCAGAGGAGGGTGTATACGGAACCGTCACGTCCGTTGCGTAAGAAACCGCTCCTCAACGAAGTCGGTCACCTGCTTCGGATCGTTCAGGTCCAGGACCGGCACGTCCAGCTCCAGGGGCTCGTCGCTCGCCACCGCCAGCAGGGTCGGGTCATGCTGCTCGCCCCGGCAAAGCAGCGTTGTGCTCCGCTCCCGGCGGTGTACCTCGATCTTGGGAAGGCCGCTCTTCTTGAACCCCTCGGTTATGATGATGTCAACATCGCCGAAGTAGGTGGCGATCAACTCCTCAATGGGCGGAGAAACCTCGTGCTTCTTCACCACAGCCAGCTTTTCGGGCGAAGAGATGAGCATTGTGTCAGCCCCGGCAGCAGTAAGGCGATAGCTGTCCTTGCCCGGGTGATCGATATCGAAGCGGTGGGCGTCGTGCTTGATGGCGCCGACCCGATAGCCGCGGGACTTCAACTCGGCGATGACCTTCTCCAGAAGCGTGGTTTTGCCGGTCCCGGACTTTGCCACGAACGATACGGCCTTGGCCATTGGTGCCTCCTCCAGTTGCCTGATGTGCTCGAACTCTGATGGCGTATTGACATTGACGAACGTCCGTTCCGGGGCAGCGAGACCGGCCAGTTCCGCCATCGTCACCTGACGGGTCCGCACCTCGGGGTAGAAATCGTAGATTCGGCAGTTTCCCTGCCGCAGCATCCGTTCCACCGCCGGAAGACAACCCGTGCCGTACACGGCGAAGAGGGGCTCGAATCCTCCGTCGGTGCGCGGCACCACCACGTCGTAACCTGACCGCAGGGAGCAAAGGTGCGCGATTACCCGGGAATCGGGCCACGGCACGTCACATGCCGCAACGAACACGTACGGCGTCCCCGCCCGGGCGAGACCCGTGTAGAGACCACCAAGGGCGCTGCCGGGGTGAATATCGGAGATCACCTCTACACCGAACGCCCGAAAGCGCTCCCCACGGTCGCCCACCAACACGGTCCGGGCAAAAACCCGGCGGAAGGCTTCGATCACCCGCGCCACGAGAGGCGCCCCACCCAGGGAAAGGAGAGCCTTGTCCCGTCCCATGCGGCTGCTCCGGCCGCCCACGAGGATCACGCCGGTCACGTCGGAGAGGAGAGCATTGTCCATGCGCGGATTGTACGGGGACGACGGGTAACGAGTCAAAGGGCAATGTAGAACACGGCGCCCCTGCCCTCTTCGGCTTCGGCCCAGATCCGTCCGCCGTGACGGTTCACGATCCTGTGCACGGTAGCCAAGCCGATACCGGTCCCCTCGAATTCATCGTCCCGGTGGAGCCGTTGGAAGGGCCGGAATAACTTGTCGACATACCGCATGTTGAAACCGGTGCCATTGTCCCGGATAAAACAGGCTGGAACACCGTCTATCTCTGCCGTGCCGAATTCGATGAGTGCCCGGGGGCGCATGCCGGTGTACTTCAAGGCATTGCCCAGCAGGTTTTCCAGGGCGATCCGCAGCAACTTCCGATCTCCCCGAACAGTGACGCCGGCGGCAATGGCAAACTCCACCAAGCGGGCTGTCTCCCGCTGCTGCAACTCTTCCGCCACTTCACCCACAAGAGCGCTCAGATCAATCTCCTCCCATACCAGTTCGCTGCGGGTTACCCGGTACAGAGCAAGCAGATCGTCGATCAACTCCCCCATCCGCACCGCTGCCGCACCGATCCGGGAGAAGTAAACGGGCGAGGGCGGCGGGAGGCGGTCGCCGCACTCCTCGCGGATGACGGCGCAATAGCCGTTGATGGCCCGGAGTGGTGCCCGGAGGTCATGGGCAACGGTATAGCAGAACGCCTCCAACTCCCGGTTGGCAACCTCCAGCAGGGCGGCCTGCCGCTGTTCCCGGGCCAGGTGCTCGGCGTTGTGGATGCTGATGCCGATCACCGGCGCAATCCCCATAAGGAGGCTCAGGTCGCTCTGGAGCAGCGGCCTGCCGGTGCGTATCGTATCCACCGCCAGTACGCCGAGGGATTGCCCCTCGCAAACAATGGGGCAGCTGATGAAGGAACGAATGCCCAGCCGGCGGCCCAACTCCCGATGCAGCGGCGGGATGAGATGATTAATCTCATCAAGGTCGTTCACCAGGAATGGCTTCTGGTCGAGGAACGAAGCGGCCACGACGCCGCGGGGACCGACGCCGTCCAGCGCAATGGGCGTTTCGTGCATGACCCGCCGACCCGCCTCGTCGAACCCGTAGCTGGCCAGCACCCTGAGAGCGCTCCCGCCGGCATCGGCCATCATGATCACGCCCCGGTCGTAGTCGAGCCGCTTCTCCAGTAGGACGGCAATAGCGGTCAGAATGTGCTCAATATCGCTCTTACTGCTGACCACCTGCCCGATTTCACTCACGAGCAGCGCATTGTCGCTGTTTGACTGAGACTGGCCGAGCAGCTTTTCGGTAGAATCCCGCAGGTTGTCGACGGCCGCGCTCAAATCCTTGTTCTCGGCCCGCTCGGCGGCAAGAAAAAACAGCAGGACCAGGGGAATGGCCACCGCTGCCACAACGGGGAACAGAGAGGGGCTCAGGAGAAGAGTGGCAAGCCCGAGGACCGTCCCGCCGAGGAGCCCCCAGCGGCGCACCGTCCGCCAGAGATCGGCATGCCCCCTGGGCCAGGAAATTATGTAACGGCAGACTCCTCCGCCCTGGAAAATGCACTCGGGATGCTTGATTTCCGGAAGACACCGGCTGAAGATAACAACAAGCGCCTCGAGGAATCCCGTGCGATTGGCGCATTGGTACGCCCGCTCACTCACCCCCGGCCTGAAGCGAACCGTGACCTCGATCCTGTTGTCCCCGATCTTCCGGGACTCGAACGTCGACGACCGGGTGAAGAGGGCTGCCGCGCGGTTGAGGAGGGAATAGCCGAGGGCAGGCCCCACCAGCCCGAGGACGTACTGTCGTACGAGGCCGAGCGCCTCGGGCGATGCGGCGAAACGGCCTGCCTCCCGCGCGATGCCGGGGTTGCCGGTCACCCGCGTGAGCACCTCGTGAAAGCGATCCGCCTGCTGCTGGGTGAACCACTGGCCGGGGTCCGCGACTTCGTGCTCAGACATGCCGGCATAGCTGAGCACCTCATCGGTCCGAACATGGGGATACCGTTTTGTGAGGAGCTTCAGATAGGTATCGAAGATCCTGCTGTTATAGAGGGGCGGGCTGTCCATCGATGACGCGCAACTCCGAAAACGCCGGCCGGATGATGGCGGGAGAAACGGCGGGGTGTTGCGGTTGAGCTTACCGGAACCGGGGTATACGGGCAAGTTTATTTTATCGGGCCGGCCTCCCTACCACCACTGCTCCGGATAGTGCCGGTGATGGACGATATTGTTGGTGAAGAGGGCCACTGTCAGCAGGATCAGCGCACCGGTCAGCACCGGGTCCACGAGAAAGGAGAGCCCGGCGTGCCCCTGGACGCCGATCAGGGCAGTGGCGCCACCGGGTGGATGGATGGTGCGGGTGAGGTACATGAGAAGGGTAGCCGCCCCCACTGCCAGGGCGACGGCAACGGGACCGGACTCGAGCCAGGCCGTCACCGCCACCGCGGCAACGGCGGAAACCAGGTGTCCCCCCACCAGGTTGCGGGGCTGAGCGAAGGGGGATTCGGCGGCCCCGAACAAAAGCACCGCCGATGCGCCGAAGGAGCCGATCAGCAGGGGATGGCCCGCCATGCGGGTCACCGCCATAATGGCAAGGACCCCTGCCATCCCGCTCGCACACCCCCACAGGGCGTATTTGAACGACAGGGGAGGACGCTCCCTGTTCCTCCCCTGCCCTTTCATCTTGCCGGGTAACCGGGTGATCCGTTTTTTCAAGCGCGCACGGCCTCCATGCCTGGATCAATGAACGGCGCGATCAGTGGCCGTGGCTCGCATGGGCATCGCCGTGGCCGTGGGGCGCCTTCGTCCCGTCCGGGCCGCCGTGGTGGGCGGCGTGCCCCTCCGCGTCCCGATGGAGGCGCTCCACGTAGTGGGTGTACTCCACGTAGGCCGCCACGTACTTCCGGCCGGCGGCCACGCTCTCGTCCTTGTGCTTCTTCGCCTCGGCAACCCGGTCGAAGCGCTCGCGGATACCGGCGGCAACCGCATCGGTGACGATCTTCACGAGTTCGGCCGATGAACCCGACGCCAGGGCGCTGTCGGCCGCCGCCACCGCGGGCTCCACCGTCCCGGCGGGCTTGAGTCCGGTGAAGGGTGCTCCTTCCGCGGCCCGGTGGACCTTCACGAGAGATGTGAAAAAGCGGTGCTCGGCCGCCTCCTTCGCCTTTGCCCCCTTCTTCGCCGCTGCCACGACGTCCTTGAAGGAACTGCGAATCTTCGCTTCGTCCTTCTCCCTAACCCACTTGAGGACCGGGGTCACGTCGTTCTTCTCCAGGGCGATGCGGGCATCCTGGACGACCGGGCCGTCCAGGGTATCGCAGTGAGCCCGGGCACTGCCGGCGGACAGGGTGACCCCGGCGGATAGAAGGGCCAGATAAAGGGCGGGGATAACGATGGTCTTCTTGTTCATGGTTCAGGTTCTCCTTTACGTGGTTGTAATGGGTGGAGACTGCCTCACTCCCTTTTCCAGAGCAGGGCGGCCGCCGCAACGAGCCCCCAGCAGAGGGCCTGTCCTGCGATGAAATACTCCATGCCGTTCTTTTCCTTTCGCGCCAAAGCGCTACCGGCCGGGCCGGTCCGCGCCGCAGCACCGTTCCAGCTCAGCCAGGCGCTCTTTCATATCCTTTTCCTTCAGCCAGCGTTCGGTCACGTCACGAATCACGGCGCCGCTGCCGGCCATGTCACCGACCCCGTCGCGCACGAGCGCCATGGAGAACTCGGTGGACAGGCGGCTGCCGTCGGCGCGCAGGGCAGGTGCCGTGAGCAGCTTGGTGCCGTAGCGGGTCGTGCCTGTGTCCATGACCCGGCGGTACCCCTCCCAGTGACGGGCCCGGAGGTTCTCGGGGATGATGAGGTCCAGAGACTGCCCCACCGCGTCGGCTGCGGCAAAGCCGAACATCCGTTCGGCCCCGGGGCTCCAGAGCCGGATGATCCCTTCCCGGTCGGCATAGACAACGGCATCGGGAACTCCCTCGGCAATCAGGCGGTACAGGACATCGTTCGTATCGTCAGCCATGCGACACCTCCTGTTCTTCCATGTTTGATGATATAAGGTACCCCGTCGTGGACGGGGGTCAAGCCCCTCGCATCCCCCTCAGTGGCTCAGGTACGGCACCATGGGGATGAGCTGCCGGTAATCCTCATAGGTAAGTGAGCTCTGCCAGGCGCCGGTGGCCATGCCGGTGCCGATGCCGGCGGCGAAGAGGAGCAGCACCACGGCAGGGAACACCCATGCCGGGAGCGGCCGCCGCCAGAGGGGTGGCGCCATGCGGAGCACCTCCCGCTCGGGGCAGTTGGCCACGCAGGTGAGACAACCGGTGCATTCGGCGGAGCGGATCGTCTCGCGCTCGTGGACCGGAAGCCCGGATGGACAGGCCCTGGAGCAGTTGCGGCAGCCGGTGCAGCCGGCCGCGTCACGCCGGATCTTGAAGGGGCTCAGGAAGCTCGCCACCCCCAGCAGCGCGCCGTAGGGGCAGAGATAGCGGCACCAGGCGTTTCTGTAGAGCAGCGACAGCACCGTAAGCACGGCGAGGACCGTTATCGTGGTGCCCGACATCCTGGTGAAGAAGTGAAGCATCTTCACGTCGCTCACGGCCCAGTAGGGGGTGTCGAGAAAGGCCGCCAGGGCAAAGACCGGCATGTCGACCAGGATGATCTTGACGAAAAAGATGAGCAGCAGGTACTTCGCCCCCCGCAGGACCCAATCGAGCCGGGGCCAGACCCGGAAATTGCGGCCAAAGAGCCGTTGTCCCAGCTTCCAGGCCGCCTCCGACAGGGTCCCCACCGGGCAGAGCCAGGAGCAGAACGACTTCTTCGCCACAAGGCTCATGCCCACGATGGTGAGGAAGATGACCAGGGCTGCCGGGTGGACCGGGTTGATGGTGCCGGTGGCGAGCCAGAGCTTGGTGCCGGCCAGGGCGCCGATGGGCAGGAACCCTTCCACGCCCGGCGGGCGGGAAACAAGCGGGGTTGCGCCGCCGGTCTCGAAGTGGCGGACAAAGACGCCGAAGCGGATGCCTATGACGACAACCCAGGCGAAGAAGCCCCACTGGACCAGGGCGCGCCAGAGGGTGATGCGTGCATGCTGCTGCCGATTGTTCATGGGTAGTGCCTCGCTCAGCAGCGGTACCGGAGCCGGCAGGTACTGATACCGGCCCCGGCCCCGCTGTCATCGTGACTATTTTTCCTTGGCCGCCAGGGGATCCTTGATTTCGTGCTCGGCCTTGAACATGAGCTTTTTCACCCCACGGTTGTTCGTGTACTTGGCCAGCTCCAGATCGACTTTCAGGGGAACCGTCACCCCGGCCTTGGTCAGGGCCTGCCGCAGGAGCGCCTCGGCCTTGCCCGCGTGGGAGTTGGCGTCGCCCGTGATCCGCAGGGCCTCGGTGGGGTTGTGGAACCCGACCGAGTTCTCGGCGCCGATGAAGACCACCCGGTAGAACGCCTCCTCGTAGTGATCCCTGGCCTGGTCATAGAGGGCCTTGTCGATCTGCTTCCCTTCGGCCCGGGCCTTGTGGGTCATTTCGAAGAGCCTGGCCACGGTGGCGGTGGCGTATCCGGCCCGGATGAACTGGGACATGGTCCGGTCCTGGATGGCGTAGACCTGGTTGCGGAGCCATTCGGGGCTCTCTGCATGGCACTGCTGGCACGCCTTGAGATCGTTCTTCAGGGGGCTCATGACCCGGTGATCGGAAACCTTGCGAGTGCCCACCTTGGTGTAGGGCATGTGGCAGTCGCTGCAGGCGACCCCCGCCTGCCAGTGAACACTGTTGTTGGAGAAGAGCTCGAACTCGGGGTGGCGGATGAAGGCGAGTTTGAAGCCGGTTACCCCTTGGGTCCACTCGCCGTGTGCCGGGTTGCTCCGCAGTTTTGCGATGATGTTCTCGATGGTGATGCCGCCATAGGTGCTGCCGTCCCAAGGGAAGAACACATCGGTCGACTTCATGGTCTCGTCCTTGGGAATGCTGTAGGTGACGTGGCACTGGGCACAGACCAGGGTCCGCTTCTCCTGGGTGGAGAGCTTCGCCTGATCCACGCCGAGCTTCTCCAGGGCCTTGCCGAGGGTGAAGCCCCGCGAAATCTTCAGGGACAGGTCATCGTTGTTGTGGCAGTCGATGCAGGCCACGCCCAGCATCTGGTGCTCCTTGGGGATCTGGGCATGGACTTCCTGGTAGGGCTTGGAGAAGTAGTCCTTGCCGAGGCGCTGCTGCAGGGCCGGCGCATAGGGGGTCTTGCAGGTGAGGCAGGAGCCTCCCGCCTTGACCCGCCCCGGGTCAACCTCGAACTGGTCCCGCACCATGTGGGCATGGCCCCTGGGCTCCTTGTACTCTACGCCGAATCCCCAACCGTTGTAGAGGAGCGCCAGGAAGGGGAACTCGTCCAGCTTGTCGTAGAAGACGCCGTCGTCGTCATACCCTTTCTTGTACCGGCTCTTGCCCGCCACGGTGGGCTCTTCGGTCTTTTTCCAGAGATCGTAGTGGACCGGGTAGGCCTTCCCCCATTCGGCCGGGTCGATGGTGCCGTCGGGTATGACGGCCCTGCCTGCCTGTTCCACCTTCTTGGGGGCACAGCCGGCTCCGGCCGCCGCCACCGCTGCCGTTGCGGCCAGGGCAGTGACAACGGCCCAACGCTTCATGCTTTTCTTGTTCATATCGCTCTCCTCTCCTGCGGTAAGTGCATGTTCTGCGGCGACCCGTCACCGGGTGGCCATGGCGCCGGTCAGCTTGTGCCGCAACTGCCGGTGGCAGCCCCAGCACTGGCGGGTCCGGTCCATGGTGGTCACCGTTGCCTCGTGGCACCGGACACAGTTCTGCTGGACGACTTTTGCCCCATGGGACGACAGTTTGATCGGATCGGGGACATGGCCCGAATAGAAGGCCACCACATCCTTCATGCCGTCGATGGACTTCCAGACGTAGTGCGCCACCGGATTGCCGTTGGGAAGATGGCAGTCCACGCACCTGATCCTCCGGTGGGCGCCGGCGTGGCTCCAAGCCTCGTGCTGCTCGCCCATCACGTGACACCCGGCGCAGAATGCCGGCGACTCCGAGTGCTCCAGCAGGCGGGGCGGGCCCACCAGCGCGAACGCCGCCATCGCCGCTCCCGCAATACCGACGACGAGCGTGGTTGCCAGGACCTGTCGTGACAATGAGATTCCCATTCCATTCTCCTATTGGGTGCGGCGCCCCGGTCGGCCTGCCGCGAGTGCCTGCGGTTGATAGTTAGAATACAAATCATTGGCGCGGATGGTTTGACTCAAGTCAACAGCTTGAACATTCACATCCGTCACCTGACGGCACCGGCATTGCCCGTAAAAAAATGCACTTTTCCATAAAGAATCTGCTTTGGTTGCCGATGTAGATTAGTAGTGGTTCAGTGCCAAACCGTATGAGGGTTTCCGTCCAAAGGAGGTACTACTGTGTTTTTTGCATCGGGGATGAAGAAGCAGTTGGAGGAAAAAGACGCCGAACTGGATGTGCTCAAGCAGATGCTTGAAAATGTGAAAAACATTGTGATGCTCTGCGATGCAACCCCTGAGAATACTATCTTCTACATGAACAAGGCGGCGCGGGAGCTGCTGGCAAAATACCGTGGCGACCTGAACGCCGGCCTGCGCGGGGCCGACGTGGCAGCAGCCATGGACCATTCCATTCACCAGTTCCACAAGGACCCGAACCGCGTACGCATGATCCTGGGCAAACCGGGCGAGATGCCCCATTCGGCCGAAATCCCCATCGGGGGAATAACGCTCCGCACCACGGCCTTCCCCATCTGGGACAAGAAGAATCACGGCAGGGTCAAATACTACATGGCATGCTGGGACGACATCACCGCCGAAAAGGAAGTAGTGGAGCGCAACCGGCAGGAACTGCAGCGCAAGGAATATCTGGAGGAGCGGGTGGCCCAGATCGCCACGGCCATGGAAGAGATGAGCATGACCGTGACCGAGGTGGCCCGCAACACCTCGAACGCCTCCGACTCGGCGGTCCAGGTTGCCCAGAACGCCCACGAGGGTCAGGAAATCGTCAACCGGTCGGTCCAGGAGATGCAGAAGGTAGCCCAGATCGTCCGCGATTCAGCCGCCATCGTCGACTCGCTGGGGGGCAAATCGGAGAAGATCGGCGAGATCATCAACGTCATCAATGAAATCGCCGACCAGACAAACCTCCTGGCTCTCAACGCCGCCATCGAGGCGGCCCGCGCCGGCGAACAGGGGCGTGGCTTCGCCGTGGTGGCCGATGAGGTCCGCAACCTGGCGGTCAAGACCATGAACTCCACCAAGCAGATCAACGCCATGGTAGCCGAAATCCAGCGGGAAACCCGCCAGGCCGTGGGTTCCATCGAGAACGCCAAGCAGGAGGCCGAAGTGAGCGAAAGCCTCTCGCTCCAGGCGGAATCGTCGCTGGTGACCATCGTTCAGGCCATCGAGGAGATCAAGAACGTCATCACCCAGATTGCCACTGCCTCCGAGGAACAGGCAGCCACCGCCTCGGTCATTGCCGGCAATCTGGAGGAAATCTCGCGCAACGGCTGACCCCACGCCTGACTCGCATATCAGAGTGTTACAAAACTGCCTGCAATAGCCCGCTTCTGCGGGCTTTTTTTTGCCCAGCCATCGAGGTTGTTGCCCCGTGACGGCGCATGGTATATGGTTTTCCCATTGATCCAATGACGATTGAAAGGAGACTCCTCCATGCAGGCACTCGTGAACGGCATCTCCCTCGCCTATGACGACCAGGGCAGCGGTCCGCCCCTGATCCTGATCCACGGCTTTCCCCTGCAGAGAAAGATGTGGCATCCCCAGATCCAGGCAGTGACCGGCGCCGGCTTTCGCCTCGTGACCCCAGACCTGCGGGGCTTCGGCGAATCGGATGCCCCGGACGGACCTTACTCAATGGAGATATTCGCCGACGACATTGTTGCGCTCATGGATCATCTGTCGATCGGGCAGGCAGTCATCGGCGGGATGTCCATGGGAGGCTACGTCCTCATGAACCTGCTGGAACGCTACCCGGAGCGGGTTGCCGGGGCGTGCTTCATCGTGACCCGGGCGCCGGCCGACGATGAGGCGGGCAAGGCCCGGCGGCTGCACCTGGCCCAGGAGGTGATGAAGTTCGGGCCTCAACTGGTGGCGGACGCGTTTGTGGAAGTCCTCTTTGCCGAGCAGAACCTCACGGAGCGGCCGAAACTGGTTGAGGAGGTCTACGGATGGATGAGCGCCACCGATTCGCGGGGGCTTGCGGGCGGGCTCCTGGCCATGCGGGAGCGCACGGACTACGGCGCGCTTCTGGACCGCTTCCGGGTGCCGGCACTGGCCATCGGGGCCGAAGATGACCGGGCCATCCCGGCCGAATTCTCCCGGGCCATTGCCGCCGGCGTTCCGGGATGCCGGTTCTGCATCGTGCCCGAGGCGGGGCATCTGGCCAACCTGGAGCACCCGGGGGCCTTCAACGACTGCCTGCTGGAATTCCTCACCTCGCTCGGCAGCTGGTAGCGGACATGAAAAAGCCCGCGGGATGCGGGCTGGTGGTGCAACATCAGGCACATGCGCCTCTCAGGGAGGGCACTTGCCGCAAACCGACCGGAACAGGACCGTGCTGAGATAGCGGTCTCCCCGGTCCGGCAGGAGCACCACGATGGTGCTGCCAGCCGGGGCATCCCGCGCCACCTGGACGGCGCCCGCCACGGCGGCGCCGCTGGACATCCCCACGAAAAGGCCCTCGCGGGCGGCCAGCTCTCGGGCCGTGTCAAAGGCCGGCTCGTCATGGACCGTCAGCTTCAGGTCCAGGGCCTCGGGGTGGTAGATGGGAGGCACGATGGCTTCCTGCATGTTCTTGAGCCCCTGCACCTTGTGACCCAGCCGGGGCTCCACACCCACGATGCGCACGGAAGGCTTCTTCTCCCGGAAATAGCGGCTCGTTCCCATCAGGGTGCCGCCCGTCCCCATGCCGGCCACGAAGAAGTCGACGGCGCCGCCGGTGTCGCGGAAAATCTCCGGCGCAGTGGTCTCGTAGTGGGCCAGGGGATTGTTGGGATTGGCATACTGATTGGGCATATAGTAGCGGTCCGGCTCCTCCTCCAGGATGCGGTGGGCCAGCCGGATGGCACCGTCGGTGGCCTCGTCGTGGGGAGAGAGGACCAGCTCGGCGCCATAGGCCTCCAGCACGGCGCGCCGTTCCAGGCTCACGCAGGCGGGCATCACGAGCTTGACCCGGTATCCCTTGACCGTGCCGAGCATGGCCAGGGCGATGCCGGTGTTGCCGGAGGTCGGCTCCAGGATGGTCTTCTCCGGCACCAGCTCGCCGGACTCCTCCGCCTTGGCAAGCATGTAGAGAGCCGGACGGTCCTTGACGGAACCGCCCACGTTGTTCCCCTCCAATTTGGCCAGGATACGGACCCGCGGATTCGGGTTCAGGTGGCGCAGCTCAACGAGGGGGGTGATGCCGATGCTGCCGGCAAGCGAAAAGGGGGGATGCTCCATGGCAGGATTCCTCTAAACGAAAAAAGGTGCTTAATGCCCTTTCATGCTATACGAACATGCCGGAAAAAACAACATTCGCGAGCCACCCAGACCTTTGCCCCCAGGAAATCCCCATGACGAACCCGACCCTTGACGAGATCGAACGCACCCTGAAGGACGCCGGAGGGGAAAACCGGCAGCCCGCCCCCGCCTATACCCCTGCAGCCGTGGCACTGATCTTGCGCCGGGACGCCAGCGGGGTGTCGGTCCTCTTCATCGAGCGCTCTCCCCATCATGGCGATCCCTGGTCCGGCGACCTGGGGTTTCCGGGCGGCAAGGTGGAGGCGGGCGATGCCGGGCCCCGCGCCGCCGCCGAACGGGAAACCCGGGAGGAACTGGGCGTCGACCTGGCCTCGGCCCGCCTGTTGGGCCGGCTTGCCGATATCGAGGGGGCCCACCTGCCGATCCGGGTGTCCTGCTTCGTCTACGGCGTGACCGGAGCGCTTTCCCTTCATCCGGGCGGCGAGGTCCGCGACGCCTTCTGGATCTCCCTGGAGGCACTGCGCGATCCCGCCCGCCACGTGACTGCGCCGGTCCGCTTCGGCGGCGAAATCTTCGAGCGACCGGCCATCATCCTTCCCGTGCCAGGGAAGCCGGTCCTGTGGGGGATCACCTACCGGCTCGTGATGCAGTTCCTGGCCCTCCTCGGCAAGGCACGGGGATGAGCGCCGTGGAGATCCTGTTTCGCGACGACTACCTGGTGGCCGTGCACAAGCCGGCCGGGCTCCTGGTGCACCGCAGCCCCATCGACCGCCATGAGACCCGTTTCGCCCTCCAGGAGGTGCGCGACCTCCTCGGCCGCCGGGTCTATCCCGTTCATCGCCTCGACAAGCCTACCTCCGGCGTCCTGGTGTTCGCCCTGGACCCGGCAACGGCCCGCTCGCTCGGCGATGCCTTCGCCGGCGGACTGGTGGACAAGACCTACCTGGCGGTCACCCGGGGGATTGTCCCGCCGGAGGGAATCATCGACCACTCCCTGAGCGAAGAACCGGACCGGCTGGACAGTGCGAAGAGCTCACCGGCAGCGCCTCAGCCGGCGGTAACCGCCTTCCGGCGACTCGCTGAAGCGGAACTGCCCGTGGCAACGGGGCGCCATGCCACCTCCCGCTACTCGCTCGCGGAACTCAGACCCCGCACCGGCCGCCGCCACCAGTTGCGGCGCCACATGAAGCACATCTTTCACCCGATCATCGGCGACACCACCTACGGCGAAGGGCGCCACAACCGATTCTTCCGGCAAGAGCTCGGCTGTGGCCGGCTCCTGCTCCATGCCGCGGAGCTTTCGCTGCCTCACCCTGCAAACGGCGAAATCCTGACCATTGCCGCCCCGCCGGACCGGGAGCTTGCCCGCCTTCTGGACCGCCTCGGCTGGCTGGCTGCGGCGACCGGTCGCGGGCGGCCAAGCCTGCCTGCGCCGCCTTGATTTTTGCCGTGGCGGCGCGTATGGTACGCGCAGGGACAACCATTGCGCACTGTGTTACTCTTTTCAGGCAGGGAGGTGTATGCCATGGGAGAGAAAACGAGTCTTGAGAAGGCTACCTTCGGGGCCGGCTGTTTCTGGCATGTGGAAGAGGAATTCCGCCGCGTGCCGGGGGTTGTATCCACCCTGGCCGGATACATGGGAGGATGGAAGGAACACCCCACCTACGAGGAGGTCTGCTCCAAGACCACCGGCCACGCCGAGGTGGTGGAGGTGACCTTTGACCCCGCCGACGTCACCTATGACCACCTGCTGCGGATCTTCTGGGACTGCCACGACCCGACCCAGCTCAACCGGCAGGGCCCCGACATCGGCACCAACTACCGCTCCGTCATCTTTTACCACTCGCCGGAGCAGGAGCGGGCGGCCCGGGCATCCCTGGAGCATGAACAGCAGTCCGGTCGCCATGCCCGCCCCATCGTCACCGAGATCGTTCCGGCGGCCACCTTCTGGTGGGCCGAGGAATACCACCAGCACTACCTGGAAAAGCGGGGAGGCGGCAGCTGCCACTGGTAGGCCGACGTGCACGCGCTACTCCCCCACGAGGAATCCATGAACATCATTGATCTGCGCAGCGACACCGTTACCCGGCCGAGCTCTGCCATGCGCGCCGCCATGGCGGGAGCCGAGGTGGGGGACGACGTCTATGGCGAAGACCCGACCGTGAACCGGCTGGAGGAACTGGGCGCCGCGACACTCGGCACGGAAGCGGCCCTGTTCACCGCCAGCGGCACCCAGGCCAACCTCCTGGCCCTCCTGACCCACTGCCGGCGGGGTGACGAATACATCGCCGGCCAGACCGCCCACTGCTATCGCTACGAAGGGGGCGGCGCCGCCGCCCTGGGGGGCATCCAGCCCCAACCCCTGGAGGTGGAACCCGACGGGACCCTCGACCTCTCAGCCGTGGCCGCCGCCATCAAGCCGGACGACCTCCACTTCGCCCGCACCCGGCTCCTCTGCCTGGAAAACACCCATGCCGGGCGGGTTCTTCCCCTGGACTACCTGGCACGCGCCAGACGGCTCTGCAATGAGCAAGGCCTTGGCCTGCACATGGACGGCGCCCGCATCTTCAATGCCGCCGTGAAGCTCGGCGTACCGGTCCGCGAGATCGCCGGCCACGTGGATTCGGTGTCGGTCTGCCTCTCCAAGGGGCTCGGCGCCCCAGCGGGGTCGCTGCTCTGCGGGAGCAGGGAGTTCGTCGCCACGGCCCGCCGGTGGCGCAAGGCGGTCGGAGGAGGCATGCGCCAGGCCGGCATCCTGGCGGCCGCCGGCATCCTGGCCCTGACCGGAAACGTGGACCGGCTCGCCGAGGACCATGCCAACGCCCGCCGCCTGGCCGAGGGGTTGGCCGCCATCCCGGGGCTGGGCCTCGACCCGTCCCACGTCCAGACCAACATGGTATTCCTGTGCCTCCCCCTCCGGACGGCGGACCGGCTCGCCTCGTTTCTAAACGAACAGGGAATCCTCATCTCCGGCCGGGAAAGTATCCGTCTCGTCACCCACCTGGACGTGACCTCTTCGGACGTGGAACGGGTTATCGCGGCATTCGGCGCATTCTTCGCCGGCCACGGCGGGATGCAACCGTGAGCATCGTCATGACGGTCCGCAGTTTCGCTGCCATGCTTGTCCTTGCCGCTACCGTGTCGGTCACACCGGCACTGCTCCATGCCGCCCCGGACAAGCCCGGTCGGACAGCCGAATCCCGCCCCCCTTCAGTGGTCATCTTCGTGGGCGAAGGCTGACCTTACTGCGATGCGGTGGAAAGGTTTTTCACCGAGAAGGGTATCCCCTACACCTGCCGCGACATCCGCCGCGACCGCGCCGCGTTCCGGGAGTGGCGCGAGCGCTTCGGCGGCGAGATCGTACCCATGGTAGTCCTCGATGAAGGAAAGAAGATCATCGACGGCTGTGACATTCCCGCCATCGAACGCGCCCTGGCGGACATACGCTCCTCCCGGCCGTGAGCATCCCGTGCGCCGCGCACACTCCGCAACAGCCCAACCCCTTGTTATTCGATAAAAACGCTCACAATTTTTATTGACTTCTAATGTGATTGTTTTTATTATCCCGGCAATTCTCATGATAGAGGAGACCGGACTCTTTCCCATCCGCTAGGACGGCGGCCCGCGCGATTCACCCGGAATCAGACCTTTCCTGGCATTTCACATCACAGCGAGCGGTGGCTCACGGCATCCGGAGTGCTTAACGGCACTGCCGCGCTCCCATGCCCCGTCATACCCATCGGTGCCGGGTCCGCTCCTGCCTTCAGCCGTCGGCACAGCCATGTCCGGCAGAGAGGTTTATCCATTCATGCATCTGACAGACTGTTTCACAGACGTTATGGCCTACCTGAATCACTCCCTCCGGACTATTGCGGTCCGACAGCCCCCCTACGGAGAAATCCGCCGTGAAATCGAGCGGCTCATGGCAGCGGCGGATGCCGCGGCCCGCAGCGAAGGACTCGACCGGGAAGAATTCGACCTGGCGCGCTTCGCCGTCTGCGCCTGGATCGACGAATCGATTCTCTCCTCATCATGGGAAGAAAAAAACACCTGGCTGAAGGAACAGCTCCAGCGCATCCACTACGCCACCACCGACGCGGGGGAGGAATTCTTCACCAGGCTCACGGCGCTCGGGCTAAATCAGCGGGAGGTGCGGGAAGTGTTCTACCTCTGCCTGGCCTTCGGCTTTACCGGCAAGTATTGCACTCCTGGCGACGAGTACCACCTGGAACAGTTGAAAACCGCCCAATTGAAGCTGCTGATGGGAAGTTCGGTAGGACTTCCCTCTCTGGAACGGACCGAACTCTTTCCCGAGGCATGGCCGTCCGGACCGGCGCCGGCAACCCCCCGCCCCGGACGCGGGCAGGGAAGCCGGGCGCTCCCGGTTGCCGTGGCGACTGTGCCTGTGGCCTTGTTCCTGATTCTGTTCCTGGCCTATCGCTTCACGCTCACAGGCGTGGGTGATACGTTCCTGAGGACGGTACCGTACTGAAATGAGCAAACGAATGATGAAATCGCTGAAATGGCTGCTGCTGGCGAGCGTCGTCGTGCTCACGGTATTCCTGATGGCCGGGATCGTTCTGGCGCTCGACTGGCCCTGGTGGGTGACCGTTTGCCTGTTGCTTCTCCTTGCCGGGATCGCAGCGGGGGCCATGCTGCTGCGGTCCCTACTGCTGCGGCGCCGGGAGAGGCACTTCATCAGTGAGGTAATCGAGCAGGAAAAAGACGCCCTCTCCGCCCTGTCCGACGGAAGCCGGGCGCATCTGGACCAGCTCGCTGAACAGTGGAAAGAAGGGGTGGGAGCCCTCAGAGGCTCGCACCTCAAGCGACGTGGCAACCCACTCTACGTGCTCCCCTGGTACCTGGTCATCGGTGAAAGCGGCTCCGGCAAGAGCACGAGCCTTGCCAGCGCCCGTCTCCCCTCTCCCTACACCGATTCCCGACGGTCAGCCGGTGATGCCGGTACGCGCAACTGCGACTGGTGGTTCTTCGAAGAGTCCGTCGTGCTCGACACGGCGGGCCGTTACGCCGTGCCGGTCAACGGGGAGCGGGACCGGGATGAATGGCAGAAGCTCCTGACGCTGCTGGTCAGGCACCGGAGACGCGAACCCCTGAACGGTCTCGTCCTGACCGTGGCGGCAGACCGACTCCTTTCCGGCGGACGGGAGGAAAGCGCCGAGGACGGGCGGATCATGCGCCGCCGGGTGGATGAACTGATGCGCGCCCTGGGGGTGCGGGTACCGGTTTACGTGCTCGTTACCAAGTGCGACCTTATCGAAGGGATGAACTGCTTCGCCGAGCTTCTGCCGGAAAAGGCGCTACGCCAGCCCATGGGCATGATTAACCGCGACCTGACCGCCGATGTAGGCTCGTTCACGGCCAGTACCCTGGAAACGGTAACCGAGCGACTCAGAAGTCTCAGGCTCCAGATCCTCCACCGGTCCGAAGCCCGCGACGCGACGCCGGCTCTTGCCTTCTTCCCCGAGGAATTCGCAGGGCTCCGCGAAGGACTCACCGCGTTCATGGAGGGGACGTTCCGCGAAAACCCCTATCAGGAAACCCCGCTGCTGCGGGGGGTGTTCTTCGCCAGCGGCCGTCAGGCCGGCAGCCCCCGCTCCCGGTTCAGCGGGACACTGGGAACCGTTGCCGGGCCACAACCGCTCCCCGACACCAGCCGTGGCATTTTCCTCCACGACTTCTTTGCCCGGGTCCTTCCCGCCGACCGGGCACTCCTGGCCCCGACACACCGGTCTGTCCAGTGGCGCACCGTCACCGGCAACCTCGGGCTCCTCTCCTGGCTGCTGGTGGGGCTGGCCCTGTGCGGCCTCCTGTCATTCTCCTTCGTGAAGAACATGGCCACCATTCGAGAGGTATCGCGCCAGTTCGAACGGACGCCGACCATCAATGCTGATCCGGTGAATAATCTCCTGGTCCTGGAGAGCCTTCGACAGGGGATTCTGCGCGTGGAAGAACAGAACCGCGCCTGGTGGTTGCCCCGGTTCGGACTTAATGAAAGCCGGCGGGTGGAAGCCGTTCTCAAGGACAAGTTCTGCAACCAGTTCCGGGATGGTTTTCTCGCCCCCTATGACCGCCACCTGGCCGAAGGGGTGAACGGTCTCTCCGCGGCCACGCCGGACGAACTCTTTGCCCGGTACGCCATCCACCTGACGCGGCGGATCAACATCCTTACCGCCAGCCGGGCAGGCAGGGGACTCGATGATCTGCGCGCCCTCCCGCAGCCGGCGGCCCTGTCGTTCATGGCCGCTGAAACCCCGTCGGTCGCCGACGCGCACAAGCGGTTCGGGGAGCTCTATCTCCACTACCTTGCATGGCGATCCGACTCTCCCGATGTGGCCCGCGAGGCGGCCCAGCTCCAGGGCTGGCTCAGGCGGGCCCTCTCGCTCAAAACCGGCAGCCTCTCCTGGCTCGCCCCCTGGGTCGACCTCCATGGAGGCCTGTCACCCGTAACCCTGGCTGAATTTTGGGGAGGAAGCGTACCGGTGCCGGATGAACCGACGATCGCCCCGTCCTTCACCGGCAAGGGCAAAGACCGGATCGACGGCCTCATGCGCGAACTGGAAGCCGCGGTGGGCGACTCTCGCCTTCTGGCGAAGGCATGTGAAGGATTCATCCCGTGGTACCGGACCCGGTGCATCCAGGTGTGGCAGGAATTCGCGGCATCTTTCCCCCGCGGCGCCCAGAGGCTGCGGGGCAGCGGCGAGTGGCAGCAGGCCGCTGCGCGGATGGCGACCGAGCACGGTCCGTACTTCGCGTTCATCAACCGGATGTCCCGGGAGCTGCACCCCCTGGCGGGCACGGCAGGAGTTCCTTCTTTTGCGGCACAGCTCTTCGCGTTCCAGGTTGCGCGGGCCGGAGGCGCCGTCTCCGCTCCCGATACGGCAACCCGTGTCACCGGAGAAAGCCGGCGCCTCATGGCCTCCATCCGCAGGAGGCTGGGAAACGAGGCTGCGGCCAGCGCCATTGATCCGCCCCTCATGGCCGCGCGCAGCTGGCAGGAATACCAGGCTGCCCTGGCGGCCATCGCTCCGGCCGCATCATCGCGGCAGCAGGCCTTCCAACTGGCATCCCAGACCTTCACCGATGATCCTGGCACAGGGAAAACCCCATTCAATGCCGCCTGGAATGCGGCCGCACGGCTGAAGCGGGACATCGCCGGCACCGGTGCCGACGACGCCTTCTGGCGCCTCGTCACCGGCCCCCTCGATTTCCTCTGGGGATATGTCAGGCGCGAAGCCGGCTGCCAGCTCCAGACCCTCTGGGAGGAGCAGGTGCTGGCCCCCACCCTGGGGCTCCCCCCCCAACAGGCTGGCCCGATGCTGCTGGGCCCCGACGGCCTTGCCTTGCGCTTCGTGAAGGGCCCTGCCGCCCCCTTTGTCCGGGGCACGGCAGCGGGGTACGCCCCCCGGCAGGCACTGGGCGGGGCGCTGCCGCTGGAGGGACCCCTCTTCGCCTTTTTGGGCAAAGGGGCACAGCTCAATGCCATGATGTCCGGCCGACAAGCAAACTACACCGTAGTCATCAAGGGACTTCCCACCGACGCGAACCCCGAGGCCAGGATCAAGCCGCACGGCACGAGACTGGAGCTCCAGTGCGCCGGGCAAGCCCAGGCACTCGTGAACCACAACTTTCCCGTGGGCAAGACCTTCTACTGGTCGCCCGACAGTTGCGGCGACGTGATCTTCCAGATTGAGGCGGGCGACCAGGTGCTCACAAAACGATATGCCGGCCCCCAGGCATTCCCGGACTTCCTCCGTGAGTTCGCCAGCGGGCATCGCACGTTTGCGGCCGGTGAGTTCCCCGGCGAGAAAGACGCGCTGGTTCGCATGGGGATCACCTCCATCCGGGTAAGCTACCAGTTCATCGGCAGCCAGCAGGTGATCAGGCAGGGCGGCGCCATGGCCGGAGCCACGGCGCCGCGGATGATCGCCCGGTGCTGGTAGGGGCACACTATCTGTGGCTGTGTCGCAGGAACAAGGAGCGGAACTGATGCCCTCCGTTGATCCGTGCTGGCGCTGGGCCGCCTTCGGCAAGCATCCTGCCGCAGCCGACTACTTTCGGCTCGGTGAGGATTCTCCCTTTGTCGAAGGATTGGTCGCGTGGGTGGAGAGCGGGTACCGGCATCTCATCAACCGGCGCGAAACGGCATTGCCGTTCTGCTCCTGGCGCTTCTGGTCCCGCGGATTCGGCCGGGATTCCCTTGTCATTGGAGTGGTCCGGCTTTCCAGTGACAGCCTCGGCCGCCCCTATCCGCTGCTCATCATGGGGAGCGGCCCCCTTGAGGGATGGGAAGAGCAGTGGGATCTGCTCCCTTTTGCTTGTGAACCGTCATGGTGCCAGATCGAATATCTGGCGACGCACACCTTTGATGATCTGAAGCACATGGGAGAAAGACTCCGAAGGGTGCGGCCCCCCGGACCGGATTGGGACGGCATGGCGGAACGGCGCCGCGGCCTGAACCGGCTCGGCTCTCCCTTTGACCCCTATGCTTCCTTCCTGGACATCCCCCGTCTCGAACAACTGGTCGCCGGACATGCCGGCCGGGAAGAGTTCTCCGTCAGACTCGACCGGGGTCCGGTGCATGACAAAATCACCCTGGTAAGCCTTTGGCACCTCCTGACCAAGAGGACCGTCAAAGGAGTCCCCCACGCCCTTTTCATGGGCGGCAACCTGGAGCACTCCTTTCTCGCCTCTTTCCGGCGGGCCCTGGCTCCGGGGGATTTTTCCCACCTCTGGTCCGTGCCGGACGCAGGAGGATGGCATGCCAGCATCGGAACGGAGCACGCCTTGGACATTGCATCTATCGGGAAAGAACCGGTGTGCCCCGAACGGCCGGCCGGCGAGGACATTCGCTATGACCCCCTCTTCGACGCACTTCAGGCGGAGATTGACAGGCTCGCTTCCCCAGCCGCTGCCGGCACCGTCGACTGGGAGCATGTGGTACGCATGGCAGCCGACATCCTCGCCACCCGGTCCAAAGACCTCCTTGTGGCGAGCTACCTGGCAGTGGGACTCGTCCAGACCCGCGGGGGTGACGGCCTCGCTCTGGGGCTCACTGTCTGGCGCGACCTCCTGGAACGGTTCTGGGCCGACCTTTTCCCGGCCCGGATGCGAGGACGCCAGCGGAGCGTGGAATGGTGGCGCGATCGGACCGACGTGGCTCTGCGGCAACTGGAGGAGTTCACCCTCCCTCTGGAGCAGCATGTCATCATCAGGGAGAACCTTGCGGCCATCGACCGTTTCCTCGGCGAACACCTGGAGAATGCCCCATCCCTCGCCCCCCTGCGAGAACTGGTGACGGCCGCAGCGCCGGAGAACGCACCGGAGGAAATCGTCTCCTCTCCTGCCGCACCGATGCCGCCCGTTGAGACACCGGAGCGCGACCTGCCTCCCCTCTCCGTCCGGAGCAGCACCGTCCCGCCGGTGGAGACGCACTGCCCCGCGTTTTCAGCCGGCTACCCCGCACAGGCCCTGGAGGCGGGGCTGCGCCACGTGGGCGAAGCGGCCGGCGCGCTTCGGCAGCAGGAGCCGGCCAGCCCGGCACCCTACCGGCTTTCCCGCCTCGCGGCATGGGGAGCGGTGACCGAACTACCGCCAGCCACCGGCAGCCGTACCCGTATTCCGGCGCCAGAACGGCCGGTGCTGACCTTTCTCCAGGAACTGGCGAACCACGGCGACAGCGAGGCACTCCTCAAGGCAGCCGAAGGACGGCTCCCCCAGTTCATTTTCTGGCTCGATCTGAACCGGTTCTCCGCCGAGGCCCTCGCCCGTCTCGGCGAACGCTTCGCCGCGGCCCGGGAAGCCGTCTGCCACGAGACCGCCGCCCTGCTCCAACGCCTCCCCGGCCTCGACGGCCTCGCCTTCGCCGACGGCACCCCATTCGCCGATCCGGCGACCCGCCAATGGCTTGCGGGAATCGCCTCCCATGGCTCAATCACCATGAAGGGCGGGACGGAAAGCGACGAAACAGCCTCTCTCACCGCCGAGATCGATCGAGAGATGGCCGAGGCCCAGATCCTCGTCCGGGGAGGGAAACTGATCGATGCAGTGGAACGGCTCCAGAAGCGCCTCGGCACTGGCGCCTCCCGCCAGGAAAAACTCATCTGGCGTCTCGCCCTCGCCGAACTTCTGGTGAACGCCAACCGGACCGGCTTGGCCCTTCCCCATCTGGAGCAGGTGATCGCCGACATCGGAACCTTTGGCCTCGAAGAGTACGACCCCGCCCTGGCGCTCCAGGGGCTCAAGCTCGCCTGGCTCGGCTTCGACGCCCAGACCGAACCCCGCTTCAAGGAAAAGGCCACAGAAACGCTCCACCGCATCGCCCGCCTCGATCCGGCGGAGATGGTGCGACTGGCGAAGGGGTAGATATCGATGGAACGGCGTCGCGAAGCAGTTGCTGGCGGTGAAGGCTCCGCAACGGGAGCCCCAAAACCCGGAGCCGGCGAGCGGATCGCCGTGACCGGTTTCGGCCTCGTGACCCCCATGGGATTTACGTCCTGGCGCTCCGTGTCAGCCGTGATCCGCAACCGCAGCCACTTCGCCTGGCACGAAACGGTTCTGGTGGCCGACGCCCCCGACGGCACCGCCCTGCGTGGTGCGACGATCAGCCGGGTTTCGGGGGAAGGCGTGCGGTTCGGCCTGACCGGAAGCGAGCGAAGTCTGGCGCTCCTGGCACCGGCGCTCCGGGAGGCCGCCAGCGGCCTTTCACCCTCCTCCGGCGACGCGGTGCCGGCATGGATCATCAATGGGATCCCTTCGGAAGAAGTCGGGGCAATTCCCTGTCCGGCGGACATTCTTCCCCTCCTCTCCCCGGGGGAGTATCTGCCTGTTGGCCGAAAGGGAGGCTCCGGACGGTGCCTCTTTCTAGACCGGGTAGCCGAGGCGGTGGAGGCCCTCGGAGAGGGGAGATGTCCGCGGGCGCTCGTCGCCGCCGTCGACTCCCTCTGCTTCCTGCCGGTGCTCGAAGAACTCCTGGCGGCCGGCAGACTTCTGAGCGGTCCGAACCCCGAGGGGATCATCCCCGGCGAGGCGGCCGGAGCCATCCTCCTGGAGCGGGAAGAGTCGGCACGGAAGCGGGGCGCTCCCATCTACGCGTTCGTCTCATCATGGGGCCACGGCATTGATCCCGCTCCCCACGCCGGAGGTCATCCCGCGCAGGCACGGGGGCTCACCGAAGCATTCATACAAGCCTTCGACGGACTTCCTTGCCCCGGTAAAGAGATCGTGCTGGTTGTCGCCGACCTGAACGGCGAACGGCAGCGTGCGCTGGGATGGGCCGTGGCCGAAGAACGGGTTTTCGGCCCCTCACACCGGGAGCGGCAACTGTGGCTCCCCGCCTTCTCCGTCGGGGAATGCGGCGCGGCCCTCGGCGTGGTGCAGACCGTCGTCGCCGTCGCAGCTCTTGCCAAGGACCTCGCCAACGGGGAGCAGGTCGCCCTCTGTTCCTCCGATGACGGAGGAGAGACGCGGGTACTTTGTCTCGAGCGGGGAGACTTCACCGATCGCCATGCCCTTAACCGGTGGCGGCGGGAGCGGCAGGCGAAAACGAACGAAAGAGTAACCTGATGGGAGCAACGCTTGTCGTCAACGGCCAGACCGTCGTCCACAAGGAAAGCGGCGGCGTAGTCACCACCACCGACGTCTGCAAGACGCCGGTGGGAAACACCGTGGTGCCGATTCCCTACACCAACGTCGCCCGGTCGGTCGATGTGGCAAACGGCAGCAGTACCGTGGCCGTGGACGGCCACCCGGTCATGCTGAAGGATTCGGTCTTCAGCCGCAGCAGCGGAGATGAGCCGGGCTCCCTCGGCGGCGTCGCCTCCGGGGTCACCGGCGGCAAGGCGAAGTTCGTCAACTTCTCGAACAACGTCTTCTTCGAAGGACGCCCGGTCTGCCGCCGTCTCGACCCCATGGTCAGCAACCTCTCCGGCACGGGGAACACCCCGCCGGCGCCTCTGATGCAGGAGAATATAGCCGTGGCGGCCGACGATCACCAGGGGCACCGGATACCGTTCACCTTCTCCTTCAGGCATCCGGACTTGAAAAGCGGCAGGGTCGAATTCCCCTCATTCACCGCCCGGCACGCCATGGAGGGAACGACCGATCCGGGGGACGACCCCGACGGCTACTGCGACGACGTCCACCTCGCCGGCGCGCCGGGGACCCACGACCTGAGGTTCGCCGACTTCGAGCGCGAACGGAAGAAACTCCCCCGCGAGGAGACCACCACATGACCATATCCGCCACCCTGCGCAGGGCGCTCCTCTTCCTGCTCATCACGCCCATCGTCACCCTGCTTGCCTGCACGAGCAGCGAAGGGACGCAGAAAAAAAGCACGCCACCCTCGACTGGCAAAGGAGTACCACGGATGACCACCTACCCCATCGGAAGATTCGCCATTGATGTGCCGGCGGAGATGAAGCTGGTTCACCAGTGGCAGAGGCTCCGCTACGCGGAGATCGAGGAGTTTGCCTGGTCCGGCAGCGTTCCCCGCGCACAGGCCCGCGACGAGGCATGGAAGAAGCGCCTGACAGAGATCGGCAAACTCACTCCACCCAAAGGAAAGGAGCGAGTGATCATCGAGACCCGCGAGTTTCCCGGTGTTGGGGCGTGGGCGCGGGGAATCCTCTTCTACGGCAACAGAATGAGTTCAAAGGACGGGAATTGGCTGATTCTTATGGATGTGGGTCAAACTGCTGCATGGCTGGAATTAAAGGGGCTCGTTCAATACGAGCAGGATATGCTTCACGATCTGACCGAGATTGCGAAATCTTATCAAGCTCGTCGCTTCGGCGATCTCAAACTCCCCCCTGGCAACTGGTTCTATACCGAACATGGAGTCATCAATCTCCCCTACCTGGAGCAGGAAACGGCCGCCGCCCGGTTCGAGGGGCACCCGCTGGGGTTGGAGATCGACATCGAGACAACGGAAATCCACAAGGAGGAGGCGGAAAATCATGGACTGATCGGCAGAACAACCGCGGTAATCGTCACTGGATATGCGACAGGGATCGACATCAAGAGGATACGGTCGAGAACGCGGGTCGTCACAGGTCTTAAAGGCGACGAAGAGGTAGACCGCATGGACGATGGCACGAGGTCCGTATTGAGCTTTGCCTGGCGCTTTGCCGGTAGGAAGGACTCGGGTGAGCATCCGAAAATCCTCATAACGATGGAATGCGCGGATGGTCATCTTGAAGAAAAACTGCAAATTTGGGACGCAGTGCTTAACTCTCTGAAACCGATGTATGGAACCGGCAGATAACGGGGAGAACGACGGGTGAGCATTTCCTCCGAGATCAACCAGATCGACATCAAGTGGTGGGAGTTGTTCGACACCATACGGGGTCTCAGGACCGAGGCGCAGAACCGGATTGTCATCGAGCGGGAGGTGATCCCGATCATCTTCGTCCCCGGCATTATGGGAAGCCGACTGAAGCTTGCCAAGAAAAGAGGAAAGAGAGCATGGGACCCCGACGATTCATTGTTCATGCTTGACCGGTATGGCAAATTCACCGTTGATGCCGCAGAAAAAAAAGCCCTCCTCGTCGGCCCGGGGTTCGATCCCGACTACCTGGAGGTCGACACCGACAACCCGAAGCTCGACAAAAGTTTTCTACGACGTTACCCGAGAGCCGACAAGCGGGGTTGGGGCGGGGTCATGTGGGGGAGTTACGGACCGATCCTGCGGGCACTTCACGATCACCAATGGGAGGAGCCGGTGGGACACTGTTTCGAGTTCCCGGTCCACGCCTTCGGCTACAACTGGACCGCCTCAAATCTGGAGGCCGGCAGGAGGCTGAAGGAGTATATCGGTGCCACCATCGACCACTATGCCAAAGGATTGAAGGACGAAGCGGGGCGCCCCCTGGAACGCCTCTGCACCCGGGTGATCCTCGTGACCCACTCCATGGGAGGGCTCGTGGCCCGGTCCGCCTGCGTGCTCCACGGTGCCGCAGAAAAAGTGCTCGGGGTCATCCACGGCGTGCAGCCGGCCACCGGCTCCCCTGCCGCCTACTGGCGGATGAAAGCCGGGTTCGAGCGCCCTGCCGGCGGACCCCGCAAGAGCATCTGGGACTGGTTTCTCAATCCCGTGAAGATGTTCGAGCGGCTGGCCATGGGGTATGCCTCGGCCTGGATCCTCGGTACCGACGGTGAGGAGGTGACGGCGCTCTTGGGGAACATGCCGGGGGGGCTGCAACTGCTGCCGAACAAGGAGTACCGGGACAATAGCGGCAGCCGGCAGTGGCTCGCCTACCCAGGGGCCGACGGCCGGACCCTGAGCCTTCCCCTGAGCGACCCCTACGAGGATATCTACCGCGTCCGAGACAACGTACCCTGGCGGATGGTGAACCCGGACTGGCTTGATCCGGGTGAAAAAACAGATTCAATTAGACCAGGAAAAAGAAGTCCGTGGACATTCTATCAACGCTATCTCTCTCAAGCCGAAGAATTCCACGACAACCTCGGCTCCCGGGTCCACGACGACACGATCCAGTTCTACTCCACCACCCTCGACTCACCGGACCGGATCGTTTATACCCGCGAACCCCACGTGCATTCTACGCCCCACCAGTTCAGGAACAAGGGGGCATTCCGGGCCTATGTGGACAGTAACGACGAAATACGGGAAACCTCCGCAGGAGCAACAGCGGTGGTCGCCCTGGAACCCTTCTCCGGCACCGGCGACGGCACCGTTCCCGATTCGTCTGGCAAGGCCCTCAAGGTTCCCACGGCACGGATCGGTCGGGATTCGCATGCCGATTTCTTTTCCATCGACCATCAGGGAATCTATGGAACGGATACAGCGAAGAAAATTGTCTTCACAACCGTCTGGAACCTGGCGATCAAGCGGAGCGAGGAAAAAGCGGGGACAGCCGGGGCATGAGGCATGAAGTTACGCGCGAACGGAAGAAACTCCCCCGCGAGGAGACCACCACATGACCATATCCGCCACCCTGCGCAGGGCGCTCCTCTTCCTGCTCATCACGCCGATCGTCACCCTGCTTGCCTGCACGAGCAGCGAAGGGACGCAGAAAAAAAGCACGCCACCCTCGACTGGCAAAGGAGTACCACGGATGACCACCTACCCCATCGGAAGATTCGCCATTGATGTGCCGGCGGAGATGAAGCTGGTTCACCAGTGGCAGAGGCTCCGCTACGCGGAGATCGAGGAGTTTGCCTGGTCCGGCAGCGTTCCCCGCGAACGGGCCCGCGACGAGGCATGGAAGAAGCGCCTGACAGAGATCGGCAAACTCACGCCACCCAAAGGAAAGGAGCGGGTGATCATCGAGACTCGCGACTTTCCCGGTGTTGGGGCGTGGGCGCGGGGAATCCTCTTCTACGGCAACAGAATGAGTCCAAAGGACGGGAATTGGCTGATTCTTATGGATGTGGGTCAAACTGCTGCATGGCTGGAATTAAAGGGGCTCGTTCAATACGAGCAGGATATGCTTCACGATCTGACCGAGATTGCGAAATCTTATCAAGCTCGTCGCTTCGGCGATCTCAAACTCCCCCCTGGCAACTGGTTCTATACCGAACATGGAGTCATCAATCTCCCCTACCTGGAGCAGGAAACGGCCGCCGCCCGGTTCGAGGGGCACCCGCTGGAAGTGAAATTAGCCATTAAAACCGTCGAAACCCACAAAATCGAGCCGGAAGGTCATGGACTATTGGGAAGACTAGGGGCGTTACTGGCAACCAGATTTGCCGGCAATGTCGAGATCAAAAAAATCCGTACCGGCAAGAGAATGGTTGCCGCCATGCCGGGCGAGGAGACGATCCTACGAGCTGACGAAGAGGGAAGAAAAGAACTGAGTTTCATGTGGCGGTATGCCGGAGAAAAGGATTCGGGAGAACACCCCAAAATCCTCATCGAAATGGAATCCGCTGACGGCCGCATTGAAGAGAAGTTGCAGATTTGGGACGCCGTGCTTAATTCGCTGAAACCGATGTACGGAACCGGCAGATAACGGGGAGAACGACGGGTGAGCATTTCCTCCGAGATTAACCAGATCGACCTCAAGTGGCGGGAGTTGTTCGACACCATACGGGGTCTCAGGACCGAGGCGCAGAACCGGCCTATGTGGACAGTAACGACAAAATGCGGGACACCTTCACAGGAGCAACAGCGGTGGTCGTCCTGGAGCCCTTCTCCGGCACCGGCGACGGCACCGTCCCCGATTCGTCTGGCAAGGCCCTCAAGGTTCCCACGGCACGGATCGGTCGGGATTCGCATGCCGATTTCTTTTCCATCGACCATCAGGGAATCTATGGAACGGATACAGCGAAGAAAATTGTCTTCACAACCGTCTGGAACCTGGCGATCAAGCGGAGCGAGGAAAAAGCGGGGACAGCCGGGGCATGAGGCATGAAGTTACGCGCGAACGGAAGAAACTCCCCCGCGAGGAGACCACCACATGACCATATCCGCCACCCTGCGCAGGGCGCTCCTCTTCCTGCTCATCACGCCGATCGTCACCCTGCTTGCCTGCACGAGCAGCGAAGGGACGCAGAAAAAAAGCACGCCACCCTCGACTGGCAAAGGAGTACCACGGATGACCACCTACCCCATCGGAAGATTCGCCATTGATGTGCCGGCGGAGATGAAGCTGGTTCACCAGTGGCAGAGGCTCCGCTACGCGGAGATCGAGGAGTTTGCCTGGCCCGGCAGCGTTCCCCGCGCACAGGCCCGCGACGAGGCATGGAAGAGGCGCCTGGCAGAGATCGGCAAACTCACGCCACCCAAAGGAAAGGAGCGGGTGATCATCGAGACCCGCGACTTTCCCGGTGTTGGGGCGTGGGCACGGGGGGTGTTTTATTACGGGGACTACATGATCGCCAAGGAAATCCATTTCGACGTTCTTTTTGATGCCGGGATGTCTGGCGTCTGGATGAAGATCCACGGTATCAGCAAAGAAGCCATGGAGAAAAATCTTGTCAACATTTCTAGATCCTACCAGCCTCGTCGGTTCGGCGATCTCAAACTCCCCCCTGGCAACTGGTTCTATACCGAACGTGGTGCCATCAATCTCCCCTACCTGGAGCAGGAAACGGCCGCCGCCCGGTTCGAGGGGCACCCGCTGGGGTTGGAGATCGACATCGAGACAACGGAGACGCACAAGGTAGAAGAAGCCGGTCTCATCAAAAAGACCATGGCCGCAATGGCGACAGGATTCGCAACCGGTTTGAATATCGACAAAATCCGCTCCAGGAAAAAGACTGTTGCCGGCCTCGACGGAGAAGAAGAAGTTCTCAGAATGAACGATGGCAACAAAACCGTCTTGAACTTCGCATGGGAATACCGGGGAAGAAAGGATTCCGGAGAGTATCCGGAGATACGCATTACCATGGACAGCGCTGATGGCAAACTGGAGCAAAAGCTCCAGGTCTGGGACGCCGTGCTTAACTCGCTGAAACCGATGTACGGAACCGGCAGATAACGGGGAGAACGACGGGTGAGCATTTCCTCGGAAATCAACCAGATCGACATCAAGTGGTGGGAGTTGTTCGACACCATACGGGGTCTCAGGACCGAGGTGCAGAACCGGATCGTCATCGAGCGGGAGGTGATCCCGATCATCTTCATCCCCGGCATCATGGGAAGCCGGCTGAAGTTCGCCAAGGGCAAGAAGCAAGGGACGAGAGCATGGGACCCCGACTCTTCTGGCTTCATGTTTTTGAATTACGGCAGATTCGACGTTTCCGCAAAGAAAAAGAAGGCCCTCCTCGTCGGCCCGGGGTTCGATCCCGACTACCTGGAGGTCGACACCGACAACCCGAAGCTCGACAAAAGTTTTCTACGACGTTACCCGAGAGCCGACAAGCGGGGTTGGGGCGGGGTCATGTGGGGGAGTTACGGACCGATCCTGCGGGCACTTCACGATCACCAATGGGAGGAGCCGGTGGGACACTGTTTCGAGTTCCCGGTCCACGCCTTCGGCTACAACTGGACCGCCTCAAATCTGGAGGCCGGCAGGAAGCTGAAGGAGTATATCGGTGCCACCATCGACCACTATGCCAAAGGATTGAAGGACGAAGCGGGGCGCCCCCTGGAACGCCTCTGCACTCGGGTGATCCTCGTGACCCACTCCATGGGAGGGCTCGTGGCCCGGTCCGCCTGCGTGTTCCACGGTGCCGCAGAAAAAGTGCTCGGGGTCGTCCACGGCGTGCAGCCGGCCACCGGCTCACCCGCCGCCTACTGGCGGATGAAGGCCGGGTTTGAGCGCCCTGCCGGCGGACCCCGCAAGAGCATCTGGGACTGGTTTCTCAATCCCGTGAAGATGTTCGAGCGGCTGGCCATGGGGTATGCCTCGGCCTGGATCCTCGGTACCGACGGTGAGGAGGTGACGGCGCTCTTGGGGAACATGCCGGGGGGGCTGCAACTGCTGCCGAACAAGGAGTACCGTGACAATAGCGGCAGCCGGCAGTGGCTCGCCTATCCAGGGGCCGACGGCCGGACCCTGAGCCTTCCCCGGAGCAACCCCTATGAGGATATCTACCGCGTCCGAGACAACGTACCCTGGCGGATGGTGAACCCGGACTGGCTCGATCCGGGACAACAAAACCATTCGGAACTTAACCCTGCGACTGGGCCATGGGAGAAATACTTGGGCTACCTTGGCCAAGCCGAAGAATTCCACGACAACCTCGGCTCCCGGGTCCACGACGACACGATCCAGTTCTACTCCACCACCCTCGACTCACCGGACCGGATCGTTTATACCCGCGAACCCCACGTGCATTCTACGCCCCACCAGTTCAGGAACAAGGGGGCATTCCGGGCCTATGTGGACAGTAACGACGAAATACGGGAAACCTCCGCAGGAGCAACAGCGGTGGTCGCCCTGAAACCCTTCTCCGGCACCGGCGACGGCACCGTTCCCGATTCGTCTGGCAAGGCCCTCAAGGTTCCCACGGCACGGATCGGCCGGAATTCGCATGCCGATTTCTTTTCCATCGACCATCAGGGAATCTATGGAACGGATACAGCGAAGAAAATTGTCTTCACAACCGTCTGGAACCTGGCGATCAAGCGGATCGAGGAACAGGTGGGGGGGCCGGCCGAGGATTGAAAGCAGGCTGAACCAGTACGGTTGACAGAAGGGTAAAGCTGAATTCAACGGGATACACGCCACGGACGGCACGTTCCCATCACACACAAAAGGAGAACTACATGTCGAATGAAGCATCCGTAGCACCGAAGGAACGGGTGAACATCGTCTACCGTCCCGCCGATGGCGAAGGGCGCGAGGAAGTGGAGCTTCCCCTTAAAATCCTGGTGTTAGGGGACTTTACCGGGCAACCGGACGAGCGGCCCGTGGAGAAGCGGGACCCGGTGCCCGTGGACAAAGAAAACTTCAACGAGGTAATGAAGGCCCAGGGAATCATGCTGAACATCGCCGTCTCCAACCGGCTTTACGATGCCCCCGACGAGGAGCTGCCGGTAAAGCTGAGGATAGAATCTCTGAGGGATTTTGGCCCGGAGGCCATCGTGGAGCAGGTGCCGGAGATGAAACGCCTGTTGGAGCTGCGCGAGGCACTGCGGGCGCTGAAGGCCCCACTCTCCAACATCCCGGATTTCCGGAGGAAAATCCAGGAACTGGTCGTTGACGACATCGCCCGCGCCAAGCTGATGGCCGAAATAGGGATCGAAGGATAAGGAGGAGAGAATGAGCACAGAGATGAACGGAACGGCTCCCCTCCAGGAGCAGAGTGCGTCCGACACGTCGCTCCTGGAGGATATCGTCCGGGTCACTAAACTTCAACCGGCCGACGAAGCTTACTCTATCACCAGAAAAGGGGTCGCGGCCCTCATGGCCCAGCTTCTGGAGCCGGGAACCGAAGCCCCGAAGGTATCCAAAGCAGTGCTTGATGACATGATCGCCGAAATCGACCGTAAGCTCTCCCTCCAGATGGACGAGATCCTTCACCATCCCCAGTTCCAGGAACTGGAATCATGCTGGCGGTCGCTCCACTTCCTGGTGGATCGGACCGACTTCAGGGAAAACAACCGGATCGAGCTCCTGAACGCCACCAAGGAGGAACTGCTTGACGACTTCGAGGACGCACCCGAGGTGGCCAAATCGGGCCTCTACAAGACCGTTTACTCCGCCGAGTACGGTCAGTTCGGCGGCAAGCCGTTCGGAGCGATCATCGGCAACTACGACTTCGGTCCGGGGGCCCAGGACATAAAGCTCCTCCAGAGCCTGGCTGCCGTAGCCGGGATGGCCCACGCCCCCTTCATGGCCGCCGCATCACCCCAGTTCTTCGGCTGCGATGACTTCACGGCCCTGCCGAACCTGAAAGACATCACGTCGATCCTCGAAGGCCCCCAGTACGCCAAGTGGCAAGCGTTCCGCGAGAGCGAAGATGCCCGCTACGTGGGACTGGCCCTGCCCCGCTTCCTCCTGCGGCTCCCCTACGGCGAGGCAACCAGGCCGGCCAAGTGTTTCAACTACGAAGAACAGGTCTCCGACGGCCACGATCGCTACTGCTGGGGCAACGCAGCCTTCGCCTTCGCCACCCGGCTTACCGAGAGCTTTGCCAACTTCCGCTGGTGCGCCAACATCATCGGCCCCCAGGGTGGCGGAACGGTGCATGACCTGCCGCTCCACCAATACCAGGCAATGGGAGCCATCCAGACCAAGATCCCCACCGAAGTGCTCATCAGCGAGCGCCGCGAATTCGAGCTGGCCGAAGGAGGGTTCATTGCCCTTACCATGCGAAAAGGCAGTGACAATGCCGCCTTCTTCTCCGCGAACTCGGTCCAGAAGCCGAAATTCTTCGGCAGCTCCAAGGAGGGGAAAGAGGCCGAGCTCAACTACAAGCTGGGGCTCCAGCTCCCCTATATGTTCATCGTTAGTCGCCTCGCCCACTATCTGAAGGTGATCCAGCGGGAGCACATCGGCACGTGGAAGGAACGGGGCGATCTGGAGAATGAGCTCAATCTGTGGATTCGTCAGTACGTCTCAGAGATGGACAACCCCATGCCCGGCGTTCGCAGCCGCCGCCCCCTGCGCCAGGCCGAAGTGACCGTTGAGGACGTCCCGGGCGAACCGGGCTGGTACCGGGTGGGCCTCAAGGTCACCCCTCACTTCAAGTACATGGGGGCATACTTCACGCTGTCACTGGTGGGGAAACTGGATAAAGAGTAGGGACGCGACAGAATCGGAGCCTGTGCCTGCAATGCGGACCATCAGGGACCGCAATTTCACATCACAAGGAGGTAGCAGCAGATGGCAATGCCCGCCCACATGACCCTGACTGGAGAAAAACAGGGGAAGATCGACGGTTCCTGCGAACTGCAGGGGCGAGAAAACACTATCCAGCTTTACGAAATGAAGCACGACATCCACATGCCGCGCAATCCCCATGACGGCCTGCCCACCGGCAAGCGCGTCCATGGCCCCCTGTCGATCGTCAAGATGTTCGACAAGAGTTCGCCGAAACTCTATCAGGCCCTCTGCACCGGAGAGCACATGAAAAACGTGCAGATCAAGTGGTACCGGATCAACAAACAAGGGCTGGAAGAGCACTATTTCACCACCACCCTTGAGGATGCCATCGTGGTCGAGATGAAACCCTACATGCCCATGACGCTCCTTCCCGCGAACGAGCCCTACGGCCATATGGAAGAGGTGGCATTCTCCTACAAGAAGATCAAGTGGACCTGGGAGCCCAACGGTATCGAGGCCGAGGATTCCTGGAGCGTGCCCAAGTAGTTATTTTCTGATGGAATGCCCTCCCCGGCGACGGGGAGGGTGCATTTTCAGATAATCTCAACATTGCAACATGGCGTGTGCATTACCCGAAGATGGCAAAGCAATTACGAGGTAGCAAATGAGATTCTGTGGCGTGTGTGTAGCTATCTATATGCTACTGCTCGGGGCTGTCTCGGCCCACGCTGACCAGCAGGTGACTTTTTCTGCCACAAAGCACGAGCGAGAGAGAAAAATCGTAAAGACACTGTTGAAGAAAGAGATCCGGGAAGCAAAAACCCTCTCGAAAGAACCTGTTCAGATCGATATTGCACTGGCCGACCTTAATCACGACGGTACACGTGAGATTCTGGCATATGTGCGACAGTATCCTTATTTTTGCGGCACTGAAGGGTGCTGGTTCGTGATTTTTAGGCAAGAAGGCCGAACATGGCGTAACATACTTCAGTTGATAATTCAGGAAAATGTCAGTCTATCCACCTTTTCAACATCCGATTTTGTTGATCTGATTGTGGAAGACAAGTCAGTATGGAGTTGGCATGATTACAAATACGACTTCTCACATAAACTTCCATGATTCATTCAACAACTTGATACCGAACAGTAATAATTTCTATTGAGGGCGTATGCCGTGAGTAAGACGTTTGAGGATTTTTTGACTGCTTTGGCACAAAAAGAGTCGAGCAGGAGATATGGCATCGAAAACTACAGTGGCTATTTGGGTAAGTACCAAGTAGGGGAGTATGCCCTGATCGATGCGGGATATTATCTCCACGATGGAACGGGCGCCAGGAAAAATGCAGAAGGCAAATACGTTAACAACGATTGGATCGGTCACTGGACGGGACGGAAGGGCGTTAAGAGCAAGGTGGATTTTCTCTCTGCCCCTGAAGCCCAGGAAGACGCAATCCGGCACCACGTGGCCAACCTCTGGAAACAAATCAAAGCGTTGCATCTGGATTTGTACGAGGGCACAACGGTCAACGGGATCGTTATCACGAAATCGGGAATGATCGGAGGAGCCCATCTGAAGGGGGTCGGAGGGCTGAAAAGTTATCTCAAATCTGCAGGCCGCAACATTCCGAAAGATGGAAACGGCACGTCCATTGAACACTATGTGTCAACGTTTGGTGGCTATGATATTGAGAGCATTCTGAAGGATGCATGCGGAGCAACCGACAACGCAGAGAATCACCGAGTCATGACCACAGTTGGTCAATCCCGATCAAAGACTAACTTGGCGAAAAAGCATGTTGGAAACGGGGGCAACGCTCAACATCATGTTGTAAGGCCTGGAGATACCCTGTCTAGAATTTCCCGCATGCATAACCTCTCAGTGGCCGAAATACTTACGGTTAATCCCTCAATAACCGACAGGAACCGGATAGCTGTCGGACAGAAGGTGGTAATCCCTTCGGACAAAACTGCCAGTCACAGTTACGGCAAGACACCCTATGCGCCTGCATCACATTCTCAAGTTGGCTCAACACCTCGGCAACCGTGGTGGGGAGAAACATTTGTCGGAGGATTCCGCAAGAAATGGAACTGAGGGGGTCATCGCCACCGCCTCTCTGAGCAATTCGTAAGTTTCACGAGGAAAACGCCATGACAATCCAAAAGGCCGCGGCAAGCCTCCTTTCTCAGGGCTCAACATCAAGTTTTCAGTTCGAGATTCCCGCCACAAGGCACTTACTGTCGGTAGCGGGATTCACCGTCGACGAGCGTATATCCCATCCCTATGACATCCACCTCACCCTGGCAACCCAATACAATGTAGCGCTCGACGAGGTAATCGACAAGGAAGCCGTGCTTTCCGTAGATCATGAGGGCGGAACGCGCTATTTCCACGGTGTTGTCCGGGAATTCACCTCTCTCGGGACGGACGGCGACTATGACCTCTACCACGCCCACATTGTGCCGGCCCTGTGGTTCCTTTCGCTGGAGCAGGATTGCCGTGTTTTCCAGTTCAAGAACGTTCAGGACGTAGTCGCCGAAATCCTCGAAGAGAGCAATATCACCAGTGACCGCTACCGCTTCGCACTCTCCAGGGAGGACCGCCTGCGAAAATTCTGCGTCCAGTACCGGAAAACGGACCTGAATTTTGTCTCGCGACTTCTCGAAGAGGAGGGAATCTTCTACTTTTTCGAGCACTACGAAGACAAGCACGTCATCGTCTTTTCCGACACCAACTCAGGCTATCTCTACATGCCCGGCAAGCGCCAGATCCCCTTCAACACCAATAACGGCATGGTGCCCGGAAAGGAGAGCGTCTTCTACTTCATCTATGTGACAGCAATGATGTTGAGGCACGAGGCCAAGCAGATTGTTATGCGCTTTATGTTGTCACTCTTATTTGCTACCTTTGGTGCTAATGGGATTGTACTGGCACAGACAGCAACATATAGAACGAAGGGAAGTATTGATTGCGGCAGCAACAAAGCTGTAATCATTTCTAATTGCTTGGATATTGGCACTAACTTTCCCATGTGCATCGAACAAAAAATAAGTATAACTAACATAACTACCAACAAATCAATTACTGTCATGACGTCATCTATTTCATACAATGATGAAGCGTTGACTGGACACAAAGGTGGAAAATTGTTGGACGGTTTGGCCGTATCGTGGCAATGCGCCAAGGACAAAGAAGAAAACGAACTACTTTTGTTGAATTTCACAAATGGTGGCAATTGTAAATCCTGCGAATGGGATGAGATTTACGACATGAGCGGAAGGGTTGTAGTTTCCACAAAGGGAAAGAAAAATAAGCTGAAATTTGACAGAACGACTCAAAAGCTTAAGGTGCAAACGTTTGGAGACAAAAAAGATATTCCACTTACCAAGCAGTAGGCTGCACGGAGCATGTTTTAGGATACGCTTATGAAAGATACTGATTATGAACTTCTTTATGCTCAAAAGGGACCTGCCTACAGGACTCCCCTGCCTCTCCCAAACATGCAGAAACCGATTGGCTACAGAGGCAAAGTTTCCTACTACTTACATCCTATTGACAACTCAATAGATCGTCCTGCAGGTCTTTCTAGAAGAGTTGGTCATGCATCAAATTCAATCCAAAAAATGGCGATTGACGCCATAATATTTTCGGGCAGGAAGCACGGGTTAAGCACGAGAGAAATAGCTCACGTTCTAGCTATTGCATACATAGAATCTGGGTTCAATCCAGACGCAGCAGCAGGCACAACAACGGCTTCCGGACTAGGACAGTTTGTTGAACAAACTGGGAAATTTTATGGCATCAATGATTCTACTCGATTCGACATTGACACCAATGCTGATGCACTCGTGAGACATTATATTGACAATAAATATTTAGCAACTAAACGTGGCGCTTCTGGTTCTGATATCGAAGAGAAAATATACCAATACCATCACGATGGACCTGGAGCGAGAAGTAAGAACAGTGAAGGAGCCAAAATCTCCAGAGAGCGAGTTCTGCCGCTAATAAATAAGTTCGAGGAAGTGCTTAAAGGTTCGGACGGCGAGCCCGAAGTTTACACGAGAAAAGCGACTACTGAAAAAAGAGTTCAAACGCCGGCAACTGACGATTATTACCTCATAAAGCCGGGCGACACTCTCAGCCGAATCGCTCGCATCAATAGCATATCAATTGCCGAAATCGTTGCAGCCAACCCCTCGATTACTGACATCAATCGAATTTGCGTAGGCCAGAAGCTCATCCTTCCGACACGAAAAGCCTCTGGTCCCAGCCATACCAACCACGTCACCCGGCCAACCGCAGCCAGAAAGTCTCGAATAGGCGAGCAACCCAAGCAATCGTGGTCACTCGACACGATCCTCGGGTGGACCAGGCAGCACGACTAATTCCGATACGGACAATTTTTGCGAGGGAAATGCCATGTCTATCGAAGAGACAGCGATAAGCCTCCTTTCTCAGGGCTCAACATCAAGCTTTCAGTTCGAGATTCCCGCCACCAGGCACTTACTGTCGGTAGCGGGATTCACCGTCGACGAGCGTATATCCCATCCCTATGACATCCACCTCACCCTGGCAACAAAGGACAATGTGGATCTCAACGAGGTGATCGACAAGGAAGCCGTGCTTTCCATAGACCATGAGGGCGGAACGCGCTATTTCCACGGTGTTGTCCGGGAATTCACCTCTCTCGGGACGGACGGCGACTATGACCTCTACCACGCCCACATTGTGCCGGCCCTGTGGTTCCTTTCGCTGGAGCAGGATTGCCGTGTTTTCCAGTTCAAGAACGTTCAGGACATAGTCGCCGAAATCCTCGAAGAGAGCAATATCACCAGTGACCGCTACCGCTTCGCACTCTCCAGGGAGGACCGCCTGCGAAAATTCTGCGTCCAGTACCGGGAAACGGACCTGAACTTTGTCTCGCGACTTCTCGAAGAGGAGGGAATCTTCTACTTTTTCGAGCACTACGAAGACAAGCACGTCATCGTCTTTTCCGACACCAACTCAGGCTATCTCTACATGCCCGGCAAGCGCCAGATCCCCTTCAACACCAATGACGGCATGGTGCCCGGAAAGGAGAGCGTCTTCGACTTCATCTACTCGCGCCGCGTTCGTCCCGGCAAGGTGTCACAGCGCGATTATTGCTACAAGCACACGAACCTCGACTTGACCACCCAGCGGCAGGGAAAGGCGTCCGCTCAGCGGGAGGTCTACGACTTCCCCGGTAATTACTTCAATGAGGAACGAGGCACCTATCTGGCCAACGTCCGTCTGGAGCGTTTGCTGGTGCTCGGCGAGACCGCAGAAGGGCAGAGTTCGTGCCCCCGCATGATGCCGGGACACGAGTGGGAACTTTCCGGCCACGATTATGCCGGGAAGTATCTGCCGGTGGCAGTCATCCATCATGGCGCTCAGCCCCAGGTGCTTGGCGAGCATGCCGGAGATGGCGGCTTTCGCTACGACAACGAATTTATCGCCGTGCCGGCCGCCGTAACGGTCCGCCCCCAGATTGCCGCAGACAGGCCCGCCATCGTCGGACTCCAGACTGCCGTCGTTACCGGCGCGCCCGGCGAAGAAATCCACGCCGACCCCGACGGCTACCTGCGGGTGAAAGTGCAGTTTCCCTGGGACCGGCGCGGCCGGAAGGACGGCAGGACCTCATGCTGGGTCAGGGTCGGTCAGCCCTGGGGAGGCGGCGGATGGGGAACCCAGTTTCTACCCCGTGTCGGAGACGAGGTGCTTGTCACGTTCCTTGAGGGAGACCCCGACCGTCCCATGGTAATCGGCAGTGCGTACAACTCCGAAAATCAGCCACCGTACGCGTTGCCCGCCAGCAAAACCCAGAGCGGCATCCGCACCCGCAGCTACCCAAACGGCGGCATTCACAATTTCCATGAACTCCGCTTCGAGGACAAGAAGGGAAGCGAGGAGATCTACCTGCAGAGCGAGAAGGACTGGAACATTCTGGTTAAGAACGACAAGGGGCAGACTGTCGGGCGGGACGAGAGCCTGACCGTCGGCAACAACCGCTCGAAAACGGTGGGGGTGGATCAGAGCGAGAGTGTCGGTGTCAACAAGTCCATCCAGGTAGGGGCAAACCACAACGAAAGCATCGGCGCCAACATGACTCTGAGCGTAGGCGGTTTCAAGAATGAGACTGTCGGCATAAATTCACTCGAAACAATCGGCGGCGCAAAGGAGCTTGCCATTGGCGGCCTCTACCAAGTTGCGGTAGGCGGCGTCATGAACGAGACGGTTGCCGGCGCCAAGACGGAAGAAGTCGGACTGGCAAAAGCGGTGTTCGTCGGCAACAACATGAGTGAGAACGTAAAAGGTGACAGAACCACCAATACAAACGGCAACTACACGGAAACCATCAGCGCCAAATATTACGCCAAAGCTGACGAATATGTCATCGAGGCGCCCAAAATCACGCTTAAGGCCGGTTCTTCATCCATTGTCATGGATGGGAGCAGCATAACGATCAAGGCGAGCAAAATTTCCCAGAATTGAACCCAGGGCCACGGGATATGCGGAGAATGATGTGAGAAAAAAGGCTTCAGTTATTTCGTTTGGAATTAACGGCACCCTGTCGGAAGGGTTTCGCGTCGGCCGCATCGTTTCCGCAACCGACAACAGGTTTATCGTCGATTACCCGGAGAACTCTCTGGGTCCCATCGCCGCCCGGCTCACGACCTCGGTGAAAAACCGGCTTCTGGACACGGGCAACCCGGCAGGGAAAGAAATTCTCCTGGCATTTGAGAACAACGATCCCGGACAGCCGATCATTGTCGACACAATGTACTCACTACTTGATGAGATCGCCGATGCGACAGCGGCCGAAACTGCGAAGGCCGTTCCGAACGAAGTGATTGTCGACGGGACGCGGATCACGTTTGATGCTCGGGAAGAAATCGAGCTCAAATGCGGAAAAGCCAGTATCGTTCTCACCAGCGCCGGCAAGGTAATCATCAAGGGAGCCTACCTGCTCAGCCAGTCTTCTGGTGAGAACAGGATCAAAGGCGCGTCCGTTGGAATCAATTGAATTATCACACTACTCAACTGATGAATCCAACAATATCATCCATATTACACCAACTTGCCGAGGAGGCAGCGTTTCTTTGGCATCTTCGAGGTGGCATCCTGCAATCTCCGCATTTTTCTCTGAGTGACCTCGAACGTTTCGATGAACGACTTGAAGCACAGGTCGATGGCTTGCGGGTGGGCGGCGACGCGTCCTGGGAGATATGCCGATCTGCGCTTGCGGGCGACACGGTCGAAGGACTCTTCGCCCCGGCGGTATTGGCCTTCGAAGGCGGCAACAGTGAGCACCTTCAGCAGGTCATGGACGCGATGGGGACGGATCGGGAGAAGGCCCGCGCCGTCATTTCCGCACTGGGGTGGCTTCCCTACGAACAGGCCAGGCCGCGCATAGAGCAATTACTGGCAGATGAATCGCCCTTTCATCGCTACATCGGCATGGCGGCTTGCGCCATCCACCGGCACGATCCGGGCCCACAGCTGACAAGAGCCGTGAACGATACCTCCCCGTTATTGATGGCCCGCGGGCTCCGTGCATACGGGGAGTTAGGCAGAGGTTGCGAGCTGAATGATTTCAGGCTGCAAGAATACTTGACGGACCACGACGACGAAATCCGCTTTTCCGCCGCATGGTCCGCGTCCCTTGCGGGCATTGGCACAGCCGTCGGCGTGCTGAGAAGTTTCGTCGCATCCTCATCCCGATATGCCGAGAAAGCCCTGAACGTTTCCGTGCGGTGCATGCGCCCCGAAAGCGCACGTGCCTGGCAACGGGAGCTCGCTCAATCGTCTGAAACGATCAGATTTGCTGCGATAGGCGCGGGGGCTCTGGGCGATCCGGCCCTTGTTCCGTGGCTCATCGACCGGATGGATACGCCGACAATCGCACGAGTGGCGGGTGAAGCGCTCACCATGATAACCGGCATCGATATCGAGCTCGAAGAACTGGCAGGCTCACGGCCCGAAGGCTTCAATGCCGGCCCCACCGATGATCCCAAGGATCTCAATGTGGCCATGGATGCCGATGAAAACCTCCCCTGGCCCGATGCCGACCGGGTTGCCGCATGGTGGGACAAGAATAAAGGCCGTTTTCAAAGCGGAACCCGTTACTTTCTCGGGAAACCGGTCTCGCCTGAACATCTCCGGCTGGCTCTCAAAACGGGCCTTCAGCGTCAGCGTGCGGCTGCCGCCCTTGAGCTGGCGCGAATGAATCCTGGGCGACCGATGTTTGAAGTGCGGGCACCAGCGGCCAGACAGCGCAAAGAGGTTGCGGCCATATGAGGACCCTGGCGATCACCGGGGCAAGCTGCGTTACTGCCGTAGGGCATGACGGCCCCCCGACGGCGGCTTCAGTCAGGGCGGGAATCTCCCGCTTTGCCGAGTACGACAACTATCGGGACGAAAACGACAACCCTATCACCGCGGCACGGATCAGGGGGATTCATGACAGCTGGGATACACCTCAACGGATGGCCGGTGTCGCCGCGCTTTGCCTTGAAAAGCTCCTTGACGAGTATTTTCGGCAAGACCCGCGCAGGCCCCCACAGATCCATCTCTTCCTTGGAGTAGCCTCCGAAGAACGGCCCGGTCCGCGCTATGAAGAAAGCAGCCTGTTCCCGTTGCGCGGGATAATCGGAAAATGGACGGACAAACCCGACATTCAGGCTATCCCTCGGGGAAACGCATCCATGATGTACGCCCTTGAACAGGCCGGTCGCCTGATCGACAGCAATCCCGACGCGGTGTGCATCGTCGGCGGAGTTGATTCATTGCTAAGAACCTCGACCCTGAATTGGTTCGAAAAGGACTGCCGCCTCAAATCCGCAAGCCATGGCCGTCACCAGGGGCTCATTGCCGGAGAAGCGGTCGGGTTCATGGTCATTGGAGAACACGCAGGAGCAAAGCAGGCAGACAGGCCGATCCTCGGGAGTATTGCAGGGCTTGGGCTGGCAGTAGAACCAGCGCCGCGGGCATCGAGCGCCCTCGGACGAAACAGCGGGCTCACCGAGGCCTGCCATGCCGCCCTGAGCGGGGTGCAAAAAAAGGCGATCCGCGCGATATTCAGCGATCTCAATGGTGAAAACTCCCGAGCCAGGGAATGGGGCATGGCCGAAATGCGCTGTTTCGACAAACCGGATGAAAGCAGGCGGCTCTGGACGCCGGCTAACTGCTACGGCGACATCGGCGCCGCCAGCGGCGTGGTCCTGGCAAGTATTGCCACGCAAGGGCTTGTTCGTGGATGGTTGCAATCGCCGATACTGGTGGCCTGCTCCGATGACCATGGACCATGCGGTGCCCTGGTATTGGAGAGCGCGAAATAGAATCCCCAAGGAGGCGATCGTGGGAAAATCAACGGTTTTCGTTAACAAACAGGGAATGAGCAACAAAGGGAGTGGAGCTGTTGTCGTAAGCGGCCCGGATGTCTGTCTTACCCCGATGGGCAGTACAGTCGTACCGATACCCTATACCAACGTCGCCAGATCGGCCAGTCTCGCCGATGGCACAAAGACGGTGAAGATCGACGGCACCATGGGCGCAATCGACGGGTGCTGCTACAAAAAAAGCAGTGGTGATGAGCCTGGCAGTAAAAAAGGAGTTGGGTCGGGCACGATACAGGACAAGGCCGAGTTCATCAACTACTCATTCGATGTCAAGATTGAGGGGAAAGGGGCATGCCGCAACTTCGACCCCATGACGCAGAACAATAAAAACGCCATGTAAGCACGAGGTTTCCTCGGCCGCATCGCCACAGTTTTCGGGAGAGCACAAATCATGGGAGTGAACAACGATTCCAATGCCGGGCAGTCGAGCGGCGAGCAGAAAGTTGTGCCCGATAAACGTACCTTTCGCCTTAAGGTGGTCGAGTATCTTTCGTGGGACACATGCGATGAGAACAGCCGGACTTTCAAACTCGGTCACGAAGACAACAAACCCATCGGCGGCAGAGTATTCAAAATCAAGATGCCGGACGGCAGCATCGTTGAAAAGTCTACCGACGAAAAGGGAATAATTGAACTGACTGATCAGGACGCCAATGCAACGTTCGAAGTCATCTTCGAACCGGAAGAAGCCGCCCTTAACAACAAATACACCCTTTTCTACAACCGGACGGCTGTAGTGCAAACAAAACTCCCTGGGGACACCCCGTGACAGACGCCAGCCACAAGCGAATCGAGCAAAACGATCCCAAGGGAAAGGTTCTCCAGCACGTCAAGCCCGACATGATGTGTGGCGAGATCCACACTATCAGCATGTACCAGCCGACCGTCATTGTCGATTCCCACATGCACATTCAGAGCGGGCGCTGTGCCCCCCTGCAGTTCGTCAGGGACCAGGGGCCGGGCCCAGTGGCCATGCTGCAGACGGCGGCCTCCGCCTCCCGGGGATGGATAGAGGGGAGCGGCCTCACCCTTGGCGCCATCTTTACGGCCTTGTTCGAGCCTGTCTGGGCTCCAGTACGTGCCGTATCCCAGTTGTTCGACAATTCTCCCCACAATCCTGATGAAGGCATCCTGCAGGCCTCACCCTTAATTGATCTGGTAGCACAGCAGAAGAAAAAAACCATCGAGGTTGCCGAAGGCTTCATACTGGAGCGCGAGAAGGTTCTAACCAACTACTTCATGAAGGAAGCCCTTTACAAGGATGCCCCCCACCTCATCTTCACCAGCGTAGTCATGACCATGGACATGGAGTACTGCCATATTGACGGCTACTTCGGTCTCAAGGTCTACAACCCCCTCTATACAAACCGAGAAGACATCGAAGCGAACAAGCCCTGCGCCTACTGGACGCCGCAGCATGGCGAGTGGGTAAAGGCCCCGCGCGACAATAGCGTCTATGTAAGGCGGGACAAGCAGGCGAATACCTCGGAAAAGCACATGACGCCGGAGGAGTTTGATAACTACCAGGAAGAGGCACGGATAGAAGGAATAACCGCCTCCTACCTGGATGACAAAGGCAATGCCCGAGAGGTGAAAATCGTCGCTGCGCCGGTGCTGCTGCCGGACGCGGAGACCGTTCTCTACGAGAATTGGATAAAGCAGCTGCAATACACCGAGCTTGCCGTCGTGAAATATCCTCTGAAGCTTCTCCCCATGTACCACTTCGATCCGCGCCGCTGGCATCTGGAGAAAAACGCCACCGAGGTGCTCGACAAGGTTGGAGACAGGGGTATCTACCTGGGGTTCAAGATGTACACCGCCCAGGGGTATCGTCCGTGGGATCCGCGGCTGCCGATTCTGAAGGACTTCTACGCCAAATGCTGTCTGCGCGGCATCCCCATCGTGAACCACTGCACCCCGAAAGGGGCTGCCGCCTACGAACGAGATGAATACTTCGGTTTCGAACACCCCCTCGACGGGGAGAACGACCGGAAACAGAAGCAAGACAAAAGGCCGGCCTACTTCAGCAGGCACTTCGTCTCCCCCCAGGCATGGAAGGAACTGCTGGACGGAGGCGCTGAACTGGTGGATGGACGGATGCACGTATCGTTTAAAAACCTGTACCTCTGCCTGGCCCACTTCGGCGGGCCTACCGACCTGGGCGTGGAATGGAACCGCCAGATTATTGAGATGATCGAAAGCGGGGAATACCCCAACCTCTACACCGACATCTCGTCATCATTCGCCGACAGCGGATTTCGCAAGGATTTCAAAGCCATCATCCGGAAGCACCCAAAAATCAAAGACCGCATCCTGTTCGGCACCGACTGGTACATGACCTTCGTCTACAGCTTCCCTTTCGTGGGCAAGAATCTGTGGGACTACTGCACGGAGACCAAGAAGTTCCTGGATGATTTCGATACCAGCCTCTGGCCGGCTTTCACCATGTACAACCCTTATCGTTTCTATCAGTTGGAAAAGCGGATTGAGAGGATTGCGGAGAATATCATTGAGATGCGGACGAAGGATGAAAAGATTCGAGAAGAGCTCGACCCGTTTAAAGAACAGCAAATCAATGAGATTCGCAAAGATGCCGCTTGGATCAAGGCTGCCAATGAGGGGCATATCATTTATAAGGAGACGCCATGAACCGCACAATACAATTATTCAGAATAATTGCTTGCTTTTTTCTGCTTTCCACTAATGCTTACGGAGGGAAAATAATGGAAACTCCACTTCTGTACAAAGAAAAAGACATGAATGAAGACATATCCCTTCCGCCTCAAATCTTCAAGATCCGCGGCGGCCTGTTCGGCGGTTATCGTAATGTCTCGCTGTTCCCCGTCCCCTTCGACAATGCCGTGGGGAGCAATGACATGGGCAACGCCGTTACCATCATCTCCTTCCCAAAGGGGAAGATAGACTATGACCGGTACTTCCGAAATGCTGCAGACGACATGAGCGGCGGTGGAGAATTTGTGGCTCAAACCGCCAAGGATATCCTGGGCTACGGTCAGGTTCGCCGTTTTCTGCTGTTTGACTTTAAGAAGAAACTGCACCGTGAGTACCGGATAGTGTTTCCAATTACACAATATATCAAAAAGATTGCATTGGCCGATGCGGAACGTAAACGGTTTATATTTGAAATAGAATCTCAAAAGAGGAATGCAAAAAATTCATTTGATGTAGATAAATCCTTACAATTGATCGATTTGAGTGATGACAAGCACAAGGTTATCAAGGAAATTCCAAAAGCGCCTGGTACGATATGGATAACCACAAAAGATAGGGTTTTTTTGTGGGAATTTGACGAAAAAAAACTACACGTTTACAACATGAATCTAGAACCAGCTCATCATCCTCTGGAGGAAGTGGTGAAGAAGTACCAGGACCAGCTAGATTTTTCAAGGATTGCCATCCACCCATATCTGCCGTTTGCCTTTTTGTATGGAGCGATGAAAGAAGAGACTTTTATAACTTGGAGCAAGGATAGAAGTGACGCGCCTCACCTATTAATTGAATCCGGGAGCTATGTTTCATTCTCACCTGACGGTAAATGGGTTGCCTACCAAAAGTATTATCCTAGACACAATAAGACCTACCTGATGCCAATATCCGAAAAATACCCTCATTACCTGGGTTCGCCAATCCTGCTGGCAGATACGTATTTCGATGAAGGGAAATTCGCCTGGACCACCAACCCGACCGGTTTTGTCGGTTCAAGACTTGACAAGATCTACCACTGGGATTTGGAAAACCGGGACTTTCCCGAAAAGGGCAAGATGTCGTTCCACGACTACATCGTTAAGAACGATCTGGAAAAGCTGACCAGAGAGAAGAAGCAGGGACTTGGGAACAAGCATTGAATGCAGCAACAAGACATTGGCGTATCGTGCGATGGTTCATCGCGTATTGCTGCGTGATGACTGTTTCAACAGCCTGCTGCGATATCAACGAGGTAAAAAGTATGGCAAAGACGTTGCGGCTCATCCTGTCCCCTGGTGATCAGCCTGCTCCGGATTATTACGGCCGGTACACTGACCCATCTGCGGTTGGCGGAAATTGTTGTGGATGCTCTGCAGCATAACTATAGAAAGAGACAGACCGGATGGACCTCCTCAACTCCACCCCCTTCGCCGCCACCCCGCTCTTTCTCTCCGACCGCCACGGCGCCGAAACGCTCCTTGTCATCGTCAAGGGAACGTGGCGGATCAATCGGGACGGAACCCTCTCCGTGGCGGAAGAGCAGGTGCCAATCCGCTTCGAGCCTCTCTACTCCGGCGATCCCGCCTCATCGAGTCTCATCCACGACACCGACATCATACTGGAAAAGCCGGGGACCGACTGCATCCTCCTCGGCCACGCCTGGGCGCCAAAGGTGGGAGTCGAGTCGGTGGATGTGACCTTCGCCGTGGGGCCGGTGCGAACGATGGTACGGGTCTTCGGCGAACGGATCTGGATGAAGTGCCTGGGAATGGTGTCGATGTCGAGGGCTGCTCCGTTCGAGAAGATTCCCCTCGTCTGGGAGCGGGCCTTCGGAGGGGCGGATACGAGCTGGCCCGACCCGAAAAACCATGAGTTCTGCCTCGAAAATCCGGTGGGGAGGGGCATTCTGGCGAAAAGAACGAAACAGGAGATCGACGGTCTTCGCCTTCCCAACCTGGAAGACCCGACGCATCTCATAAGAAAGACCGACGACCGTCCCCGGCCCATGGGGTTCGGGCCGATTCCGCCCCACTGGCAGCCTCGGGCGAAGTACGCCGGCACCTATGACGATCACTGGCGAAAGTACGTGAACCCCCTCCCGCCGGAGGATATGGATTCGCGCTTCCACTCGTCCGCGCCACCGGGCCTCATGTCAAACCGTCACCTGTCGGGCACGGAACAGGTGCTTGTCACAAACGCCTCGCGCAACGGCAGGCTGGAATTTACCCTGCCCGGCATCGCACCCCGCGTCTCGGTGGCGATCGGAGCGACGGTCCATGAACTGAAGATGCAACTCGATACGCTCATCGCCGAACCGGACGAGGAGCGCCTTGTCCTTGTGTGGCGCGGAAGACACAACGTGCATGGGAGGCTTCACAGCCTGAAAAGAGTGTGCATCGGGATAAGATGAAAGGGTCCGTAACTCAGGGCCGCCGCTGACTGGCTGCGAGGGCGTACAGAGGGGAAATTCCGGCAAATGACACGGCAGCGCCGCCATTGACAGCGGTTGTTCCACTGCTACAATGGACACCATTCGACACACAAGGAGGCTCCACATGGCACGAATACCGACGGTTGATCAGGATTCATGCATCAGCTGCGGGCTCTGCGTATCGACCTGTCCGGGAGTGTTCCGGTTCAACGAGGACGGCAAGTCGGAGGTGTATGATCCCAACGGGGCCGGCGAGCAGGAAATCCAGCAGGCCATCGACGGGTGCCCGGTTCAGTGCATCAGTTGGAAAGGATAGCCATCAACCACGGCCCGGAGAGATGGAGAAGAAATCCCTCTCCGGCTGGAAAGGAGACCATGGCCCATGGAGCGTTGGAGATGTACCATCTGCCAGTATGAGTATGACCCCGAGGCGGGAGACCCGGAAAACGGCATCGATCCCGGCACGCCTTTCGAGGAGTTGCCCGATGACTGGGTCTGCCCCATCTGCGGGGCGGGCAAGGATCTGTTCGAGCCGGCCTGATCGGCGGCTCCCCTTCTTACCGCGGCACAAGCCTCCCGCACGGGAGGCTTTTCATTTTTTAACCGCCTGGCTGGATTCCTTGATGATGTCTATCTGCGAGCTGCCCTTGACCACCCGTACCCGCCAGACAAGTCCACAGTCGCCGCACTCCTTCACGGGCGACTCTTCCGAACTGAACCCTTCCGAATGCATGTCGATCTGGACCGCTGTTCTGCTGCCGCAATGGGGACACTTCATCGCTTTCTCCTTTCGTCCGGCCGCCTTGGCCGACGATTTCGCCGTGCATGAAAGCCGGCGACCTGAACTAAATGGTTATACAGTATAGCAGCAAACGGAGGAAATGTAAGACCGGGCCGCAAAGGCGCCCGGGATATGTACTCCACGGTCGTTGCGCTTGATTTTTCGCCGGACGGATGCAATACTCGCTGACAACTCTATAGTTTTTTGGAGGTTACCGTATGTTCGGATTCGGCATGCCGGAGCTTATCGTGATTCTGATTATCGTTCTGGTGGTATTCGGCGCGGGACGGCTGCCGGAAATCGGTGGCGCACTCGGCAAGAGTATCCGCAATTTCAAGAAGGCGTCCGAAGGGAAAGAAGAGATCGAGATCAAACCCCAGAAAAAAGACGAACCCAAAAAAGACGACTGATCCGCTCAAACACAACAGAAAGGGGCCGGCTATCCGCCGACCCCCTTTTGTTATGCATCAGGTCCATCCCGCCCCCGATATCTGCGGCGCAGCCGGCCCGCTGATTATTTGCCGCTTTTTTTCTTCGTGGTCGACGAACTCTTTTTCGTCGACTTCTTTTTCGTTGTGCTCGCCTTGGCTGAGCTTTTCTTGCCGGACCTCTTCTTGGAAACGGCGGTCTTGCGCCCTTTGGTCCCTTTTTTCTTCACGTACCGCTTCGGCTCCGGGCTCAGCTCATCCTTGATATTGCTAAGAAGAACCGCCGTCTCTTCCATGCCGGGGTCGGCCTTTTTGGCCGCTTCCAGGGCCTCCTTGGCCTCGGTAAGCTTGCCGGTTTTCAGATAGATGCGGCCAAGGGCATTGAGGGCCTTTGCGTGATCATCCTTGAGTTCGGTTGCTTTCCGGTAGCTGGCCTCAGCTGAATCGTAGTCCTTGCGGAATTCATGGATGAGTCCGAGCTTGTAGTGGCTCATGGCGTCGTTGGGAGCCAGTTCGACCCCTTCCTGGAGAAGGGGGACCAGTTCGTCGTACTTCTTCTCCTTGACGTAAATAGCCGTCAGGATGTTGCGGGCCTCGGCATCGTCTTTTTTGATGCGGAGCACCTCGCGATACTGCTTGGCTGCGTCGTCCATCTGGTTCAACTTGCGGTAGACGGCAGCGAGTTCCCGATGGGCTTCCAGGTTGTCCGGGTCGAGCTTGAGGGCCTCGCTGTAAGAGGCTATGGCATCCTTGGTGTTCTTCGAGGACATGAAACCGCGGGCAAGCTTGAGATGGAGGACGGGATTGCTGTCGCCCCGCTTGAGGAGTTCGCGGTACTGCTCAATGGCTTGGGGATGGCTGCCGCGCAGGGTGTAGATATCGGCGAGTCGGCGCCGGGCGTCACCGTGCTCGGCAGAGAGTCGAACCGCCTGTTTGTATTCCACCACGGCCTCGTCGATGAGCCCCTTGCGCTCGTAGATAATGCCGAGGTTGTAATGATTAGCGGCATTGCCGGGCTTTACTCGCAGCAGTTCGCGGTAGGATGCAATGGCATCGTCATCGAGCCCCGCGGCTGCCTGGGCACCGGACAGCTTATGCAGCACCTCCGCGGACCCGGGACGCTCTTTCAGGGCAGCACGGTACTCCTCCACGGCCTTGGGGAACTCTTTGGCTGCCATCCGTTCGTCACCCCGACGGAGGTATTCTTCGGGAAGGACGCCTCGTTGGCGCCCGGAAAGGGTGTATTCGTACTCGGCGGCCTTGCGATCACCAAGTTTTTCATATGCTTCTGCAAGGAGGAGGTGGATGCCGCGGTTGCCGGGATTGGCCAGTTGGGCCTGCTTGAGTTCCTGGACCGCGCCTTCGGTGCGGCCATCGGCCAGATAGAGAGATGCGAGGGCAAGGCGGGCATTTTCATTGGCCGGAGCAACGGTGAGGGCCTTTTTCAGCTCCTTCTCCGCCTCTTCCTTTTTGCCTGCCTGCCGGTAGACCTGTGCGAGGTCCACACGAATCGACGGGTCGTCGGGGAGTTCGCGCAGGGCTTCGGCATAATGATAAAGGGCTAGGGAATAGAGGGAGCGTTCAGCAAAAATTTTGCCGAGGCCCTGATGATAGCGGGGCTTGGAATCTTCGGCCAGGGCGCGGGTCAGTTCCACCACGGCCTCGTCGGCGGAACCCTTGGCCAGCAGGACCAGGCCGAGACTTCCTTGGGCATCGGGAAACGAAGGGTCCATCCGGAGCGTTTCGCGATATTCCGTCACCGCCTGGTCGAAGCGTTTTTCACGCTCGGCCCGGAGCCCCTTGACGAAATGGCCGGCAGCGCCGTCGGAGCAATATTCGAGGATTCGTTTTTCAGTATTCGCCCGGGCGTCCTCATCCTCGCCCGAAAGTGATTTGACAAGCCTCTTCGCCTCCCAGCACCGCTCCTGGGCGGCAACTGCCTCCCCCCCCAGCGCGGTCGCGGCCGACAGGGAAAGCACGAAGAGTGTAAGGTATTTTTTCACAAAGGTCCTCCCAGAGTGGTTTGCTGCGAACTCGCCGCAACGTGAGGTTCGCAAGGGTCGGTGCCTGGCGGGCAGGCCTGGGCCGGAACGGATAATGCGGGTATCGTCGGGAGACGGAAACCGTAGGGGTGCTCCGGGCGGAGAAAACACGCGGCGTGAGTCTGTGGCGCCGCAGACCCCGTGGGAAGGAGAAGGCAGCCACCGGAGCGACAGGGTCCGGACGGGAAGGGGCGGTGCGGACATTGTTCCAGCCAGAATTGACGACGGGCGGATTATACACAGACGTCAGCCAAATTTCAAATCATTGTCATGCAATCCCAAGCGGCAAGCCGAGTTATACCGGTTTTCGCTGTTGGGCTCCGGAGGGTATTACCTTGACTTCACGGCTAAAGATGATTAAATCTTCAAAAGCCGGAAGGGTGGGCACGAAGATGTGCGCCCTCTTCCGGCCTTTCTGAACTCGCGGGGTGAACATGGCCGCATCTCCCAAGGATCCGCTCGACTGGGCAGCACTGCTGCAGCTCCAGATGGACGAGGCGTTCGACTTCATTCTTCGCTCGGAAGCCGGCAGCGTCGCCGAATGTGATCTTTCGCCGCCCGTCGATATTTTCGAGACGCCGGATGCCTTTTCCGTGGAGTTCGACCTTCCCGGCACCGATCCCGCAGACTTGTCGCTGAAGCTTTGCTGCAACATGCTGATCCTTGAAGGGGTGAAGCGGGACGATTCCCGCGAAGGGGGCAGCTACCTCTGCCTCGAGCGCCGCTTCGGGCGCTTCTGCCGAACCGTCGAAATCCCGCCGACGGTTGATGTAAGCGCCGTCCGTGCCGACTATCGCCGCGGCGTACTGACAGTGACCTTTCCCCGCCTCAGCGACCGGCGGAAGGTCATGCGGGATATACCGATCATACAAGGAGACAACTGATGGATGACCATAAACAGGAAAACGAGGAGCTAAAAATACCGGACGTGCTGCCCCTGTTGCCGGTTCGGGACGTTGTGGTCTATCCGTACATGATTCTTCCGCTTTTCGTGGGCCGGGAGATTTCGATCAACGCCGTTGACCAGGCGCTTTCCAAGGACCGGCTCATCTTCCTGGCCACCCAGAAAGAGATCGGCGACGAAGATCCGACCCCCGAGGGGATCTACCCCGTGGGCACCGTAGCGATGATCATGAGGATGCTCAAGCTGCCGGACGGACGGGTCAAGATTCTCGTTCAGGGCCTTGCCAAAGGGCGGATCACTTCGTTCGTAGAATCGAAGCCCTACTACTCCGTAGCTATCGAGCGGGTGGTCGAGCCGACCCCTCCCGAGGATTCGCTGGAGGTGGAGGCCCTCATGCGGGCCGTGAAGGAGCAGCTCACCAAGATCGTCTCCCTCGGCAAGCCCGTCTCGCCCGAGGTGCTCGTCATCGTCGAGAACATGCAGGAGCCCGGCAGCCTCGCCGACCTGGTCGCCAGCAATATCGGCCTCAAGGTGGAAGAGGCCCAAAAGCTTCTGGAGATCATCGACCCGGTGGAACGCCTCCAGCGGGTGAACGAACTCCTGAGCAAAGAGCACGAGCTCCTGGACATGCAGGCGAAGATCCAGACTGCAGCCAAGGAGGAGATGGGCAAAAGCCAGCGCGAATATTTTCTGCGCGAGCAGTTGCGAGCCATCCAGCAGGAGCTGGGCGAGACCGATGCCAAGTCCGAAGAAATCATGGAATTGCGCAAGGCCATCGAGCAGGCCAAGATGCCTCCGCCCGTCGAGAAGGAGGCCCTCAAGCAACTGGGACGCCTGGAGCAGATGCATCCGGAGGCCGCCGAAGCCGGAATGCTCAGGACCTACCTCGACTGGATGGTGGAACTCCCCTGGAGCACCTCGACCCGCGACATTCTCGACATCAAACGGGCGAGGAATATCCTGGACGAGGACCATTACTACCTGGACAAGATCAAAGAGCGGATTCTTGAATTCCTGGCGGTGCGCAAGCTCCGCAAGAAGATGAAGGGACCGATCCTTTGCTTCGTGGGCCCTCCGGGGGTCGGCAAAACCTCTCTCGGCAAGTCCATTGCCCGGGCCCTGGGCAGGAAGTTCGTACGCATCTCCCTCGGGGGCGTGCGGGACGAGGCCGAAATACGGGGCCATCGGCGCACCTACGTGGGAGCGTTGCCGGGGCGGATCATCCAGGGACTCAAGCAGGCGGGCTCCAACAACCCGGTCTTCATGCTCGACGAACTTGACAAACTCGGCGCCGATTTCAGAGGCGACCCCTCTTCGGCGCTCCTCGAGGTGCTCGATCCGGAACAGAACCACATGTTCTCGGATCACTACATCAACCTCCCCTTCAACCTTTCCAACGTGATGTTCATCGCCACCGCGAACCAGTACGACACCATTCCGGGGCCGCTGCTGGACCGGATGGAAATGATCAACCTGTCGGGTTACACCGAGGAAGAGAAGCTGGAAATCGCCAAACGGTATCTCATCCCACGCCAGACCAAAGAGAACGGGATTACCGGCAAACACATCAGCTTTACCGACGACGCGCTCCGCACCATCATCGCCAAGTACACCCGCGAAGCAGGACTGCGGAACCTGGAACGGGAGATCGGCAGCGTCTGCCGCAAGGTAGCGCGCAAGATCGCCGAGGGGGAGAAGAAACTCTATCGCATCACCCCCGCCACGGTGGCCAAGTACCTCGGTCCGGCCAAGTATCTGCGCGAAGTGGAGATGGAGCACAACGACGTGGGCGTGGTCACCGGCCTTGCCTGGACGCCGGTGGGGGGAGAGGTTCTCTTCGTGGAGGCCACCATTATGAAGGGCAAGGGTGGGCTTACCCTCACGGGACACCTGGGAGACGTGATGAAGGAGTCGGTCCAGGCCGCCCTGTCCTACATCCGCTCCAAGGCACAGGAACTTCACCTGCCTGAGGATTTCCTGGCCGGGGTCGACATCCACGTTCACGTGCCAGCCGGCGCCATCCCCAAGGACGGCCCCTCAGCCGGCATCACCATGGCAACCGCCCTGGTCTCGGCCCTGACCCGCGTGCCGGTCCGCAAGGACGTGGCCATGACCGGCGAGATCACCCTGCGGGGCAAAGTGCTTCCCATCGGCGGGCTCAAGGAGAAGATGCTGGCCGCCATCCGGGCGGGGATCACCACCATCGTCATCCCCGAGCAGAACGTCAAGGACCTGGACGAGGTACCCAAGCCCATCCTCAAAAAGGTCACGGTGGTGTCCGCCAAGGTTATCGACGACGTACTGAAGGTGGCCCTGGAAAGCTATCCGCCGCCTCCGCCCGCCGCCGCCGAGGGGAAACCGGCCGCAAAGGCGCGTACCGCTCCGCGTCGCGGCATAGCGGCTCCCACTAAAGCCACTGCCGCCGGGGCCAAGGGGTGAGACTCGGCGAGATCGGTGAATTCGGCCTTATCGACAGGATTGCCGGCAAAGTAGCCGCCGGTGCCGGGGTTCGCCTCGGCATCGGCGACGACGCTGCCGTTACCGAAACGGAAGCGGGGCGCCTCCTGCTGTCCACCGCCGACATGCTCGTTGAAGGCATCCACTTTGACCTCTCCTTCACCGACCCCTTCAGGCTCGGCCGCAAATCCCTGGCGGTCAACGTCTCCGACATTGCCGCCATGGGGGGACACCCTCGCCATGCGCTGCTCTGTCTTGCCATTCCAACCGATCTGCCGGTTGAATTTCTCGACCGGTTCGCCGACGGCGTCATCTCCCTGGCAGAGGAATTCGGTGTCACCCTCATCGGCGGCGATACCTGCCGCTCCTCCTCCGGGCTTGTCATCTCCATCACCCTCCACGGCGAACAGGTCCCCACACGGATCATCCCGCGCAACGGGGCTCGGCCGGGCGACGACGTGTTCGTCACCGGTACCGTCGGAGATTCAGCCCTGGGGCTCGAACTGCTGCGCAGAGGCGAACGCTCCGGACATGCCGTCGAACGCCACCTCAACCCCTCGCCCCGCGTCTCCGCCGGCCTGAGCCTGGCCGAATCGGGCATGGCCTCGGCCATGATCGACGTGAGCGACGGTGTCCTTGCCGACCTGGGGCACATCCTGACCGGCTCGGGGGTCGGCGCCCGCATCGACGCATCCCTCATCCCCCGTTCTCCCTACTTCAGCCAACGGGCGCCCGACGTGGCACCCGACCCCCTCTCTCTGGCACTGGCGGGAGGCGAGGACTACGAACTACTCTTCACTGCGGCGCCGGGGCGGACGGCCGAGGTGGAGGCGCTGCTGGCGGCGAGCGGCGTTACAGCGACCCGGATCGGTGCCATCGTTGACGGGTCGGACGTCACGGTCACCGCAGCAGACGGGACCCTTATCCCACCGAGACGCCGCGGCTTCAACCATTTCGCGCCGTAAACCCAGCGCCGGGCCGACTGCCTCGCGGCATTGCGCATGCGCCGTCACGGAACGTTTCTTGCTGTCTGTGGAAAGACGAATCAATCACCACATGATGAACTGGCACATGAACGAGCACAGACGGGTGAGCATCCCCACCGAAGAACCGGCCGGCGGCTTTTCGGACACGGCATTCCTACGCATACGCGACATCCTCTGCGCAAGACGAAATTTTGACATTGCCAGCTACAAGGACAAATACATCAAGCGCCGGATCTCCATCCGGATCAGGGCGACCCGGGCGGCAACGGTTGACGATTATTGCGACCTGCTCCAGCGGAGCGAAGAAGAACTGGACCTGCTGGTCAAAGGGCTGACTATTCATGTGAGCCAGTTCTTCCGCAACCGATCCACCTTTGAAAAGCTCGGCACCGAGGTGTTCCCCGCGCTTTTTGCCCGACTGAGGGCCGAAGGGCGGGAGCACCTGACCCTGTGGAGCGCCGGATGCGCCGGCGGCGAGGAGCCGTTCACCCTGGCCCTCATTCTGGCGGAGCGGTTCGCGAAGGAACTGGAAGAGTTCAAGGTTTCCATCGTAGCGACCGATATAGATGATGGAATCCTTGAAGCGGCGCAGCGGGGGATATATGGGCACGAACGTCTCCAGGAAGCCCCCGCCCACCTGCTCAACAGCCATTTCTGCCGCAACGGCGACAAATTCTGCCTCAGTCCCGCCATCCGCGGGATGGTGGAGTTTCGCCGCGGAGACCTCTTCGATACCGGAAACCATGTGGAGAGCGATCTGATCCTTTGCCGCAACGTTCTCATCTACTTTGAACGGCGGGAGCAGGAACGCATTCTTCTGGGGCTCTCCAATGCCCTCACCCAGGGCGGTATTCTGATCCTCGGCAAGGCCGAGACTCTCGTGGGAGAACTGCGGCGGCGCTTCGGGACCATCTGTCCGGTGGAACGGATTTACACGAAGAATCGCTTTTCGGTATACTAACAGCCGTGATTTTTCCCCCGACGACGTGCGACTGCGGCGCCGTCGGCCTGTGGAGCGAGTATGCGCATCCCTCTTGGCTACAAGTTCATCCTCGGATTTGTGGTGGTCGTGGCAGCGGTGGCCTTTGTTCCCACCGGCATCCGTCTCCTCGGCTACGCGCCCGAAATCACCCATATCCTGACCTACGTCGTGGCCATGACCATCGGGCTGATTCTCGGCTGGATCTTCTCGCGGGGTGTCGCGCGCAACATGGGGCTACTGACCGAGTCGGCCGAGGCCATCAGCCGCGGCGACCTGACCAGGGACGTGGCGCTCCCGTCCGGACGCTTCCCCGATGAGACGGTTGACCTGGGCGATTCCATCAACATCATGGTCGGCAGCCTCCGGGAGCTTGTGGGACACATCCGGACCACGGCCGAAAAGGTTGCCGCCTCTGCCCGCACCTTGTCCGATTCGACGGTCGAGGTGAACTCCTCCTCCGAGGAGGTGGCCCAGGCCGTGGAGCAGATCGCCCGGGGCGCGGGCACCCAGGCTGAGATGGTGGAGCGAAGCTCCCGCATCATCCATGAAATGGCCATCTCCGTAGAACTGGTGTCGAAGCGGGCGCGGGAATCGGCAAAGGCGGCCCAGGAAACGAGTCGCACCGCACGGCGGGGGCAAAAACTGGCCAACGATTCGCTGGAGCGGATGACCAGCTTCTTCGGCAAGGTTGAGGAGAGCAGCGCCCAGTTTCTCTCGTTCAACGCCCGGCTGCAGCAAGTAGGCAAGATCGCCGACTTCATCGCCGAGATCGCCCGCCAGACGAATCTCCTGGCCCTCAACGCCTCCATAGAAGCGGCCCGGGCCGGAGAGTACGGCAAGGGGTTCGCCGTGGTGGCGGACGAGGTCCGGAAACTGGCGGACGGTACCGGCAAATCGGCGGCTCACATCACTGAACTCATTGCCGCGGTGCGCGAGGAAAGCCGTCGCGTCCAGCAACTCATCGAAGAAAGCTCCCGCGACATCGGCGAAGGGAAGCGCAACGTGGATATCACGGCCGGCGCCTTCCAGGACATTCTCTCCAATGCCCTGGAAACGGAGCGGAGGGCGGGCAGCATCGCCGACCTCTCCCACATCCAGACCGATGGAGCACAGAAGATGGTCACTGCCGTCGACGAAATCGCCCGCGTTGCCGAAGACAATGCCGCCGCCACCGAGGAGGTATCGGCCGCCTCCGAGCAGCAGGCAATCGCCATGCACGAGATGACCGTGGCCGCCCGCGACCTGGCCGACCTGGCCGGGGCCCTCATGGGAGTGGTGGAGCGCTTCACCCTTCCCCGCTCCGAGGGTGGCAACAAAGCGCCGTGAGCGACCGAATGGATCGCTACGTCATCTTTACGGTGACTGACCGGAAACTGGCCCTCCCCCTGGACAAAACGGCGGAGGTGCTGGAGGGCGCCGCCACCCATCCGGTGCCGGCGGTCCCGCCGTTGCTCGGCAGGGCACTGAACGTACACGGGAGAATCATGCCGGCCCTGGATCTGGCGACGTTTCTCCACGGAGGGGCGATCGGGCGGAACCATGCGTTTCTTGCGCTCAACCACCAGGTATCCGACCTGGCCCTGCTGGTGGAGGGACCGGTAGTCATCGTGAGCGTGGAGGATAGCGCCCGGTCCCCGAGTGAACATCCGCGTTTCGAGGGATACCTGGAGATTGCCGGTGAGCGGGTCGGCGTCCTGGCGACCGGCAGACTGATCGAAGAAGTGGAAGAGATTCTGTGACTGTAATGGAGGGCTCATGGCCAAAAGAGTAATGATAGTGGATGACGCTCTGTTCATGCGCAACATGCTGCGGGGCATACTCGAGGATGCGGGGTACGAAGTGGTCGCCGAAGCTTCGGACGGCGCGGAGGCGGTGGTGACGTTCCGTGACGTGCGCCCCGACGTCGTCACCCTCGACATCATCATGCCGGTGAAAAACGGTATTGAAGCCCTGCGTGAAATCATGGCCATCGATCCCAAGGCCCGCGTGGTCATCTGCAGCGCGGTCGGCCAGGAGAGCCTCGTGGACAAGGCCCGGAACGTGGGCGCGAAAGACTTCATCCTCAAACCGTTCAATCCGGAGCGGGTCAAGGATGTGATGAAGCAGGTGACCGAGGGCTAGACATGGACATGTCCCAGTACCGGGACCTCTTCGTTGCCGAGGCCCGGGAACACCTGGAGCGCCTGGGCGAAGAGGTGCTGGCCCTGGAAAAGGACCCGGCGAACGGCGAACGCCTCGACTCGCTCTTCCGCACCGCCCATTCCATCAAAGGCATGGCGGGCTCCATGGGATATGACGGCATAGCCGACCTTTCCCACCGCATGGAAGACCTGATGGACCGCGTCCGCAAGGGCCGGATTCCCTTTGGCCGGCACATCGCCGATCTGCTGCTGGCCTGCGCGGACCAGTTGGGAAGAATGGTGGAGGACGTGACCGGCGGCGGGAACGGCTCCCTCGACGCGACAGACCTCTGCGCCAGACTCGCCCTGGTTGCCGGGCAGGAGGCCCCAGCCTCGGCGGCTCCGGCCGACGCAGAGACATCTCCGCCCCCGCAGCCCTCCGACCAGCCGGAACCGGCACGTCGCGACGAAAGCGACGGGGCGCGAACCGTCCGGATCCGGTCAGAGCTTCTTGACCGATTTGTCAACATAACCGGCGAACTGGTCACCGGCAAGAACCGGATCATGGATCTGGCGGCCGGGCTCGAATCCGAACCACTGCGGGATGCGGCGACCGAACTGTCAAAACTGATCCGCGACCTGCAGCGCGAGGTCATGTCGGCCAGAATGATGCCCTTCGGCACCATCTGCGACCGTTTTCCCCGCATGGTGCGGGATCTGGCCCGCCGCAGCGGGAAAGAGGCAACGCTGGTCATCGATGGCAAGGATCAGGAACTGGATCGCGGCATACTCGAGATTCTCCCCGACCCTCTGCTCCATGCTCTGCGCAATGCCGTCGATCACGGCATCGAGTCGCCGGAGGAACGGATTGCGGCCGGAAAGGGGGCGGAAGGTCGGATCGTCCTGTCGGTTCACAGGGAAAAAGACCATCTGGACGTAACGGTGACGGATGACGGTCGGGGCATGGATCCGGCATCTCTCGTCGACGCCGCCCTTGCCAAAGGGATCATCACCCCGGAAGAGGCGGCGACGCTCAGCCGGCCGGAGGCGTTGATGCTCGTCTGCAGGCCGGGCTTTTCCACGGCCAGGAGCGTCACCGAGGTATCCGGAAGAGGGGTGGGGATGGATGCCGTGCAAGCCGCAGTGAGTCGGGCGGGTGGCAGCCTCTCCATCCAGTCCGAGCGAGGCCGGGGGAGCAGGATCACCCTTCGGCTCCCCCTGAGCGTGGCGATCATCCATGTCCTCCTGGTGGGCTGCGGCCAGCTGACCATGGCGGTTCCCGTCAACGCCGTCCGTCGGACCATCGAGCTGGACCGGCGGCTCCGGCGCACCGAAGATGGGCGGGCTGTTTTCGATCTGGGCGGGGAAACCCTCCCACTGGTTGACCTGGGCCTGCTCGTGGGGACCGGCCCGACGTCCGGCGGGGATTTCTCGCCCGTTCTGACGGCCGACGTTGCAGGCCGTACAATGGGGTTTGCCGTGGACCGGTTTATCGGACAGGCAGAGGTGTTCACCAAGCCGCTCGGCACGCCGCTCAATCGTGCCAGAGGGCTTGCGGGAGGAGCTATCCTGGGAGACGGTCGGGTCATCTTCATCCTCGACCTCCCCAATCTTGTCGACGGGGCCACCAGCCGGCGCCGCGTCTTCATGCACCCTGACGGTGCGCACAAAGGGGGAACGATCGCATGAAATTCGATGCATTGACCGAGGAGCACCTGGACGCCCTCAAGGAAGTAAGCAACATCGGTGTGGCTCACGCAGCCACAGCCCTTTCCCAGTTGATCGGCAAGGGGATAACCCTCCAGGTGCCGAAGGTCCACCTCATGAAGATCACCGAGGTTCCCGAGGCGTTCGGCGGCGCTGAGCGGATCGTTGTCGGAATTTATCTCCAGATGCTCGGCGACGCCCGGGGCAACATCCTCATCGTCCTGCCTAGGGAGAGTGCCCTCAAGCTCCTTTCCCGGCTTCTCCCCCGTGAAAAGAGCGAAGGGTCCCTCCTCACCGAGTTAGAGATTTCGGCGCTCAAGGAAGTGGGGAACATCCTGGCCTCGGCCTACCTCAACGCCCTGGGCGCTCTCATGCGCAAGACCCTGATTCCTTCGGTTCCGGTCCTTTCCTTCGACATGGCAGGTGCGGTCATCGACTACGTCCTGATCGAACTGGGCGAGGTAGGCGACCTGGCGCTCATGGTGGAAACTGAATTCTTCGGCGAAGAGGAGAAAATCGGCGGCCAGTTCTTCCTGCTCCCCGACCCCGAATCTCTCAGGATCATCCTCGATGCCATCGGGGTAAAACTTTGAGCCGGATCGTCAGCGTCGGCATATCGGAATTCAAGATTGCATCGGCCCCGACGATCCTCATGACCTACGGCCTCGGCTCCTGCGTCGGCATTGCACTCCACGATCCGGTCGCGCTCACCGGCGGGCTCGCCCACACCCTCCTCCCCGCTCCGGTCCGAGGGATGGACACCATGGTTAGATCAGCAAAATTCACCTGTTGGGCGGTTGACCTGATGATTGAAGAGCTCATTAAATGCGGTTGCGTCGCTGAACGTCTTGTGGCAAAATTGGCCGGCGGCGCGACCATGTTCGAACCGCAGCACCGCACCACCCACAGCGGCATCGGCGAGCGTAACGTAACGGCAGCCAAAGAGGCTCTCGAGCGGCGCGGGATCCCTCTGGCGGCATCGGACACCGGCGACGATTACGGCCGGAGCCTGGAATTCAATACGGTAACAGGAATTATCACGGTGCGGGCGCTCCAGCGCCCCATCAAGCGCATGTGATCGCACGGTCCGGACGCCGGCGGGCAACGAAGAGGTGATATGAAGGGGCTCAGACTCCTGGCGGCGATCCTGGCGGTCGCCCTGCTTCCATTGACGGTCATGGCCGCGCCCGGCCCGGTGAATGTCGGGCTCCAGGACGTGATCGACACCGTGGAAAAAACATTCAGGCCAAACCGGACCTCGGGACTGCCCCCCCTCGTTTCGGTGACGGCCGACTTTTTCCAGCGCTCGACCCTGGCGGCCCAGAACCGCGAGATGCGGGCCGACGGCCAGATGTTCTTCCGGCCCGCCACGAGCCGGGAACCGCTCATGTTCCGGTTTGATTACTTCCGCCCCCTGAGACACGAGATCGTCAGCAACGGCCGGACCCTCTGGACCTACCTCCCCGAAAACCGTCAGGTAATCGTGAGCGATGTTTCGCCGGTCTTCAACCCCTACACCTTCGACCCTGAGCGCAACCAGGCGTCCAATTTCCTCCAGGGGCTCGGCCGGATATCCAAGGATTTTCTCGTCGTCTTCTCACCCCAGGGGAGGGACATCGGGGGGAATTACGTGTTGGAACTGACGCCGCGCCGGGCAACGGCAACCATCGCCAGGCTCTACATGGCGGTCAACGGCGAGGCGGTGGCAAACTATGTCCGCAGCGGCAGGAGGATTGCCGACAGCATTGCATCCCTCGGCCGCCAGGAGTGGACGTTTCCCATCCTTTCCACCACCGTGGTGGACCACCAGGGAAACACCACGATCATCGAATTCAGCAACGCCCGGACGAACATCCTCCTGAGCGAGTCGCTCTTCACCTTCGCCATCCCGCCGGGAGTTCAGGTGGTTCAGCCGCCCCGGCGGCGCTGACCCCGAATCTGGCTCAGGCGAGGGCGGTGTGGCACATGCCGCCCTCGTCCCTTTTCAATCGCGTCATCCTTTGAACAGAACGAGGACCGGAACATGACTCTGCCGCGCATACTATTGCTGCTTGCCGTTACCCTGCTTCTGGGGACGGGCGTCGCCACGGCGGCACCGTCAGCCCCCCTGGCTGACGTGGTGGCCACCCTTGAACAGGGATACGCATCCCTCAGGGACCTGCAGGCCTCCTTCACCCAGCGGACCGAAATGGCGGCGGTCAAGCGGGCCCAGACCGGCTCCGGCGAGCTGTTCATCCGCAAGGGTGCCGGCGACCGGGCGCTCTTTCGCTTCAACTACGCCAAACCGTCCCAGCAGATCGTTTCCGACGGCAAGACCGTCTGGTACTATCTGCCCGAGAACCGGCAGGTCATGACCATGGATGCCTCTGCCCTCTTTGCGGGCGGCGGGGGGGTCGCCCTTTCCTACCTGACCGGCATCGGCCAGATATCGCGCGACTTCACCGTAACCTTTGCGGGAAACGGACGCGACGCCAAAGGGAACCACGTCCTGGACCTGGTGCCCAAAAAGCAGGGCCAGGCCTTTGCCCGGCTCCAGCTCACCGTTTCGGCCAGGGCGGTCGAGGAGTACCAACGGGCGGGCAAAGCCACGGTACCCTTTCCCATCGTTTCATCCGTTGTGGTTGACCAGATGGGGAGCCGCACCGCCTTCGAATTCTCAAAAATACGGGTGAACCGTGGGCTGGCCGGTTCTCTCTTTACATTCAAGGCTCCTGCCGGCGTTGAGGTAATCCAGGCACCGGGGGTCAAATAACATTATCCAGGGAGGAAACCATGCCCTCATTCGACATCGTTTCGAAGGTGGAAATGCAGGAGGTCGACAACGCGGTGAACCAGACCGTGAAAGAGATTTCACAGCGTTACGATTTCAAGGGAAGCAAGTGCGAGATCAAGCTGGAAAAGGACGCCATCAAACTGCTGGCCGACGATGACTACAAGCTCAAGGCGGTGGTCGACATTCTCCAGTCCAAGTGCATCAAGCGGGGAATATCCATCAAATCGCTCCAGTACGGCAATGTGGAGCCGGCATCCGGCGGCATGGTGCGGCAGGCGGTCGATATCCAGCAGGGTATCTCCAAGGAGAAGGGAAAGGACATCATTGCCGTCGTCAAGGAGTCCAAGCTCAAGGTCCAGGCGCAAATCCAGGATGACCAGGTGCGGGTGACCGGCAAAAACCGCGACGACCTCCAGGATGTTATCAAGCTTCTCAAGGGAAAGGATCTGGGGGTGGAACTCCAGTTCGTAAATTTCAGGGATTAACAAGGGGATTCAGTGAGTAACGCAAAAGAAAAAGTCAGCATGGTCAGCCTCGGCTGCCCCAAGAACCTGGTGGATGCGGAGGTAATGCTCGGCCGCCTGGCAAAGGACCGCTACGAGATCACCACCGACGAGCGCGAGGCGGACATTATCATCGTCAACACCTGCTCCTTCATCAAAGAGGCGAAACAGGAGAGCATCGACACGATCCTCGACCTGGCCGACCGGAAACAGGACGGCCGCTGCCGGCTCCTCATCGTGACCGGCTGCCTCCCCCAGCGCTACCAGGAAGAGTTGGCCCGGGAGCTGCCCGAGGTGGACATCTTCGTGGGCACCGGCGACTACCCCCGCATCGCGGAGATCATCGAGGAGAAGAGTTCGCGACCGGAGCAACTGCGCTACATCGGCGACCCCAACTTCGTATTCGACGAAAGCCTCACGCGCCTCAACTCGTCCCCGGCCTACACTGCCTACCTGAAGATCGCCGAGGGATGCTCCAACTGCTGCTCCTACTGCGTGATCCCGTCGCTGCGGGGGGCATTCCGCTCCCGCCCCCTGGAGAGCGTGCTGGCCGAAGCCCGTTCACTGGTGGCCGGCGGAGCCCGGGAAATCAACCTGATCGCCCAGGACATCACCACCTACGGCCGCGACCTTCCCGGCTCTCCCTCCCTGGAGACCCTCATCCGCGAACTGGCAGCCATTGACGGCCTCGCCTGGATCAGACTCCTCTATGCCTACCCCGACGGTATTACCGACGGCCTGATCCAGACCATCAAGAACGAACCAAAAGTCTGCAAATACCTGGACCTGCCCATCCAGCACATCAGCGACCCGGTCCTCAAGCGGATGAACCGCCGCAGCACCGAGCCCCAGATCCGGGAGCTCGTGGCCAGGCTGCGGGAGGAGATCCCGGACATCGCGCTCCGCACCTCCCTCATCGTCGGGTTCCCCGGCGAAACGGAAGAGGATTTCCGCACGCTCCTCCATTTCGTTGAAGAAGCCCAGTTCGACCGCCTCGGCGTGTTCTGCTATTCACGCGAAGAGGGAACCCCGGCGGCAGAGATGCCCGACCAGGTCTCCGAGCGGGTCAAGCGTGAGCGCTACAAGAAGCTCATGAAGGCCCAGGCGCGGGTATCCTTCAAGCGGAACCGCCGGCTCATCGACATGGAAGAACAGGTCATCGTGGAAGGATACAGCGAGGAAACCGAGCTCCTCCTAAAGGGACGCTCTTCCCGCCAGGCGCCCGACATCGACGGCCAGGTCTACATCACCGCCGGCAACGCCAACGTGGGGGACATCGTGCGCCTTCGGATCACCGATTCCTCCGACTACGATCTCATCGGCGAGATCATCTCCTGACCCTGCCTCCCGCGGGCCGGCGGATGACGTCTGACCGGCCCGCGTCCAGCACCGTTCACTCGGCATTTCCCCGTATACCCACTGTCGACGGCCCCCTCGGCATCCAGGCCCGCTTTTTGCTTGACTTCAAAAAAGTTTTCGGTATGATTTCGTGGCTCTTGAGGCCGGAAAATCAGCAGAGGGAGATAGTAAATGATTGAAAAATCTGAAGAAATGAAGGCTCTTCTCGTCAAACTCAAAGACGAGACCCTTCAGGAGATACACAGGGCGATGCGTAGCGGCTCCGAGAATGCAGGGGGCGAACCCACGGGCGACATCTACGACCAGGCGTCCAGCGAGCGCGACCGGGAGCTGGGACTGCTCCTGAGCGACCGGGAGCGGGACAAGTTGCGCAAAATCGATGAGGCCCTCTTGAAGATCGAGGACGGAGAATACGGCATCTGCGAGGAGTGCGAGGAAGAAATCCCCCTGGGACGCCTCAAGGTCATGCCCTTTGCCCGTTACTGCGTCAAGTGCCAGTCGGACATCGAGAAGATCCAGGCCCAGACCCGCCGTTTCGAGGAAGAGCGGGCGTATCGCGAGATCGCCTTCGGCGAAGAAGAAGAGGCCTGACAGCCTCTCGAGTGGACCGAGAGAAAAAGGGCGCTGCCGTCAATGTCGGCAGCGCCCTTTTTTGTCGCCTTTGGCCTTAAAGTCAAAATTCCGCCACAACCATCACTCGGCAGCGACCAACAGGCTTTTCCCCGTCATTTCCGGCGGCTGCGGAATCCCCAGCAACTCAAGCATGGTCGGCGCGATGTCGGCCAGGGTGCCGGACCGCAGTCGCGCGCCTTTCCGGGAGTCATCCACCAGGATAAGCGGCACCCTTTCGCTCGTATGGGCGGTGTGGGGGCCGCCGTTCTCGTCGACCATCATCTCGGCGTTGCCGTGGTCGGCAGTAATGATCAGCACTCCCCCCTTTTCCAGCACCGTTGCCGCCACGCGGCCCACGCACCCGTCAACCGTCTCAATGGCGCGTACCGCGGCATCGAGGATGCCGGTGTGTCCCACCATGTCGGCGTTGGCGAAATTGACCACCACCACATCGTCGACTCCCTCGTTGATCCGCTTCAGCAGCGCGTCGGTCACGAGAGGAGCGCTCATTTCCGGCTTCTGGTCGTAGGTGGCCACCTCCTTGGGAGAGGGAATCAGAATTCGCTCCTCGCCGGGAAAGGGCTCCTCCACACCGCCATTGAAGAAGAACGTGACGTGGGCATATTTTTCAGTCTCCGCGATCCGCAGCTGCCGGAGTCCGGCCCGGCTCACCACCTGGCCCAGGATGTTGGCGAGGCTTTCGGGAGGATAGGCCACGGGAAGCGGAAAGGTGGCATCGTACTCGGTGAGGCAAACATAGGAGGCGAGCCGGGGCCACGGTGAACGTTCGAAACCGGTGAACGCGGGGTCCGTGAGTGCCCGGGTGATCTCCCGGGCCCGGTCAGCGCGGAAGTTAAAGCAGATGAAACCGTCCCCGTCGGAGAGAAGCCCCGCGGGGCTGCCGTCGGGGGCGATGACGGCAGGGTCCATGAACTCGTCCGTGACGCCGGCACCATAGCTCGCCTCGATGGCGGCGGCCGAGTCCGGACGGAGTGCCCCCTCACCCTTGACAATGGCGTTGTAGGCCCGCTCCACCCGCTCCCAGCGGTTATCCCGGTCCATGGCCCAGTAGCGCCCTATGACCGTGGCGACCCTGCCGAAGCCGATCCGGCTGATCTCCGCCTCCAGCTCGGCCAGGTAGCCCGCACCGCTGCTGGGCGGGGTGTCGCGGCCGTCCAGGAAGGCATGCACGTACACGTCCTTCACCCCCTGGCGCCGGGCCAGCTCGATGAGGGCATAGAGGTGCGTGTTGTGGGAGTGGACCCCTCCGTCGGAGAGGAGCCCGCCCAGGTGCAGCCTGCCGCCGGCGGCCCTGACGCGGGCCATGCAGTCGAGGAGCACCGGATTGGTGAAGAAGTCGCCATCGCCGATCGCTTTGGTGATGCGGGTCAGGTCCTGGTAGACCACGCGGCCGGCGCCGATGTTCAGGTGACCCACCTCCGAGTTCCCCATCTGGCCGTCGGGAAGCCCCACGGCCAAGCCCGAGGTCTCCATCTCCACCGAGGGGTACTCGGCCATGAGGCGGTCCATTACCGGGGTCCGGCCAATGGCTACGGCGTTATTGGAAGGGTCGGGATTGATCCCCCACCCGTCGAGGATCATGAGCACGAGCGGTCTGGGCATTGCTCCTCCGTGACAGGATTAATGATGATAGGGTTCGTTGCCGATGATGGTGAAAGCCCGGTAGATCTGCTCCAGCAGCACCACCCGGACCATCTGGTGGGTAAAGGTCATCCGCGACAGAGCGATGACCCGGTCGGCCCGGCGCCTGAACCCGTCGGCAAAGCCATAGGCCCCGCCGATGGCGAAGGCCAGCTCGGGCACCGCCGTGTCCCGGCAGCGGGAGATGTAGGCGGCGAATTCCGGCGAAGTGAGCTGATCGCCCCGCTCATCCAGGAGGATCAGGCGGGAGGTGCGGGGAACGAGCTTGTCGAGCCGTTCACACTCCCGGGCGCGCATGGCCTCGGCCGCAGCGCCCTTCTCATCCCGCGCCTCGCCGATCTCCAGGGGGGCATAGCGCCTCACCCTGCCGGCATATTCGTCAATGCCGCGCCGGACCCACTCCTCCTGAGTCTTGCCGACCCAGAGCACGCGCAGTTTCACGGTGCTCCGGCCCCGGCCGGCGCGAAGAGGGCGAGGATCACTCCCCTCCCCCTTCCTTCCCTTCCCACAGGTACTCCTCGGGAATCGCCACCTGCCCGGCAGCGGACCAGAGGCCGTCCAGGTCGTAGTAGGAGCGCAGTTCCTCCCGGAAGATGTGGACTATCACGTCGCCGTAGTCGATCACGATCCAGTTCCCTTCCCGCAGCCCCTCCATATCGATGACCTTGCCGTACTTCTTGAGCCCCTTCTTGACCGAATCGGCAATGGCCTGGGCCTGCTTGTCCGAACGGCCCGTGGCGAGCACCAGGTAGTCGGCAATGGACGATATCCGGCCGATCTCGAGGACCTTCACATCAAGGGCCTTCTTGTCGAGGGCGAAACGGGCGCACTGGAGCGCCCGCTCGAGGGGGGTGAGCGTGGGTTTATCCGTCATGGGCATAGATCCTTTGTTCGTTGATGTAGCGTTCCACCGCCTCAGGGACCAGGTACCTGATCGACCTGCCGAGGCGGGCGAGTCCGCGGATGGATCGGGACGAGATGTCGAGGGGGACACCGGCCAGCGAGTAGACCGAGTATCCCGAACGGTGGGCAATCCGATTTTCCGCGGGATAATAGCAGAATTGAGCGGTTATGGCAACCGGCAGCGCCGCGTAAAGATTCGTCGCCTCGGCTCCGGGACGGGCCACCACCACCAGGTTGCAGGAGGCAAAGATCGCCTCGTAATCGTACCAGGAGCCGATGTCGAGAAACGAGTCGCTGCCGACGATGAAGAAGAATTCGTCTCCCGGATGTTCTTCCCTGAGAGTCCGGATGGTGTCAATGGAGTAGGACTTCCCCGGCCGGCGCCCCTCCATATCCGATACGGCAAAGGCAGGGTTATCCGCCGTGGCCAGTCGCGTCATGGCGCAGCGGGTCTCGAAGGGAACCTCCCCTTTCATGGGTTTGTGAGGGGGTGCCGCTGCCGGGATGAACAGGACCCGGTCCAGGGCAAAGGTGTCCCGCACCTCCTCTGCTATGCGGAGGTGCGCCAGGTGCACCGGATTGAACGTGCCGCCCAGAATGCCCGTTTTCATCCCTTGCCGGCCTCCGCTTCCCTGCCCCCGCTCACTGCCTCACCTGTCCATCGCCATAGACGATGAACTTGGTCGTTGTCAGATCCTCCAGACCCATGGGGCCGAAGGAGTGGAGCTTGGTTGTGGAGATGCCGATCTCGGCGCCGAGCCCCAGCTGATTGCCATCGGCAAAGCGGGTGGAGGCATTGACCAGCACCGTGCTGGAGTTCACCTCCCGGATGAAGCGCTGGGCGTTGTGATAGTCGCGGGTGACGATGGCCTCGGTGTGGAGCGAACCGTAACGGTTGATGTGGGCCACGGCCTCGTCAAAGTCGTCCACCACCCGGACCGCCAGGATCAGCTCCAGGTATTCGGCATGCCAATCTTCCTCGGCGGCCTTTTTGGCCTGGGGCGCAAACTGACGAACGCAGTCGTCGCCCCTCAGCTCCACCTTCAAGTCGGTGAGGGCCTCGGCAATGCGGGGAATAAAGGTTTCCGCGATGTCCTTATGCACCAGGAGCGTTTCCAGGGCATTGCAGACCCCGGGCCGCTGGACCTTGCCGTTGACGATGATCTTTTCCGCCATGTCGAAATCGGCATCCGCGTCCACGAAAACGTGGCAGACCCCCTTGTAGTGCTTGATGACCGGAATGCGCGAATTCTCGACCACGAAGCGGATCAGGCTTTCGCCTCCCCGCGGAATGATCAGGTCGATGAACTCCTCCTGCTTGAGCATCTCCAGGACCCCCTCCCGCTCGGGGAAAGGAACGACCGACAGGGCCGCGCCGGGGATGCCCGCCCGGTTCAGCTCTTCCCCGAGAATGCGGGCGATGGCCAGGTTGGAGTGGATCGCCTCGGAGCCGCCCCGCAGGATGACGCTGTTGCCGCTCTTGAGGCAGAGGGCCGCGGCATCGGCGGTGACGTTGGGGCGCGCCTCGTAGATGATCCCGATAACCCCCAGGGGAATCCGCATCTTGCCCACGCGGAGGCCATTGGGGCGGGTCCACATCCGCGTCACCTCCCCCACCGGGTCGGGGAGGGCAGCCACCTCCCGCAGGCCGTCGGCCATGGCCTTGATCCGGGCCTCGTTGAGCATGAGCCGGTCGAGCATGGCGGCCGAGAGCCCCTTGGCCTCGCCCGCTTCCAGGTCCTTCCGGTTTTCCTCGACGAGCTGGACGGTGTTCCTGACCAGAGAACCGGCCATGGCCAGTAGGAGCTCGTTCTTGGCGGAGGCGGAAAGCTTCGCCATGGCTATTGCGGCCTGGCGGGCGTCGGCGGCGATGCTTCGTATCTTTTCGGCGATCGACATGTCAAACCCCTCCCTAGGAAGTCAACGTGAGTGGTGCTACAGCACCACGAGATTGTCCCGGTGGATGATTTCGTCCCCGTATTTGTAACCGAGGATTGCCTCGATCTCGCCGCTGCGATGACCGAGGATGCGGATAATCTCGTCATGGGAATAGTCCACGAGCCCCCGGGCGATCTCCGTGCCGTCGGTGCCGCAGACCCGGACGCAGGCGCCCCGGTCGAATTTCCCCTCGACCCGGACCACCCCAGACGGCAACAGACTCTTCCCCTGGCGGGCAAGCACCGTGCGCGCGCCGTCGTCCACGATGACCCTGCCCGATGGCCGCAGGGTATGGGCGATCCAGTGCTTGCGCCGGTTGAGGCTCTCCTTGCCGGGGAGGAACAGGGTCCCCACCTCGCGGCCGGCAAAAGCCTCCGCCAGCAGAGACGGCTTCCGGCCGTTGAGCATGAGCGTCGGCACCCCGAACTGGCCGGCCTTCTTGGCCGCGGCCAGCTTGGTCACCATCCCGCCGGTACCGACGGTGGAGCCGCTGCCGCCGGCGGCCCGCTCCATCTCCCGGGTGATCTGCCGGACCAGGGGAATGAGCCGCGCGTCGGGATTGGTGCGGGGATCGGCCTCGTAGAAGCCGTCGATGTCGGTCAGGATCACCAGCAGATTGGCCTCCGCCAGGTTGGTGACCAGGGCGGAGAGGCTGTCGTTGTCGCCGAACTTGATCTCGTCGAAGACCACGGTGTCGTTTTCGTTGATGATCGGGATCACCCCGAAGGAGAGGAGGGTATCAAGGGTAGCCCGGGCGTTGAGAAAACGTCCACGGTGGGCCAGGTCGTCGCGGGTCAGAAGGATCTGCGCCACCTTGTGGCCAAAGGGATCGAAGGCCTCCTCGTAGGCGTGCATGAGGCGCGACTGGCCGATGGCCGCCGCCGCCTGCTTCTGGGGGATGCTCCGGGGCCTGCCGTCGATGCCGAGTTCTTTCCGCCCAGCGGCCACAGCGCCCGATGAAACGATGATCACCTGGCGGCCGCCGGCGCGCAGTTCCGCCACCTGGGCGGCGATGCTGCCCATGAGGGGCTTGTTGAGCCCGTTGTCACCGCAGGTGAGGACCCCGCTGCCGATCTTGATAACGATCCGCTTGGCCTTGGAGAGGATTCCGCTACGCATGGCGCCGTTCTACCACTCCTCCTCGTCCTTGCCCCAGAGGGAGCGGGCGATTTCGTCGAGCAGCGGGGGAATCCCCTCGCCGGTGGCGGCGGAGAGGGGAAAGACCGCGAGGCCCCGCTCCCGGAACCAGGGGAGCACTGCGGGAAGGTTCTCTCTCACCGCCGGGAGATCCATCTTGTTGACCACCACGATCTGGCGCTTGTCGGCCAGCTCGGGACTGAAGAGGGCCAATTCCCGGTTAAGGGCCTCGTACTCGCGGATGGGGTCGCGGTCGGGCATCCACGAGAGGTCGAGCACGTGGAGCAGCACCGTGGTCCGTTCAACATGCTTGAGGAAGCGATGGCCGAGTCCCGCACCCTCGGAGGCTCCTTCGATGATCCCCGGGATGTCGGCGATGACAAAGGAACGGTAGTTCTTGTAAGGAACTACCCCCAGGTTCGGCTTCAGGGTGGTGAACGGGTAATCGGCGATCTTGGGCCGGGCCGCCGAGACGCGGGTGATGAATGAGGATTTCCCCACGTTGGGAAAACCCAGGAGTCCCACATCGGCCAGGAGTTTCAGCTCCAGTCGCAGCCACCGCTCTTCCTCGGGCTCGCCCGGCTGGGCGAACTTGGGCGCCCGGTTGGTGGAGGTGGCGAACCGCGCGTTGCCCTGGCCGCCCCGTCCCCCCTTGAGCAGGATGATTTCCTCGCCGGCCGTCACCAGGTCGGCCAGGATTTCGCCGGTTTCCGCATCCTTGATGATGGTACCCGGCGGAACGGGAATAATCAGGTCCTCGCCGCCGGCGCCATGGCGGTCCTTGCCCATGCCGTTCTTGCCGGAGCCTGCCTTCAGGTGGGGACGATAGCGCAGGTCCAGCAGGGTGGACAGGTTCGGGTCGACCCGGAAGATGACGTCGCCGCCCCGCCCGCCGTCGCCGCCGTTGGGGCCGCCGAAGGGAACAAACTTTTCCCGGCGGAAGGAGACGCAGCCGGCGCCGCCGTGGCCCGACTGGACGTGTATTTTTACTTCATCGATAAACTGCATGGCTTCCCGTGAAATGCGTGAAATGAAACAGAGACTATAGCAGAATTCGTCAGGTGACGGGCAAAAAAAATCGGCAGCACCTGCTGCCGATGAAAAGGGAAAGGGAAACGGTTCCCCGGGTGATGTGCGATTGTTACTTGATGTGACAGGTAAGGCAAAGGGCGCTGCGGTAATCCTCCACCGCCAGATGCATGGGGCGGGGATTGAGCATGTTGTGGCAGGTGAGGCAACTCACGGTGCCGTCGAACAGCATGAGCGACTGCTCCACCAGGGCCGGGCTTCTGAAGCCCCGTCCCGACGCCGCCACCTGAGCATAGTTCATGCCCATGGGATGGGTTTTCATGGGGGAAGCGGCCTGCACGCTCTGGGCGGTGAAGCCGCTGCTGGAAACGCGGGAGATACGCTGCACGGCATCGACCGGCGGCGCGCTAACGCCATCGTGGCAGCCGAGACAGGCGGTGGTGATGGTATCGGTGCGGGAGGCGACCGGTTCATGGTAGCTGGCGTCGAGCATAGTCCCGAAAACGGCGAACCCGTCGCTGGCGTCTTCAACGGCTTCAACCGCTGCCGCCCGGGTAGAGAAAGAGGCATCGGCAGCCGTGGCAACCATGCCGATATAACCGGCCCGCATCTCGGGGTCGGCCAGTTGGGTCGAGAAGGTGCAGAGGCCCCGGCTGATGGCAGCCTCGGCAGCAATGGAACCGGCAGCAACCAGCGCGAAGGCTGAAATCAGGCTGACCAGGTGACGTAGTGCTCCGCTCGACCAAACCATGGGGGACTCCTCCGTGAAATGCCTGCAATGAACCACATTACAAGGGGAGTGCCGATTCTTTAATTACTGCAAATTTTATTTTAACAAGCTAAAATCATTACTATTTTAAACCCTGACCACCCTTCCCCTCAACCTCGTCATTTCACATATTGCTGTTCAACAATTGAACAGCTGATCCGAGAACAGAAACAACAGCCCCCAGAGCCCCTATTTTTCAGCACCTCGGAATGGCCGGACAAGTTGTGCAATTTGTGAACATTTTATATAAAAAACTTTAATTAATATTTGAAAGCATTCGGAATTCCTTATTATCAAGATTCGTTATGTTTGTATAAATAATTTTATGCTTGCTCTTTACTGCTCTTTTTTGTTGTATGAGGTTAAAGCGTCATAACAAAAGGCTAGCACAGGCTATTTAATGGACACATGGCCGGCACCGGCCGGCACTGAAACCGCCCGCAACAGGGACGTTGAGGGAAGGGGGTGACAATGACAAGGCCGAGCATCATGCGCAGACGAGCCGCACGGTACGACCGGAAGGTCCCCTTGTGGATCTGCGGTGATACCATGGAGTGTTTTCGCTCCATGTCACTCAACATTTCTTCCCACGGCGTATTCTGCCCGGTTCCCCGGGGGGTCGACATCAATGACCGGGTCATGGTGATCGTGGGAGTACCCTTTGCGGAGGGAGATGCTGAGGGAATCGAGTGCGAGGGGGTTGTGGTCCGCACGGAACCGGCACCAACCACTCTGGGCGCCGCCATCCAGTACGCAGCCATCAACTTCCGCAACATCCCCCGCGAATCAGCCTACCTGATCCGCGACTATCTGACCGGCTCCCAGCTGCGGTGCGACGAGCAGCGGAAACCGGAACTCCGCCGGCAACCCGAGATGCCCCCGGTCTGCTGCGACGTGCCCTGCGTCGATCGTGACGCCGTTGTCCAGCAGCACCGCCAGCGCACCGAACGGATGGCATTTCTGCGGGACGTGGCCTCGCGCCTGGCTCCCGCGATCAAGGACCGGCTTGCCGGTGTGTCCGGTGCGCTTCAGATCCTCTCGGAAGAAACGCTCCCCTCGTCCGTTCCCGACGGCATCTACCGCGACATTTTCGAAGAGATAGCAGCCCTTGACAAACTGGCCGACACCCTGGCCCGCTACCACCGGCCGAGTCTCCCCCTGTTCAGCTCGACCAGGCTCGAGCCGGTTGTGGAACGGGCACTGGAGACGGTGAAGGAAGTGCTGCAGAGCAAGGACATCGAGATACGGCTGCATCCGGGTGCCGATCTCCCCATTATTCAAGCCGATGAGGTACTGTTGACCCAGGCATTCGCCGCCCTGTTCGAAAGCGCGGCCGACACCATGAGCCGGGGCATGCTCACGGTGCAGTTCTGCTCGGGCACTCCCCGGTGCGACTGCCCGGAATGCGCGTGCGAGAAGGGCGCCAACTGCATTAACGAACACGTGAGCGTTCTGATCAGCGATGGGGGGACGGGCACGGCGCCGTTTTCTTTCGATCGGGCGCTGACCCTGTTTCCTGCCGTGAGCGGAGCCTGTTGCGGCAACGGACTCCCCTTTGCCCACCAGGTTATTGACCAGCACGAGGGATTTCTTTACGTGGCCAGCAGTCAAGCGAGCGGCTCAATCTTCGTGGTCGAGCTGCCCCGTTATCAGAGCGAGGTATGCTGACAATGAACAGTCACCGGATTCTGGTAGTCGACGATGAAAAGCTCATCTCGTGGTCCATTTCCACCATGCTCGAAAAGGCGGGGCACAGCGTTGCCACGGCCGCATCGGGGACCGAGGCGCTCCAGAAGTTCCAGAATTTCCGCCCCGAGGTCGTATTGCTCGACATCAGTCTTCCCGACATGAGCGGACTTGAGATCCTCGCCCGGGTCAAGGAAGAGAACGAGGACGTTACGGTCATCATGATTACCGCCAACTCCAACGCGGACGAGGCGGTGACAGCCTTCCAGCGCGGCGCCGACGACTTTTTCGGCAAGCCGTTCTGCCTGGAAACCCTGCGTCACGTGGTTGACAAGGCCCTGGAGCGGATGAAGCTCAAAAAAGAGGTGGATATCTTCAGGCGCGAACGGCGCAAGAAGGGAGATTTCGACCAGCTGGTGGGGCGTTCCTCCAAAATGGTGGAGGTATTCAAGCTGATCAACGTTTGTTCCCGCACCGATGCAAAGACAGTCCTGATAACCGGTGAGAGCGGTACCGGCAAAGAACTGGTGGCCCGCGCCGTCCATCTGCACAGTGCCCGCTCGGACCGGCCCTTCATCGAAGTCAACTGTGCCGCAATCCCGGAAAACCTTCTGGAAAACGAGCTGTTCGGCCATGAAAAGGGCGCCTTCACCGATGCGTCCCGCAAGCAGAAGGGTATTTTCGAGCTGGCCGAGGGGGGAACGGTCTTTCTGGATGAAATCGGCGACATGCCGCTGCAGATGCAGGCCAAGCTTCTGAAGGTAATGGAGACCAAGCGTTTCCGGCGCCTGGGCGGGGAAGACGACGTGGAGGCCGACGTCCGGATCATTGCCGCCACCAACCAGAACCTGCCGAAGATGGTGGCAGACGGCGGGTTCAGGGGCGACCTTTTCTTCCGCCTGAACGTCATGAACATCCGCCTGCCTCCGCTCAGGGAGCGGAGCGAGGATATCCCGACCCTGGTAAGCTATTTCATCCGGCGGCTCAACGACGAGTACGGCCGCTCGGTGGAGGGGATCAGCGATGACGCGCTGGCCACGCTGACCGGGCACAACTGGCCGGGCAACGTGCGCGAGTTGCGCAACTCCGTTGAACGGGCCATGATGCTGGAGCCGTCCAGAACCCTCCGTCTTGGCAGTTTCACCGACGATTTCCAGTGCGGCGGAGGGGCCACCGAATCTTCACCGGTTCCGGCCGGCTCGATCGCCAGCGATGCGCCTGGGACCCTTTCCATCCGGCTCCCCTCCGACGGGCTCTCCATCGAAGAGGTAGAAAAACAACTCATCATCCTGGCCCTGGAGCGGACCGGCGGAAACCAGACCAAGGCCGCCCAGTACCTCAAAATGACCCGCGACACGCTGCGTTACCGGATGAAAAAGTTCGGCCTCTCGGAAAGCGGCTGGCAGGACGACGCCGGCGACGACAAGGAGGGGGAACTGGGCGTGCCCAGACGGACTGGACGGCCGACCACCACCTGGCGCACGCTCTGAGAGGGGACCATGTTCCGCCTGCTTTTTGCCATAACCATCCTGCTGCCCCTGTCTCTGCCGGGAACAGCCCTGGCGCTCACCTGCACCATCAAGGGGTGCCACCCGTTCCTGCAGGACCTGAAGAACCTCCACGTGCCGGTCAAGGAGGGAAAATGTCTTTCCTGCCACGTCCAGAAGGAGGAGATGCATCCCTATCCGGGACTGAAGGCGTTCGAGCTGAAGGCGAAAGGAGCCGACCTCTGCTACCTCTGCCATGACAAGCTGGCCCTGGGACCCGTGGTCCACGGGCCGGTCAAGGACGGCGACTGCACCGCCTGCCACCGCTATCACGGGGCTTCCGGCCCCAAGCTCCTTGACATGGGCGAGGACCAGACGGCGTTCTGCACCGGCTGTCACGACGAGGGCGAGTTCCGGCGCCACTATCAGCACGGCCCGGCAGCGGTCGGCGACTGTACGAGCTGTCACACCCACCACAGCTCCACGGAGAAAAAACTCCTCAAGGAGCAATCCCGACAACTCTGCCTCTCCTGCCATAACGACTTTGCCCAGACCATGGCTAAGGCACCCCGGGTCCACCCGCCGGTGAGCAACGATGCTTGCACCTCGTGCCACAACCCGCACAGCTCGGCAAGCCAGTTCGTGCTCAAGGAAAAGATGCCCGACCTCTGCTATGGCTGCCATTCGGCCATGGCCACCAAGGTCCCGAACGTCAAGGTGCCCCACAAGCCCATCAGCCAGGCCAAGAGCTGCGGCAGCTGCCACTCGGCCCACTTCTCCCCGGCCAAAGGGCTGCTCGCCGTGGACCAGAAGAATCTTTGCCTCGGATGCCACGGCCAGGACGGCCTCCACTCAAGCAGCGTCTTCCGGGAGTATTCGGGGCTGCCGCTGGTTAACATGAAAAAAGCCCTGGACAAGAAATCCCAGCTGCACGGCCCTATCAACGACGGCGCCTGCGCCGCCTGCCACTCGCCCCACGGCAGCGACAACTTCCGCATGCTGGTCAAGAGCTACCCGGCCCCCTTCTACGTGCCGTACAAGGAAGGACTCTACGACCTCTGCTTTTCGTGTCACGACAAGAGCATGCTCAAGTATCCCGACACCACGATCTATACCAACTTCCGCAACGGCAAGCAGAACCTCCATTACCTCCACGTGAGCGACAAGCGCAAGGGAAGGACCTGCCGGGCCTGCCACGACGCCCACGCCGTCAACGGCCGGAAGCTGATCGGCGCGGATGGGGCCGTGTTCGGCAAATGGAAGATCCCGACCCGATTCAAGACCACGGCCACGGGCGGGAGCTGCGCCCCCGGCTGTCACCGCCAGTTGTCCTACGACCGGGAAACGCCGGTTCCCTACGCGCCCCAGAAAGAAGCCCCTAAAGACGCGGCAAAAGAGGTCCCCCAGACACCTGCCCCGACCAGCGACGCCGCTCCTTCCGGCCAAGCGAAATAGGTTTCTCTCCCGCCGTCGGGCAGACTCCGCTCCGGCCCGGCCCCCCAGACAAGGAGCCGGGCTGGGCGATTTGCCTCAGCCTCCCCGCACCATTCTGCGTGAATTGCCCCGCATTGCCCTGTCGCCCGCCACTGCGAGATCCGTTTACACTTTTTCCGCACTTGGTTTAAGCCAGATAACACGGGCATTTGAAAGCCGCCACCTGCCGCAGCCCTGCCGCCCGTCGCAACTGGGGCATATTTACTGCATATTCGAATATCTAATTTAATTAAAATTTTCACGCAATGGCGCATGCATTGCTGTGCGCTACTCCGGTCGGGAACGGGCACCTGCGGCATGCGGCACCCAGTGAAGGCCACTGTGATGGACGAAGGGGGCAGGTGATGAAACTGAGGCGATGTATTGCGTCGCTGGCGACCGTGGGGATGCTCGCCATGCTGTTGGTCCAGGCGGAGCCCCGGCAGGTCACGGGCAGCGGCTATAGCGCAGAGACCGGTAAGAGACAGCGGCCGGCCCCCAAAGAATCCGGGTCGGCAGACAAGGCAAAACGAAAGCGATGGCTCGTCCAGTTCAACGGTCCGGTCCGGCCTGAGCAGCGACGGCAGTTGGAGGCGCTCGGTTGCCGTATCGGCGATTACATGCCCACGAATGCGTTTGTTGCGCTCATGGACGGCAAGGCGGCCAAGAGGGTTGCCCTTCTCTCATTCGTCGAAGACATCACCCGATTTGCACCGGCCGACAAACTGGTGGGCAAGGCGCGGAAGGACCAGACGGCGGCACCGACGTCCGAGATCCGGATCCGGAAGGTGCTCCGGGTGGACGACCCTGCCGACCGGGTAGCGGTCATTGCCGCCACCCTGCGGGGAAATGGCCGGATACTGAACGTGGGTGCACGCAACATTACCGTGGAGGTACCTGAGGATCTGCTCGCCTCTCTTGCCCAGCAGGAGGAGACAGCCTGGATCGGCGAGGTCGGGGAGTTGCGGCTGCACAACAGCGATGCCGCCTGGGTGGTACAGACCAACGAGGTCGATAATCGCACGATCTGGGAGAAGGGGATTACCGGCGCGGGGCAGATCGTCGGTATCGCCGACTCGGGGGTCGACTACGACATGCCCTGGTTCGCCGATCCGAACGGCGCCCTTCCCGGCCCGGGACACCGCAAGATCGTGGGGTACGACACCACTCTGGGAGACAACCACGATGTGGCCGACGGCCACGGCACCCACATCGCCGGGACCATCTGCGGCGACCGGGGGCCGGGCATGCCCGGCAACGGCATCGCACCCGGCGCGCGCATCCACGTCCAGGACCTGGTCGGCGCCGACGGCACGCTGACCGGCAGCCTGGAACTGGAAACCGTGCTGAAAAAGGCCTATGACAGCGGAGCCCGGATCTTCAACGGCAGTTGGGGGTTCGATAGCGGGGACTACGACGCCCTTGCCGCGGCCCTTGACGACTTTTCCTGGCGGCACAAAGATTTCCTGGCCGTGTTCGCCAACGGCAACGGCGGCCCGGCGGAGCAGACGGCAACCAGTCCGGCCATAGCCAAGAACGCCACCAGCGTAGTGGCAACCGGCAACGGAACCGATGCCGCCACGGTCAGCGCCGAAAGCAGTGTCGGCCAGGCTCCGGATGGCCGCGCCAATCCGTCGGTGGGCGCTCCGGGTCTGGGTGTTATCTCGGCCCGCTCCGACGGCCTTCTCGGCAGCGGCAACAGCGACACCATGGCCATGTCGGGCACCTCGGTGGCAGCGGCGGTCACCTCGGGAGCAGCCGCGCTCATCCGCCAGTACTTTACCGACGGCTTCTTCCCCACCGGCAGCCCTGTCGCCACCAACAAGCTGCACCCCTCGGCGGCGCTGCTGAAGGCAGTCCTCGTGAACAGCGCCGAAGCGCTCCTCTCGGACGACCCCGACGACTCGTGTCCCTCGAAGAGAGGCGGCTGGGGGCGCCCCAAACTGATCAACACCCTCTTTTTCAACGGTGACAGCCACTCCCTGGAAGTAGTCGACGAGGGTGCAGGCCTGGAAACCGGCGGCGTCTGGCAGCGGCTCTATTTCTCTCCCGGCGGCAGAAGGCTCAAGATCACACTGGCCTGGACCGACGCCCCGGCGGCGCCCGGTGCCACGTCCCATCTTACCAATGACCTGAATCTGGTAGTTGTCGCACCGGACGGAACGACCTACCTGGGCAATGATCTGAACTGTTCGCACGGTGACTATGAATCAAGGACCGGCGGCTCCTCCGACAGGGTCAACGTTGAAGAGCAGGTGGTCATCAAGCGGCCCGTGGCCGGCACCTACCTGGTCAAGGTGATCGGCGCCAGCATTCCGGTGGGTCCCCAGCCCTTCGCTCTGGTAATGACCGGGGTCACCGGCGTCACCTCGGACGGCCGGATCGCCCTGACCAACAGCGCTAACGGCACCCTGGAGGCGCCGGGACAGGTGTCGGTCATGGTGACCGACCGGGATCTCAACCACAATGCCTCAGCGATCGAGACCATGACGGTGGACCTGCTCGGCGAGACCGAGAGCAACCCGGAGCAGGTGGTCCTCACCGAAACCGGCCCCAATACCGGGACCTTCACCGGCACCTGCCCGATCGCACTCGGCGGCACCGCCATCCACGACAATGGTGCGTTGGAAGCGCGCCATGGCGAGACGATCAGCGCCCGCTATACCGATGAAATCAACCTGAGCGGCTATCCCCGCCTCGTGAGCGTGTCGGCCCGGATTGTCGACAGCGTGCCGCCGGCGATCTCGGCGGTTGGCGTCGGAGCCCAGCTCTCCGAAACCTCGGCGACCGTAGCCTGGACCACCGACGAACCCGCAGACTCGAAGGTCAGCTACGGCTCTGACGGCTCCCTGGGCCTCAGCGTCATCGACGGGGCCTTTGTCTCGGACCATCTCCTGGCACTCTCAGGTTTGTCGGAAGGACGAGACTATTTCTTTTCCGTCACCTCAGCCGACGCCGCCGGCAACGTCTCCACGGATACCAACGGCGGCAACAACTATACCTTCCGCACCGCCAGCCTCCCGCCGTCCCTGGAGGTCTTTTGCTCGGCGGAAAACAACGAGACCTATCTCCCGACGGTCAGGGTCTTCGGCACCGCCACCGATCCGGCCGGAATCGACCGGGTGACGGTCAACGGCCAACCAGCCGTCTGGCGCGCCGCCGATGGCTACTACGAGGCCACCGCCTCCCTGGTGCCCGGCAGCAACACCATTACCGTAATCGCGACGGATACGCTCAACAACCCGGCCGGGCAAACCCTGATGGTCAACAGGACCCTGCCCCCCGTTGACCTGCTCGTGACATCTGTGGTCTCTACCACGAACCTGCTGCCGAGCTCGGTCATCAGGGTGGACGGGATGGTGCGGAACGAAGGCACCGCGGATGCCACGTCGGCGGAGGTTGCCTTTTACCTCTCCCGCGGCGGGGCTGCCACCGGCATCCCCCTCGGCAGTATCCCGATCTCACCCATCCCGGCGGCCCAAACCAGTGCAGTATCCTTCACCGCCACCCTGCCGCCGGAAGTTGTGCCGGGGTCTTATTTCATTGTCGCAACCGTCGATCCGGCCGATCACGTGGCCGAAGCCCGGGAAGACAACAACTCCCTGGCCGGCAATCAGGTCGAGATCCTGGCGGACGGCCTTGACCTGACCGTTCCTGGGGTGACCGCGCCAGCCTCCGGCACCACCGGTCAACCGGTCACCATTACGGCAACGGTTGCCGCCACCATGCCGGCAGCGGCATCCGCGGTCCAGTTCTTCGTCTCGCGTGATCCGGTCATAACCAGCGCCGATACGTATCTGGCCACCAAGGCGGTCGGCTCCTTCGGCGCCGCGGGCGCACAGACCGTCACTGCCACCGTGACGCTTCCCACGACGCTGACCAGCGACACCTGGTATCTCGGTGCCATTGCCGACGCCTATGGAGTGATTACCGAAATCAATGAAACCAACAACGCCTCTGCCGGCCGTGCCATTACGGTTAACGGTCCCGAGCTTGTCGTGGAATCCCTTACTTCCGCCTCCGACACGGCTTACACGGCGGGCACCGTCAGCCTGGCCAGCACCATCAGGAGCATGGCCGGCGCCGCACCCACCCACCGGGTAGAGTTCTATCTCTCCACCGACCCGGCAATCACCACCTCCGACATTTACCTCGGCTACCGCACCGCGTCCCTCCCCGCGGGGGGAAGCAGCACGGCGACCACAATCCTGACGATCCCCCGCTACCTGACCGGGGGAGACTATTACATCGGTGCCATCGCAGACCCCGGCAACGTCATTGCAGAGGCGGACGAGAACGACAACTCCCTGGGCATCCCCCTGCACATCATCGGTCCGGATCTCCGGGTAGACGGTCTGAGCCTCCCCGGCAGCGCCCTGTCAGGGGTCCCCCTCACCATTTCCAGCCGGGCATTTTCGACCCAGGGCGGATCCGGAAGTTTTACGGTCGACTTCTACCTTTCCTCCGACCAGGCCATTACCACCGGCGACGTGTACCTCGGCCGCCGCACGGTGAGCAGCCTGGCTGTGGCCGGAGCGAGCACCGCAACGGCCACGGTGACAATTCCGAATTACGTCTTCACGGGCCGCTATTACGTGGGCGCCATCGTGGACCCCTACAATTACGTGAAAGAGGAAACGGAGACCAGCAACGCGACCGGGCCGGACCAGGCAGTCGCCGTGGAGGTAACGGGTGCCGAACTGGCACTGGCGTCCCTCTCGGCACCGGCCTCGGCCAAGCCCGGCGAAACCATCGCCGTGGCCAACGCCCTTGCCACCACGGCAGGATCGGCGCCCTCATCGTACATGGAGTTCTACCTGTCGACCGACAGCATCATCACCGCCGCCGATCGCTATCTCGGAGGCCGCACCGTCTCAGCCCTGCCCGCGGGGGGTGCCAACAACGCTACAACCGGCCTGAAGGTTCCGGCGGACATCCTGCCCGGGACCTACTACCTCGGCGCCGTGAGCGACCCCTACAACACGGTCAGGGAGGCCAACGAGGCTGACAACACGCGAACCGTACAGCTCACCGTCACCGGAAGGGATCTGGCGGTCGAGGCACTGAGCGGGCCGGCCTCCGCCTCCGCGGGGGCGACCATCGGAGTCGCCAATACCGTGAGGAGCGCCGGCGGCGCAGTGCCGGGCTTCGATGTCACCTTCTACCTGTCGCGCGACGCCGTCATAACCCGCTCAGACACCTACCTGGGGACCCGCTTCGTATCCGGCCTGGACATCGATGGCGCGAACACGGCGACTACCACCCTCAAGCTCCCCAATGATCTGGAGGGCGGACGCTACTACCTGGGTGCCATCGTCGACGGTGGCAACCTGATTCCCGAGACCGACGAGAGCAATAACGCATCTGCTGCGGCTCCCATCGACCTGGTTGGCGCCGACCTCGCGGTCTCGGCGCTGACCGCGCCGGCTACGGCCAGTGCCGGCGAAACGATCTCCGCCCAGGTGATCGTCACAACCCGTGCCGGCGGCTCTCCTTACTCGCTCGTGAACTATTACCTGTCAACCGACGGGACTGTCTCGCCAGACGACATCTATCTGGGAGTATCCACCATACCGTCACTGGGCCCGGGCGGCGTCGCCACTGTCGGCAAGTCGGTGAAGCTGCCCGCGGACATGGAGCCGGCAACCTACTACCTGATTGCCGTTGCAGACCCTGCCAATGCAGTGGCAGAGGCGGATGAAACCAACAACACCTCTCAACCGCTCGCCATTGGGGTGACTGCGCCCTAACAACCGTTATCCTGAACGCAAAAGAGCCCGGCCCCGGTCGGGCTCTTTTGCGTCCCCCCCAGAGAGTCCGGTGCCCCTGAGTGATTTCACCCGCCCACCCTCAAAGGTGGTGGAAATCCCCCGACCGGAAAGCCATCGGTAGTTACGAAGAGCTAGCGGCCCATTTCATGACATTCGAATAGACCAATAATTTCAAACTATTAAACCAAATATTTAAAAATATAAATTCATCATCATAAATGGCACCGGCGTTGCTATATATCTGACAAAGCCTGCCAACCGGGGTCCTTTGGGGGAAGGTCACCGATTCATTACATGCGGGCAACAGATTCGAATGAATGAAAAAGGGGAAAGAGAGCTGAGCACTGTAATTCAATTTAAGGCAGAGAAAGGAATGAACATCATGAAAAACCGAATTCTTAGCGTTGTCTGCGCTGCCGCCCTTTCCGCAGGCGCCTTGGCCGGCGTGGCCCTTGCCAAGCAAACCTACACCCCGGGAACCGGCGTGTCCAACTCGCCGCACAACATCAACAACGTGGTAACCAACGGTGACGAGTACGGCCGGGTCTGTGCCTACTGCCACACCCCGCACCATGCCATCGTCAGCGGCGCCATTGCCGAGTACAACCCGCTCTGGTCCCACCAGGTGAACGAAGAGACCTATACTCCCTATGCATCCCGGACCTTTGACGGCGGCTCTGTCGACAACATGCAGTCCGACCCGCTCGTCGGCCCCAGCCGTCTCTGCATGAGCTGCCATGACGGCGTCATCGCCGTAAGCCAGCACTATGGAACCGCTCCGGCTGCGGGCAACGGCTCCGCCGCCGTGGGCGACAACTGGAACGAGATCAGCGTCGGCGACCTCGCCTTCGGTGAAGGCCTCACCAACGATCACCCGATCGGGTTCGATTACGATGCGGTTGCTTCGACCGACAAAGGGAACGGCACCCTCGGCTCCGGCATCAGGGCTGCCAACACCCAGTTCTCCGTGACCCTGGCCGGTACGGGCGTTAACTATGCCGGTACCCATAACCGGAAGATCTCCGATCTTATGTACAACAACGGCAGCAAGAACATCATGACCTGCGCCAGCTGCCACGACGTACACAACAACGAGAACCCTGAGGACTACCTCCTCATTAACAAGCAGGCCGGCTCCCAGATCTGCCTCACCTGCCACAAAAAGTAAGCGGCACTATTGCGGCACTGCTGTTGCAACAGAAAAGGCCGCTGCCTTGTCGGGCAGCGGCCTTTTCACCAGCACAATCATATAAAAACCGTAATAATAGGAATTTACGACAGGTTATCGTCCTCCACTCTAATTCGAGGAGGTTTTCATGAAGCCGCGTTTCGCCGTAGCCCACCGTCCTTTCACACAAGCCGCCCGGCTGTTCGTGCTCTGCTCGCTGCTCTGGATCAGCGGGTGTGCCGGTAAAACCGGCCCTGCGGGAAATACTTTTTTCCCGCCGCCTCCCAACCTGCCCCGGCTCCAGTACCTGATGGGGATTGCCAACTCGACCGACGTGGAAGGGAAGGATTCATCGTTTTCCCTCTTCGGGGGATTGACCGAGCAACGCGAAAAGATCCGCCACATCGTCAAGCCGTACGGCATTACCGAGGCCGGCGGCAAGCTCTACGTGAGCGATGTGGGAACCGCCCAGATTGTCGTCATCGACCTGCCGGGCAAAAAATTCGAACTGCTCAAGGGGGCTGCCGGGCCTGGCAAGCTGACCACTCCGGCCAACGTGGCCGTGGACAAGGACGGCTTCATCTACGTGGCCGACGCGGGTCGGCGGGAGGTGGTGGTATTCACGCCGGAAGGCGATTTCCTCAAGGCCATCGGCGGGGACCGGGACATGAAGCCCGTGGATGTGGTCGTTAGCGGCGACCGGGCCTTCGTGCTCGACATCAAAAGCAGCGACATCAAAGTGTTCAACGTCAAGAGCGGCCAGTATCTCGAAAGTTTCGGCACAGCGGGCGGCCCCTTCGAGCGGCTCGCCATGCCCATCAACCTGGCCATGGACTCCAAGGGGTTTCTCTATGCCACCAACGGGGTCAGCGGCAGAGTCCTCAAATTCGACCGGGACGGCAATCTGCTTCTCTCCTTCGGCCAGATGGGCGATGGCTTCGGCCAGTTCGCCCGCCCCAAGGGAATCGCGGTGGATCCCGCCGGACTGATCCACGTGGTTGACGGCGGACATCAGAACGTTCAGCTCTTTTCGGATACGGGACGCCTGCTCCTCTTCTACGGCGACGCGGGCAAGGATAGCACCGCATCCCTGAATCTCCCGGCAGGGATCGCCTATTCCACAGCCAACCTGGAGTACTTCCAGAAGATGGCGGACTCCTCCTTCAAGCTGGACGGCGTGGTGTTCGTCACCAACCAGGGGGGAAAAGCGAACAAGGTGGCCGTGTACGGGTACGGCAAACGCGAAGGGATCGATTACGAGCAGGAGTACGAGAAGATCCGCAAGGAACTGGAGGAGCGCGCACGGAAAGCCCGCGAAAAGGAGGCCCAGGAGGGGAAGAAGGCCGGGCAGGCCGAACCCAAGGCTGCGGAACCCGCCGCACAGTAGCCTGATGAGGCGCGAATCGGCATGAGAAGGTCTGTTGCTGTGATATGGCTGTTGCGGGCGGGGCTGGGTGCCCTTGCACTCTGCCTGACCGCCTGCGACCCCGTGGTGCGCCACAAGACCCTGTCCACCATCTTCGACGGGGTGCCGACGCTGCCGCCCACCGATGAGTACTGCGTCGACTTCGCCCGGCAGTATCACCAGGAACAGCTGGGACTGGCCAAAGTGGAGGTCAAGGAGGAAGGACCCAAGGGGTCCACCCACCTGCCCTACGGCGAGAAACGCTGCGCTGACTGTCACGGCTCAGACAAGGACAAGAGCGGCGGATTGGTGGTGCCCAAGCAGGAACTCTGCTTCAAGTGCCATCCCGGCTTCCTCAAGGGCGCATTCCAGCATGGGCCTGCAGCCGTTGGTGATTGCCTCGCCTGCCATCTCCCCCACGCCGCGCCGAACCCGGACCTGCTCGGAGCGCCGCGGGACCAGATATGCGGCCGCTGCCACACGGAAGAACGGCTCACCAACCGGATGCACGACCGCCTGAAGGACAGCAAGATCGCCTGCGTCGAGTGCCATGACCCCCATGCCGGCGACGCACGCTATCTGCTGCGCTAGGCACCGGCCATGGATCTATGGGGAAATGCAGCGAGGGACCCGATAGCCGGTGGCATACGCATTGCCGCCGCGCTCATGGTGCTGCTCGTGCTGTCCCCCCCCTTCCCGGCCGACGCGGCACGGCTGACGCTGTTGCGCTTCGGCAAGCTAACCCAGAACATCAGCCTGGGGTATGAATTCGATCAGCAGTCGAGCCAAAGCGACGGGGGAACCGGCCTTGACTCCACGTCCCACCGCTTCGACGAGCGTTACCGGGCCGCGTTCCGCTATGCTGTCCTCTCTCCGCGCCTGTTGAACGGTTCCGTCAGGGTAGGCGCCAACCTCGAACAGGAAAACGAAGAAACCACCAACCGCTCCGCCTCCGACGGTTCGAGCCATCAATTGGAATACAACGTAAACGGCACCTGGTTCCAGCGCAGCTGGTATCCGGTCACCTTCTTTACCTATCAGCAGCACAACAGGGTGCGCCAGGCATTCACTCCCTCCTACGACATCAAGACCGACGGCGTCGGCGCGACCCTGAGCCTCCAGAACAACTACGTACCCACCCTGTTCAACTACAGTCTCCGCTCGAACGCTACGTCGGGGGCAGGAGCCGACACGGAGAACACCATCGAAGCCTTTCTTCTGTCGTTCTCCCACAACTACCGGAGCCTGTCCAACGCAACGCTGTCGCTGTCCCTCAACAAGAGCGACACCGTCACCAAGGGAGAGGCAACGACAACCTCTTCGGACACGCGCAGCGTCGTGTTCAGGCATCTGCTCAATCTGGGTACCACCGATCTCACCCGCACCCTCAACACCCTCGCCAGCTACGTAAACGAGACCGGCACGGTCCGGAATCACACCCTGGAGTTGAACGAAAGTCTCGACTGGTGGGTGGGCAAGGCGCTCCAGACCCACGCAATCTACATTCACCGCGACCGCACCTTTGCCGACAGAAAAACGGTGGAGGACAGCGGGGTCGGCTGGATTCAGCATCGCCTCTATAAGAGCCTCACTACCCGGCTCGACCTGCGGGGCAAGAACACCACCTTCGACAACAACGGCTCCATCACCGAGATCGGTGGCGGAGGGACAATCGACTATGAAAAGAAGCTGCCCGAAGAGAGCAGCCTGCTGGTGGGGGTGGGCTACAATTACGGGATCACCGACAACAAACTGGGCGCCGACGCCCTGCCGGTAATCAATGAATCGGCCACGGTGCCGGACCTTCCACCCTACGAACTTGTGCTTGGACAATTGGATGTTAACCCCGACAGCATCGTCGTCCGCAACCGGGAACGGACGTTCATCTACACCCCCGGCACCGATTACCAGGTAGTGCCCGATGGCCGCGAGACCCGGATCGTCTTTCCGCAGATCCCCACGGTCGGCCCGGTTCCGATCACCGCGGGAAGCATCCTCTCCATCGATTACGAATACCGGCTTGCCCCCTCCATCACCTATAGCCAGAGCGTCTATACCGGCTACGCTACCTTGTCGCTCTTTCAGGAGCGGCACCGGTTGTTCGTGCGGGTCACCGACAGCAGTCAGGACGTCCTGGAAAACCGCGGAGCCGGGTCGCCCCAGCTCAGCGACTACCGGACCCTCAACCTGGGTTTTGAAAGCCGGCGGGAGTTCCTGAGTTACGGTGCTTCGTACCTCCGCATCGATTCGGACATCAACCCGAGCCAGACCTTCGAGGGCTACTCGCGCTACGTGCGCTCCTTCGGCCGGGACCTGGTGCGGCTGAACCTTCGGGAGCGCTATACCCTCCATGACAACGGGGATGGCCGAACTGAATCCAGCTACACCAATACCCTCAACCTGACGGGGGAATACCTCCGTCCGGTCACCAACTGGGCGACCATGCGCCTGATCGGGGACTACCTGATGGTGCGGGGACGTTCTCCCAGCGATGAAGTGAGTGCTTCGGTCGAGCTCAATGCCCAGCTCGGACGAACCGAATTGTCCCTCTTCTCGGAGCTGGCCTGGAAGTTTTTGCCCCAGAACACGAACCGCAGCACTGCCATCAGGCTGCAGATCAGCAGGTCGTTCTAACTGAGCGCACGAAAAGGAGCACACATGGAGCAGTCAGTACCGGCACGCGGCACCTCCCCTGCACGCCGGCTTGCGACCGCGGTCAGGCACTGCCTGGTCCTGGCCGTGGCGAGCATCCTGGCCGCCTGCACGACCATTACGGCCGTAACCCCGAACGAACCGGAGCAACGGCTGGTCTGGCCGGGACCGCCGCTCCAGCCGCGCATCGAGTGGGTGCGCGAAGTCTATAACCAGAAGGGGCTTGGGGTATCTCCCGGGTTCTGGGGCAAGATCGCGCGGTTCGTGCTGGGTGAGAAGGAGGAGCGCTTCATCCGTCCCCACGGAATTCTGGCCGATGAGCAGATCTTCGCCTTGGTCGATTCGGGCGCCGGGCGAGTGCACCTGATCGACCTGAAGCGCGGGGCCTATCGGCTGCTGCCGGAGGAAGGCAAGACCCCGATGGTCTCACCCATCGGGATAGCCCGGGACAGCCGGGGAGCGCTCTACGTAACCGACTCCGGCACCGGCCTGATCCACCGCTTCTCCAACGACGGCGACTCTTTCGTCGCGCTGGACCTCCGCCCGCTTCACCGCCCCACCGGTATCGCCTTCAACCCGGTAACGGGCCTGCTGTACGTGGCGGAAACCGGCGCCCACCGGATCGTAGCCTTCGATTCGGCGGGCAAGGAAACCCTGCGCATCGGCGGGAGCGGCATGGAGCCCGGCGCCTTCAACTTCCCCACCGACCTGGCCGTGATGGCCGATGGACGCCTTCTGGTAACCGACTCCCTCAACAGCCGGATTCAGATCTTCACAGCAGACGGAAAGCCGGCGGGAAGCTTCGGCGAGGCCGGGGATACTCCCGGTCGCTTCACCCGCCCCAAGGGGGTCGCCGTGGACAGCGAAGGGCATATCTACGTCTGTGACAGCCAGCAGGACATGGTCCAGATCTTCGACGAGACGGGCCGGCTGCTCCTGGCCTTCGGCGACAAGGGAAGCCTCCCCGGCCAGTTCTGGATGCCCTCCGGCATCCATATCGCCAATGACATGATCTATGTCTCCGATACGTATAACCAGCGGGTACAGGTCTTCCGCTACCTGAAAGAAGAGCCCTGGGGGCAGGACCCCCACACCCCCGACTAAAGGTGGACACCATGGCAGCACGACCCATGATAACGGCACTGGTCTTCTTCCTGGGAACGGCGGCTCCGGCGGCCGCCCTCTCACCCTCCCTGAGCGTGACCGATTCTCACAACCGCCACAACCTGTCCGTGAGCGGCCCGGGGCTCACCGGTGCGACCCGCGCCGCCACCGAAGAGCGGGTCTGCATTTTCTGCCATACGCCCCACCACGCCACTAGCATAACCCCCCTCTGGAGCCGCGAGTTGTCCAGTGCGCTCTACACCCCCTACGACTCGTCGACCCTCAAGGCAATCCAGAAACCGGGCCAGCCTGCCGGCGCCTCCCGCCTTTGCCTGGGGTGTCATGACGGCACCATCGCCCCCGGCATGCTCTCGGGGGGCAAGATGATCGCGGGGCTGCCGACCCTGCCCACGAATGTGCGTTCGAACCTGTCCACTGATCTCTCCGACGATCATCCCATTTCCTTTCCCTATGCCGGCTCCATCTCGGCCGCCGCCGTGCTCCGGCTACCGGCCGAACTGCCGCCCGAAATCTCGCTCGAAGACGGCAGAATCGAATGCACCAGCTGCCACGACCCCCACAAGGACCGCTACCCTCCGGCCGATCATCCGCAAAAATCGGGGAAATTCCTGGTGCTCGACAACAACAACTACTCGGCCCTCTGCACCGCCTGCCACAGCCGCGCCGGGCTCACGGAGGGCGCCCACTACCTGCCGGGCGATCCCTGCGAAAGCTGTCACCAGGTCCACCGGGCCGATCAGCCGGCACGGCTGCTGAAGGGAGCCGACGTACAGGAAACCTGCGTCCTCACCTGCCACAACGGAACCGGCACGGTGGAAACATCCGGGACCGACATCCGCTCCGCGTCGGCCTTCGGCAAAGCTCATCAGACCGGCCGGCTCGTCCTTTCCGGCAGGCACGACGCCGACGAGAACCCCCTCGACTTCGAGCCGTCACAGCCGCACGTGGAGTGCGTCGATTGCCACAATCCCTGCATCACCCGTCATGAATCAACACCTCTTGCTTCGCCGCCGACGCTGAACGGCCGGCTCGTAGGGGTTGCCATCGCCAAGTCGCCCGACGGCATCAAGACTTACGCCGACAGCGAATATGCCATCTGCTACAAATGCCACGGTGACCGGAGTTTCGTTCCCCCGGCCGTGCCCCGCAGGGTCCAGACCGGTGACCAGAGCCTCCGCTTCGCCCAGGAAAACCCCTCCTATCACCCGGTATCGGCGCCGGGCAAAGGGATGAGCGTGCCGAGCCTGCGCTTTGAAATCGTCGGGTTCAGGCCTGCTCGGACCCTCTCCATCTCAAGCCTCATCTACTGCACCGATTGCCATTCGAGCAACAAGGGCGGCAAGGGGGGGGGAAGCGGCGCATCCGGCCCCCACGGCTCCGATTACCAGCCAATCCTGATGGACCGCTACGAGCACGACACCTATCCCCTCGCCTATGCCGAGAGCAACTACGCCCTCTGCTTCCGTTGCCATGACCAGACGATCCTGCTGGACCCGGGCCGGTCGGCGTTTCCGCTCCACCAGTCCCATCTGATCACCCATCAGGTACCCTGCTCAGTCTGCCACGACCCCCATGGCGTCCCGCTGGTTCTGGGGGGCACCACGGCTGCAAACAGCCACCTGATCAACTTCGACACCCGCTTCGTCACCACCGGCAGCTATGACTCTCTGGGTCGCAGCTGCACCGTGAGTTGCCACTCGGGCAACCCGAGAACCTACTGAACATACCCCCCAGAATCGCCCGGCGGTTCTGGGGGATTTCCCCCGTCCCCCCCCAGAGGCAAGGGGAATTTACCCCATACCTCTCCATAATTTTCCTTCAGGATACTGGATAACTGTTTTCAGCATTCTCGTAACAGCACGCAATTTCAGATAAATACGAAATATTGCATTTGTTCCATGCGCAAACCAGCAAGAGGCATGCTACGTGCAATTTCACGATTGGCTCTCCCCCCGGACCGGCAGTTACCGGATCATTCCCCGGCCGCTCCCCCAGGCGTCCGGAAGGAATACCGGAACGAGTCGGAACTTCACGGCACGGCGGATTCGGGACACCTGATACCCACCGCCGGCCACAACGCCGCTCCCTTTCCGACACGAACCACCGTTCGGCAACGGAGCGGCGAACCCAACCATGTGCGAGGAGAAAGGAACATGAAGAGAAACCGGAGACACCCGGCCACTGGCCCGGCGCTGATCTCGGGGGCCGCACTGCTTGTGGGGCTTGCCGCCGGATCGGCAACGGCAGCCTACAACGCGGCCCACGATAACATCATCCTGAAAGACCCTGACGGGAACAAAATCACCTCCCTCAATAGCGGCAACAACGCCTTCAGCATCAAGACCACCTGTTTCGGCACGGCGGGCTGCCACGGCGACCAGGCCGCCAGCGGCACCTTGAAGTACACCTATGACGAGATCGAGCGTCACTCCTATCACGCCCTCAACGGTTCCAACGAACTGCGGGGCTTCAATGCCTGGAACCCTGACGGCGTGCTCCCCAACGGCCAACCCGACCCGGTTCGTCGCGGCGTCAACACCCAGGGCAAAAACTGGGTCCAGGGACCTGCCCACGTGGGGTCCTGGTGACCGCCCTCTGCTCGCCAGTTGGCGAGAATATTCACTGACGGCGCAGGTCTTGCCTATGACGCCGCCAGCGCAAAGTACCTCTCCCCCAATTTCGGGGAAACTGTCATCTCCGGCGCCATCGCTCCCAATGCGGGCGGCGTGTATCAGCCCTTCAACTTCGGTTCCGCGCTCTCCCTGGAGCAAAAGGCCGACAAGACCCTCCTCGGCAACATGATGGACTGCGGCGAATGTCACGTGGGCGGCGGCGCCATGGAGTACATTCCCAAATACCTGGCCGACGGGACCACCGGCAGCCCCATGGGCCCCGGCTCCAATCCTGCCAACCGCATCCCGCTCCGCACGGCCGGCACCACCGGCGGCATTCTCGACCCGCTCTTCTCCGCCTTCAACTGGGTGATCGACGTGTTCGGCCCCAAGGGCGACGGCAAGGGGGCCACCTACACCGCCATCAAGAACGATTTCGCCCAATCCGGAGTCCTGGAAGTGGACTGCCTCTCCTGCCACCTGAAGGATTACAGCTGGGAACACCGGCGTGACGCAGTCCGCGCCCGGGGCTTCGACGCATCCCGCGCCTACGGTGCCGGATTCGGCGTCTACTCAACCGGCTCAACTCCGTCCCGTACGGTCAAGTACGATCCTGCCAAACTGAAGTTTGTCAATGGCGTGGACGCCACCGACGGCTACAAGCTCGCCTCAGAGGTAGCCCAAAATATCGAGGCAGTCCCCCCCTCCGACAACTGTGCATCCTGCCACTTCGCCACCGTGAAGGAGAAGTACCAGGTCGAGTGGAAGAAGCGCGGCGAATTCTGGGGCGGCAGCGAAGTTCACATGGGCATCGGCTGCATGGGCTGCCATGAGCGCAAGGACCTGACCGCCACCGGCGAGATCGACCCGCTCACCGTAGGCACCAGCGGCATCGCCAACACCGTGGCCGCCAACAAGAAGCTGGGCCTTTGCGACCCGGCCAAGGGGGGCGACAGCGCCTTCGATTCCCAGTGGAACGCCGTGGACAACGTGGGCTTCAAGAGCTGCAACGACTGCCACAGCGACAACGCCGGCAACGGCCGCACCTACAATGCCCCCAACCCCGATGCGGCCCACCGCGCCAAAGGGCTCCTGGAGACGCTGGTGCAGAAGCAGTACTCCTCCAACGGGCAACTGGTGCCGAGCCGCAGCGGCGTGGCCACCGCAACCCACATGGACGTGCTTGACTGTACCGCCTGCCACACCCGCAAGCTCCAGGCAACCGTGGCCCTCTACAACGAGGACGGCTCCTTCCGCAGCTACAGCTCGTTCCCCATCAGCGGCGGCGCCATGGTCGACGGCACCGGCAAAGACGAGCAGGGCCGCCTGGCGGTCCACGACACCGAAACCGTGGCCCGCGACATGGCCGAAAACCTGGGTCTCTACTGGAACAAGGGCAAGCTCTTCCTGGCCAACATGAACAGTTCCATCTTCTGGCGCGACATGAACGGCAACCTGGACATCAACAACGACGGTCGCGGCCCCGGCCTCGATCCGCTTCTCCAGACCCATGTGGCCCGTCTGAACGAGCAGGGTGGTTTCCACGCCCTGACCGAGGAGCCCACCATCACCACCTCACTCATCGGCGACCGGATCACTTACATCCAGAACAACATCAAGCCGATGCTGGGCAGCGCCTCCACCGAGAGCCCGGTCATGAAGCTCTCCATGCTGACGGTCCCCTTCAAGTCGACCCACAACGTGTCCGCGGCCCGCGACGCCTGGGGCGCCACCGGCTGCGGCGACTGCCACAAGCCCGGCAGCGGCTTCTGGAACGGCAAGATCATCATCACGCCCAACAAGGACTTCCCGTATCTCGGAAGCCAGGTTGCCAGCTTCACCCGGGCTAACGGCACCGATCCCACCGATGTCCATCCGGCCAACGTCAACAAGGCTGGCTCCCGCTCCGTGGCCAAGACGGTCCTGAACACCACTGCCGGCGGCAACCTGAACGTGGACGGCATCGTGAAGGCCGAGACCATCTACGAGACCACCTTCAAAAACCGTGATCCCAGCTGGAAATCAACCATCAACGGCGTGCTCCGGCCGGCCCCCGGCACTACCGGCAGCCCCTTCTACAACGCAGCGGCGGCCGTCCCCGGCACCACCTCCACCGCCGGCTGGGTAGTGAAGATCGAAGGCAAGAGCGACGCCACCGGTACCGTAACTGAGCGGACCTTCGTGGTCACCAGCGGCACCATCGCCAGTATCGACGGGCTCCTTGCCCACATGGGCGCCGCCTTCACGGCGAACCAGCCCGAGTTCACCATCAGCGGCATCGACACCAACAGCGACGGCACCAACGACGCCCTGAGCATCGCCGCCAAGGCGGGCTACACCATCCGCCTCTCCAACCAGACTGACGTGGGTCCCCTGGGCCTCGCCGCCCAGCTCTGGATCGACGAGCCTATCAAGGGCATTGCTGCTCCGGCTGCCGCCACCTTTGCCGGTCGCACCGCCTGGGTTGACTACCTGAACAGCATCGGCGCGGCCCCCACGGCCGTGATCGCCACCATTGCCGGCCAGGACGCCACCGGCAACCCGGCCAGCATCACCGTCACCCAGGGCAACGTCACCCTGGCCGCCTCTGCCGCCGGAGCCCTGGCAGCCGACAAGTACAGCTATGACTGGACCTTCTCGGATTCCGCCACCGGCCTCTCCGGCCAGAGCGTCACCCGCACCTTCGACAGCCTTGGCACCCACGTGGTGACCCTGCGGGTGAAGAACCTCCTCACCAACGAGGAAAAAGCCGACCAGATCTCCGTCAAGGTAACCGCTCCGGCCCCCACCACGGGCGTCGCCGTGGCCGCCGCCGGCATCTCCTACAACAGCCCCTCCGCCGGCTACGCCATCATCCCGCTCACCATCACCGGCGTGACCTTCAACAAGGTGAAGGTTGTCTGGGGTGACGGCAACACCACCATCTACACCACCTCCGACGCAAACTTCGTCCTGCCCTCCCACAAGTTCTGGGGCTACCCGGCGAAGAAACTCTTCACCGCCAAGGTCTACGTCTACAACGGCACCACCCTGGCGGCGCAGAACGAAAACATTACCGTGCTGTTTCCCTAATCCGTCTCACCTGTAATGCCATTCGCCCGGGGAGGTTCCTCCCCGGGCTTTTTTTCATGGTCCCGCTCATTCTCTTCAACACACAAAAAAAAGCGCTGCCCAGGGGACAGCGCCATAACAAGAAAGAAGCCGGAAGCGGGTTCCGGGTGCGGCCTACTGCTCGTTGCCCCTCCAGCTCTCCAGGTCGATGAGCCCGAGACGGGCGGCGTAGCGGACCAGCTCCAGCTTGTTGTGCACCTGAAGCTTCCGCATCAGGTTGGTCCGGTGGTTCTCCACTGTTTTAAGGGTCAGGTCCAGGCTCTCGGCGATCTGCCTCGACGTGGCCCCCTCCACGATCATCCGCATCACCTGCTGCTCACGGGGCGTCAGCAGGGTGTACCGCTCATCGGCCGAGCCGCCTCCATCAGCCTGCGACCCGCTGAATATCCTCTGCACCACCTCCTGGGAGACCTGGCCATCCAGGAAAAATTCACCGCGGCTCAGGGCATCCATGGCCTGGATAAGCCGGGCGCTGGTGGCTTCCTTGACCACGTAGCCGCTGGCTCCGGCCTTAAAGGCGTCGGCGATGAATTCGTAGCGGGGGTGCATGCTCACCATGAGAATTTTTACGTGAGGCGCCATCCGGTGGATCTCCCGCGCCGCGTCGATGCCGCTCATGTCCGGTAGCGAGATGTCCATGGTGATGAGGTCGGGACGGCATTTCTCCACTTGGCGCAGAGCCTCGGTCCCGCTGCCCGCCTCTCCCACGGCCTGATAGTCGGCACTGCGGGAGACGAGTCCCCTGAGGCCGTCCCGGAACAGAGGGTGGTCGTCCACGATCATGACCCGTTTTTTAGCATACATAGAGTGATTTCCTCCCGCGTACCGGATAGGGGAGGCTTGGCCGCCCCTTTGCGGTGGTCGTGCGCCCGGCCGGGGCCTTGCGGAACGGGACTTCCACGGTCACCGCCGTCCCCAGTCCGGGGAGAGACGCAATCTGGAACGTCCCGCCCAGAAGCTCAACACGCTCCGCCATGCTCACGAGCCCCAGGTGGTGACCCGAGAGCTCAGCATAGTCCTCCATGGAGAAGCCGCCGCCATTGTCCTCGATCTGGAGCCGCACCGTTGGGTGCGAGGCCACAAGCCTAACCATCACCCGCGTGGCGTCGGCATGCTTGACCACGTTGTGCAATGCCTCCTGGAATATCCGGTACAGGTTGATCTCCGTATCCTGGTCCAGCCGAACGCCGAGCATGGTGCCGCACTTGAGTTCTATATCGAGCGAATGGGTGTTGGCCGTCTGGGTGCACTGTTGCCTGATCGTCTCGGCCAACCCCAGCCGCTCCAGGGTCGAAGGATGGAGGCCGGCGCAGAGGCGGCGAATGGTGTGGATTGAATTATTCAGTGACTCGCTCAGGTACCAGAGACGGTCCTGCACGTCGGACGAGGGCTGGCGCAGGTCGTCGGCCAGGGTGTCGAAACCGATCTTCAGTGCATTGAGGAGTTGCCCCAGATCATCGTGTAGTTCCCGGGAAAGGCGTTTGCGCTCGTTCTCCTGGGCGTGGAGGAGCCGCTGGGAAAGCGCCCGGCTACGCTGCTCGGCCTCCTTGCGGGCAGTGATGTCCCGCCGCACCCCCAGCTTTGCCGGCTCACTCGTGCCGGGAATCCTCACCGCAAGCTCTATGGTCGAATACCAGGCGTTGCGTTTTCCATCGAAGAATTCCCGGCACACGGGCTTGTCCGAGGAGAGAACCTCCTCGAGCGTGCATTCGGCGCATGGTTCGCTGCAGTTGCGGCAGATGCGGTAACAGGGCTCCACGGCAACATCACCGTAAGCCCCGTCCCGCATGGAGCGGTTCGCGTAGATAACTTTATAGTCGCGCCCCACCACGTAGACGCTGTCATGCATGGCATCGAGGACCAGCCGGAATGTCTCCTGGCTGATATGCATGGCCTCTCCGATCAGCTTGCAGTCGGTGCGGTCATGGCAGACGCCGAGAATGGCCGGACGCCCGTTCAGGCGTATGCGCCGCGCCTCCATTTCCAGCCAGACCGGCGTACCGTCCATGTGGGCGAAGGGTTGGCCCCAGGCAACCGATGACGGCTCACCCGCCAGCAGCTCCGCGTGGATTCTGCCGACGATCTCCTTGCCCTCGCCGTGGGGCAGGATGTCGTTAAGATCCCTCATGAGAAGGGAGCCTGCATCACCATGCCCGAACAGCTGCGCAAAACGCTCATTCAGATAGACCACCCGGTCGTCCTGGAGGACATAGATACCGTCGGAGAGATTATCGACAATGGCGGCAAAAAGGGAGTCGTCCTGAAGCGCGAGCATGAGCGGATACCTCCGCAGGTTTGGAGTATCCCCGAGGGGGGGGTGACGGCTAACCGCACCGAATCAACCGAGATATACAAATATATAGCAATTTACCTGCCGTTATCCCCCTCCTAGACAATTAACGGCACATCAATATGTTACACGCAATGCCCCTGGATCCTGGTGGGGCATTTCACCCACTGCGGGGGATATTCCCCTCCTGCGAGCCATCCTCTGCCCCATGCCCCCCCGCACGCCTGGGCTCCCTCCCCATGCCGGCTGAGGGGTTCGCCTTAGACGATATGAGGTGGGCCATTACATTTATTTAATCGACAGCTCTTTCCGTGACGGACCTGACCTCTTCATTCATTTATCGTAGTATCAATATGTTGCATTTCCAGCAGAAACAACCGCCGCTAAACCGCATCAGGCACCGTGGTTTCACGGCGCGATTCCTCTCGATTTTCCCATCCCGGACGCACGAGTCGGTATCAGGGTTGCTTAATGCACGACAAGCTCTCTTTTCAAGCGCCGGACAGCCCCCACTGCCGGCGGCCGGTCGCCTCGGGCGGCCATACCATGAAAAGGAAAGGAAAGGAACATGAGGAACAAGAAACCAACAGGACCGCTCCTTGTGGCAAGCATGACCGCCGCAGGTCTGGCGGTCGGGGCGGGAATCGCCCTTGGCGCCCACCCGGTGCCGATCCAGTTGAAAACGTTCGAAGAAGTCGCCGCACAGTACGGTGCCCCGGTCATGCCGGTCATGGTTGACCCGGTCACCAAGAAGGGCTTCCCCTACAGCCCGAAGCAGACCTGCGGCGGGTGCCACGACTACAACAGCATTTCCGACCACGCCTTCCACTCGGCCCAAGGCCGCAGTGAGTGGGTCGACACGGCCAACGGTGCCTTCGACGCCACCAAGGCCAAGCCCTGGACCCAGGGCACGGCCATGTATGGCAAATGGTGAAGCCCCTCGCTTCGCCAGGTGGCGAACTTAATGGATCAAGACTCGGCAACCCCGGGTGTGCAGGACAAGAAGTACACTGAAGCCGAATTCAAGGCACAGGTCGACCTCTCCATGTGGGACTCTGCCGTTTACTGCGGCAGCTGCCACGTCGGCGGCGGTTTTGTGGAAAAGGACCGGAATGGTGTCCGCTACTCCCAGCGCCAGCCCGATGCGGGCGGCCTCTTCGACGCCTACCTCTTTTACGTGAACGACACCTATGATCCCCTGACCGGCATGCCGACCGAGAAGGTCGCCATGGCCCCCTGGATCTATCCCCAGTATGCGGATAACAATCCCGCCAACGGGCCGGTCCTCGCCCCCAACGGTTGGGGCCGCGCCGCCATGAGCCAGCCGGGCATGCCCATCAGCGACGGGCAACTCATGATGCCGAACGTCAAGGAAATGGACTGCCTCTACTGTCACTTCGAGGGGTATGACAACCTGATGCACTCGGTCATGAACTACTCCGGTGCACTCAACGTGACGGCCACCGTGGGCGCGGGACTCATGGACACCAATAAGATGAGCCCCACCTACCAGGGCTACAACGTCTCCCTGGTGGACGTGGACCAGAACGGCATCGTCTCGCTCAACTCCACGGCCCTCAGCCGCATTAAAGCCAATCCGCCGGCCGACAACTGCCGGAAGTGCCACATGCCCACCTCGCTCACCGACCTGCCGAGCATGATGAAGGACTTCCTGTCGTCGGCGCCCATGATCTACACGGGCAACTTCTCGGCCTCCATGACCGGCCTCGAGATGCCCGCCTTCGACTTCAACGCACCCTTCGGCTTCACATGGAACTTCAGCCAGGGTCCCTACGGCATCTCGCCGGTGGTCAACGTCACCAACATCTCCAGCTACATGATCGCCGCCATCGGCTACCCGGCGGCCATGGGCCAGACCATCTACAACAGCATGCCCGGCTTCGGCGGCACGGTTATCAACCCGATGATCGGCGAAATCGGCGGCGGCAACAAGGCCGGCACCGGTCCGCTCTACTACGAGAAGCTCGTGTTCGACCAAAGCGGCAACCCGGTCATGATGGGCATGGCTCCTGCCATGGATCAGAACTCCCTCAAGAAGGGCATCGTTCCTTTCCCGCGGGCCGAATGGTTCAAGCGGGGCGACCTGTGGGACAACCGCGACCAGGAAGTTCACATCGGCATGGAGTGCGCCGGCTGCCACATGGACACCAACACCCTCAAGGTTGACGGCCCCGGCAAAGACGGCAAGAGCCTCTGCGATCCGGGCCGCGGCTACGACAGCGCCAGCGGCGTTGAGACCAGCACAGCCCTCGGCATCGACAGCCGCAACACCATCAAGAAGTGCGCTGACTGCCACGTGACCGGCAAGAACAGCGACGGCGTAGCCATCGATACCTTCAACGCTCCCAACCCGACCTCGGCCCACGCCATGTTCAACCTCACCGCTCCCATGGTTAACGCGGTCCGGATGAAGGCCGACGGCACCGGCGAAGAAACCTTCCTCGGCAGCCACATGGACATCATTGACTGCGCCGTCTGCCACACCTACAAGAAGCAGATGGTTGTCCGCGCCCTCGACTCCACCTCAGGCAACCGCTACCCGAACATGCTCGGCTTCGACACCTCCAAAGGGATGCTCGGCATGTTCAACGAGCCGATGCCCGGCATGACCAATGAGGGCGTCGAGTGGAAACCGCTCTACACCTGGGCCAAGATCGGCGACGGCGACAAGATCCTGCCCGACGGCAGCGCCAACCCCAACTGGCGCCGCAAGGTCTACCCGATCAACATCATCACTGCAGTCCTCTGGAACAACATCGATCCTTCCGTTGATGCCAACGGCGACGGCGTCACCGGCCGTCCCGCAGCCCCGAACCTGACCTACTACGACCCGTGGATCAGCCGCGACATGAAGGCCGGCGTCAATTACGGCCCCAGCGGTTTCGCTCCCGTGCCGGTAGGCTTCGGCAACGGCGCCTTCCAGAGCGCCTACAACCCCGACGGCACCTTCACCGGCGCCTGGAACTACGTGGGTGTGTACGGCGGCAACGCGGTCTTCTCGACGCCCGAGGAGATTGAAAACTACAAGGCCTTCCGCAACACCATCGCCCCCGCCGTTGACGGCAAATCGTGGAGCGGGACCCAGCTGCTGCTTCTGGGCGGCCCCTACATGATCACCCACAACGTCCGGAGCACCGCAAACTTCGTCCTTGGTAAGAGCTGCGGCGACTGCCACGCCGCTGGTAAAGGGTTCTTCGACGGCGGCTTCAACATGACCGGTACCGCCATCAAGGCCAATGCCGGCGCCAGCTTCATGCAGTCCCCCGCAGAAATCCTCCAGATCGTTGCCAAGGCAGAGGATCTGGAAACCGGCGCCGAACTGGCCACCAAGTCGGGCGCTGCCCGCGAGGTCAAGTTCGAGGAGCACGGCGACTGGAACCCGGCCACCAAGACCTTCACTCCCAACCCGGCCGGTGAGTACAAGAAGGCCATCGATCTGAGCCGTAGCGAGGCCCTCTATCCCGATGAAGGAACCTTCACCGCCGCCGACGGCACTGTCTATCCGAACCGCGCCGCTTACGTCGCCTACCTGACCGGCATCGGGGCAGCTCCCACGGCAGACATCGCCACCGTCGGATCCAACAACACCGCCGGCCTCCCGACCACGGCCGAAGTAACCGTCACCCAAGGCACGGTAACCCTGGCAGCTACTGCAGCCGGCCCGCTCGCAGCGGACAAGTACTCCTACGCCTGGACCTGCAGTGATTCCAATGTTACACTTTCCGGGCAGTCCGTAACGCGCGCCTTCAGCGCCACCGGCACCTACACCCTGACGCTGCGGGTGAAGAACCTCAGCACCAACGAAGAGAAAGTCGACCAGATCAAGGTCAAGGTCACTGCTCCGGCTCCGGCCGCGGGCGTCGCCGTGGCCGCCGCCGGCATCTCCTACAACAGCCCCTCCGCCGGCTACGCCATCATCCCGCTCACCATCACCGGCGTGACCTTCAACAAGGTCAAGGTCGTCTGGGGTGACGGCAACACCAACATCTACACAACCTCCGACGCAAACTTCGTCCTGCCCTCCCACAAGTTCTGGGGCTACCCGGCGAAGAAATCCTTCACCGCCAAGGTCTATGTCTACAACGGCACCACCCTGGCGGCGCAGAACGATAACATTTCCGTGCTGTTTCCCTAACCTGATGTGAACAGTGTGCCTGCAATGCAATACGCCCGGGGATCCCCTTCCCGGGCTTTTTTTTGCGCGCATTCTCGACGACGCCCCGACCACCGTTGCGCATAAGGCCGGGTACGGCAGGATGTTCGACCCCGGCAACCGGGCGTGCGTAAGAAGTTGTCCGAAGCCGCGGGGCCCTCTGGAAGGAATGGAGATGAATTCAAAGGGGAGCAGACGCAAAAAGGCCCGGAGCACCAGCTCCGGGCCTTTTCATGATGGTTCCTGTTTCAGCCTGAATCAGTTGGCGGGATAAACGGAAACTTTCTTCCGGTCGCGGCCCAGCCGCTCGAACTTCACCACGCCGTCGATCAGCGCGAAAAGGGTGTAGTCCTTGCCGCAGCCGACATTGGTGCCGGGATGGATCTGGGTGCCGCGCTGGCGGTAGATGATGTTACCCGCCTTGACGGTTTCGCCGCCGAACTTCTTGCAGCCGAGTCGTTTTGATTCCGAATCGCGTCCGTTCCGTGTGGAGCCGACGCCTTTCTTGTGTGCCATGGTGCTCTGACCTCCCGCGTGGACCGGATGACGGACACAGCCCGGCAGATGGCCGGGCCGTTTCGTCACGCGTCACGCTGCTACGCGTTGATCTTCTCGATTTTGAGAACGGTTCGGGGCTGACGATGCCCGTACATTTTACGGAAATTTTTGCGCCGCTTCGACTTGAAGACCAGGATCTTCTTGTCCTTGCCCTGGTCGACGATCCTGCCGACGACAGAGGCGCTGGGCACTAACGGTGTTCCGATAGCTACCGTTTCGCCGCCAACCATGAGGACGTCCTTGAGCTCGACGGTGTCACCCACCGCCCCCTCAAGCTTTTCGACTTTCAGAAAGTCGCCTTCGGAAACTTTGTATTGCTTCCCTCCGGTTCTGATTACCGCGTACATGTACCTTCACCACCTTTACGCAATTTTTGAAAGAGCATAGAAAAATATCCAAATTCCATCAATGAGTCAAGGACTTTTTTCCTCTTCCGCCTTGACGCCCCTGTCAGATTTCCACCATGACATCCTCGCCCACGACCTGGGACGGGTAGATCTTGAGGGTGTAGTCGGGGAACTCCTTGCAGGCGCCGGTTTTCAGATTGAAGCGATACCCGTGGCGCTGGCAGGAGAGGTGCTCGGCATCTTTCACCAGCGCCCCGGAAAGGGGAGCGCCCTGGTGCGGGCACTCGGTCTCGCAGGCGTAGACCTGCCCCTTGGCCTTCACGAGGAGAATCTCCTGTCCATTAACGGTGACAACTTTTTTCCCGAAATCGGGGATTTCGGAAACCTTGGCGGCGAACACCATGCGCGTCCCCCTTGAGCCTGCCGTCAGCTGATGGCGATCTCGAACTGCTCCTGATGAAAACCGGGCTTGGCCCGGACCGTAATCCGCTTCTTGAACTTCTTCTCCAACTCCTCCAACCCCCGCCGCTCCTCGTCGTAGAGGAGATCGGCCACCTGGGGATGCACGGTGAGCATGACCTTGCTGCCGCGAATATCGAGCATCTCCCGGCGCAGCTCGCGGAATATCTCGTGACAGACCGTAGTCTTGGACTTCACATACCCTCTCCCCTCGCAGTAGGGGCAGGGCTCGCACATCATCCGGCCGATGGACTCCCGCACCCGTTTACGGGTCATCTCCACCAGGCCCAGATCCGAGATCTTCAGGATGTTGGTCTTGGACTTGTCGGCCTTCATGGCCTCTTCCAGTGCCGTGAAGACCTTCTCCCGGTTGACCTCTTTTTCCATGTCGATGAAGTCGATGATGATGATCCCGCCGATATTGCGCAGCCTCAGCTGGTAGGCGATTTCCTTCACCGCCTCCAGGTTGGTCTTGAGGATAGTGTCCTCTAGATTATGCTTGCCCACGAACCGGCCGGTGTTGACATCGATTGCGGTAAGCGCCTCGGTCTGCTCGATGATGATATAGCCGCCACTCTTGAGCCACACCTTGCGGCCCAGGGCCCGGCTGATCTCCACTTCCAGCCCGAAGTGGTCGAAGATGGGCTCCTCGTCGTCGTAGAGCTCCATGGAATATTTCATCTTCGGCATGAAGGTGGAGATGAACTGGACGATCTTGTCGTGCTCGTGCCGCGAGTCGACCACGATGCGGGAAACGTTTTCGGTGAGGATGTCACGGATGACCTTCTGGGTCACGTCCAGGTCGGCATGAATGAGACAGGGGGCATGGGCCTTTTCGTTGCGCCTGACAACCTCTTCCCAGAGCTTTGTCAGGTAGTTCATGTCAGCAACCAGATCCTCCTCGGTCTTGCCCTCGGCGGCGGTCCGAACGATGAACCCGCCCCCGGCCGGCTTCGCCTTGCCCACGATTTCCTTGAGCCGCTCGCGTTCCGACTCGTCCTCAATCCGCCGGGATACCCCAACGTGGTCCACCGTCGGCATGTAAACCAGGTGACGGCCAGGCAGAGATACATGGGAAGTGATGCGGGCACCCTTGGTACCGATGGGCTCCTTGGACACCTGCACAAGGATCTCCTGCCCTTCCTGAAGGAGTTCCTCGATGGGGTGGAGCGGGTGAAGAACCTGCCGCTCACTGTCGCTCTCCTCGCCGTTCACCTCCATGAAGGTCTCGAACTCTTCCATGGCATCGAACACGTCGGCCACGTAGAGAAAAGCCGCCTTCTCCAGACCGATGTCGACAAATGCCGCCTGCATGCCGGGAAGGACGCGTACGACCCTCCCTTTGTAGATGTTGCCGACGATCCCCTTTTCGCGGCTCCGCTCGATGTAGAGTTCGGCAATGGTGCCGTTCTCGATGAGAGCGATGCGGGTCTCGTGGGACGAGGTGTTGATCACCAGTTCATTGGCCATTGATGGGTATCCTGTATGAAAAATTGAATCACGATTCCTTGAAAAGCACCTGGAGCTTCTCGATCCTGGCCTCAGCCAGGGCTTCCGGCGCAAGCCCGGTGATGGCCGATACGAACTCCAGCGGTTTGCCCCGCCCCGTCACCATCTCCAGGGCGTTCCCCTCCACGGTGAGTTCGGCCAGCTCCCGGCGCAGGTCGTACTCCTGGACCCGCCCCTTCTTTTCACGGCGCAACGGAACGCTCTCCCGGGCAAGAAACGCCGCGGCCAGTTCTGGCAGGCCGGCGGCCGCCTCCGGAGGAAGCGTAACACGGTAGCGCACTTTGTCCATTATGACAGAGAGGGAAGGACTGCCCGGAGGGATCACGGATGCCTCGGTGATCCGCACCCCCTCGGGGAGGGCCCCATTGAGGCGCGTGCCGATGTCCGTCGGGTCGGCGCCGGGGAAAAGCTCCATGTCGAGATATTCGGCCCACGATTCTACACCGACCGAAAGGGCGGTGGCAAACGAGAATTTGGGGTGGGGATGGAACCCGCGGGAGAAGCGGATCGGGATTCGCGACCGCCCCACCGCACGGGTAAAGAGACCGATCATCTCCAGGTGACTCAGGAACCGCATGGCCCCGGTCTTGGTGTAACGGAGCCGCAGCGTTACCTTCCCTTCGACATCTTCCGCATCATCCTTTCCCCCCCGGGTGGTCGTGCCCCGCCAGCCGTCATCGGCGAGCCGCAGCCGCACCTGGCTGAAATCACAGACACCGCAGCCGGTGCAGCGGCCGGCACGGCAGTCCTCCGTGGCCGCCCCCTGGCGCGACAGTCCCAGTTCGCGAAGAAGAAACTCCCTTGTGACGCCGAAGTCCAGGTGATCCCAGGGAAGAACCTCATCCGGCTCCCGGCGCCGATGATAGAAGGTCGGGTCGATACCGGTTTCCTCGAAGGCGGTCCGCCATGCGGCCTCGTCGAACCTGTCGCCCCAGCCGTCGAAGCGGCAGCCGAGTTCCCACGCCCGGCGAAGGGCGGCCCCAAGCCGCCGGTCGCCCCGGGCGAAGACCCCCTCCATGAAGGAGAGGGGCGCATCATGCCACTTGAAAACCAGCTTGCGCGCCCTGAGTTCGCGGCGCAGGAGCCCCTGCTTCTCAAGGATCTCGCCGACCGGGATCTGGGGCTCCCACTGGAAGGGGGTGTGTGCCTTGGGAACGAAGGTGGATACCGACACATTCACTTCGCCTCCGCCACCGGCCCGTCTCCCCTCCATTTTCACCTTGCGGGCCAGCTCCACGATGCCGTGCAAGTCCTCCTCCGTCTCGCCCGGCAGACCGATCATGAAGTAGAGCTTGATCAGGCGCCAGCCGTGGGAGTACGCCTCAAAGGCATTGCGCAGCAAATCCTCCTCGGAGATTCCCTTGTTGATGACCCGGCGCAGCCGCTCGCTCCCGGCTTCAGGCGCCAGGGTGAAACCGGTCTTGCGAACGGTGCGGATGGCCTCCACCAGCTCATCGTTGAGGCTTCCCACCCGCATCGACGGAAGCGACACGGCGATCCGCTCCGAGGCGTAACGTGCCATAAGTTCGGTCAATAACGGCGTAAGGCAACCATAGTCCCCGGTGGAGAGCGACAGCAGCGATATCTCGTCGTAACCGGTGGCCCGGAGGGTCTCCTCCGCCAGCGCCAGGATCTTCTCCGGGGAACGCTCCCTCACCGGCCGGTACAGGTAGCCGGCCTGACAGAACCGGCACCCGCGAGTGCAGCCTCGGCCGATCTCGACACTGACCCGGTCGTGGATCGTCTTCAAGAAGGGGACGACCGGGGCAGTGGGATAGGCAGCCGACTCCATATCTGCGAGAAACCGGCGCCTCACCGGCCCGTAACCGGGGCGCAACGACTTCACCTCGGCGATCCGGCCGTCATCCGCGTAGCTGACGTCGAAAAACGACGGGACATACACGCCGGCTATTCCCGCCAGCCGCTCCAGCAACTCCACCCTTGTTCCTCCGGCACGCTTCCATTCCCGGCATGCCTCGGTTATTTCAACGACCGCCTCCTCCCCGTCTCCCAGGAGAAAGGCATCGAAAAAATCCGCAAGGGGTTCCGGGTTACAAGCGCATGGACCGCCGCCGATAACGAGTGGATACCGTCCGTCCCGCTCGGATGCGAGCAGGGGGATGCCGGCCATATCCAGCATGTTGAGAATATTCGTGTACGAAAGCTCATACTGAAGAGTGAATCCGACGATATCGGCACGATCCAGGGATGTGCCGCTCTCCAGAGTGGCCAGCGGTAACCCTTCTGCCCGCAGTTGGGCCTCACGGTCGGGCCAGGGGGCATAGGCCCGCTCGGCGGCAACACCGTCGAGGGTGTTGAGCACGCCGTAGAGGATCTGAAGCCCCAGGTGGCTCATGCCGACCTCGTAAACGTCGGGAAAGGCAAGAACAAAGCGGAGTTCCGGCGTTGCGGCACAGCGTGTGCCCACCTCTCCCCCCATGTAGCGTGCCGGCTTCTCGACGGCAAGTAACCTGTTATCTAACACTCTGATTATCTCCGGAAATGCGGATAAGTCCGCCGATTCGTAAATAAATAACTGTAGTACACAACCAACTGCCGTGACAAGCGAAATGCCCCCCCAGCACGGCCCGCCTCATTTGCGGCAAACACATGAGCATTTGCGGTCGCTCCGGCCTAAAAAACACGGGCCACAACCGAACCCGCACATTCTAACTTATTGATCTTAATCGCGTTTATACAAACGAACAACAAGTGGCATGCTCCATGCTCTATGCAAAGGTACATCACCCAATCTTTGGAGGTACTCGTAATGAAAAAAGTTCTGTCCACCCTCGTAGCCGCTCTTGTTGCCGTTGCCTTCGCCGGTACCGTTTTCGCCACCGAAGCGAAGAAAGAAGCCGCTCCGGCTGCTCCCGCCGCTCCGGCCGCCGAAGTGAAGAAAGAAGAGAAGAAGCCGGCCAAGAAAGCCAAGAAGGCCAAGAAGGCCAAGAAAGAAGAGAAGAAGGAAGAAGCTGCTGCTCCGGCTGCCGAGAAGAAGTAATCTCCTCTTCCCGATTCACGAAAAAAGCCGCATCCCCACGGGGTGCGGCTTTTTTCGTGTCCCGATTCCGGGCAGGAAAAATCCGCCCTACTCCTTCTGCCATACGTAGGGAGGATCAAGGTACGCGTCATAGAAGCCGGGCCAGGCAAGAAAGAAGGTCGCCACTTCGCCGACCCCGGCCAGAGTCCGCACCAGGGTCATCCCGACCCCCTTGAGGGGACCGATCAGCAGCCCCCTGCCGGCTCCGTCTTCGGACCACGTGACGTAAATCTGCTTGGGAAACTCAGCCCAGCCAGTGGCAACATTGGCAACGCCCCGGCCGAATTTGCCGGCCATGCCGTCGACTACCTCCTGGGCCGAAGCGTTGTCCACGGAGCGCACCCCGCCGGCGTACACAGGCGCCGATTGCCCGGCGATCAACACTGCAATCAGTGCTACAGAGGTCATAACTGCCCTCATTTCCCCTCCCTGCCGGAGCCATCCGGGTTGCCAGCAGCCGACCGGAGCCTGTCGTCCCTTGCCTCATCCCATCCCATCCAGACATATTCGGGCTCGATCATCGGATCATAGTAGCCCGGCTGGGGAACCGGGAAGAAAATAGCCTCCGTCGCCCCCATGAATCCCCGGTAGACGGTCATGCCGACCCCTTTGAGCGGACCGACCACGTAGCCGACGGCGCCGCGGGCCCTCACACTCAGATACGACTGCTTGGGGAGCTCCACAATGGCCGTGGCGACATTGGTGATGCCCCGAACGAATTTGTAGGCCATTTTCTCGACGATGAACTCGGGCTTTGGTCCGTCCTGGGCCAGAACGGGGGCAGAGACGGACAACACCAGGGCAAGGGCGAGCAACAGTGCGAAAGCGCGCATGTTTTCTCCTTTTGCTGCATGGTTGGAACCTGCTGTCCCTTGTAGCACACTTGTGCCGAGGTGGCAAGCGGCAACAGGCCGCGAATGGCGGGGAAACCGTCAGTCGAACAGGGTGCGTTCCCGGGGAAGAAAGGGGGTGAATTTTTTCATGAGCTGGACCAGTTTGTCGACGTAATACTCCACGTTCTCGTCGGGACGGGACGAGTCGTACCGAAAGACCGGTGTGCTCTGCTCATAGACGGTTACCCCCTTCCCCCGTCCCGTGACGTAATAGCTGATCTGATCGCCGGCCCGATACGGTCGGTCGGCGCGGAGTGCTATCTCAAAGGCCGCGGAGGGATTGCGTTTTCCGGCGCGAACCTTCTGCTGGTACGTGGCCGGCGACTCGCCGAGGGTCTCGGTGCGGGCGAGCCATTCCACAGGAAACCGGTGTTCACGGATACGGTGGACGTAGTCATCGTACAGGACCGGTATCTTCTGCACCCCGTCCGTCAGGAGGAGGCGGATCATCTCCCCCATGAACTCGCGCAGGTAGCGCTCGATCCCCCGCGAACGGAGAGCGCTCCCCCTCACGGTGATCCGGCCGTCATGGCCGAGCAGGGCATAGTTTTTGGCCTTGTAGGAAAACATGGCGCGGTAGCGGCCGGCCAGCTCGACCTCGATGCCGGCCGGGAGCGTAGCGGAGAGGGCGCGGACCAGAGCGGCCTCGGCCTCTTCGTCGCTTACGCCGGGGGGCGGAATAAAGTAGACGCCGTCCGTGTCCACCTCCACCGGGCGGGCACCCCTGTCCTGTAGCCAGTCAAGCATGGCCCCGATGAGCTGCCGGCCCGCCCGGGTAACCTCGGCGGCGGCAGCCGGATCGGCAAAGTGGTGAAGGGGCGCGCCCAGGTAGCCGTAAAAGGAGTTGATGAGAACCTTGAAGGTTTGCTGGAGTGCCGCGTAGTAGTCGCGCCGACGGGGATCTGACTCTTCCCGGGCGCGCGCCTTGGCTGTCAGCCGGAACCGGCGCAGTTCCTCCAGAAGGGGGAGGAACAGACCAAGGTGCTCCCGTGCCGGCGCAATCTGCCGGGCAAGCATGAGTGACGGATAGAGGGAGGTCACGTCACAGTGGACAATGGGACCGAGAACACCGGTCTCCCGCAGCTCCACATACCCCCCCTCAAGACCTGCACCGTCGCCGCCCCCAGGCAGCGGCACCGCCTCGCGCCGATGCAGGTACTCGCGCAGGAAGAGGGCATTGATCTTGGTGGCGTTCCCCCTGATTACCGATGTCTGGTAGGTGTAGGGAAAGATGCGCGCCTGGAGGAACCAGGGGTAGGACAGGAGCCGGGACAGGGCCAGGGTCTCGCGGGTGTCGTCCAGGTTGTAGCGCTTCATGCGCTCCGGATCGGAACGGAATACCTCGTCCATGGCCTGTCGGTCCAGATAGACCCGGTCCGGCGCGGCCAGGCCGAAGTGGATGGCGGCCTGCTTGAGACCGTAGCTTTCCAGGTCCCTGCTCGACACGTCGTGGATCTGGACGAGGAAGTAGGTATCGATGACCGTCCGGCCGTAGACGTCCCAGCGCGGGTAGTCGATGAGCCGTTCAGCCACGGAGAAGCGCGAAGGGTGAACCCGGGGGATGCTCCCGTCCCTCCCCCAGGCAAGCTTTACCCCGTGGCGGGCAGCCCGTGCCCGGATGTACTCCAGGTCGAAGCGAAAGATATTGTGCCCCTCGATCACATCCGGATCACGTTCCCGGATGATCCCGCCCAGCCGTTCGAGCATCTCCCGCTCGTCCATCTCCGCCGCCGACAGGAACGCTTCGAACCCGCCCTCCTCCATCAGAGCAATGGAGAGAATCCGGTCCTCTTCCCGGTCCGGGTTGGAGAACTCGAACCCCTCGCCGCAGGAGGTCTCGATGTCCAGGGCGAGCCGCCGCAGGTTCCCGAACTCAAATCCCTTGAAAAAGGTCTTGCCTGTGAGCAGAAAGTGCTGGTGGACGGGGTCCGACAGATAGAGGTAGGGGGCCCCGGGCGCCGACGGGTTCTGGCCGGTATGGCGGACCAGAAAATCACGGGCCGCGGCGCAGCCGTGCCAATCGCGAAACAGTGCCATAAACCGGAGCTCGCCCGGTCCGGAAAGCGGGTGAACGGTCACCTCATCCCGGAATCCATCCAGGAGCGATGGGTCCGCCAGGAGGATGAACGGATGGAAGGGATCGTCCCTGACCACGACCCCGCGGGGAGTCCGGATGAAAAGGCGGACGAACCGCCCGGCCAGTTCCGCGGCCACGATCCCGTCGGTGCCGTCGGCGCCGAAGAGGAGACGATTGTCGGTCCGTTCCAGGTCGTTCATGTCATGCGCCTCCCCAAAAACAAACGGCACGGTGCGGGACCGTGCCGTTCATTCGGATGCACTGCGCCTGAGGCTACCCCACGGAGTGCTTTGCCAGGTATTCGGCCACCCCGGAAGCGGTCGGCCTCATGGCCTCGTCCCCTTCCTTCCAGTTGGCCGGGCAGACCTGATCGCCGTGGGTTTCCACGAACTGGAGAGCATCGACCATGCGGAGGGCCTCGTCAACGCTGCGGCCGAGAGGCAGGTCGTTGATCACGGCGTGACGGACGACCCCCTTGGTATCGATGAGGAACAGGCCGCGCAGGGCAACCCCCGCGCCTTCGAAGAGGACGCCGTACTGGGTGGCGATCTCCTTCTTGAGATCGGCCACCAGCGGATACTGGATGTCGCCGATACCGCCGTTCTCTACCGGCGTGTTCTTCCACGCCATGTGGGTGAACTTCGAATCGACGGAAACCCCGATCACCTCGCAGTTCTTGGCCTTGAACTGATCCAGCTTTTTATTGAAGGCAAGGATCTCGGACGGGCAGACAAAGGTGAAATCAAGGGGATAGAAAAAGAGAACCACATATTTTCCGCGGTAGCTCGACAGTTTGACAGTACCGAAGGTGTTGTCGGGCATAACCGCATCGGCGGTGAAGTCGGGGGCCTCCTTGGTAACAAGCGTACACATGCACATGGTATCGTTTCTCCTTTCTTTGAAATGATGTTGCAGACAAGGAAAACTCATACCAGTCAGACCGTGGCTTGTCAATCGAAAAAGATAAAAACAATCCTTTTTATCCGCTATGCCTCCTTCAGCTCACCACTGATGCCCACGGTCACCTCGCGCAGGGGGATATCCTTGCCCGATGCGGCCAGGGCCTGGCGGGCCGCCATGACGATACCGCCGCAACAGGGCACTTCCATACGGACCACAGTGATACTCTTAAGGTCATTGGCGCGGATCAGTTCAGTAAGCTTCTCTGTATAGAAGCGATTGTCATCCAGCTTGGGGCAGCCGACCACCACGGCGCGGCCGTCCAGGAATTCCCGGTGGAAGTCGGCATAGGCAAAGGGGACGCAGTCGGCGGCGATGAGCAGGTCCGCGTTCCGGAAGTACGGGGCGGAGGTCGGAACCAGGTGCAGTTGGACGGGCCACTGACGGAGCCGGCTTTCCTGGCGCGGAACATCCCGGACGCTCTCCGCTGCCGGGCGATCGAGGACCATGGCTCGCGACCCGGGACAGCCGCCGTGAACCGGAGCCGGCTGATGGGCGGCGTGATGGGATTCGTGACCCGTCTGGCCCAGGTGAGCCTCCACCGCCGCCTCATCGAACTCGTCCGCGTCCCGCTCGATGATCCGGATGGCGTCCAGGGGACACTCACCCAGACAGGCGCCGAGGCCGTCGCACAGATTGTCGGCAGCCAGCACCGCCTTGCCGTTTTCTATCCTGATGGCCCCCTCGGCACAGGCCGGAACGCAGATGCCGCAGCCGTTGCACTTTTCCTGATCAATCTCCACGATCTTTCTGATCATCGCTCTCTCCCTTTCGTCTTGTCGTTTTGCTGTATGGTCTGAATCAAAAGAAATAGTGCCAGAGGTAATCGAGCCGGCCCCGCATGATCATCCGCCGCCCCGAAAAGGCCATCACTTCGCGAATTTTTGCCCGGTATTCCGTGCTGTAGCAGTGGATGCGGCAATGCTTGCACGACGGCTTGGGGTCCAGCGGACACTTTCGCCGCTTGGCAATGCCGTGGGAAAGAAGCGCGGCGCAATCCGGACAGAGCCGTACTCCGTTGCGGTAACGCCTCTCGAGCTCCGGCGGAACCGTGAAGGGCTCCCGCGCGGCAGGGTCGTGGCTTGCGTGGCAGTAGACCCTGACAAAATCGATGAGGACTTTAAGATCCTTCTGCTGACCGGGGGTGAACGTTTCCATGGGTGTCATCATAACCCAAAGGGGGTCTTTCTGTCATGACGCAGGTCAAAAGGCGCATTTTTGCTTTTCAAAGGATTCTGTGTTATGAATCCCCCATGAGCATCGAACCGGTCATCATTCCCCGAGCCAACCACCCCATCTCCCGCTCCCTCGTCAGCCCCAACGCCCTCCGGGTTCTCTACCGTCTCCGGGACAACGGCTACATCGCCTACCTGGTGGGGGGATGCGTCCGGGACCTGCTGCTGGGGCGCGAACCCAAGGATTTCGACGTGGCAACCGACGCCACGCCCAACCAGATCAAGCGCATCTTCCGGAACTGCCGGCTGGTGGGGCGTCGTTTCAGGCTCGCCCACATCCACTTTACCGACGAAATCATCGAGGTGGCCACCTTCCGCGCGTTGTCTCCCCCCGAAGAAGGTGAAGGAGAGCCGGTTGCCGAGGAGACGGCGCAACGCGTTGGAGATGAAGCGGAACGCCTCCGTCCGCCCCGCCACCTGGTGAGCGACGAGGGAATGGTCCTGCGGGACAACGTCTTCGGCACCCCGGGCGAGGATGCCCTGCGCCGGGATTTCACCGTCAATGCCCTGGCCTACAGCATCGCCGACTTTTCGATCATCGACTACGCGGGGGGCATGGAAGATCTGCAGCGTGGGATGATCCGTACCATCGGCGATCCGCGGGCCCGCTTCACCGAAGACCCGGTCCGGATGCTCCGGGCGGTCCGGTTCGCCGCCGTGCTCGGGTTCGCCGTGGAGGAGGAGACGTGGCAGGCGATGCTCGATCTCGCGCCGGCAATTACCAGGGCCACGGCGCCGCGGCTTTACGAGGAGATGCTCAAGCTCTTTTTGTCGGGGGAAGGTGAGCGGGCCTATCAGCTCCTGCGGCAGACCGGCCTCTTCGCGCACCTCTTCCCCGGTTTCGAGGCGTGGCTCGGTGAGGAAACCGACGGATTCCCCCACGCCAGGACCGGCAGCGCCCTCGAATGGGTGGACTCTCAGGTGGGCAGCGGCGAGCCGGTGTCACCGCCGCTCCTCCTCGCACTCCTCTTTGGCGGGTACCTGGAAGAACGGTCCGAACTCTTCATGAGTCAGGGGGTGCCCCCCCTGGACGCGGTGAGTGCCGCCGTAGCGGCCTTTCTGGGTGAGCAGGCGCCGCTGGTGGCAGTGCCACATCGGATCGGGCTTGCCGTGCGCGAGATCCTCGCTCTCCAGCACCGACTGCACAGGATACCCGGCAAACGCCCCCAGTCGGTCCTGGCCCGGGCCAGCTTTGCCGAGTCGATGGCCTACCTCCGCTGCCGCAGCGCCATGAACGGCGAAGACAGCACGGTTCTCGCTTGGTGGGAGCGCTACGCCCGCGAAAGTGTCATGCCTCCCGTTGAACCCTGCTCAGCGGGAGGAGAGACAAAGAAACCGCGGCGGCGGCGCCGGCGGCGCGGCGTCAGAAAGGCTGCCCCGCAGTAAGCCGAGGCTATTGTAAAACGATCTGAGGCGGCCGGGATGCTGGGCGCAAGCGAGCGCGAGGAAGCGAGGCGTACCCGTCGGCACGTTGAGCTTTCGAGTGAGCGGCAACACCGCAGAGCGGCTCCGCTGCAGGTTTGCAAGAGCCTCAGGCGGCAGCCGGCTACACATGATTGCGCAGCATCAGTTCCAGAGGAGTGGGACTTAGGTAGACCTGCTTCAACAGATACTCCTGGCCGTATTTTTTCACGTAATGCCTCAGAAGCGTCACCGGCACGATGAGGGGCACCAGGCGCCGGTGGTACTCCCTGATGATCTCCTGGAGTTCAGCCTTTTCCTCCCGCGTCAGCTGTTTTTTGAAATAGCCGGCGATGTGCTGGAGCACGTTGGTGTTCTTGCGCACCGTGGCATGGAACGACAACGCTCTCATGAACAGCTCCTGGTAGCGAGCGAACAGATCGTCGCATCCCAGCGATCTGCCATGGGCCACGAGTGCTCCCATCTCCCGGTAGACCTCCGGACTGTGGGCCATGACCAGGAGCTTGTGGTCAGCATGGAACGCCACGAGGCGCCCCAGGGACTTCCCTCCCAGCAGCAGATCCTTCCACCGGCGAAAGGCAAAGACCCGTTCAATGAAATGCTCTCGCAGCCCCATATCGTGGAGCCGCCCCTCCTCTTCCACGGGCAGCAGGGGAAAATGCTTCGTGACCGCGTCGGCGAAGAGGCCCCGGCCTGCCTTGGACGGCATCCCCCGGCGATAGAGTTTTACATTGAACAGGCCGGAACTGGGGGAATCCTTTTTGAAGATGAAACCGCACAGGTCTTCATTCTCCAGTTCAAGCACCTTTCTGCGGCAAAAATCGAGCATCTGCTCCGTCTTGTCTGCCCTGGTCCTTGACGTAACCAGCCGAACCTCTCCCCCATCCGCCTCAAGCCTCATGGCCTCGCGCGGGATCGGCATGCCACACTCCACTTCGGGGCACACGGGGACGAATTCGAAGAACCTGCCGAGAGTGTCGGTGATGTAGCGGTCATGCTTGTGGCCTCCGTCATAGCGAACCTTCTCGCCGAGCAGGCAGGAGCTGACCCCGATCTTGATGGGTGTGGCCATGGATTCCTCACAGCTTCATAAATTGTTAATGAAATACTCCAGAATGCCGAAGAGACATGGGACGGGCAAACACGTGAAGAATCGGGGGGCGATTCATTAATAAACCGCCGTGATCATTCGGTCATTCGCCTTGAAAATACAGTCCCGATTGGTATAATTGTGCCGCTTCCCACGATAAAATCAAGCCCGGGAGATGCCCAGTGGAGTGGAAGTGCTGCTGGAACAGAAACGTTATTGAGCCGGCCGATTGCCCGAACATCGGCGAAGGCGAGGAAATCCTCTTCACATCCCTGCAACGTAGAGTGATCGAAAAGTGCGTGGATTGCCCGCTGTTCGCCGAAGACCTGAAGACCCTGCGCGGCTCGGAGCACCCCCTCGCGACAGTTCTCCCCCTCGTGGTGGCGGAACTTCAGGAACAGCGGAGCCGAGTCCAGTCCATGGTCGGCTTCCTGGACAGCAAGGATCGGGAAATAAAGTTCCTGCACGAAATCAGCCTCGTGCTCCAGACCTCGGTGGACCTGGATGAAGTGCTGTCGGTGGTCATGACTGCCATCACCGCCGGCAAGGGATTCGGCATGAATCGGGCCTTCCTGTTGCTGACCGACAAGGAGCGCAAACACCTGCGGGGCTATCTGGGGGTTGGGCCGCGGAACTACGGCGAGGCGTGGTTCATCTGGGATGAGATCAGCCGCGATGACTTCACCCTCAAGGAGATGGCGAAGAACTTCTACCAGACCAAATTCACCAGCGAAAAGCAGAAGTTTCACGACATTCTGGAAAATCTCACCATCCCCCTGTCGGAACACGATCACATCCTGGTCCGTGCGTTGCGGGAGAAGAAACCGCTCCTGGTCGAGAACGCCTTCCACAATCCAGACTGCGACTACGCCCTTACCCAGATCCTGGGGGTCGACACCTTTCTCATCACGCCGCTGGTCTCGCGCAACCGGAGAATCGGCGTCATCATTTCCGACAACTGCGTAACCCATAAACCGATTACTCCCCAGGATGTCCAGTCTCTGGAGACCTTCGCCTTTCCCGTTGCCTTCGCCATCGAACGGGCATCCCTGTACGAACGGCTCCAGGAGGAACTTCTCAAGGTAACGGCGGCCAACGTCAAGCTCAAGGAGCAGCAGGAACTGATCGTCCGGATGGAACGGATGGCGCTCGTGGGCAAGATCACGTCGAGCATCGCCCACTCCATCCGCAATCCCCTCATGATCATCGGCGGGTTCGCCCGCACGCTTCTCAAGGGTACCGATGAGGGTGATCCCCGGCGCGAGTATCTGGAATCCATCGTCCGCGAGGCCCGGCAGTTGGACGAGGTGCTGGACGAAGTACTCAGCTACTCCGACTCCCTCTATCCCACCCTGGATTCATGGGACGTGAACCAGCTGGTAAGCACCGGTTGCCGGGAACTGGACAACCGCCTCCAGGAACGCCGCATTGCCTGCCGGCTGCGCCTGGATGCCGAACTGCCGTCCGCCCGCATCGATTACAAGCAGGTTTCCTTCTGCCTCCGCTCGATCCTGACCTCCAGCATGGACCGGATGCCCGACGGCGGCGAGATTGTCATCGAAACCCGACTGGAAGGCGGGTGGATCGTCGTCGAAGTGCGGGACACGGGACGGCCCGGCTCCTCGAACGGAATGAGCACATTCTCTTCCTTCGCCCCGCCCCAGGAACTGGGAGGCGGTCTCGGCCTGGAAGTCTGCAAGACAATCATGGAAAAGCACGGCAACAGCCTCATCATCGAAACGCCTCCCCACGCGGGGGCCCGCTACGTGCTCAAACTACCGGTAAACAAGGAGGAGGAACCCCATGGCACGATTGTTGGTGGTTGACGACGAAAGCAGCATCCGGCTGCTCTATTCCCAGGAGCTGGCCGAGGAGGGACATGAAGTGGTGACCGCCGCCACGGCAGCCGAAGCGGTTGACAAGATCAGAGAGCACGAGTTCGATCTGATCGTGCTGGACATAAAACTGAAAAACGAGAGCGGTCTCGACCTGCTTCAGAAGGTGGTCAAGGAGCGGCACAACCTGCCGGTGGTCCTCTGCACCGCGTTCTCCTGTTTCAAGGATGATTTTTCCGCCTGGCTCGCCGATGGCTATGTGGTCAAATCCAGCGACCTGTCAGAACTGAAGGAAGAGGTCAAGCGAGTCCTGGCAAAGAGGAAGCCGGGCAAGGAATAACTCTCGCATCTCCCATTCAATACCCATGCAAAGGAGCATCCTATGAAAGCCGTGATCATGGCCGGCGGGTTCGGTACCCGCATCCAGCCCCTGACGAGCAGCATTCCGAAACCAATGATCCCCCTCCTCAACCGTCCGATCATGCTTCACATCGTGGAGCTGCTCAAAAAATACGAAATCACCGACCTGGTCATGCTCCTGTACCATCAGCCGGCGGTCATCAAGAACTTCTTCCGCGACGGCACGGACTTCGGCGTCAAGATCACCTATGTGACCCCACTTCAGGACATGGGGACCGCCGGCGCCGTCAAGTGCGCCGAGAAGTATCTGGACGAACGGTTCATCGTCATCAGCGGCGACCTCCTCACCGACTTCAACCTTCAGAAAGTCATTGATTTCCATGAGGAAAAAAAGGCCCTTGCCACCATCACCCTCACCTCGGTGAAGGACCCGCTCCAGTTCGGCGTGGTCATCACCGACAAGGAAAAGCGGATCTCCCAGTTCCTGGAGAAACCCGGCTGGGGCGAGGTGATCTCCGACACTATCAACACCGGCATCTACGTTCTGGAGCCGGAAATATTCTCCCACATCCCGGCTGAAGAGAACTACGACTTCTCCCAAGACCTCTTTCCGAAGCTGCTGGAGAAGCAGCAGTCCCTCTTCGGCTACACCGCCAAAGGATACTGGCGGGATATCGGCAACACCGACTCCTACCGTGAGGCCCACCACGACATCTTCAAGGGGAAGGTGAACGTAAGGATCGACGAGCCGAAGCAGGACCTGGTGGGCAAGGATCTGCGGCTCGGCTCCGACGTGAACCTGGACGAGCATGTGACCCTGGAGGGGACGGTGGTCATCGGCGACAACTCCCAGGTCTTCGAGAGCGCCCACATCAAGGATACGGTCATCGGACGCAACTGCACCATCGAGGCGGGGGTACGGCTCTCCCGCTGTGTTATCTGGGACAATGTCTACGTCAAGCGGGGGGCGAAGCTGAACGACAGCGTCCTCTGCGGCAACGTCCGCGTGGGGAGCGGCGTGGTGATGGAGGAAGGGGTCATCGTGGCCGACGACACCTCCATCGGCGAAGAGTCCTACATCAAGCGCGACGTGAAGATCTGGCCGCGCAAGGTGATCGAGGCGGGGGCCACCGTCACCGGCAACCTGATCTGGGGCGAGAAGTGGAAAAAAGCCCTGTTCGAGGGGGCCCTCATCAAGGGTCTCACCAACATGGAACTCACCCCCGAGTTCGTGGCCAAGCTGGGCTGCGCCTACGGCACAACCCTCCCCAAGGGGAGCTTCGTGATTTCCGGCCGCGACGCCTACCGCTCCTCCCGGATGCTCAAGCGGAGCTTCATCGGCGGCCTTCTCTCCTCCGGGGTCAACGTCCGCGACCTGACCATGGTCCCGATGCCCGTGCTGCGCTACAAGCTCCGTTCCTTCGGGGAGGTGGGCGGCATCCAGTTCCGACAGGCTCTGGACGACCCCGCTTCCACCGAAATCATCTTTCTGGACGGCGACGGCCTCGACTTCTCCAGCTCAATGGGCAAGAACGTGGAACGGATCTTCTTCAAGGAGAACTTCCGCCGGGCCCACCACACTGAGCCGGGGGGACTCACGGAAATCCCCCAGCAGGTGATGGATTTCTATCGTGAGGGATTCCTGCACGCCATAGGCAAGACGCCGCTCCAGAAAAAAGCGTTCAAGGTGGTCATCGACTTCAACCACTCGCCGGCCAGCCAACTCCTCCCGGGCATCCTGACCCGGATGGGGTGCGAGGTCATCAGCCTCAACGCGTACGTGGACGAGGAGCGGGGGGTCCAGGCCCTGTCGGATCGGGGGCAGAGTCTCTCGCAGCTCTCCAAGATCGTCGCCACCCTGGAGGCGAACGCCGGCTTCTGGCTCGACCCCACCGTGGAAGGGGTCATCATGGTCGACGAAACCGGGACGGTCCACGAGGGGGCCGACATCCTGCTGCTGATGGTCGGGCTCGCCCTTAAGGCCGGCGAAAAAGGGGTGTTCGCCATACCGGTCTCGGCACCCTCGGCCATCGAACGGATGGCCCAGGAACGGGGCTGCGCCGTTACCCGCACCAAGAGCGCCGACCGCTCCATGATCGAGGCGGCCCTCTCTTCGGAGGTCATTCTGGCCGGGTCCATGGACGGACGCTTTGCCTTCCCCCGGTTCCAGGCCGCCTTCGACGGCATGTTCGCCATCGCCAAGTCCATCGAAATGGTGGTCCGCAGCGGAGCGTCCATCTCGGCAACTGCCGCGGAAATCCCCCGTCGGGCCTTCCTTCACACCAGGGTCCCCTGCGTCTGGGACATGAAGGGCGGAATCATGCGCAAGATGAGCGAGGACAGCCTCGACAAGGAGGCAAGCTTCATCGACGGGATCAAGGTCCATTTCGGCGAGGACTGGGCCCTCATCCTCCCCGACCAGTACCAGCCCCACGTCCACATCGTGGCCGAGGCCCGGGACCCCAAGGCCGCCCAGAAACTGCTGACCGAGTACCAGAAAAAAGTGGAGCAGTGGAAGAAGGAGCTGTCATAAATGACGGAGCCGCTGCGCATCGTCTTTCTCTGGCATATGCACCAGCCGTACTACAAGGACCCGGTGAAGGGCGAGTACGCCCTTCCCTGGACCTATCTCCATGCCGTGAAAGACTACTATGACATGGCGGCCATCGTGGACGCCACTCCCGGTGCGAAAGCGGTCTTCAACCTGGTGCCGTCGCTGCTGGACCAGCTTCTGGACTACGCGTCGGGAGAGGCGACGGATCCCTGGCTCATGCGGGCGCGCATGAGCCCCGCAGACATGGCCGAGGATGACCGCCGCTTCGTCCTGGAAAACTTCTTCTCGGCCAACCGGCAGCGGTTCATCGAGCCCCACAAGCGCTACCTGGAGCTTCTCTATCAGGCCGGCGACGGAACCAAGGGCAGCGACCGGCACCGCCAGTTCAGCGACAGGGACATCCTCGACCTCCAGGTCTGGTTTCTCCTGGCCTGGACCGGCGAGGCCGCCCGACGCCGTTATCCCGAGATAAAAGAACTACTCAGGAAAGGGAGGAACTTCTCCCCCGGCGACAAGGAAGCGCTGCTGGCCCGCCATGCCGACATCCTCGGGGAGATCATCCCCCTCTACCGTAAAATCCACGACGAAGGAAAGGCGGAGCTGGCCGTATCTCCCTACTACCACCCCATTCTGCCCCTGCTCTGCGACATGAAGAGCGCCCTTGCCGCCATGCCCCGGGCAAACCTCCCCGCGGCCCGCTTTCGCCACCCGGAGGATGCCCGCAGCCAGGTGGCAAGAGGGATTGCACGCTTCCGGGAAATATTCGGCTTTTCCCCGGTCGGCATGTGGCCGTCTGAGGGGTCGGTGAGCGATGAGGCCCTCTCCATCATTGCCGGCTGCGGCATCAAATGGGTCGCCACCGATGAGGACATTCTGGCACGGACCCTGCCGGGAGGGCTCGGCCCCGGCAAGGGACGTCTCTACCACCCCTACACCTTCCTCCAGGGCGCACGAGAGCTGAAGATGTTCTTCCGGGACCATCAACTCTCGGATCTGATCGGATTCACCTACTCTTCATGGGATACCTCGCGGGCAGTGGAGGACTTCATGGGCCGGCTCCGGGCGATACGGGAGCAGACCCCCGACGCGCGCGTGGTGCCGGTCATCCTCGACGGCGAGAACGCTTGGGAGTACTACCCGGAAAACGGCTACGGCTTCCTGAAGCGCTTGTACGGAACCATTGCCTCCGCGGACGGGTTCGAGCTCCTCACCTGCTCCGAAACGCTGGACCGCGAGCCTGAACGGAGAGTCATCGAACGTATCCACCCCGGCTCCTGGATCAATGCCGACTACGGCATCTGGGTGGGGCACCCGGAAGAGAACCAGGCCTGGGATTATCTGGAGCGGGCCAGGGAGGCGGCGGTCACCTCGAGCCCCGCCGTGGCCGAACGCCTGGCCGTGGGAGACGATCGCGGCGAGACGACGGACGACAATACGCGCCTGGTCTGCACCTCCCTCTACGCCGCCGAAGGGAGCGACTGGTTCTGGTGGTACGGCGACGATCACTTCTCCGTCCACAGCGACCGCTTCGACCGCCTCTTCCGCAGGCACCTCATGAACGTCTATCGGCTGCTGGGCCTCGACGTCCCCCGTGAGCTTTTCGAGCCTATCAAGAAGACCACCCCCGCCGGGCTGGTGCGCGAGCCCGCAGCCCTCATCACGCCCCAGGTGAACGGCCGGGTGGATGACTACTTCGAATGGCTCGCCGCCGGGCTGTTCGACCTCTCAAAGCAGTCATCCGCCATGCACGCAGCCGAGAGCCTGTTCCAGTCGTTTTTTTACGGATTCGACCAGAAGAACCTCTATTTCCGGCTCGACAGCCCGGCCCGACTGACGGAACTGCTGCAGCCGGACGACGAACTTCATCTGAACGTTGTCACGGGCGGTGAGTTCCGCCTTGACATCACCCCTGCCGCGACTGGCGGACCGCTCCTGCGCCGCGGTGACGGCACCTGGCACACGACCGGCTCCCGGGGGGTCTGGGCCATCGACCGTATCTGCGAAGTGGCGATCCCGCTGGCCCCCCTGGGATTGGAGCCCCGGGGAAAGCTCTTTGCCTCCGTCACCCTCACCCGAGGAGGCGAGGAGTTCGGCCGCTGGCCTGCCGACGCCCCGCTGCTTCTTGCCTATGCAGGGCCCGAACTGGAAATTGACAACTGGATGATTTAGCGGAGGACCAATGTCCGAACTGAGATGGGACCCCCTGAAGCAGCACTGGGTAATCATAGCCACCGAGCGGGGGCGCAGGCCCCGGGACTTCATGGTGGAGCACGAAACCACGGATGCGGCCTGCTGCCCTTTCTGCTACGGGCTGGAAGGAAAGACTCCGCCGGAAATTTACGCCGTACGCGACACGGGCGTCGCCAATTCCCCTGGCTGGAAAGTGCGGGTGATCCCCAACAAATACCCGGCCCTGCGCATCGAGGGCGACCTCAACAGCCGGGGGTTCGGCCCCTATGATGTCCTGAACGGCATCGGCGCCCATGAAGTGATCATCGAAACCCCCGATCACGACCGGGATATGGCCGAGCTCTCACCGGCAGAGATCACCGAGGTCCTCAGGGCATGGCGAGCCCGTTTTCAGGATCTGCGCCGCGACACCCGCTTCCGCTACATGGTCCTCTTCAAGAACCACGGGATCAAGGCCGGTGCCACCCTGTCCCACTCCCACAGCCAGCTCATCGCCGTCCCTCTCATTCCCCCGATGGCGGCAACCGAACTGCGGGTATGCAAAGAGTATTTCTCCGCCAAGGAGCGTTGCCTCATCTGCGACCTGATCGACTTCGAGCTGAAGAGCGGCGAGCGCATCGTCCGGGAACTCGCCAACTTTGTCATCATGACCCCCTATGCGGCCTGCTTCCCCTTCGAGGTGCGGCTCTATCCCAAGCGACACGCCTTTGATTTCGCGCTGCTGCCCGATGCGGAACTGGCGGAACTGGCCGTGGCGCTCAAGGACATGCTCACCCGCCTGCGGAGCGTCCTGCGCGATCCGCCCTACAATTTCATCCTCCACACCGCCCCGCCGCGCCATCCGCGCCTCGGCAAGCCGGGCTACTGGAGTTCCATCGAATATGATTACCACTGGCACATCGAGCTGGTGCCGAGGCTGACCCAGATCGCCGGGTTCGAGTGGGGAACCGGCTTTCACATCAACCCGACGTCGCCGGAAGACGCCGCGACATTCCTCAGGGAAGCGGGGGCATGACACGATGAAAGTCCTCATTGTTGCATCCGAAGTGGCCCCCTTCGCCCGGACCGGCGGACTGGCCGAGGTGACTGCGGCCTTGCCCGCGGCCTTGCGCCGGATGGGGCACGACGTGCGGGTAATCATGCCCTTCCATCGATGCGCTGCCCAGACTGAGCTGGGAGTGCGCAAGGCGCGCAAAAGCGCAGAAGTCTCCCTCAATGGCGAGACGCACAAGGGATTCCTCCGCCAGGCCGCCCTGGGAGATGTGCCGGTCTACCTGGTGGAGAACCGGGAGTTCTTTTCCCGCGACTATCTCTACGGCACACCCGAAGGCGACTATCCTGACAACCCGCGCCGGTTCGCATTTTTCTGCCGCAGTGTTTTGCAGTTTCTCAAGCGGATGGACTTTCGCCCCGACGTGATCCACTGCCACGACTGGCAGACCGCCCTGATCCCCATCATTCTGCGCCTCGAAGCGGCCGACGATCCGTTTTTCGCCCGCACGGCAACGGTCTTCACCATTCACAACCTGGCCTACCAGGGGTTGTTCCCCCCCCCGGCCATCGCCGAAACGGGCCTGTCACCCGCCCTGTTCACCACCGAGTGGCTCGAGTACTACGGCCAGCTCAATCTCCTGAAGGGGGCAATCCTCACGGCGGATATCGTCACCACCGTATCCGAGACCTATCGCCGGGAGATCATGACCCCCGCGCAGGGGTGCGGCCTGGAGGGGGTGCTGGCCCGGCGCGGTAACGACTTGTTCGGCATTGTGAACGGCATCGACACCGACGAGTGGAATCCAGCCGCCGATCGGCGCATCTTCCGCAACTACTCGGCCCGGACCCTGGCCGGCAAGGCCGCGGATAAGCTTGAACTCCAGCGGGAATTGGGCATGCCGGCAGCGCCATCGGTGCCGCTCATCGGCATGGTCAGCCGACTCGCGGAGCAAAAGGGGATCGACCTGGTGCTGGAGCTTCTGCCCCGCCTGGCCGAGAGCGAACTTCAATTCGTACTCCTCGGCACCGGCAATGCCTGCTACCTGGAGCGCCTGGACGCCTTCCGCCGAAAAGGCGCGGCCAACATCTCCATCAACCTGGGCTTCAACGATCCGCTGGCACCGAAGATCTATGCCGGCAGCGACCTGTTCCTCATGCCGTCGCGTTTCGAGCCGTGCGGACTGAGCCAGCTCATCGCCATGCGCTACGGCACGGTTCCGGTCGTCCGGCACACGGGGGGGCTCAGGGATACGGTCATCGATGTCACGCGCCATCCCCGCGAGGGAACCGGCTTCACCTTCGAGGACTTTACCGCCGACGCCTGCTGGGAAGCCATCGAACGGGCCCTGGCCGGCTACCGCGACCGGGAGTCATGGCGCAGGATCATGCGCAGGGGCATGCACCAGGATGTATCGTGGCATAACGCGGCAGGCCGCTATGAAACGCTGTACCGAATGGCGGTGGACGCAAGACGGGGGTAGCGGATGGGAGACGGGAAAGACGATCTTGAATCATTGAGCCGCGAGATTCGGAAGATCATCGACACCAACCGGCAATTTCTCGACCGGATCATGGACGATGACTTCGAGCCTGACGGCGACGTGGCGGAGGAACCGCTCGGGGAAGAGGCGGAGGAGGAGTTCGAGGAGTTGTAGCCGCCATGCCTGCCGGCGTAACGAAAAAGCCCCCCGGAAAACTCTCCGGGGGGCTTGCTGCTGCATGCCGTGTCAGTGTTTGCCGTGGCCCTCGCCGCCGGCAGAGTCCTCGGCGGCCGCCATGTGGCAGTCGCTGCAGTTGACCTTGTAGAGCGCATCGCCGATGTCGGCCGGGTGGACGAACTCCTTGACCACCTTTCCTTCAGGGATGTTCTCGCCCTTCTGGCTGATCATCTCGTGGCACATGGCGCAGTCCTTGGAAATGATCTTGCCGGTGGACGTCTTGTGCTTCCCGTCGTGACAGCGGAAGCAGCCCGGCGTATAGAAGTGGCCGATGTGGTTCGGATACGTGCTCCAGGTGACGTCCATCCGGGGGAAGAAATTCCGGGCATAAATATCCTTCACATGGGCCACGGCCTGGTTGATGGCAGCGGCCTTGGCCTTGGCCACCTCGGGGAAGTTCTTGGCATAGTACTCGGGGAGCTTGGCCTCGATGGCCGCATGGGCCTCTTCCTTGGACTTGTAGGGCTGTTCGAGGATCTCCACCGCCACCTTCTTGATGTAGGGAAGCCCCGCGTCGATCTGGCCGGACACGATATGCTCGTCCATCTCGCGGGCCGGCGACCGGTAGATGTGGGTCGGCCGGTTGTGGCAGTCGATGCAGTCCATGCGCCGCTTCTCGGCCTTGGCGATCTCCTCGCGGGTAAGCGGCTTTTCGGTATCCATGTACTCGACGATGCTGCCATCCTTCTGCTTGACCGCCACATAGGGGATGTCGAGCCGCTTCCTGTCGCGGGCGATGTAGGTGACCTCGGTGCCGATATGCCAGTGGATGCCCATGGCATGGGGAGACTTGGGCGTCCCGCCGATCTTGATCAGCATGTTGATTTCACGGGGGGTGTTTTCCTTGTTGGGCGCGTAGTGATAGAACACCCGCTGCCGGCCGGAGTAGAACTTCTCCGGCCAGTGACACTGCTCGCAGGTGTCCCTCGCCGGTCGCAAATTCTCTATGGGGGTGGCGATGGGGAAGTGGTAGCTGTGGGTCAGCACCGCCCAGACCTGACGCAGGCCCGAAAGCTTGGCCTTCACGTACCACTCGGCGCCCGGTCCCACGTGGCACTCCACGCACTTGACCCGGGCGTGGGGAGATCCTTGCCACGCCTTGTGCTCGGGCTCCATGACCACGTGACAAAGCTCGCCGCAGAAGGTGGTCGACTCGGTGAACTCGAAGCCGAGGATAGACGCCACCGACACGATGAGGACGAAGATGACGCTGGCCAGCACGAAGAAAATGAACAGCCGGCGCTTGTGGGGATCATTGAAATCCACCCTCGGGTAGGGCGGCACCTCTTCGGGGACTTCGGTCCGCCGCTGGTTACGGACGCGCCAGGCGCCGATCGGCACGAGGATAAGGCCGAGGATGAGCATGCCCGGGAAGGCGAAATAGACCAGGAGCCCGATGTAGGGGTGGTCTATGCCTGTGATCATCTCCATCGCGATAAACGCGATGATGAGCCCCGTTGCCACCACGGCCAGGAGAAACCCTATCAGGCTGATGGGGTTCCAGAGGTAACCTGCGGTTTTGCGCAATGTCATACATCTCCTCCACTTTGAAACGCTTTTTTACCAATTCACTATTGGTTCCACAGAGGTCTTACAAACGTGAAAGGGTAGACAATATAATCAGCTGATTCGTTTTGTCAAATGTTAAAAACAGTACCACAAAAAAGTGGTTGTGAAAGGGAACGGTTAAGAATAATCACTCTGCAGCGGGTCACATGAATCGTTTTTTAAAATAGGGTTTTCTATCGGCAGATGCCGTCCGCTTGACACTATCTGCCGATTTTGCTAGCTTCGAAGCCCACAACAGTCTAAAAACCAGCAGGTTCCCGAGCGAACCGTGCCCCCTGACGGCCAGGGAAGCGGCGACGGGAGCAGGAGAGAGTCCATGGCAAAAAAACTATTCATTCCCGGACCGGTCGACGTCCATCCCGATATCCTCCAGGCCATGGCCTCTCCCATGATCGGCCACCGCATGCCCGAATACGCAGCGCTCCACGGACGGGTAACCGCCGGCCTCAAGCGGGTTCTGGCCACGGACGGACGGGTATTTCTCGCCACATCGAGCGCCTTCGGCGTCATGGAGGGGGCGGTACGGAACCTGGTGGCGAAGCGGTGCGTCAACTTCTGCAACGGTGCTTTTTCCGACAAATGGCACGACGTGACCAAGCGCTGTGGCAAAGAGGCCGATGCGGTCAAAGTCGAGTGGGGCAAGCCGATCACCCCTGAAATCGTGGATCAGGCACTGGCCACGGGCAAGTACGACGCTATCACCCTCATCCACAACGAGACCTCCACCGGCGTCATGTCCCCCCTGCCGGAGATTGCCCGGGTCCTGCGGAACTATCCCGACGTGGTTTCCATCATCGACACCGTCTCGTCCATGAGCGCACTCCCCGTTCCCGTGGACGAACTGGGCATCGACTGCTGCATCTTCGGGGTCCAGAAAGCCTTCGCCCTGCCACCGGGACTGGCCGTTTTCACCGCCAGCGACAAGGCCCTGGCCCGGGCCAGGACAGTAGAGGGGCGCGGTTACTATTTCGACTTCCTTGAATTCGAAGCCAACGACGAAAAAAATAACACCCCCTCGACCCCTTGCATCTCCCACATTTATGCCATGGACCGACAACTGGAGCGATTCTTCGCCGAAGGCCTCGAGCAGAGATGGGCACGACACCGGCAACTGGCGGGGATAGTGCGCGAGTGGGTCACCGACCGGGGGTTCGGTTTCTTTGCCGATGAGCCCTACCGCTCCGTGACCCTCACCTGCGCTCTCAACACGCGTGACACGGACCTGACCCGGTTGAAGAAGATGCTTGGCGAACGCGGCTACGCCTTTGACGACGGCTACGGCAAGATCAAGGGCAAGACCTTCCGCATTGCCCACATGGGAGACATGCAGCGGACCGACCTGGAAGAGTTCCTGGCAACGGCCGACGATTGCCTGGGAGAGCTTGCTTGATCCATTGCCCGGCCTGATCACGCCGGCGGACCATTTGCCGTTCCTCATGGTTCATATTTGTGGTATGGTATAACACAATTGTGCCGCTCACCCCTATGTGCAGGAGGGCTTGAATGAACAGCAAAATGATCCTGCTGGTGGAAGACAACCCCGACGACGAGGTTCTGACCCTCCGCGCCCTCGGCAAACATGCCATTACGCCCGATGTGACGGTAGTGCGCGACGGCGTGGAGGCCCTGGACTTTCTCTTCGGGACAGGCTCCTACAGCGACCGGGATCTGAGTATCATGCCGAAGCTGGTGCTGCTCGACCTGAAACTGCCCAAGGTGGACGGCCTCGAGGTTCTGCGCCGTCTGAGGGCCGACCAGCGGACGCGGCTCCTGCCTGTGGTGGTCTTCACCTCCTCCAACGAGGAGCAGGACATCCTCGAATGTCACAACCTCGGCGCCAACAGCTACATCCGAAAGCCGGTGGACTTCAATCAACTCAGTGAAGCCCTGCGGCTCATCGGCACCTACTGGCTGAACCTCAACCTCACTCCCAAGTCCGCCGGCGCGGCACGATAGACGTCCCCGCGGCACGGGCTCGCCCGTGCCGTTCCATTTTCTTCCCAAGGTGTCCCCATTTCCATGGAACGCTTCAGACTGGCAAGCGATTACGAACCCCGCGGCGACCAGCCCCGGGCCATTGCCGAACTCTCGGAAGGGATTGTCAGGGGCGACCGGGATCAGGTACTTCTGGGGGTCACCGGCAGCGGCAAGACGTTTACCATGGCCAACGTCATCGCCGCCGTGAACCGCCCCGCCCTGGTGCTGGCCCCCAACAAGACCCTGGCGGCCCAGCTCTACGGCGAATTCCGGGAACTGTTTCCGGACAATGCCGTGGAATATTTCGTCTCCTACTACGACTACTACCAGCCGGAAGCCTACATCCCCACCACCGACACCTTCATCGAGAAGGACTCCTCCATCAACGACGAGATCGACAAGCTGCGCCATGCGGCCACGCGGAGCCTGCTGACCCGGCGCGACGTGATCATCGTTGCCTCGGTGTCATGCATCTACGGCATCGGCTCCCCGGCCGAGTACCAGGCCATGCACATCTTCTTTCACCAGGGGGACGAGTATGGCCGGGACGAGCTGCTGCGGAAGCTGGTCGACATCCAGTATGAACGGAATGATCTGGACTTCCACCGGGGGACCTTCCGGGTGCGGGGGGATATCGTGGAGATATTCCCGGCCCACGAGGGGGAGCGGGCCTACCGGATCGAGTTCTTCGGCGACACGGTGGACGCCATCAGCGAAATAGATCCCTTGCGGGGCGTGGTGGTTCAGCGCCTGACCAAGTGCGCCGTCTATCCGGCTTCCCATTACGTGGCGACGCGCGAGACCCTGGACCGGGCCATGGAGGAGATCCGCACCGACCTGCGGGAACGGCTCCAGTGGTTCCGGGAGCGGAACATGCTCGTGGAGGCCCAGCGGCTGGAGCAGCGGACCATGTTCGACCTGGAGATGATGGAGGAGATGGGATTCTGCCAGGGGATCGAGAACTATTCCCGCTACTTCGACGGCCGGACGCCGGGAGAGCCCCCCTACACCCTGCTCGACTACTTCCCCCGCGACTTCATCCTCTTCGCGGACGAATCCCACATCACCGTCTCCCAGGTGGGAGGGATGTACCGGGGGGACCGGAGCAGGAAAGAAACCCTAGTGAACTACGGCTTCCGCCTGCCGGCAGCCCTCGATAACCGGCCCCTCACCTTCGGGGAGTTCACCGAGCGGCTCAACCAGACTGTCTACGTCTCGGCCACCCCGGCCGACTACGAACTGCAGCAGAGCGGCGGCGTGGTGGTGGAACAGGTGATCAGGCCCACGGGCCTCCTTGACCCGCTCATCGAGGTCCGTCCTGCCACGGAGCAGGTGGACGATCTCCTGCACGAGGTCCGGGAGACCACGGCCCGGGGTGAACGGGTGCTCGTAACCACCCTCACCAAGCGGATGGCCGAGGACCTGACCGATTACTACCGGGACCTGGGGGTGCGGGTCAGGTACCTCCATTCCGACATCGACACTATCCAGCGGATGCAGATCATCCGCGATCTGCGCATGGGGGAGTTCGATGTCCTGGTCGGCATCAACCTCCTGCGGGAGGGGCTCGACATTCCCGAAGTGTCGCTGGTGGCGATCCTGGACGCCGACAAGGAGGGGTTCCTCCGCTCCGCCCGCTCCCTCATCCAGACCTGCGGCCGGGCCGCCCGCAACGTGAACGGCAGGGTCATCATGTACGCCGACACCGTGACCGGCTCCATGCAGAGCTGCCTCGGCGAAACCGCCCGGCGTCGTGCTCTTCAGGAGGCCTTCAACACCGAACACGGCATCACGCCCCAGACCGTGAAAAAGGGGCTGCGGACCATCCTGGAGTCCATCGAGGAGCGTGATTACTACACCGTCGCCGCCGTTGCCGAGACTCGGGAAGAATACATCTCTGCCGACGAAATACCGAAAAGGGTGAAGAAGCTCCGCAAGGAGATGCTCGACGCGGCAAAGAAGCTGGAATTCGAACGGGCGGCTGATCTCAGGGATCAGATCAAAAAACTGGAGGAAATGGAGCTGCGGCTGCGCTGACCGCTCCACGGGGGACATCCGATGAATGAACCACGCGTGCTGCTCGTTGATGACGAGCGATTCTTCCTGAATCTCCAACAGGAGTTTCTGGCGGACTCCCCCGTGCGGGTCATCACCGCCCAGAACGGTCGGGAGGCGCTCGACATGGTCCGGCGGAACCGGCCGGGCATCGTCTACCTTGATCTACGGATGCCTGAACTTGATGGTGCCGCCTGTTGCTCCGCCATCAAGAACGAACCGGATCTCAGGGACACGCCGGTGGTCATGGTGGTGAGCGAGGGGAAGCCCCGCGACCGGGAAGTCTGCCTGGATGCCGGATGCAACGGCATCATCAGCAAGCCGCTGGACCGGATCCAGTTCCTGTCGGTGGGGCGGCGGCTCTTCCCGGCCATTGAACGCCGCCAGCCCCGCTATCCCTTCTCGGCCCTCGCCTTCTTCCGGATCCGGGATACCAGCTTCCACGGCACCATCGCCGACATCAGCCTCGGCGGCGCCTATATCGCGTGTCGCTGCGACCTTGCCGCAAAGGAGGATATCCGTCTCGGCTTTATCCTCGGCAACACGTCGGTCGTCGAATGCCGGGCGCGGGTCGCCTGGACGAACCAGGGGGGAATGCGCCCCCGCAAGAGCCTTCCGGACGGATTCGGCGTCCAGTTCCAGTCCATGGAGCCTCCCCACCAGGAGGTTGTCCGGCAGCTCGTGGCGAGGCTCGGATGATCCGCCCCGCCTGGCTCACCCGCCCCAGTCTCTCCTGGGCACTCTACGACTTCGCCAACACCATCTTCTCCATGAGCGTGGTGACGCTCTATTTCCCCCTGTTTCTCGTCCAGACCCTCGGCTACCGCGAGTACTGGCTCTCCCTGGGGCTTTCGCTCTCCATGGGGCTTGCCGCCGTGGCCAGCCCCTTCGTGGGAAGCGCCTCGGACCGGCGCATCGGCAAAAACGTGATCCTGGCGGTCGCCACATCCCTCTGCTGCATCGCAACCCTTCTCATTCCCGCGTCGGGGCATCTGGCAGGCGTCCTTGCCGCCTTCGTGGCCGCCAACTTCCTCTACCAGGTATCCCTCGTGGCCTACGATTCACTCCTCCCTTCGGCCACCGACGAACGGCACTACGGCCCGGTGTCCGGATTCGGCGTGGCCCTGGGCTACATCGGAACGTTCCTGGCGTTGATCATCGGCAAACTCCTAGTGACCACCCCGGCGGACAATGGCCGGGTATTCCTGCCCACGGCGATCTGCTTTCTCCTCTTCGCCCTGCCCTGCTTCTTCGTCAAAGACCTGAAACGCAGCCAAACCTCGCCGGTCCGGGTTGCCGACACGGCCCGGGAAATCATCCGCGACCGGGACCTGCGCTGGTACTTCGCCGGCCACCTGCTCTACCTGGACGCGGTGAACACCGTGATTGCCTTCATGGCCGTCTTTCTGGTGAAAGTGGGCGGCTTCTCCCAGGCCAAGGGAGAGGTGAACTATTTTCTCATGTTCTCGACCATCTTTGCCGTCATCGGCGGCCTCTTCTGGGGGTGGCTCGTGCGGCGCCGGGGAGCGCGGACCGGACTCCTGGCGACGCTTGCCCTCTGGATCGCCGCCCTCGGCATGGTCTGCCTCCCCCTGGCCAAGGAACACTACTGGATCCTGGGCCCCCTTTCCGGCATCGCCCTGGGCGGGGTCTGGGCGTGCGACCGGCCGCTGCTGCTGGACATGGTCCCCCGGGAACGGGCCGGGAGCTTCTTCGGCTTCTACTACCTGACCGGCAAGTTCTCGTCGGTGGTGGGTCCATTGCTGTTCGGCGCCATCCTCGCGCTCCCCCTCGGCACCGAGGCGATCCGCTACCGGCTCGCCTTCTTCTCGCTGCTTATCATGGTAATCGCCGCCACGGCCTGTATCGCCCGCATCCGCCCGAAGCAGACCGCGCCGCAGCTTCAGGCCGGCGGACCGTGATACCCCACGCATGTTCGGAAAAGGAGTGACCATGAAAAAAGACATCCTCGAAAAGGGAGCCATCCTCCAGCGTGACCGGGAGACCTACGCCATCGCCCCCCACATCCCCGGCGGGATCACCGATACGGCAACCCTGCGCAAGCTCTGCGACGTGGCCGACAAGTACGGCGTAAAAGAGTTGAAGCTCACCTCTGCCCAGCGCATCGCCCTCTTCGGCATAAAGGAGGAGGATCTGGACGCCATCTGGTCCGATCTCGACCAGCAGCCGGGCGCAGCCATCGGCCTCTGCGTCCGGAGCGTCAAGATCTGTCCCGGCACCACCTGGTGCAAGCGGGGGGTGCAGGATTCGGTCTCCCTGGGGCTGAAGATCGATGCCATCTATCACGCCATGGAACTGCCCAACAAAATGAAGATGGGGATTTCGGGATGCATGCTCAACTGCGCCGAGACCATGCTGAAGGATGTGGGAGTGGTTGGTACTCCCAAGGGGTGGCGGATCTACGTGGGGGGCAATGCGGGGGCACGGCCCCGCATCGGCGACCTCCTGGTGGAACTGGGGCCGGATGAAGACAAGGTCCTCGCCGTGATTGCGGCACTCGTGGAGTGGTACCGCTCTTCGGGCAGCGAGCAGCGGCTGGGCCGCGTGGTGGAGCAGATGGGGTTCGATGCCTTCCGGACCGCGGTGCTGGGGGCGGAAGCAACTCCCTGAGCCGCCGCGGCCGACAGATACTCCGGGCATGATCAGAAGAGGTCCAACTGTTCCCCCTTCGGCTTCCGCCGGCCGCCCCGGCCCGGCTCCGGCTGCCGGATCAACCGTCCGGGAATCTCCCCTGCGAAGCGGGAAAGCGGCCGCTCGGCAGGCCCGACCCAGGGGCGTTCAGAGGAGGCGCTGAGTACGAGCGTCTCCTTTGCCCGGGTCATCCCCACATAGAACAGACGTCGCTCCTCCTCCACGTCCACGTCCCGCCAGAGGGTACAGGGGATGAGCCCCTCCTCGCACCCCGCCAGGAAGACCAAGGGGAATTCCAGTCCCTTGGAGGCATGGAGCGTCATGAGTGCCACCGCCTCGGCCCGCTCGTCATAAACCGTTTCGGCGGCATACTCCCGCAGATGCCGATCAAAGGCGACGATGTCCCGGCCGAAGCTTCCGGCAAGGGCCAGGAGCCGCCTGCAGTCGGCATGCCCCTGATCCGTGCCGAACAAGGTCAGGGCCTCGCCCAGGGCCGGAGCGATCCCCTCCCGACCGGCCGTGGACCGGAAGCGCTCGAGGAGAGCGGTCAGCTCGGCCATCCGACGCGCAACAGAGGGCGGCAGCTCGACACCGGCCACGAGCGCCGGGAAATCGCCGGTCAGGGGAAGGGCCTCTTCCAACCGGCGGATGGTACCCTCGCCGATCCCCGGCAGATCCTGTGCCAGGGCCAACCAGTCGGCCAGCTCCGTACTCCCCGCCGCTGCCCGGACAAACCGGGTGGCCGCGCCCGCGACCGGGCCGAGGAAGTAGGGAACGGCCCCCACCAACTGGAACGGAATTCCCCGCCGGTCCAGGGCGTTGGCCAACTCGTCGGCCTGCCGCGCCAACCGGTAGAGTATGGCGATGTCGCCGAAGCTCCGGCGGCTGTCCTGGTCGCCGCCCCGGCCCGAGGTGATGGAGAAACTGCTGATCCCCCCCATGAGTTCCTCGATGCGCCGTACAATGAACTCGGCTTCCGCCGCCGGCGTCGGAGCCCTGTACAGCTCGATCGCTCCCTCCCGCGCCGTGGCAGGCGTGAGACTGATGCCGCTCCTGAGCCGGTTGTGGGCGATGACGGCCGATGCGGCCTCGATGAGGGACGCCGCCGACCGGTAGTTGCGGCTGAGGTCCAGCCGCCGGGTGGCGGGAAGGTCGGCGAAACTGAAGAAAAAAGAGGGGTCGCTCCCCCGGAAGCCGTAGATGGCCTGGTCGGGATCACCGATGGCGAAGATCGTGGCCTCTTCCCCCAAAATCTCCACCAGGGCGTACTGGGGAGCGTTCAGGTCCTGAAATTCGTCCACGAAGAGATGGGCGACTCCGGCGCACACCTGTCGCCGGAAGGTCTCGTCGCCTCTCAGGCGGCGGACCAGGGCCGGGACCACGTCGTCCAGGTCCATGGCGCCGCGCCGGGCCAGTTCGTCCAGGTAGAGGCGCACCGGCTCCGGTGCGTCCCCACCATTGTCGCGATGCAGAAAGTCGGCGATCTCCCCGGCCAGGCCGTTCCGCTCCCGGACGCCGAACGCGGGAAAGAGGCGCCGCAACAGCCGCTCCCGGCTTTCGTCCCCCACCACGACCCGGTCGGGGTCCTCGCGCCGGAGCCAGTCGAGGCAGAAGCGGTGGAAGGTGCCGACAAACACCTGCCCGGCAGCCTCGCCCGCCGCAGCGGCCAGTCGCTCCCGCACCTCGGCGGCTGCCCGGTTCGTGAAGGTGATGGCGCAGACCCGGGCCGGGTCCGTGCCCGGCATTGCCAGCAGCGCCGCAAGCCGGGCCACCAGGGTGTAGGTTTTGCCGGTACCCGGGCCTGCGGCCACCAGCACCCGGGATGCACCACAGGCGAGCGCCTCGGCCTGGCCGGGATCGGGTCCCGCGGCAGGCGCCGGATCGGGCGGGGTCACCGATCTCCGCCCGCCGGCTGCCGGAGGCCGGCCGGCCGCTTTGGGGCGCCCCCGCCGGGGTGACTCCCCGTCACTGAAGAGCCCCCCCTGTCCTGACAGCCGGGCCACTTCACCCTCCTCGAAGACCTTGATGGTTCCGTACTCGCCGTCGAAGCCCCCCTGGCGGATGACCCGCCCCTCTCTCATCCGGACGATCGCCTCCGCCAGGACCGGCGACACGGCAGCGATCTCAGCGGGTTCGGTTCGGAGGAGAATATCCAGCTCCGAACCGAACCGGTCGATCAGCCGGACATAGTGGCTCATGACCTGCTTGGAGGCCGGCCCCACCCCGAGGATTTCCCCCACCACTTCCGTCAGCGGCACCAGACTGAAGAACGCCGGGGCGTCGGCAGGATAGAGCGGCGTGTCCCGGTCGGCCAGTTCCAGCACCCGGTGGAGCACCCCCACGGTGAGGGGGCGGCCGCACACGGGGCAGCGGCCCCCGTGCCGGCGCGTCTCGTCGGGTTCGAAGCGGATGCCGCAGTCCCGGTGACCGTCCATGTGGTACTTCCCCTCCTCGGGAAAGAACTCCACAGTGCCGCTGAAGGTTTCGCGGCGGTTGCCCTTCAGGGCGTCGCGCAGTGAAAAGAAGTCAAAGCCGGTGCTGAAGAGATTGGCCTCGCGCCCGAGCCGGGACGGGGAGTGGCAGTCAGAATTGGAGATGAGGGAGAACCGGTCCAGGGCGGAAATCAGCCGGTTCATGTCCGGATCGGAGGAAAGTCCGGTCTCCAGGGCAAACACGTGGGGGGTGAGGTCGCCGAAGCACTCTTCCACGGTATCGAAACCGGACTTGGAGCCGAACAGGGAAAACCAGGGGGTCCAGATGTGGGCCGGCACCAGGAATCCGTCCGGCGTTGCCTCCAGCAGGATTTCCAGCAGGTTCCGGGAGTCGAGGCCGAGGATGGGGCGGCCGTCGGACTCGATGTTGCCGATACCGGCCAGCCGGGCGTTGATCCGTTCAGCCGCTGCAAAGTCAGGGACGTAGAGGAGGTTGTGCACCTTGCGCACCACGCCGTGCCGCTTGTAGATGCAACTGATCTCGGCGGTGAGCATGAAGCGGACCGGTGCCGAGGAGGGAGCGAGCCCGGCCAGAGGCGCGGGGACATTCTCGTCCCGCAGCCGGAAGAAGCCCGGCTCGGCCGGCTCCAGCACCTCCCGCAGCCGGGCGAACCACCCCGGGTGGGTAAAGTCGCCCGTGCCCACCACCTGAATCCCCTTCACCCGCGCCCACCCGGCAAGCCCGGCAGGATCGCACTCCTTGCTCGTTGCCCGGGAAAAGGGCGAATGGATATGGAGATCGGCGCAATAGTCCATGGCAGAGGTACCCCCTGGATCGACGTTCGTGAGTACCATCAACCGTACACGTCAACCGGGCGCCTGTCCATCCCCTATTCCTCCGCCGGGGGCGGCACTCGGCCGGTTTATCCGGAGTACGGCGGAGAGGCGGGATTGAGGCTGCGCGAGTTACGATGTTGCGGGATCCTTTCTACTTCTTGCCGCAGCAGCCTGACTCCCCCCCCTGCAGTGCCCATGACTCAACCTCCCAGTCCCAGGGGCACGCTCCCCTGGTAGACGGTAAACGCCCCCGGGCCAGAACCGAACCATTTTCAGGAGCCGAACTCCTGGCGCATGGCGATGCACCCCACGCACGGCACGAAGGGTAGCAGAAACGCCTTCAGGGCCTTGTCCCAGGGGCATCATGGGAACTCCTGTCGTGAACATCCCGCTAGGGACGTGATTCGCTGCCCCCTGCCAGCGTTGCAGAATATACCGTCTAGAAACTGATCAGCGAGCGCAGACCCAGGGCCACCACGTCGTCCCTGCTGCTGTCCCCCAGGGGATCGATCAGGTACTGAACCACAGGCGCGATGCTGATCTGCTCGCTCACCTGGACCTTGTAGTAGAGCTCCGCCAGCTTTTCCTGGTTGTCCGCGCCCACGGCCTTCACCTGCCCGTAGGCAACGCCGAGGACATCGTCCTTGCGCCCGGGCAGCAGCCCGGCGTACTGACCGCCGAAGCTCCAGGCCATCTTTGTGGCGTAGACATCCTCGTCACGCTGGCCGTAGCGTACGAACAGGGTGAGCTTGTCGGTCACCTGCTGGTCAGCGCTGATCCCGAACCCGAAGGCGTTTTTATCCTTCAGTTTAACCTCGCCATCGGCACGCGCCCCGTCCAGACTGCCGTAAACGCGGTAGGTCCCTTCCAGTTCGCCGACCTTGATCGTGTAGTCCAGCGCGGCTATGCCGTAGCCGTGCGAGAACACGTCCTCCGTGTCGGTGTCGCCGCTGCCGTAGCCGAGCCCGAAGGTGAGCGACTCTCCCAGCTTTGCCTGGAGCCTTGCTCCCGGCCCGTTTCCGGGGGCACCCAGAACCGCCGAGTTCACGAAGGCTCCGGCCAGAAACTGGCTGTTCTCGTCGTTTGCCACGCCGTTGGCGTCGAAGTAGTTGGTCAGGTCGATCTTGCCGGCGGTTAGGATCAGGCGTTCATCGAACGCCGCATGCTCTACCCATGCTTCGCGGAAGCGGACCGTATCACCGGTGCTGCCGGCCACGGCGTTCAGCAGCGAGAAGCTGGGCACCCTGGTGTCGATGCCGTCGCCGCCGGTCGCCTCCACGTCGATCACCGCGATGGTGTTCTCACCCACCTTGAAACTGAAGACCAGGTCTCCCCTGCCGACCACGTCCACGTGGTCGGAGGGCTCATTGCCGATGGAGCCTTGGAGGACCCCCACCAGTCCCCCGCTGAGGGAGATGTTCTTGGTGATGGCGGTGAGCCTGGTGCCGAGACCCTCCCGGCGCTGCTGGAAGGTACGGGTGCGTGCCAGGAGCATTTCCCCGCGCAGTTCGTCCTGGAGCTCCGCCAGGAGCACCAGGTCTTCCTTGGCCACGGCGGCCGAGCCTTCCTTCACCACTTTCTCCGCCAGTTTCTCGGTCAGCAGCTCCAGCACCACCGCCAGGTCCGTGCGGGTGTAGCACACCTGGCCCGCCTCGAATTCCTTTGAGAACAACCCCTCCACCTGATACGTGGCCGCAAGCCGTAAGATCTCCTGGCAGGCCTTGTGCTTTACCTCGACCTTCTCGGGAAGAGCAAATTCCGGATTGCGCGCCTGGGCTCCCGTGGAGCCGACGACCAGACTCCCGAGCAGCGCGAGACCCACCACCAACACCTTCTTCACGTTCCGCATGTCCCCTCCTTGTTGTGTCCCTCTGGTCGCGAGATAGCGCCTTATGCTACACCGACCGCAAATAATAATGATTTCCATTTTCAATGATTGGCTGAACGCTGTCGACGGCAGGCAGACCGCTACCGCAAGACCATGACCGACCACGGTTTTCGCGTGCGTCGCTTTTCACAAAAAACTGTTGTCAGAAATGGGTTTTCCGCCGACCAATGTCCGGTCGATCCGATTCCCCGGCATTGGCAACCGTGGCGGCAAGACAACTCAGGCAATCCCTGAGCGTGCAGACACCACACGAATGGTGCATAAAGACTGGAATACCGTTTTGCTTTGCTGCGGCCAAGGCCTCGTTCTTCGCCCGGTGGGACACCTTGTTGGTGAAGATGACCAAGGCATCGAAGCGCTTCAATTTGACGGCGATATTGTGTACCGACTGGGAGAACATACGCAGCTCCACCCCTGAACGGACCGCCTCTTCCCGATAGTGTTTCTCCAGGCGGTCCATGCCGCCGATCACCGCAATGCACATGGCCTTACCTCCGAAATTATGAGTTTCAATTTCATCAAAAAGCGATGACTGAGCGTAGGGACCCGTCCGCCAGACAATCGAGCGCCGACGTGCAACTGTTCAAGCGTTCCGCCATCCGCGCCCGGCAACAGCGAAAGACTTCGGCAAGGCGCAGACTCTCCCCGGGATCGCCGAATATCTTCCACGGCCCCTGGCAGGCGAACGGAATCCTCACCAACCCCATGAATGCCGCCACATCTTTAAGGGGATAGCCTAGAAACACCCCGACCTCATGAGGGAATCGGCCACCGTCAATGCGAGTCGACAGTTCCGTCAGCACCTCATCAAGCCCGGTTGCAGCACCGTATCCCGCCCGCGCCAGCACTGCTGAAGCACTGGGGCGGCGCAGCAGCGCCTCAAGGGCTTCCGGGCGATAAAGAAGCAGCAACAATGAATCCCCACGGTCGGACAACTCCCGGACGGCAAGGCCGCTCTCGCCCAGCACCATCGCCCCCCACTGCTTCCAGAGGGTGTAAAGGTTGCGGCCGCATGCACGGGTACGGTTGGCGATACCGATCAGGTTGGCGGGCTTTTCGCCCGCAAGCACCTCAGCCGCTTCCAGCGCGAGAAACGACGCCAGACACTCCCGGGGCTCATCGAACCGTTCCGCCAGATCGTGCCAAACCGGCCGCCGGACACCGTGCCGCATTTCCGAAATCATCTGCCCCATGGCAACCCCTTTCCCTCGTCAGTACGTGACCGTGATAGCGTTAAGCTCTTCCTTGGTAATGTCGGGCCATTTTTTGAGATTCCAGCCTCCGACCCACGCCTTGAAAACCGCGAGGTTTCTTTGCCGCTCTTCCTCGGTGGCACCGAGATACCGGTACATATTCCCCGGCTTGGCATCCTTGCTGTTTTTGCCGTCGTCAAGCCTGCGCATGAGGGCGCCGGTGTCAGGCCACGCCGTATAAAAAACCAGGTGGCTGTATGTGTCCATCCGCATCCCCTGCCCCTTGGCAAGCCATTTTTTCTTCTCGGCCTTGAAGGCGTGGTATTCGGGGGCAGCATCCGCGCCATGGCAGCCTGCACACCTGACATCGAAGATCGGCTTGATGTCCTTGCGATAGGTCACCTCGCCACCCCATGCGGAAGCCGCAACCAAAAGGCTCATACCAAGCGAAAAAATAGTTGTTTTTTGCACATTAAACTCCTTATTGATCTTGAAAATGTTTTTCATTTTTATCAAGGCCAAGGATATGTTGTCAATGTTTTTTTGCAGTCGGCGCCCCGGAACGTCTCCAACTGTGCCTACAGGGAGGCAGCCGCATTTCCATGATGTATTAAAGTGTTGATTCTCCGACGCCGGTTTCTTAGAATACGGCCAGCTTCAGGGAAAGCGGGGGACACGTGGTCACAATCCTACTCATTGCCGATCAAGCTCGGCTAGAAGGACTCTTCAGCTTCACGAAGGAGTCTTCTCAGATTCACTTCAGGATGTGTCGGACCCTGAACCAGGGCACCGAGGAGATGGCCGAATCTTCCCCTGACTTCCTCTTCATCCAGAACCATCTGTCGGGACTTTCGGGCGAAATTCTCGCACGGCACCTGATCTCGGGCCAAACGAACGGGCGGCCGACGATCGTTCTGTTCGGCGATGCGGCCGAGTGCGCACCGGTGCCAGGCATAATCGACTCCTGCCTGGACCTCACTCAGGCGGATGTGATCCTCTCCGCCGCCATTATCGGTCTCATTGCCGGCGCCATGCACTCGCAAGACGAACCGGCAGTGACGGAGGCAGGGGCCGAAACGGAGGAGGAACCGGCGACCGGCGAGGAGGCCGCCACCCCATCCCAGGCGACGCAGACGGCCGACCATGTTCCACCGGCTCCTGAACCAGCGGAACCATCCCCCTTTGACCAGAAATTGAAAAGTGTCATAAAAGAAACCCCTCCCCCCGTACCTCTGGCCGAGATCGAGGAGCAAGTCGCCCTTGGCAGGCAGGCTGAACCTGCCCATGAAGGCGTGCCACAGGAAAAACCCGTCCGCAGTCGGTCCGGCGCCTACCGGTCCACTGTCAGACCGGTCGCTATCGGGACAGCGGTGCTGATTGTCGCGGCAGCGGTCATCTATCTCGTCGTCTCGCTTGGCACAAGCTCCACAGCGCGCCGCACGAATACCCCGGTTACCGAGATTAAACCTGCGGCTTCCGGCACAGCGCAGCAGAAGGCAGCGTCTCCGCCGCCGGCACCCGCCCCGGAGACATTGCCTCCGGGGACTCCGGCGATCGCTCCCGCCCAGACTCCACCGGCCGGCATGTCCGGACTGCCCCCCTTCATCCCCCGCCAGAACCCCGACCGCACGTATGGCGAAAAAAATCCCGGATGGGAACGATACCTGGGCGCACGCACCGAGTTCAAGGTCTACCGCGAGGCAGGAGTCGTCAAGGCGATCCAATCCATCGACCGCAGCGGTGTCGGAATCCCCGAATCATTCATGCGCGGAGCCCTTGAGCAAATGACCCGGGTACGGCAGTTCTCAATCAACGAGAAGGAAACCAAAGGCTCTTTCCACGTGGAAAAGGGTACGACCACGGCCGGGGCCAGGATACTGATCTACCGGACAGCGCCCAAAGGCTCCATCAGGGCGTTTGTAGTCTATTTCCCCTGATGGCCCCGCCATCCGCTCTCCGAGGAACCACATGAACACATGCCATTTCTACCGGGTCCCGTTGCTTCGTGCCGCTCTTCTGCTCATGGCCATTGGCGCCCCGGCGTCAGCCTCCGCCACCTCGTTCGAACTCGATGTGAAAGACCTGCAGACCGTTGCCCCGGCCAAGCGCACCCCCAAGCGCAAGGCACCCGCCCCGGCCGCGTCTGCCGAAACCAAGCGCGACACCACCCATGCCGAAACGAAGGGGGGTGTTTCCCGTTATACCGTTAAGCCGGGTGACTTCATCTTCAAGATACTGATGCGGGAATACGGCCTTTCAAATGCGGCGGCGGAAGCGCTCATCCCTGAAATCCAGAGGATCAACAACCTGCGGAGCATCACCAGTCTTTCGGTTGGACAGACCATCCTCATCCCCCTTGCGGGACCGCGCACTAACGGACGCGCTCAGGAGACCGATGAACGCCGAAAGCCGGCCGAACCCGCCGTAGCCGCGACGCCCGCCCCTCCGGAGCCGTCGGCCCAGGCTGCTGTGGCGCCCTCCCCGACTCCACCGTCCGAGCAGGCAGCGCCCCCTGTCACTGAAGCCGCCGCTCCCGTGCCCCCCCGGCCCGAGCCGGCGCCGGCAACGCGCCCCGCTGAAGCAGCACCACCGATCTCCCCGGCACCGGTCGTCGTTTCGGCGCCCTCCTCTTTCAGCCGGAGGCTCATCACCCTGTGGCAGAGCCTCGTCCCCGGCCAGGGAAGGGTGGAACCCATCACGCTCAACGGCAGGGTGCTCCCGCCAGAGGAATTCCCCCTTCTTCTCGCCGCTGACGGTGGAAAGATACTGGTCGACATGAAAGGGACCCTGCTCCCCCGCGACAAAAGCGCCTTGGCTGAAAAACATCCCGACATCAGGCTGGTCTCGCGCGGAGCCGGCAGTGAACGCGATTTTTTCACCGCCCTGCTGCGCACTGCGGAATTTGCCCACGTGGAAGAAGACGCCGTCGTCACAATAGGCTCCGATCCCCAGCTCACGGTCAAGGCCGACTACCGAATAACCAGGCTGCCGGCAGCTGCCACGCGTGGACCGGAAAATGTGTTTCTCTTTCTTGAACGTAACGGGTCCTGCCTCCCTGCAGCACTCATCTCGACCCTTGCCGATAACGGGATCAACAGTGTGGAATTCTGCGATGTCGCTCCGCAGCCGCCGTCGGTACCGGGCTACGAGTTGAGGAGCGTGACCGGCACGACCCCGTGCGAGTTGGCCGTCCAATTGCTTGATGTCCTGGCCGTGAAGCTTGACCGCAACCGGATTGTATCGGGCTCCATGGGGGAGAATGCGGAGAGCCGGTTCAGCATCCGCGTGGAAGGATATTTTGAAAACGACGGGAAGAAGTTCATCCTGAGCTGTAACGACAATGACTCCTACAACTACACACTCTTTCGCCTGCTGCAGCTGGAAGGCTACGGCATCATCCAACTGGGAGGCAAAGACGACTTCGCCACCGTCGCGGACAGGATCCTCACGGCTCTGCGCTATCCCCACTCCTTCGGCCGCCATGATTTCACCCATGGCCGTTATACCGTATCGGCGCTGGGGTTCAGGGTGACGCGGCTGGGACCGGTTAGCGGCCGCATGCTGATCATCGATCACCCCGTGGACCCGGCATTCGCAGAATTATTGCAATGGGAACGCTAGCAGCATAGAGGCGGAATATGCAAAGAGGGGGGTGTCTCCGTCGGGACACCCCCCTCTTTGCATATGAACCGTCTGCCGATCGGTTGAGTGGTTGAAGCTTACTGACCAGCCATCTTGAGGAAGGCGTCCGCACGATAGAGTGTTGCATCGGGGACCAGTGGAGAGGACGGATAACGGGCCAGAAAGCGCTCGAACAGCTCAACGGACTGTGAATAGGCTCCCGACTTGTATGCGCTCACTCCTTTCTCGTAGAGAGAGTGCTCGTTATCGTCCGCCTTAACCGTTTGAGATCGGGACGCTTCCGCAGCAGGCCGCGAAGGCGCGGGAGGGGCGGCGGCCGCTGGCTCCGGCGTGCGTGCGGATGTGGTCACAGCAGACTCCCGCTTTGCCTCCCGGTGGGCCGCGCCCGGCGCAACCTTTTCCCGGGCGGGGCGAACAGCTGGCTCTTTTTTTGCCGCGGCGGCCGGAACAGCGGAGGGCTGTTGGCTGAACACCGCTTTCGGACCGGCCGGGGCCACCGGCACCATGAGTTTGTTGCCGGCGTAGATAAGGTCGGGGTTCTTGATTTCGTTGAAGAGAAGTATCTGGGGATAGTACCCGCCCTTACCGTTGTACTTGCGGGAGAGGGAATACAGGGTATCCCCCTTCTGGACGGTAATGCTCTTGACGAGCACCCCCTCGTCCGGACCCGAAGGACGGCTCCCCTCCGAAGCCCCGGGCGCATAGAGAAGGTATTCCCCGCCGGCCGCCAGGGAGGCCATGGAGAGGACGAGGGAGGCGGAAACAACCCTGAGTGCGCTCTTCATATCAGTACCTGTTCCCCAACTGGTCTTGATACTTCAGGACATTCTTGACCTGGATGCTCGTCCCCACGGCCGTGCCCGAACGGACGCGGAACGTTACCTTGATGGTGCGTTTCTCGCTGGCGCCCAGTTCGTCGAAGGTCCAGAGATAGTCGCCGTTGGCATTCCGGGCGAACGAAGGATCGGACGCCACCAGCTCCAGGTCCTTGGGCATGGTGCTCTGGAGCTCGACACTCTTGGCCATGTTTGAACCGCGGTTCGTGAAGTTCAGCTCGAATGAGGAAACCTCGCCCGGCTTCAGGCGTCCTCCCTTGCCGCTCATAACCAGGTCCACCACCGGCCGTGAGTAGAGGAGGCGCAGCGAGGCAAGAGCACCCCGGGCCTGGTCGGTCTCCGGCACGAAGGCCAGGGACACTGTGGCGGCAGTCCCGTCGCTCTCCGAGAAGGGAGTGGACAGATCGAGGATCACGTACGATTCTTCCTTGGGCGCGAGGGGGCCCACGTGGTTGATGATCGGCTCGTTGTTCTGCCGAATGCCGTCGCGGTTCAGGTCCTGGTAGACGGTATAGGCCACGTTCGGCGGAAGATTGGGCTTGATGATAACATCCTCGCGCTGGTTGCCGGTGTTGGTAACCACCAGAGGTATCGAAACCTGCTGGCCCGGAATCACCACAAGCTTCTCGCTGGCGGTCCTGACGGCCACCCCGCTTACCGGTTTGACCACTGCCGCCGCAGAGATGAACGAATCGCGAGTCTGCAGCTCGCTGTTGACCAAGTCGGCGCGCAGGAAGAGTTCCTGACGTGCAATGGCCTCATCCTTGAGCTGGAACGTCACCTCGAACTCCCGGCTCTCGCCGGAGACAAGCCGCATTCCGTCCAGAACGAGAGCCGCCTTCATTTCCTGCTTGAACCCAGCCTCGCCAAAGCCCACCGGCTCATACTGAGGCGGGTAGTTCAAGCGAAGCGCCACTCCCTGGGCAGCGGCGGTACCGATATTGAGGAGCACAACCCGATAGGAGACCTTGTCCCCGGGAAGCACCTGATTCTTGTCCGTCTTGACCACTGCCCGCAGGAGCGGAGCCGATGCGGTCAGGAAGATGTCCCGCGCCTGGGAGGCCTCGCGGTCGAGCCGCGAAGCGACCTTGATCGGATAGACGAGCTTCTGTCCGTCAATAGCTTCGCGAGGCACCGCAATGGAGAGTATCCCCCGGAATCGTTCCCCCGGCGCCAGGGAAGGTGTCAGATTGATCGGCATCTCCTTCCGGCCGGCATCGGCGAACTGGGCTCCGAATTCGGAGGGGAAACCCGATTCAAGATAGAAGCTGTCGGTTCCGTTGCCCCGGTTGACCACTTCAAAGGGGATCTCGTGGCGTTTTCCGGCCTCAAGGCCCTGGGCCGGGGCTTGAATCATCAGATCGGCATCGGCGAACTGCCCCACTTCCAGCGTGAGAATCTGGGCATTCTTTTCGGGGAGTGCCGGAGGGGCAGCGGCAACGGCCGGACTTGGCGCGACATGGGTGATTCCCATCTCCGCGAGCTTGGCGGCAGCAGCAGCGGCGGCCCGGGTCCCCGGGAAGCGGTCGATGAGCGATTTATACTCGGCAACGGCCTTCTCGCGCAGAGCGGCCCGCTTCTGTTCCTCGGCGCGGCGAACGGCGGACTGTTCAGTCTCTTCCTTCTGGCGGGCAGCCTTCTCGGCAGCCAGGCGTTCGGCAGCCTCCCTGTCGCGCCGGGCCTGGTCGGCGGCCACGCGCTCGGCTTCGACCTTGGCTGCCGCCGCCTGCTCCGCTGCTCTCAATTCTGCGGCACGACGCTCGGCAACCGTCTTCTCTTCTGCTGCCTTCTGGGCGGCAACCCGCTCAGCTTCGGCTCTCTCGCGGGCAGCCTGCTCTGCGGCACGACGCTCGGCAACCACCCTCTCTTCTGCTGCCTTCTGGGCGGCAACCCGCTCAGCTTCGGCTTTCTCGCGGGCAGCCTGCTCTGCGGCACGACGCTCGGCAGCCGCCTTTTCCTGAGCGGCCTTCTGGGCGGCAAGCCTCTCAGCCTCCACCCGTTCGCGGGCAGCCTGCTCTGCGGCAAGGCGCTCGGCTGCCGCTTTCTCCTCAGCCGCCTTCCGAGCGGCAGCTTGACTCGCAGTGGTAGCGGTAGCAGTGGCGGCGCCTACCGCCTCGACAGCTGTGGTGGCAGCGCCGGCAGTAACGCCCGCCGCTTTCTGGGCAGCCTGCTCAGCAGCCTGGCGGGCAGCGGCGGTCTTTTCAGCCAGGGCCTGGCGGACAACCGAAGGCTCCGATACCGGCGTCTCGGCTCCACGTCGAGCCATTGCCGGGAGTTGCTCCCCCTTGTCGTAACGTGTTACGAGGCTGAGGAGATCGTCCTCCACGGTCCCCTTGAGAGGACTGTCGGGGTATTCCTTGAAAAACTGCGACATATAGCGGGCGGCATCCCGCTCGTACCCAGCTTTGAAACTTGCCCGGGCAAGCCAGAAAATGGCCATGTCGCGCAGCGGCGTATCGGGATACTTGTCGAGGACCGCCTTCATCCGGTCGATGGCTGCTTGGTAGTCCTTCTTTTGATAGGCGTTGAAGCCGGCGATGAATATCTGTGAGTCTTCAGAGGTGACGGCAAAGGCTGGGGAGGTAAGAAGCGACGCGATTATGAGATATCCGGCAAGGCACCTGACAAAGGTAGTGCGGAAGGATTTCATAAAATTCACGGGCTTAACCTTTCCAGTGGCTTGCGGGGAGTGTAAGTAATCAGTTCAGTTACATAGCATCATAACCGTGGCTTGTCAACGGGGAATACCGGCGCGAACCCCCGTAATTACGCGATAAACGGGCCAACGAATCGACTGTTGCCTGAGGATGGCTTCGCCTTCCCAAAACTGCTGCCTGCCGCTATACTGGCATTCATGTTCGACACCAAGCGACTGACAACCCTCCCTGATGCCCCGGGTGTCTACCTCATGAAGGGAAACGGCGGGGACGTTCTGTACGTGGGGAAGGCCAAGAACCTCCGCAAACGGGTCCGCTCCTATTTCAGCAAGGGGGGAGAGTCACGCTACCATATCCGGTTCCTGGTGGGACGGGTCGCCGACATCGACGTGATCGTCACCGACACGGAGAAGGAAGCCCTCCTCCTCGAGAATACCCTTATCAAGGAACATCGCCCCCGGTACAATCTGGACCTGCGGGACGACAAAACCTACTTTTCCCTCCGACTCGACATGAACGAGGAGTTTCCCCGCCTGACCATCGTGAGACGGCCGGCCAGGGACGGAGCCCGCTACTTCGGCCCCTATTCCTCTGCTTCTGCCGCGCGGGAGGTCCTCAAGCAGTTGTACAAGCTCTTTCCACTCCGCCACTACCCGCTGGAGACCTGCCGCCGCCGCAGGCGCCCCTGCCTCTTTTACCAGCTCAGGCAGTGCGCCGCCCCCTGCCACGGGCTCATCTCGGGCGAAGATTACCAATCGCTGGCAGAAGGCGCGGCCTTGTTCCTTGCAGGAAAAAACAGCGACCTGACCCGCCTCTACCGGCAGCGCATGGCCGCGGCAGCAGCGGATGAACGGTATGAGGACGCCGCCCGCTACAGGGACTTGATCCGCGCCATCGAGGTCACCGTGGAGAAACAGAAGATGGTGGCCGGCGACGGCGACACTGACGTGGTCGGATTCTTTCGCGACGCCACAGATCTTTCCGTCTCGATCCTCTTCTACCGCGGCGGCCGCCTCATGGGGAGCCGCAATTACCTCCTGGACTGGGAAATGGATGACGCCGAAGGACTCTCGTCGTTCCTGTCCGGCTACTTCAACAGGGATGTCGTCATCCCTGATGAAATCCTCATCCCCTTCACCGTGGACGACACGGACCCCCTCGGCGAACTGCTAACGGAACGGCGGGGCAAAAAGACCGTTCTCCGCCACCCCGTGCGAGGGACCAAGGCAGAACTGGTAAGGCTGGCGGCGAGAAATGCCGAGGCGTACCTGCGTGAAAAGCGGGAAAAGGACTCCGGCATGGAGCAGGTCCTCGGGGAGCTCAAGGAGAAGCTCCACCTGGCCAATCTCCCCCGACGGATTGAATGCTACGACATCTCCACCATCCAGGGCCGCTATTCCGTGGGAAGCAGGGTCCGGTTTCAGAATGGCGCTCCGGACAAGGCGGGATACCGCCGCTACCGGATACGGACCGTTCCCGGCACCGACGACTTCGCCATGATGCACGAAGTTCTTTCCCGGCGCTTCAGGGACGGACACGGCGGGGTCGATCGGCCGGACCTCATTGTGATTGACGGGGGAATGGGGCAGTTGAATGTGCTGACCGCAATCCTGGAGGAACTGGGGCTTCACGGCATCGATGCCGTCTCCTTGGCAAAAAGCAGGGTAGAACGAAATATGCCCGATAATGAGGTGGTCCGGAGCGACGAACGGGTCTTTCTCCCCGGCCGCCGCAACCCGGTGGTGCTCCGGCAGAACGGTGCACCGCTTCTGCTCCTGGCACGAATCCGGGACGAAGCTCATCGTTTCGCCATAACCTATCACCAGAAACTGCGCGGCAAAGGCTCGATCCGATCGATCCTGGAAGGCATTCCCGGCATTGGTGAAAAGCGCAAACGTGAACTGCTGAAACATTTCGGCAGCATCAGGGCACTGCGCGAGGCGGACCGAGAACAGCTTGCCGCCGTCCCCTCCGTCTCCCCCGCCCTGGCGGATACCATCTGGAAGTCCCTTCGCGGCGAAGAGCCCGAGGCGCCATGACGCAGACACTGAAAACAGAAGGCGGCCCCCCGTGCGGGAAGCCGCCTTGTATGCGGACAGCGTGAATCGAAGCGCCTTACTTCTCAGCCAGCAGCTTCTTCACCAGGTCTTCCATTTTTCTCAGGGTCTCATCGGAACCGCCCATGAACTTTTCCGCCACGTTACCCTTCTTGTCGATGACGTACACCGTCGGCAATGACCGGAGCCCGTAGTCGGTTTGGATGTCACCGGATGCCAGGGCAACGGGATAGTTGATCCGCTTGCTGGCGATGAAATCCTTGACCCCCTTCTCGTCACCCTCGTCGAGAGAGAGTCCGAGAATCTGGAGACCCTGCTTGCCGTATTTGCGATTGAGGGTTACCAGGTGAGGGATGGCATCTCGGCAAGGGGGGCACCAGGTGGCGAAAAAGTCGACCACCAGCACATAGCCCTTGTAATTGGCCAGGCTGATGGGCTGGCCGGAAGTGCTTACCACCTTGAGAGGAGGAGCCGGCTCACCCTTTTTGGGCAGGGCGAAGGACGGCGATGTGAATCCGCTCACGATAACGAAGGCCGCTGCTGCGACGACCCCAAGGATACCGGTAACCTTCATAAGACTCCCTCTTGTGCCGATTACAGCGCTTTTTTGATAAGCGCTTCAAGTTGGGCTTTGGGCACGGCCCCGACGACCTGATCCACGACCTTGCCCTCCTTGAAGAGGATAACGGTGGGGATGCCGCGCACGCCGTACTTGCCCGGAGTTCCAGGGTTATCATCAACATTAACCTTGCCGACCTTCACTTTTCCGTCAAATTCGTCGGCAATGGCATCGATGACTGGAGCGATGGCCTTGCAGGGGGCGCACCAGGTGGCCCAAAAATCAACGAGAACCGGAACGGGCGACTTGAGCACCTCGCTATCGAAGGTATCGTCACTGAATGTGAGGACTTTGTCGCTGGCCATGAAAGCCTCCTTTGCCGAAAAGAATAGTATTTTTAGAATATAGCCGAGCAACTTCAAAACATCAAGGAGGAAATCGGTCGCAATCGTCGCGATTCCCTCCACCGGGTGCCGTTTCCGGCAAGTGCGTCGCCCTTGGCAAAAGCGGTGAAATCTGCTACACCAGGACCACTGCGGTGCATTTTATTGGCACCAGGGAAACAAACTCATGACATTCCTCCCCATCAACATTAACGTATCCGGTCGCCCCGTTACTATTGTGGGCGGCGGAGGGGTCGCCAGGCGCAAGTGCCTCTCGCTGCTGGAGGCCGGTGCCCGGGTGACGGTCGTTGCCCCCCGGCTTGATGAACAGTTGATGAAGCTGGCCGATGAAGGCGCGATCTGCCTGGCGCAGCGACCCTATGCCGACGGCGATCTGGCTGGGTCGGTCCTGGCCTATGCCGCTACCGACGATCCGGCTGTTAACCGGGCAGTGGCCGAGGAGGCCCATAACAGGGGGATTCCCGTTGACGTCACCGACGATCCCGAACGGGGGAGCTTTACCAGCCCGGCCGTCCTCAGACGAGGCGATCTGGTTATTGCAGTCTCCACCGGCGGGGGCGCTCCCGGCTTCGCAGCACGAGTCCGGGATGATATTGCCGAAATCATCGGCCAGGAATATGCTGAAACCCTACTCATACTTGGCGCGATTCGTGAAAAGCTGTTGACTGCGTCAAAAAACGCCGCATACAATAAGCACATTTTGCACGACCTGTCCGCCGCACCGCTGCCTGAAATGGTCAGATCGCGGAACTTCGAGGAACTGGACCGAACCCTCGCACGCATCGCCGGTCCCGACTTCACCCTGGAAAACCTGGGATTCGGGAGAAAGGACTCCCCATGAACGCCGTTCTTTTCGTCGCAACACTACTGCTCTACCTTGCTGCGACCGTCGCCTATCTCGCGTTTCTCGTCAAACCGCGAGAGGTACTCGGCAAGATCTCCCGATGGGTACTGACCGGCGGATTCGCGGTCCATGCCGTCTATACCGTGGACCGCTATATCGAGGCGGGCTACACGCCGATTACCAACCTGCACGAATCGCTCTCCTTTTTCGGCTTGGCGATCGCTGGGGTCTACCTGATCTTTGAGCGCAAGTACCGCACCATCATCCTCGGCTCCTTCGTTACCCCCCTCGTGCTCTTGATCCTGATCGGCTCCACCGGCTTCCCCTCGGCCATCTCGCCGCTCAATCCGGCTCTCAAGAGCCGCTGGCTCGCCGTCCATACGGTCATGGCGTTCCTGAGCTACGCAGCGTTCGCGGTAGCCTTCGGCGCCGCCATCATGTACCTGATCCAGGAGCATTTTCTCAAGAGCAAGAAGCTCGGCGCACTCTACCAGAAGCTTCCCTCCCTGGACGTGCTCGATGAAATCAACTACCGCTGCCTCACCCTCGGCTTTCCACTCCTTACCTTCGCGATCATCAGCGGCGCCATCTGGGCGGAAAGCGCATGGGGCACTTACTGGAGCTGGGACCCGAAGGAAACCTGGTCCCTCATTACGTGGTTCGTCTACGCTGCACTCCTCCACGGCCGGCTCACCACCGGCTGGCGCGGCAAAAAGGCGGCGTGGCTCGCCATCATCGGTTTTTTCGTGCTCCTCTTTACCTTTCTCGGCGTGAACCTTTTCATGTCGGGGCTGCACAGCTACACGTGAGAAAAGAGGCATACTGATATGAACATTGTTGTGGTGGGGCTCTCGCACAAGACAGCCTCCGTGGAAATTCGCGAGAAAATCGCTTTTGCCCCGACCCAGATGGAAAAGCCCCTGCGGATGCTCATCGCCATCGACGACATCGCCGAGGCGGTAATCGTCTCCACCTGTAACCGGGTCGAGCTCTACGCGTCGACCCGAGACGTAGCCGGCGGCATGGCACGGCTCAAACGCTTCCTGGGCGACTATCACGGTGTCCCCGTCGAGGTTCTTGAGCCCCACCTGTACAGTCATCACGGGGAGGCGGCCATTCGTCACGTGTTCCGGGTAGCGGCAAGCCTTGACTCCATGGTCGTGGGCGAACCCCAGATTCTCGGCCAGATCAAGACCGCCTACGGTTACGCCGCGGAGTTCAGGACTTCGGGCATCATCCTCAACCGCTTCCTGCACAAGGCATTTTCCGTGGCCAAACGGGTCCGTACCGAGACGAAGATCGCCTCGTCGGCCGTTTCGGTCTCATTTGCCGCCGTGGAGCTGGCCCGCAAGATATTCGGCGACCTTTCCGACAAGACCGTCATGCTCATCGGTGCCGGTGAAATGTGCGAACTGGCGGCGAAACACTTCCTGAACAACGGTGCGCGCGGCGTCATGGTCACCAACCGGACCTACGAGCGGGCCGAACGGCTCGCCGAAGAGTTCGAGGGAAAAGCGATCCACTTCGAGGATCTCTTCGACCAGCTCCACAAGGCGGACATCGTCCTCTCCTCCACGGGCGCCACCCACTACATCATCCGGCCCAAGGACATCGACGAGGTGATTCGCCGCCGTAAGATGAAGCCCATGTTTTTCATAGACATCGCCGTTCCCCGGGATATCGACCCCAAGGTGAACGACGTGGAGAACGTCTATCTCTACGACATGGACGATCTCCAGAATGTGGTCGCCTCCAACCTCCAGCAACGGGCCGAGGAAGCCAAAAAGGCGGAAGGCATCATCGAGGAGGAGATCGGCCAGTTCTACAAATGGATATCAAGCCTTGAGGTCACGCCGACCATCGTGGCCCTGCGCTCCAAATTCGAGGATGTCCGTCGGGCCGAACTGGAAAAGACCCTCTCGGCCTGGAAAGACCTGCCCCCCGACGGGGCTAAGCGGCTGGAGGCACTCACTGCCGCCATCGTCAACAAGCTCCTCCACCCTCCCACCGCCACTCTCAAGCGAACCGGCCAGGGGGGGCGAACCGATCTTTATGTGGACGCCCTGCGCACCCTCTTCGATCTCCAGACGGAGCTTCCGGAGCCCGAAGGAAGCCTGGAGCTTGAGGAGTGACCCGCTGCTGCATGTATGTTCTACCCCATTAACGAGACAGTAAGGAGACCGGAAACCTATGGCACTTAACCGCCTCAGAATCGGAACCCGGGCGAGCCAGCTCGCTCTCTGGCAGGCCAATTGGGTCAAGTCCGAGCTGGAAAAACGCTACCCCGGCATGGAGGTCGAGCTGGTCAAGATCAAGACCATCGGCGACAAGATCCTTGACGTCCCCCTGGCCCAGGTGGGTGGCAAAGGACTCTTCGTGAAAGAGATCGAGGAGGCGATGCTGAGGGGCGAAATCGACATCGCCGTGCACAGCATGAAGGACGTGCCGACCGAGTTTCCCGAAGGCCTCGGACTGGTCTGCATCACCGAGCGTGAAGACCCTCGTGATGCTTTCATTTCCAACGGCGTGACCTTCGCCAATCTGCCCCAGGGGGCGAAAATCGGTACATCGGCGCTGCGCCGCCAGGCCCAGCTCCTCAAGGTCCGTCCCGACCTCGAAATGGTAATAATCCGCGGCAACGTGGAGACGCGTATCCGGAAGCTCACCGAGGACAAGCTGGACGCCGTCATCCTGGCTGCCGCAGGCCTCAAGCGCCTCGGATTCACCGACGTGGTAACCGAATATCTGCCCGTTGATCTCTCCCTGCCGGCCATCGGCCAGGGCGCCCTGGGCCTGGAGTGCCGCCTCGACGACCAGGCCGTCCGGGAAACCATCGACTTTTTCAACCACCCGGACACCGCCCACGCGGTACGGGCCGAGCGGGCACTGCTCTGGCGCTGCGAAGGAGGATGCCAGGTTCCCATTGCCGCCCACGGCCAGGTGAGCGGAGATTCCCTCGTCCTGACCGGCTTCATCGCCTCCGTGGATGGCACCCGTTCCGTCAAGGAGAGCATGTCGGGGCCGGTGACCGAGTGCGAGAAGCTCGGCATCGCCCTGGCCGAGAAGCTCCTCGCCGACGGCGGGCACGAGATTCTCGCCGAGGTCTACCAGCGGGAAGTGTCCCGGGAGAAGGAAATCCCGGTTTAATCGTCCATCCGCTTCACCGTCTCCGGCCACAGGGGCATGGAGGGATTCAGAGGAAACCTGCCCGGACCTTCTTCCTCCGAAATTCTCTGTGCCCCCTGTGGTCGGCTTTTTTGCACAATGACCATGTCCACAGCGTCCCGTAACAATTGCCTTGTCTACCTCATCGGCGCCGGCCCCGGCGACCCGGGCCTCATCACGGTTCGGGGCCGGGAATGCATCGCGCGGGCCGATGTGGTCATTTACGACTATCTGGCCAACAACGAGCTCCTCTCCTTCGCCCGTCCCGATGCGGAACTCATTTATGCCGGCAAGGTGGGGGGTCAGCACAACCGGGCCCAGTGGCAGATCAATGAGCTCCTGGTCCGCAAGGCGCTTGAGGGACGCATCGTGGCGCGCCTCAAGGGAGGCGACCCCTTCGTCTTCGGCCGGGGCGGCGAGGAGTGCGAGGCCCTGGTCACCGCCGGCGTACCCTTCGAGGTAGTGCCGGGAGTGACCGCGGGAATCGGGGCTGCGGCCTACGCCGGCATCCCCCTCACCCACCGTAACGTCACCACATCGGTCGCCTTTGTCACGGGACACGAGAGCCCGGGCAAGGAATCTTCGGACATCGACTGGGAAGGGCTGTCACTCGGCAGCGGCACCGTTGTGTTCTACATGGGAGTGAAGAGTCTCCCGCACATTACGGAGAACCTCATGACCCACGGCCGGCGCGCCGACACCCCGGTGGCCCTCGTCCGCTGGGGAACCCGACCGGAGCAGGAAGTTCTGGTGGGAACGCTGGCCGACATCGCCGACAAGGTCCGCCGCACAGGGTTCAAGGCACCGGCCATAACCGTTGTGGGCGAGGTGGTCCGGCTGAGGAAAACGCTTCGCTGGTTCGACAACCGGCCCCTTTTCGGTCGCAGTATCATGGTCACCCGCGCCGCCGACCAAGCGGGCGAATTCAGCGTCATGCTCCGTTCCCTGGGCGCACGGGTGCTTGAGTGTCCCACCATCGCCATCGTGCCACCCGAGAGCTGGGATGACCTCGACAGCGCCATCAGCCGCATCGATACCTTTGACTGGGCCATCTTCACCTCATTCAACGCGGTTCGCTTCTTCTTTCAGCGGCTGGACGCCGCGGGCCGTGACTCGCGCGCCCTGGGAGCCTGCCGGATCTGCGTCGTGGGCCCGAAAACGGCCGAAGCCCTTGCGCCCTACGGAATCCGGCCCGACCTGGTGGCCGCAGACTATAAAGGGGAAGGGGTTATCGAGGCGCTTCGCGACGTACCGTTGGCCGGCAAGCGGGTCCTGTTTCCCAAAGGGGACCGGGCGCGGGACGTGATCCCCACGGGCCTTGCAGCCTTCGGCTCCCATGTCGAGGCGCCGATCGCCTACCGCAACGCCACGCCCGAGGCGCTCCCGGCCGGCGTTGTCGAGGAACTGGAGGCCCGGCGCGTTCACTGCGTAACATTTACCTCCTCGTCCACCGTGCAGAACCTGGCGGCCATCCTTGGCGAGAACAGAATGCTCCACCTGCTGGAAGGGGTAACCATAGCCTCCATCGGGCCCATCACCTCCCGCAGTTGCCGCGAACTGGGACTGCAGGTCCATATCGAGCCGCAGGAGTACACCCTGGCGGCCCTCGCCGCCGAGATGGTCCGCCACGTCGCGGCACCTGCCTGAGCCACGTTCACGGGGCAGTAGAGTTGAATGGAGCCCTTGCTCACCGACACCCATTGCCACCTGGACGCCCCGCCCCTGCGAGGGCGCCTCGACGAGGTCCTGGCTTCGGCTCGCCATGCCGGCGTCGACCGGATCATCATCCCCGGCGTTACCCCTGAGGGATGGGATGAGATCGCCCTCCTGCCCCACAGGTACTCCTGTGTCTTCGCCGCCTTCGGCATCCATCCCATGTACGCGGACCGGGCCGACGACCAGACCCTCGCCCGGCTCGCGGAACTGGCGCGTGATGCCGTTGCCGTCGGTGAAATCGGCCTCGACTACCTCTGCGCCGTTCCCCGCCCCGTTCAACAGGCGGCCTTCAGGGCACAGCTCCGCGTGGCAGCGGAGGCCGGCGTTCCCGTTCAGATTCACTGTCGCCGCGCTTTTACCGACCTGCTTGCCATCCTGCGCGAAGAGAATATCTGCCGCATCGGCGGCGTGATGCACGCCTTTTCCGGGAGCGCCGAAATCATGGCAGAGTGCCTGAAACTCGGACTCCACATTGCCGTTTCAGGGGTGGTGACACGCCCAAACGCGGTCCGCTCACCGGAAATCGCACGCATCATTCCGGCGGACCGGCTACTTCTGGAGACCGATGCCCCCGACATGACGCCCAACTCCCGGCACGGATGCCCCAACGAGCCGGCATTCCTCCCGGAGACGGCCCAGCGGGTGGCTGAGCTCCGGGGAACGACCATCCGGGAACTCGCCGCCCAGACTACCCGAAACGCCCTCTGGCTCTTCCGCCGGATCGACACAATATAACCCATTGCCCTGACACCGAGGTCCCCCATGTCCCTTCACCGTTTTTCACGCACCGAGATCCTGATCGGCCCCGAAGGGCTTCAGCGGCTGCACGGCTCGACTGTTGCCGTGTTCGGCCTCGGCGGAGTCGGCAGCTTCGCGGCAGAGGCCCTCTGCCGCGCCGGAGTCGGTCGGCTGGTCCTTGTCGATTTCGACGACATCTGCCTCACCAACGTCAACCGGCAGCTCCACGCCCTGGACGGGACCGTGGGGCGCGCCAAGGTGCAGGTCATGGCCGAACGCCTCCGCCTCATCAATCCCCGGGCGGACATCGTCCCGCACAAGGACTTCTACGAGGCGGGGAACAGCGACTTCCTCCTCTCGGGGGGTCATGACTACGTGGTGGACGCCATTGACCACATCACGAGCAAGCTCCACCTGATCAGAAGCTGCAAGGAGCGGGGGCTGCCCATCGTCTCAAGCATGGGGGCCGCCAACAAGCTCGACCCGGCTCGGATTCGCGTGGCTGACATCGCCCAGACGAGCACCTGCCGCATGGCCAAGGTGGTGCGAAAGCTCCTCCGCAAGCAGGGGATCACAAACGGCGTCAAAGTGGTCTACTCCACCGAAGAGTATCGCGAACAGGCCATGCCTGATGCCGGGTGCAGATCCGACTGCATCTGCCCCAATAAAGAGGAACAGCGCTTCTCCTGTGAGCACCGCCGGACGATCCTCGGCAGCATCTCCTTCATTCCCAGCATATTCGGCCTCACCATGGCCGGCGTCGTGGTGAACGACCTGCTGGAGCCCCGTTGAAAATTGCGTTGACCGGTTGAACGGCGCACAAGTGCCGCTATACTGTGTTTACACAATCGATATGATGGGATGAAAGGAGGAATACTTCATGGGCAAGGAATATTCGGTACAGGAAGCTCTTAAGCTGGCAATCAAGGGTGAAAAGGACAGCATGGACTTCTACCGCAAGGCAGCGACTGTTACCAAGAATGAGCGGGCAAAAAAAGTCTTCGACCTGCTCGCCAATGAAGAAGTCGGCCACCTCAAGGCATTCTTCGACCACTACAAGGGGGGCGATTTCGGCGACATCACCGTCTACATGGCCCAGCCGGTCGACACCAAGAATCCGACCTACATGGCGCTCGTGAAGGCCATCGACGAAGAAACCCACGAGCAGAAAGCGCTCGAAATCGCCCTGAAAGAGGAAAAGGCCTGCATCGACCAGTACACCGTCCTTGCCAAGGACATTATCGATCCCTTGGTCAAGGGAATCTTCCAACAGGTCATCAAGGAGACGGAAAAGCATCTGGTGCTGATCGAGGAGGAGTATCGGCACGTTATGACCATGGTCCACGAATCGGACCAGGACACGTACGTGCGGGAATAGTCCCGTGAACGGCAGCCGGGATGCCACAGGAACGGAGAAGCCTCTACCTTTCCCGGCCAGCGCCCATCTTCCGTGAAGACAACACAACAGCCCCCTCTTCCCGAGGGGGTGACCAGAGTGAGGGGGAAACGCAGAGAGCGGCCCCCTCATCCTGCTCTCGGCCAGGGTATCCCCCATTACCGGCTGGGTGCGGCAGTTGTTGCCACCATGACTCCGTATATTGTATATTTGATGGCGGCCCGACTAACTGCTGTTATACTACGTCCCATGAAAAAACAATCCCCATCAAAGCCCTCTGAGAAAGAACCCTCCACGGCTCCAGCACAAAACTCGCTGTCAGGTCAAGCCCCCCCTCCCCATTGTCGGCATAGGCGCCTCCGCCGGCGGGCTGGAAGCGCTGGAACAGTTCCTGCGGCACGTGCCGCAAGGGTGCGGCATGGCCTTTATCATAGTCCAGCACCTGGACCCGGCCCACAAGGGGATCCTGCCCGAACTGCTCCAGCGCACTACCGGAATGGCGGTCTTTCAGGCCAGGGACCGGATGCGGGTCAAGCCGGACTGCGTCTATGTGATCCCCCCCAACAAGGACATGTCCATTCTCCACGGGGTGCTGCACCTGTTCGAGCCGACGGCGCCCCGCGGCCTGCGCCTTCCTATCGATTTCTTCCTCCGTTCCCTGGCCGAAGACCAGCAGGAGCGCAGCATCGGCGTCATCCTTTCCGGCATGGGCTCGGACGGCACCATGGGGCTGCGGGCAATCAAGGAGAACGCGGGAGTGGTGCTGGTGCAGGAGCCTGCCTCGGCCAGGTTCGACAGCATGCCCCGCAGCGCCATCGATGCCGGGCTGGCCGACCTGGTGGCCCCGGCGGAGGAGCTGCCGGCCAAGATCATCGAGTATCTCCGGCACGCCCGCGTCCTCACCGGGACCGAGCGCCCCCTGGAGGAGAAGGACCAGAGCGCCCTGGAGAAAGTCCTCATCCTGTTGCGGGCCAAGACCGGCCACGACTTCTCCCTGTACAAGAAGACCACCATGTACCGACGGATCGAGCGGCGCATGGGGATTCACCAGATCGACCGGATCGCTGCGTACGTCCGCTATCTGCAGGAGAATTCCCAGGAGGTGGAACTCCTCTTCAATGAACTTTTGATCTGTGTGACCAGCTTTTTTCCGCGACCCGGCGGCATGGGAACAGCTGAAGGGAGAGTTTATTCCGGCACTCCTGGCGGGCCGCCCGGCCGGCGGGGTGCTGCGGGCCTGGTCGGCCGGCTGCTCCACCGGGGAGGAGGCGTATTCGCTGGCCATCGCCTTCAGGGAGGCGTTGGAGCAGGTCAAGCCCACGGAGAGTTTCAAGCTGCAGATCTTTGCCACCGACCTGGATCGGGACGCCATCGACAAGGCCCGCCAGGGGGTCTATCCGGCCAACATCGCCGCTGACATTTCTGCCGAGCGCCTGCGCCGGTATTTTATCCAGGAAGGAAGCGGCTACCGGATCGGCAAGGAGATCCGGGAAATGGTGACCTTCGCCACCCAGAACGTCATCATGGACCCCCCCTTTACCAAGCTGGATATCCTCATCTGCCGCAACCTTCTCATCTATCTGACGCCGGAACTGCAGAAAAAGCTCCTGCCCCTCTTCCACTACAGCCTGAACCCGGGCGGCATCCTGTTTCTGGGGAGCGCCGAGACCGTCAGCACCTTCACCGATCTCTTCGCGCCGCTGAACACCAAGTCGAGACTCTTCCGGCGGCGCGAATCGGTGCTGCCGGCCGAACCGGTGGCGTTTCCCTCTTCGTTTGTACCGGCCCTGCCGGGAGTTCCCAAGGAGATGACGATGATGAAACCTGCGGCCAACCTCCAGACGCTGGCGGACCAGCTGCTCCTGCAGCACTTTTCCCCGCCCGCCGTGCTGGTCAACGACAAGGGTGACATCCTCTACATCAGCGGGCGGACCGGCAAATATCTTGAGCCGGCGGCCGGCAAGGCCAACTGGAATATTTTCGCCATGCCCGCGAAGGGCTCCGTTTCGATCTGGGAAGCGCCTTCCAGAAGGCGGTCCGGAACAGGGAGGCGATCACCCTCAAGGGGCTCAAGGTCGGGGAGAACGGCGGCACGCAGACCGTTGATGTCACGGTCCGGGCGATCGAGGAGCCGGAGTCGCTGCGGGGGATGGTGATGATCGTCTTTACCGACGTGGCGACGCCCCCGGAAAAGAAAGCAACCGGCCGCGCCAGGAACTCTCCGGCAGGCAGTGCCCGAGTGCTCGAACTGGAGCAGGAACTCCGGCAGGTGCGCGAAGAACTGCAGACGACCCGCGAGGAGATGCAGTCCTCCCAGGAGGAGCTCAAATCCACCAACGAGGAGTTGCAGTCCACCAACGAGGAGCTGACCACCTCCCGGGAAGAGATGCAATCCCTGAACGAAGAACTGCAGACGGTGAACGCCGAGCAGCAGTCCAAAATGGACGAGCTTGCACGCATGAACAACGACATGAGGAACCTGCTCAACAGCACGGAAATCGTCACCGTGTTCCTGGACAACGACCTCCATGTCCGGCGGTTCACCACCGGGGCGAACAAACTCTTCAAGCTGATCCCGGGCGATGTGGGGCGGCCCCTCAGCGACATCGCCAGCGACCTCCTCTATCCCGGCATGACCGAAGAGGCCCGGGAGGTGCTGCGGACGCTGGTCTTTTCGGAGAAGCAGATCGCCGCCACCGACGGGCGCTGGTTTTCGGTGCGCATCATGCCCTACCGCACCATGGAAGACGTCATCGGCGGGGTGGTGATCACCTTTGCGGACATCACCGCGGCAAAGACGCTGGAGGCGGAACTGCGCGAGGAGATTTCACGGCAGAAGGCTAAAGACTGAAGGCAGAAGTTAAAAAATATAGTAGTCTTAACGGGTGGGCTGTTTCCAGCCGCCTTCAGCCTTGACCTTCCCCCGGAATTGTGGACAGTCCGAAAAGCTGCTACAACAGAGCACGGAGGACTGTCATGGTATCAAGGAGAAAACGTTTTACCCGCGAGTTCAAAGTTGAAACGGTCAAGTTGACCGTCGATGGCGACAGCAGTGTTGCCCAGATTGCCACTGACCTGGGAATTCACCCCAACACGCTTTACAAATGGATTCGGCAGTATTCCGACAAGCCGGATGACGCGTTTCCCGGTACCGGGCACCTGAGCTCCGAAGCCGAGACGATCCGCCAGCTCAAGCGTGAGAATGAGCGGCTGAAGATGGAGCGTGACATTTTAAAAAAAGCCATGGCCATCTTTTCCAAAGACCAGAAATGATCTTCCGCTTCATGCACGATCATCAGGCGGAGTTTCCGGTCGCGGTCATGTGCTCCGTGTTCCAGGTGTCCCGTAGCGGCTATTATGCCTGGAGTACGCGTCCTGAAAGCCGACGGAGCAAGGAGACCCGCGAGCTTTGCCAGGAGATTGCGCAAATCCACCGGGACAGCAAGGGCATTTACGGTAGCCCAAAGGTTCACAAAGAACTGCGTCGCCGTGGCAAACGGCACGGCAAGAACCGAATCGCCCGCCTGATGCGGAAAGATGGCCTGTACGCCAAGACGAAGCGGAAGTTCAAAGTGACCACTGACTCGCGCCATAGCCAACCAGTGGCGAACAACCTTCTCAACCGGGAGTTCAACCCGGCCCGGCCCAACCAGGTGTGGGCCAGCGACATCACCTACATCTGGACCGCTGAAGGCTGGCTGTACCTGGCGGTTGTTATCGACCTGTACTCCCGCACTATCGTCGGTTGGTCCATGGCAGAACGGATGACCCGGCAACTGGTCATGGCAGCCCTGACGCTGGCGGTCAAGAGGCGTAACCCGCCCCGTGGCGTGTTGCATCACTCTGACCGTGGGGCGCAGTACGCCAGCGAAGACTATCAGGTGCTGTTGGCCAAGCACGGCATGATCTGCAGCATGAGCCGCACCGGCAACTGCTGGGACAATGCTCCGGTTGAGAGCTTCTTCGGCATACTGAAACGGGAGCTTGTTTTCCACAGCCGCTATCACAGCCGAGCGCAGGCCCGGCAAAGTATCTTTGACTATATCGAGCGATTCTATAACCGCCGAAGGATTCATGCGTCCCTCGGCTATCTGACACCCAGTGAGTTCGAGGAACTCAACCTTGCAGCCTAATCTACTGTCCACAAAACTGGGGTAAGTTCACCTGAATCAAAGGGTTTGCAATGGGAATCGACAAAGACAAGGGATTGTCTGAGGATACCGCCAACCTGCGCCACCGTGCCGAAGAGCGGTTAAGTGAAACCAGGGCGGAACGCCCCCCGCCCCGGACCGATGCAGAGACGCAGAGGCTCGTCCATGAGCTCGAGGTCCACCATATCGAGTTGGAGATGCAGAATGCAGAGCTGCGCCGGGCCCGGGAGGAGCTTGAGGCATCGCTCAACAGGTATGCCGAACTCTATGATTTTGCACCCGTCGGCTATTTCACCTTTGATGCCCACGGAGTGATCCGGGAGGTGAATCTTACCGGCGCCCAACTGCTGGGAATAGAGCGGCAACTGCTCGTCAACAAACCCTTTGCCGATTTTATTGCCGATGCAGGCGACCGGGAGATTTTTTCCAACCATCTCGCATTGACGCTGCAGCGGCAGGTCATGCTCAGATGTGAAATCCGTCTCACGAGAAATGACGGCACGGTGATCCATGGCCAGCTTCAGAGCGTAGCGGTCACCATCGAAATCATGGAAGGTTCTATCCTCACCTCCATCGTTGACGGCACGGTCCGCAGGCAGCTGGAAGAGGCGCTGCAAAATGCCCATGACGAGCTGGAGCTTGCGGTACATGAGCGGACCGGAGAGCTGACGAGGGCCAATGTGCGACTCTCGCGGGAAATAGAGGAGCGCAAGGGGGCGGAAGAGTCGCTCCAGGGGGCATTTGCGGAAATCAGCCACCTGAAAGACCGGCTCAGGGTCGAGAACATCTACCTGCGGCAGGAGGTTGACCGGGAGTACAACTTCGGCGAGATCGTCGGGCAAAGCAATGCCATGGAGTATGTATTCTTCCGGGTCGAGCAGGTGGCCCCCCAGGATGCGACCGTTCTCCTCCTTGGCGAGACCGGCACCGGCAAGGGCATGGTCGCGCGGGCCATCCACGGCAGGAGTTCCCGCAAGGACCGGCCGATGATAACGGTCAACTGCACGGCACTGCCGGCTAACCTCATCGAAAGCGAGCTCTTCGGGAGGGAGAAGGGTGCGTTCACCGGGGCTGATGCCCGGCAGATGGGGCGCTTCGAACTGGCCGACGGCGGAACCATATTTCTCGATGAAATCGGCGAGATGCCCCTGGATCTGCAGTGCAAGCTGCTCCGGGTCATCCAGGACGGCGAGTTCGAGCGCCTGGGCAGCCCCCGCACCATCAAAGTCGATGTCCGGATCATCGCGGCCAGCAACCGGAACCTGGAGGAAGAGATCCGCGCGGGGCGGTTCCGGGAAGACCTGTTCTACCGGCTCAATGTTTTCCCCATCACGATCCCGCCACTGCGGCAGCGCACGGAAGACATTCCGCTGCTCGTCACGTATTTTGTCGCCAAATACAACAAGAAAATCGGCAAGAAGATAGAGACCGTTTCGAAAGAGACCATGAAGATCCTCCAGGAATATCAATGGCCCGGCAACGTGCGGGAGCTGGAAAGTGTCATAGAGCGGTCTGTCATCACCAGCCAGGGGACTACACTCCAGGTACTGGACCGGTTCGATACGTTCCGCAACACAGAGGAACTGGCAGAGCAGGACGTCAAAGTCCTCGCCGACCTGGAACAGGATCACATCCTCCAGGTGCTCCAGAAAACCGGCTGGCGCATCGAGGGGAAAAACGGGGCGGCGGTTCTCCTTGGTCTCAACCCCAGCACCCTTCGCGCCCGGATGCGGAAATACGGCATCCGCCGTCAATATAGGTAAAGCGTACACGGATTGCACGTAATTGCCTCAATGGTACCCGTCATATATGGCAGTTACGTTACAAATGACGGATATCGCTGACGGATTTCCCTTCCCCCCGCACCCTTCCCTTCCATATTACCCCGCACAATCAACCCCTTGCATTGGCAGTATCCGCAGGTCTCCTCTGGCTCGTTAGTTGCGATGCACCATCTGAGCAGAACATGAACACCGTCGTGTTGTTGCGGTACTACGAGCTGTTGTCAGGGGAGGATGTCATGAAAGGACTGTGCACATGATGATGTGCAACTTACGCGGCCATGGTTACCGTAGGCAAGCATGCGATTATTGAGAAAGGAGATGAGAAATGAAGAAGAGTCTGGTGTTGTCACTGTTACTGGTTCTAGGGTTGGCCTTGTCTTCAGGCTGCACAACTCTGCAAACTTGGCCAGATCAGGAAAGAAGCGCGGAGAGCAAGATGGTTGTGATCCAGGAAAAGATTGGAGATGGACTGAAAACCGGGGCGCTGACACCCGATCAATCCCAGATGTACCTTGCGTCACTGAAGGGTATTCGAACCGACTATGCCGAGCTCAGAGACAAAAGGGTCTCCCTGGAAGAATGGAACAACCTCCAGGGAAGGCTTGATACGCTTGGAGATGAGATACACAAAGCGAGTTCCCGAACTACGCGGATCGAAGAGCCGCTTAATGGGGAGCGGATTGTCTCCCTCCAGAGAAGAATTGACGATGGACGCATCAGCAGGCGCTTACCTCTGACTGAGGGGAGAGAACTCCAAGCCAGGCTTGACTCCATTCGGGGTGATTACCTGCGGATGACAGAAGGGGGCCGATACACGACTCATAATGAGCGAACAGACATATCCCGTCGACTTGATTCATTGGAAATTGATATGAATCGGTTCCGGTAGGATATCACCTTCAAAGGAGGCAAGCTCTGGAAAAATGGCAGAGAGAATTCTACGAGTTGGAAAATGTCAGATTCAAACCCTTTGACCGGGAAGAAATTCATCAGCACAAACGACATGAGGTCACCATGAAATCGAGCATCAGGGACAAAGCGGAAGTCAAGCTTCGCGAAGTGAAGGGCAAAGTCAAGGAGATCGCTGGGAAACTCACCGATAATCCCGAACTGGATGCCAAAGACAAAGCCGAAATATTGGCCGGAAAAGTCCAGGAGAAGGTGGGCGAGGTCAAGGAGTACGTTAACTGACGAACAGTTCAAGGAAAAGAAGACGATGATGGTGGTGGTGTCCATGCAGCCGGGTGGGAAAAAACCGGCAAAGACGCGATGAAAAAACAATAATATTCATTACAAGGAGATCTTTTCTATGAAAAAACTCTATTCCCTGTTTCTGATGTCAGCTGCCGTCGCCCTGTTGGCAATCAGCGTTCCTTCCCATGCGTCCAAGTTGGATGACCGCATCGAATCATCCGCCCAAAAGACCCATGTGTTCAAGACCTACCTTAAGAACGACAAGGTCAGGGTCGATTCCGAGGACGGTGTCGTAACCCTGACGGGGACCGTCTCGGAGGAATCCCACAAGTCATTGGCCCAGGAAACCGTGGCGGGCCTGCCCGGCGTCAAGAGCGTTGACAACCGGCTGGAAGTCAAAGGGGAGCACCCCGCTGAAAAGCCGGATTTGTGGCTCGCCGCAAAGGTCAAATCCACACTCCTGTACCATCGGAGCGTGAGCGGCTTCAAAACCGAGGTTGACGTCAAGGACGGCATCGTGACCCTGCGAGGCAACGCCCCCAGCCAGGCACAAAAGGAATTGACGGCTGAATACGCCAGGGACATCGAAGGAGTCAAAGGCATAAACAATGAAATGACCGTGACAAAGACCTCGAAAAAGACGCGGACGATGGGCGACAAGATCGATGACACATCCATCACTGCCCTCGTCAAGATGACTCTGCTCAGTCACCGCTCGACCAGTGCCCTCAACACCTCGGTCACTACGAAGAATGGCGTGGTTACCTTGACCGGCAAGGCCAAAAACTCAGCCGAACAGGATCTGGCCACCAAACTCGCCAAAGACGTTAACGGCGTGAAGAGCGTAGAGAACCGGATGACCATCGAGTAGTTTAGTTCATGAACCAACGAGGCTGAATGGTTACTGCCGGCATGGTGCTGCTCCAGCCGGCAGTAATCACAGGAATCAGTAAGGAGGATAGCATGTTGTGGACAATAGCAGTGATTCTGATCGTTCTCTGGGCGCTGGGGCTGGTGAGCGGCTACACGCTCGGTTCTTTCATTCACGTCCTGCTGGTCATCGCCATTATCGTTCTGCTTGTCGGGTCCATCCAGGGGCGGAGATCGTAGTGACTCCCTGCCATCAACCGCGTGATGTCTGAAGGATAGTGTCCATGATCGAGGCAATAATCAAGATAGCGATGCCACCCGAAAAGCGGAAGGAGGTCCTCCAGACCTTCAAGGCAATACTCGCCCAGATTCGGCGGGAGCAGGGCTGCATAAGCTGCAATTGCTACGTGGATATCGAGGATGAAAACTCTATCCTCTTCATGGAGGAGTGGCAGAGCCGTGAGAACCTGGACACCCATCTGAGGTCCGTCCATTTCGGGGTTCTGATCGGGGTAATGAAACTGCTCAAGAAAGCGCCGGACATCAGGTTCAACACCATTGTCTCCACGGCGGGAGCAGAAGCGGTGGACGCAGCGCGAGGGTGAGGAAATGTCATGAAAGAGAGGCTACGCAATGGTGAACACCGTACGCACACTCCGTGCAGCAATCGTGGCGGCAGCCATTCTTATGGCGGGCTGTGGTTCCAAATCATCCTCTCATACGGCGGGGGGGGGTAACGTCGTAAGCATCGACCCCGCGGTACTGTTGGCCGATATCACCAGCAGCATTCAGCAACCCATTGCCAGAGCATTGGGCGGTTGGGAGTGGGGCAGTTTCATCAGCAACTTCGGCACTCTTCTGACCAGCTTCAGGTATACCCTCGAAATGCAGAAGGTTACCTATCAATCCACCGGGGCAGACGGCGCGGTACACACCATGACCGGGCTGCTGATTCTCCCGAAGGCAATTCTGGCCGCCAAGCCATCGGTGCCGATCCTCATGTATCAGCACGGCACCGAGGTTTACCGCCCCTTCTCTCCGTCCCAGTATCTGACCCACCGGAACAGGCCCGCTGACTATCCGGAAGTGATGGTCGCAGCCGCCATCGCCTCCACCGGCTACGCCGTTGCCCTGATCGATTACGAGGGGATGGGGGACAATACCGCTACCCAGCCCCATGTCGTTGGAGCCACCCTTGCGCGGCAGGTGATCGACTTGCTCAGGGCAAGCCGCGACATAATCGGCGGGACAACGGGGAGCAGCAGCTCTCCCTGCTCGTGGAACGGGCAGCTCTTTCTCATGGGGTATTCCGAGGGGGGATACGTGACCATGGCGGCAACGCGGGAACTGCAGCTCAACCATGCCGCGGAGTTCACCGTAACCGCCTCAGCGCCCCTCTCCGGCCCCCATGACCTCTCCGGCGTCATGCGTGGGGTAATGCTCTCGGACAGCACCTTCAAGGCCCCCTACTTTATTCCCATGGTGCTCACCAGCTACAACTACGCCTATGGGGGGCAGACGACCCTCTTCAACCCCGGCACCGCCATGCTCTCCCCCTACAACACTGCAATCCCGCCGCTCTTCGACGGCAACACAACCTCGGATACCATCAGCGAGGCGATGGGGATGACCTTCAGTCCGGTAAACCTGATCGTGCCGAAGAGCACCCTGACCCAGCAGTTCATTGACCAGCTCACCCTCAACACGAGCCCTGTGGTCGCCTTCCTGAAGCAGAACGACTCCTACCGCTTGCCCGGCAACGTGAATTCCGTCTGGGTGCCGACCGTACCGATGCGGATGATTCACCACAAGAGCGACGACCTAGTTCCCTACGGCAACTCCCAGGTAGCCTTCAACGCCTTCAGCACTGCCGGCGCCAAGAATCACGTTCCTAGGGGTCCTGGAGTCGAACTGGTGGAAGAGGCCGTCACCATCAACATTTCGACCGACCCGGTCAAGACGATCCACTTCTCAGCTGCCTTCCCGGAGTTGAGCCGTGGGTGGAACTGGCTCGACAGCTTCAGGAAATAGGCATGAAAAAGGAGTGATAGGTGAACAGGAATAACCGGGAGTTCCGGGGGGAGCGGTACTCGGGGTGAATCCAATTTTACATACATCGTGGGATACTCGGGACACCATGACAATCGCCAAGCCCTATTTTTTGTTCATTCTGTTCGTGTCCATCGTGGGCCTCGGCACGGGATGCGCGACCTTGCCCAACGTCTCTGATGTGATTGATGGAGCGCCGACGGCACAGAAGCCCCGTCAGATCCTTTCGTCCAAGGGCCTGTTATCTCCCCAGAAAAGCAAGGCTGTCATGGAACGGCTGAAGCGGTCGGTCGACCCGACGGACGTTCTGGGACGCCACACTGCCGTGGTGGAGTCGGTCACTGACAGCCCGCTCACGAAGGGGAACACGATCACCCTGCTCGCCGATGGCCCGGTCACCTATGCCGCAATGTTCAAGGCGCTCCAGAATGCCAAAGACCATATCAACCTTGAAAGCTATATCTTCGAAGATGACGAAACAGGTCGCAGGTTTGCCGATCTGTTGCTGCAAAAACAATCGGAAGGTGTCCAGGTAAATCTCATCTATGACAGTGTGGGGAGCATGAATACCCCCGCTGCCTTTTTCCAGCGCCTGCGCGACGGCGGGATAGAGGTGGTTGAATTCAACCCCATAAATCCACTGGAAGACAGGGAACACTGGGGACTGACACACCGGGACCACCGCAAGATCCTGATAGCCGACGGCACCGTCGCCATTATCGGGGGGATCAACATCAGCGAGGTTTATTCGAGCAGTCCCCTCAAACGGAAACAGCAGGAAAAGGCGCCAATTCACTGGCGTGACACGGACGTTCAGATCGAAGGGCCGGCCGTGGCTGAATTACAGAAGCTCTTTCTTGACACATGGGTGAAGCAGAAGGGACCGCACCATTCCGAACGGAACTACTTCCCCGACCTGAAAGACGCAGGGAATGCCCTGGTGCGAGTGGTCGGCAGCACCCCGGGGGAGACCAACCGGATCCCTTTCATTGTCTATGTGTCGGCCATTACGTTTGCGGAGCATTCGATCCACCTGACGAATTCCTACTTCATCCCCGACGACCAGATCCTGAAGGCCCTCACGGATGCCGCCAAGCGGGGTGTAGACGTAAAGATCATCCTCCCCGGGACCACCGATTCCCAACTGGCATTTCATGCCCAGAGACACCATTATTCCGTGCTGCTGAAGTCGGGAGTGAAGGTCTACGAGCACAGCACCTCCCTGCTGCACGCGAAAACCGCGGTCATTGACAAGGTCTGGTCAACCGTCGGCTCAACCAACATGGACTTCCTGAGCATGCTGAACAATGACGAGGTGAATGCGGTCATCCTGAGCAAGGAGTTTGCCGTCGAAATGGAGAGCATGTTTGCCGGGGATCTGACGGAATCCCGGCAGATCCAGTGGGACGAGTGGAAAGACAGGCCCTTGTTGCCCAGGTTCAGGGAGTGGTTTATGAATCTATTCGTCCGATGGTTGTAGCATTGAGGCTAGTGGCTTTATTATGGTGGGAGTGCATCATGCGAACCAGATGTAACCAATCAGATTCTTTGCAAAATATGCCTGACCATAGTCGCCGCCATGATTCTTTTGTGTGCCGATTCCGCGTCTGCAGGCGCCGCACGTGGAAAGAATGTTCCACCGCTACCCTGACAACCTGAAGGATAAGATCAACCATGCAAACCGACAAGGACATGAACATGCCAACTACGGCCGCCGGGTTGCGCCGCGCAGAAGAACAGCTGACCGCGAAAGCGCTTGAAGCGGGCCTCTCCCGAACGGGCGATGAGACGCAGCGGCTCCTTCACGAACTGCAGGTCCACCAGATCGAGCTGGAGATGCAGAATGCAGAGCTCCGCCAGGCCGGGGAAGAGATGGAGACGGCACTGGAAAAGTACACCGACCTCTACGATTTCGCCCCGGTCGGCTACTTCACCCTCGACCGCGACGGAGTTGTCCAGGCCGCCAACCTCACCGCAGCGGGGCTCCTCGGGATAGAGCGCGCCCGGCTGCTGGGCCGACGCTTCGGGCACTTCGTCGCCGATGAGGCCCGTCCCGCCTTCGCCGCGTTCCTCACAAGGGTATTGGAAAGCCGGGCCAAAGAGGTCTGTGAAGTGGCGCTCCTGAAAGGGGGAACGCAGCCGCTCTTTGTGCAGATCGAAGCCGTGGCCGCGGCATCGGGGCAGGAGTGCCGCGCCGCGATCATCGATATTTCCACGCGCAGGCAGCTGGAGGAGAGGCTCGACATTCTGCACACCGACCTGGCCGCCCGCGCCACCGAACTGGTCGCCGCCAATATCGAACTGGAGGCATTCAATTACACGGTCTCCCATGACCTGCGCAAACCACTGACTCTCATCAACAGCTACTGCCAGGTGGTTCAGGAACTCTGCGGCAGCAAACTCGACGGGCAATGCCGGGGATACATCCGGGATATGTACGAAGGCACCCTGAGGATGAACCGGCTCATTGATACCCTGCTCGATTTTTCACGCATCACCCACGTCGAAATGCGCCAGGAAAAGGTTGACTTGAGCACGATGGCGAAGAACGTTGCCAGGGAGCTGAAAGTGACGGCACCGGAGCGTCGGGTCTCCTTCAGAATCCCGGAGGGAATCGTGGTCCACGGTGACGCGGCACTGTTGCGGGTTGTTCTGGACAACCTCATGGGAAACGCCTGGAAGCATACCGGCAACCGGGAGGAGACGGTCATTGAATTCGGCATGACGGATAGTGCCGGGAAGCCGGCGTTCTTTGTACGGGACAACGGGCCGGGCTTCGACATGGCGCTTGCAGACACGCTGTTCATTCCGTTCCAGCGGCTCCCCGGAACGGACGCTGAGGGGAGCGGCATCGGCCTGGCCACGGTGGAGAGGATCGTCAGGCGCCACGGCGGGCGAATCTGGGCGGAGGGAAAGCCGGGCGCGGGGGCGACGTTCCATTTCACCCTTGAGTGAACCGCCTGAACCGAAGCGGTGAAAAGCGGAGGTGAATCCATGAGCGAGGGAACAATGATCACGGGAATGGGGGCAATACCCCACGATGGGGGGGTCGCGTTCCGCGTGTGGGCGCCCCATGCGGAGCGGGTGTCCGTCATCGGCTCATTCAACGGATGGGACGGCGACAAACACCCCCTGCAGGCCGAGGAGAACGGCTACTGGTACGCCGATGTGGCAGAAGCCCGTGTGGGCCATGAGTACAAGTTCCTGCTGACCACGGAAAAGGGGGAGTTACAGCGCATCGACCCCTATGCCCGCCAGGTGACCAACTCGGTCGGCAACGCCATCGTTCACGATCCGGGCTTCGACTGGCAAGGGGACGAATTCCGGCTCGCGCCGTGGAACGAGCTGGTCATCTACGAACTGCATGTCGGCACGTTCAACGAACCGGAAGACTCCGACCAGCCGGGCCAATTTTCCGCGGCATCGGCCCGTCTGGGTCACCTGAAAAAACTCGGCGTCAACGCGATCCAGATCATGCCGGTGGGCGAGTTTGCGGGGGATCGGTCGTGGGGTTACAACCCCGCCCATATCTTTTCAGTGGAAGTCGCCTATGGCGGCCCGTTGGCGTTCAAAAGGTTCGTCAAGCGCGCCCACCAGGAAGGGATCGGGGTAATTCTCGACGTGGTTTACAACCACCTGGGCCCCAGCGACCTGGACCTTTGGCAGTTCGACGGCTGGAGCGAGAACGATCGCGGCGGCATCTACTTCTACAATGACGACCGGGCCGTCACGCCGTGGGGAGAAACCCGGCCCGATTACGGCCGCGGCGAGGTCCGCCAATACATCCTCGACAACGTCTTTATGTGGCTCACGGAATACCGCGTTGACGGCATCCGCTTCGACTGCACCCAATTCATCCGCACCGTCAACGGTGTCGGCACGCAGGATCTGCCCGAGGGGTGGAGTCTGCTCCAGTGGATCAACGGCCAGGTCGCGCAGAAATTTCCCGGCCGGATCACGATCGCCGAGGATCTGCAGCACGACAGCTGGATCACCAGGGACATTGGCGCCGGGGGAGCCGGGTTCAGCTCCCAGTGGGACGCCATGTTCGTCCACCCCATCCGCCTGGCGGTAACCACTCCCGAAGACGAGCAGCGCTCGCTTGCCGCCGTCCGCGACGCCATCTGCTACCGCTACAACGACGACGCCTTCGACCGGGTCATCTACAGCGAATCCCACGACGAGGTGGCCAACGGCAAGGAGCGCGTGCCCCAGGAGATCAACCCGAACGACCCCAAGGGGTGGTACGCGCGGAAACGTTCGACCCTGGCCGCCGCCATGGTCTTCACGGCTCCCGGCATTCCCATGCTCTTCCAGGGACAGGAATTTCTCGAAGGCGAATGGTTCCGGGACACGGTCCCCCTCGACTGGGACCAAAAGGACGAGTTCCACGGCATCGTTCGGCTCTACCGCGACCTCATCCGGCTGCGGCTCAACCGCGACGGTTTCACCCGCGGCCTCTGCGGGCAGTTCACCCAGGTCTATCACCTGAATGAAGAACGCAAGGTCATCGCCTTCCACCGGTGGGACAAGGGGGGACCAACGGACGACGTCGTGGTCGTCGCCAACTTTTTCCGCGAGCCCCAGGATGGCTACGTCATCGGCTTCCCGGCCGCAGGGACCTGGAAGCTCCGGTTCAACAGCGATTGGCACGGCTACAGCGACGACTTCCAGAGTCATCCGAGCACCGACGTCGTCGCCGAACCGGGCGAGTGCGACGGCTTTCCCTTCCATGCCGTGCTTTCCATCGGCCCCTACAGCGTGCTGATTTTTTCGCAATGATGAGCAGCCACGGGCCCAAGGAGGAAATACCATGCGAAAACGAATAACCACCCAGGTCATCGAGGATATCATCCCCCCCGATGAAAACTGGCTGGATCTGGAAACCCTGGCCAAGGCGGAACTCACCTCCGAAGATCCGTCACACCCGATTGAGCTGGCGCTGAAACCCATCGAGGGGCCTGGCTGGCGGGCATCGGAATTGGGCCAGCAGACCGTCCGCCTCTTGTTTGACAAGCCGTTGCGGGTCCGGCGCATTTTTCTGATGTTTCGGGAAGAGGAGAAGGAACGTACCCATGAGTTCGTGCTGCGGTGGTCCTCGGACGGCGGCAGATCGTACCGGGAGATTGTGCGCCAGCAGTACAACTTCAGCGCTCCCCACAACACCCTGGAGATAGAAGACTATAAAGTCGATCTAGTGGGATTGACAACGCTGGAACTGAGTATCATCCCCGATATGAGCGGAGGGCTCGCCCGCGCATCGGTTGCGCAGTTCTGCCTGGCATAACAGGAAAAGTAAGCTGCAATTGCCTTTGTGTGATGGAAGGGTTGAGTTCATGAGACGTTTGACGATCTCCCTCATACTCAGTTTCTGCTGCGCGGTTTGCGTAACGGTTCCGGCCAAGGCCTCCGACCCCCTGGTGGCACTGAAACAGTTCGGAGATTTTCAGAAGATCGATATCAAACGCCTGCTGGAAGGTCAAATACTCTCCCATCGCGGACCGTTGATGGATTTTTCGCACGGCATCTCGTCCCAGCTCCTCTTTGCCGTGCCGACGACTCCGGCGAAGGTGGTCAAGCAGCTCCAGACATGGGACCCGACACGCTGTCCTTCTCTTAAGGTGTATGCCGCCCACGATCTGAACGACCCCGTCCAGCTCAAGGAATTCAACAGCCTACCCCTCTACCTCGATCCCGGAAAATATCCCGTCAGGTGGTTTTGGAACCAGACACTGGCCACCACTGAGCGCCGCTCGGATCTGAACCTGACTCAGTTTGAAGCAGTGGAGCTCAGCCGTTGCATCGGGAACGCCGCAAATGCTAATACCATTGGCGCCTGCTGGGACAAATTATTGTTCGCACGCGCATCGAATTTCCAGAGCACCGGCTTTAAAAACTCGCTCTCCTACGATTTCGACGTAGAACCTGTAAACCCGGTCTCCCATCTGCGATCCCTGCTCCTGGAGCAGACCCTGATCGCCCGTGAATTCGCCCCTCTCCTGCAGAGGGCAGGCCTGGTGGACGGACGAGTTGCCATGCCACCAATCAGACCAGCTTACTACTGGAGGCTATTCGAGGCCGATCACCGCGCCACCTTGAGCCTCGGAGCGTTTTACGTACTTCAGGTGGGCGACCATTACCAGGTGCTGGACCTCGAATATTATGTCAGCGGCACCTACTATACCTCCGCCACGCTCTACGAAATCTGGCCGATCCACGATGGCGGAAAAACCGGCTCTCTGGTCTGGGCCAACGTTCTCTGTTCTGCCCCTGCACTTCAGTTCGCGGCAGGGATTGAACGCCTCGCCTCCGGCATCATCTTAATCCTTGAATTCAAGAAATGTGTGCGCTGCTTCCAGGACAGCTTTAACACCCCATGACCGGTGCCTGTGCCAACATCGAGGGAATTGATATGAAAAGCGGATTTCCCCCGGCATTCTTTCTTGCTGCACTGCTGATAGCGCTGTTAGCAATGCCAGCCTGGAGTTCGGCCATCGAATTGAAGACCATCTCCCAGGAACTCGACGTCGGGTTGGGATACGCGGGGAAAGAAGCGACACAAATCGACTCTAGCGGTGAACTGAATACAAGCCTCAAATACGTTGCCTCGCTAAAGGTCTCCAGGGATCTGTTATTGCGGCTGGGCGCCGAATGGCAGCTTTATTCGTTCCCAAAACCACGGGACTCCGTGGTACCCCCTTCGCTGCAACAAGCCAATGCAATCATCGGCGTCGATTATCAGTTGGCCGAGCAATGGCTCATGCGCGCCGAACTACAACCGGGCATGTACGGCGATTTGAAACGGCTCGATGGAAGATACTTTGACGCTCCGCTCTTGATGGGCTTTGTCTACCTGATCGATGCCGATCTGCAGTGGTTCTTCGGCCTACGGGCTGACCTTAAAAGCCACTATCCGGTGGTTCCGGCAGTCGGCGTCCGCTGGAAGTTCGACGACCTCTGGACCCTGAACCTGATGTTGCCCAATCCGCGTCTGGAGTACGATGTTAACAGCAAGCTCCAGGCATACTTCGGCGCGGCGATACTGGGCGGGACCTACGTGGTCGGCGATCATTTCGGCGATGACCGCGGCCTCCCGCAGCTTAACAACGCTACGCTCGATTTCACCGAGGTGCGTCTGGGCCCCGGGTTGTCCTGGAAGGCTCGCCCCAATCTGAACGTGGATATCGAAGCCGGGTATGTGGTCCACCGAAGCTGGGATTTCTTTGATGAGAACATCAATTCGACCGGCAACCCAGGGCCCTATCTGCAACTGGGCCTTCGTGCCCGTTTTTGACGTATTTCCCGGCCGAGCGTGACTGCGAGAAACTAAACCGCCACGGAGGCAGCACCTGATCGACTGGAGCTGCGCGGCTATATCGGGACTCTCTATCGGTCGCAACTTCGTCCTGCCCCGTTAGGATGGCGATGAAAAAAAAGGGCGGTCCGGAGTGTATCCGGCCGCCCTTTCATGCGTTGCAGCAAGGCTCGTTCGCCCTACCCCATCTTGGCCAGAAGCGGCACGATGAGAAGCGACACGATGTTGATGATTTTGATCATCGGGTTCACGGCCGGGCCGGCGGTGTCCTTGTAGGGGTCGCCCACGGTGTCACCCGTGACGGCAGCCTTGTGGGCTTCACCACCCTTGCCGCCGTGGTGACCGTCCTCGATGTACTTTTTGGCGTTGTCCCAGGCGCCGCCGCCGGTGGTCATGGAGATGGCGACGAAAATACCCGTAACGATGGTGCCGACGATCACGCCCCCCAGGGCCTTGGGGCCGAGGGTAAAGCCGATGATGACCGGTGCGGCGATGGGAATGATGCCCGGGATCACCATTTCCTTGAGGGCGCTCTTGGTGACGATGTCGACGCAGGCGGCATAGTCGGGCTTGCCGGTGCCTTCCATGATCCCCTTGATCTCGCGGAACTGGCGGCGAACCTCTTCAACGACCGAGCCGCCGGCCTTGCCGACCGCCTCCATGCAGAGGGCGGCAAAGTAGTAGGGCAGCATGCCGCCCAGGAAGAGACCGACGATGATGTAGGGATCGGCCAGGCTGAACTCGATGTTCTGCCCCGCCAGCTTCAGCTCGTCCACGTAGGAGGTGAAGAGAATGACCGCGGCCAGACCGGCGGAACCGATGGCGTAGCCCTTGGTGACGGCCTTGGTGGTGTTGCCCACGGCGTCCAGGGGGTCGGTGACGGCGCGGACCGAATCGTCCAACTCGGCCATCTCGGCAATGCCGCCGGCGTTATCGGTAATGGGGCCGTAGGCGTCCATGGCAACGACGATGCCCGTCAGCGACAGCATGGACACGGCAGCGATGGCGATGCCGTACACGCCGGCGCACTGGAACGCCACGATGATGCCGGCGGCGATGACGATGATCGGCATGGCCGTGGACTTCATGGAAACGCCGAGGCCTGCGATGATGTTGGTGGCGTGGCCCGTGGTGGAGGCCTGGGCAATGTGCTTCACCGGGGCGTACTCGGTGGCGGTGTAGTACTCGGTGATCCAGAAGATGGCACCGGTGACCACCAGGCCGACGATGGCGGAGATGAAGATGCTGGTGGCGGAGTAGCCCGTGGGGTTCCCTTCGGGGAACATCGTAACCGTGACGAAGTAGAAGGCGATACAGGCGATGACGCCGGAAGCGATCAGCCCCTTGTAGAGGGCGGGCATGATCTTCTGGCTGGCGCCGAGCTTGACGAAGAAGGTGCCGATAATGGAGGCTATGATCGAGATACCGCCGAGGATCAGCGGGTAGGTCACCGCGCCGGAGAAGTTGTTGAAGGCGATGGCGCCCAGCAGCATGGCAGCGATGAGGGTAACGGCATAGGTCTCGAACAGGTCGGCGGCCATGCCGGCGCAGTCGCCCACGTTGTCGCCCACGTTGTCGGCGATGACCGCCGGGTTGCGTGGGTCGTCCTCGGGAATGCCGGCTTCTACCTTGCCCACCAGGTCGGCACCCACGTCGGCGCCCTTGGTGAAGATGCCGCCGCCGAGACGGGCGAAGATCGAGATCAGGGAGCCGCCGAAGCCGAGGCCTACCAGCTGGCTCACGATGTCCTTGACCGGAGCGCCGGGCATGAGCTTCTGCAGGACCAGATAGTAACCGGCCACTCCCAGGAGCCCGAGGCCGACCACCAGCATGCCGGTGATTGCCCCGCCCTTGAAGGCCACGTTGAGCGCCTTGTGGATGCCGGACTTGGCGGCTTCAGTGGTCCGGATATTGGCGCGAACCGAAACGAACATGCCGATGAAGCCGGTCAGGCCCGAGAAAATGGCACCGATGGCGAAACCGACGGCGGTTTTCATCCCCAGTGTGGCGAACAGGGCAATGAACATGACCACGCCGACCACGGCGATGATGGTGTACTGGCGCTTCATGTAGGCGCCGGCACCCTCCTGGACCGCTGCGGCGATCTGGCGCATCCGCTCGTTCCCCTGGGGGAGCCCCAGGATCCACTGGGCCGAGGCAAGGCCGTAGACAACGGCCGCCGCGGCGCAGGCCAGGGCGAAATAGACTGCGTACTGTTCCATGAACCAACCTCCTATGATAGATAGCCGAACAGGCCGTGTTTCCGCAAAAAAAGCCCCGCGTCCGCAGAGCGAAAAACGAAAAATTGTTATAGGAAACCATGCGAGTTGTCAACGTTAAAATGCCTCGCTCGCCCGGCGCGGCGACAATCGCGCAAAGAGGCTTGTTGACTCGTGCAAAGCCTGATACTATTTAACAATTATTGACGCAGACCATCAAATGCAATAAAATACCAATCACATGGAACAGAGAATTCAATTCAAACAATCAAAGCTTCAGGCCCTCGAAGCGGGGTGTCGCCAAAACGGGTTGGCCATGACCGTCCAGCGTCGGGTCATCATGGAGGCACTGGCGGAACGGACCGACCACCCCACGGCCGACCAACTGTATGATACGGTCAAGGGCCGTCTGCGCGGCATCTCTCGTACGACCGTGTATCGTGTCCTGGAAACCCTGGTGGGCATCGGGGTCGCGCAAAAGATCAGCAATCCGGAGGCAAAGGCCCGATTCGATGCGAACACCGAGCGTCACCATCACGCGGTCTGTTCCCGGTGCCAGCGGGTAAGCGACATTCACGACCCCCAGCTCAACTCGCTTCCGATGCCGGCCGGCGAGATCGGGGGATTCGTAATCACCGACTATTCCATCAACTTCAGCGGGCTGTGCGCCGACTGTCGTTAGATCAGTTTCTGACAAAAGGAGGGATTTCATGAAAAAATGGCGTTGCGTTGTCTGCGACTACATCCACGAAGGCCCCGAACCGCCCGACGTCTGCCCCGTCTGCGGCGTTGGCCCTGATCAATTCGAAGAAATAACCTGAGGGGGACCCGGCTCCACAGCATGATATACGCGTCAGCTGCACCAGGGAGGGGGTAGATAGATGGAGTTCGCAACACTGGAAGACATCATTCGTTTCGCTGTTCAACGGGAAGAAACAGCCTACCGCCTGTACAAGACGGCGGCAGAGAAAGCCACCAGCATAGCGGCACGCAAGATGTTCGAAGAGATGGCCAATGAGGAGGCAAGTCACAAGCACGCCTTTGAAAACCTGAACATCGAAGGGGCCGAGCGCTACACCTTTGCAGAACGGCCTGACATGAAGCTGGCGGAGTACATGGTCGACATCCCGTTCAGAGAAGACATGGACTACCCGGAGATTCTCCGCTATGCCATGAAAACCGAGGAATCGGCCTACAAACTCTACATGGCCGCGTCCGAGATGACCGACGACCCGAAACTTAAGCGGATGCTCACGGTGCTCGCCGACGTTGAAAAGGGTCACAAGCTGAAGGTAGAAACCCTGTACGACGAAAAAGTCCTCACCGAGATGTAGCAGGAACCGGCGGCCTGGATGCAGAGACGCCTCCACGCCCCTCCGGCCCTCCCCTTTGGTGAGGGCCGTTCATGTTTCAAGAGCACGTGAACAATCATTCCCAACCGACATCAGAAGGAGGTTACGCCAGTGAAAGCTGTTGAAATAAAACAAGGTGTGTTCTGGGTGGGCGCCGTTGACTGGGCGGTGCGCGACTTCCACGGTTATGAGACCCCGCGCGGCACCACTTACAACAACTTCCTCATCATGGACGAGGAAATCACCCTCATCGATACGGTGAAGTACGACTTCGCCGACCTGACGATCAAGAACATCGCCGGGATTGTCGATCCGGCACGGATCAAGAACATCATCATCAACCACATCGAAAACGACCATGCGTCCAGCCTTGACCGGATCATGGCCCTGGCCCCCCAGGCAACGATCTATATTTCCGACAAGGGGCGGAAGGGGATCGAACGGTTCTTCGACCTCTCCAACTGGAACGTGAAATCGGTCAAGACCGGCGACACCCTCTGCATCGGAGCCCGCACCCTCGAGTTCCTTGAAACCCCGATGCTCCACTGGCCCGATTCAATGGTGACCTATTCGCGCCTCGACCGCATCCTGTTCACCCAGGACGCGTTCGGCCAGCACGTGGCCTCGGCCAGCCGGTTCGACGACGAATTCGAGAAGAGTGATTCGGCCGCCGAGCTCGAGGATGCAGTCGTCGACTACTACGCCAACATCCTGATGCCTTTCGGCCAGATGATCAAAACCAAGATAGCGGAGATCCAGGCCAAGGGATTCGACATCGACATCATCGCACCGGACCACGGTCTCATCTGGCGCGCCAACCCGGGCAAGGTCCTCAACATGTATATGGACATGGCCAACGGGAAGGCGAACGAGTCGGTCGCCATCATCTACGATACCATGTGGCAGAGCACCGAGAAGATGGCGGTCCCCATTGCCGAGGGGATCAGGGCCGAAGGGCTCGACTGCCGCGTGGTGAAGCTGCGGGCCACCCCCATGAGCGTTGCCATCAAGGAGTTCTGGAAATCGCGCGGTGCCCTCATCGGCTCGCCAACCCTGAACAACATCCTCTACCCCTCCGTGGCCGAATTCTTGACCCATCTGCGGGGGCTGCGGCCCAAAAACAGGATCGTGGGCGCATTCGGCAGCTACGGCTGGGGCGGCGGCGCGGTAAGAGACGCCTACGAAGAATTCAAGAAGATGGGACTTCAGGCAGTCGAGCCGGGATTCCAGATACCCTATCGTCCTTCCCGGGCCGACGAGGAGGGAGCCTTCGAATTCGGCCGCAACTTCGCCCGGCAGGTCATCGAGTACCACAAGGGGTTCTGACGCCCTCTGCCCCGTGAATCCGCACCGGAACGGTCGTGGCCATGCGTGCCCCGCCCGTTCCGGCTTTCTTGCGCTTTGTTGCACGAACCTGTATCATCGAACCCCATGGACCTGAAGTACGGCGACACCTCATTTCCCCTGGCAATCCCCCCCGAGCGGCTCATGGGAGTCATCCGCCCGTCGGTGCCCGCACCGGACGGCGATCCGGCAGCCATTATCTCCGAAGCACTTGACCGTTGCGCCGACGCCATCGCCACCTTCAGGCCGGGCAAACGGGTCGTCATCGTAACCTCGGACATAACCCGTTACACCGGGAGCGAAATCTATCTTCCCCTGCTGGTGGAGCGTCTTGCGGCCGCAGGAATCCGGGAGCGCGACATTGAGATCGTCGTGGCCCTCGGCATCCACCGCAAGCAGACGGAACACGAGCACCAGCGGATCACAGGCCCCCTCTACGGCCGGATTCGCATTACGGACCATGAGTGCGACGACCCCGGCAAACTCGTCCTGATCGGCCGGACATCCACCGGTGTCGAGGTGGTGGTAAACCGCACGGTGGCGGAAGCCGACCGGGTGATCCTCACCGGGACCATAGGCTTTCACTACTTCGCCGGCTTCGGCGGAGGGCGCAAGAGCATCCTGCCTGGCGTGGCCGGCCGCGCCAGCTGCATGGCGAGCCACTACGCAGTCCTGAACCCCGTTGAAGGCACCGGCAGAAACCCTCTGGCCACCACCGGCAACCTGGAAGGCAACCCGGTCCACCAGACCATGGTCGAGGCCTGTGCCATGGTGAATCCTGAATTCATCCTGAACACGGTTCTCTCCCCCGACAAACGGATTATCGCCGCTTTTGCCGGCCACTGGCGCGAGGCCCATGAAGAGGGGTGCCGTTTCTACGCCGAACGGTTCACCTTTCCCCTGAAGGAACAGGCGGACCTGGTGGTCGTATCCTGCGGCGGCTACCCCAAGGACATCAACGTCATTCAGTCCCATAAGTCCATGGAGTACGGCTGTCAGGCCCTCCGCAGGGGAGGCGTCATGGTCCTGCTCGCCCAGTGCCGGGACGGTTACGGCAACGCAACGTTCTTCAACTGGTTCCGGTTCCAGGAACCGGATGCCTTCGAAGCGCGCTTGCGAAGCCACTACGAAATCAACGGCCAGACCGCCTTCTCCCTGCTGCAGAAGGCCCGAACCTTCAGCATCATCCTGGTCTCGGGCCTCCCCCCGGAGGAGGTGCGGACCATGGGAATGATTCCCGCCAGAACCCTCGACGAGGCCATGACAGCGGCGACGAGCCTGCTCCCGTCCGACTACGCCGCCTACGTCATCCCCGAGGGGGGAACGGTGCTGCCGATAGTGATGTAGGGGCAAACCTCGTGTTTGCCCGATCTTGGGCGATCACAAGGATCGCCCCTACAAGGACATTGCAACAATGATTGATTCCCGCGTCATTCAAGAATTGAAACAAATCGTCGGCACCGACAACGTGGCGACCGACCGCCAGGATCTGCTCTGCTACGGCTATGACGCCACCCAGATGGAATTTCTCCCCGACGCCGTGGTCCACCCGGGCTCGCCGGAGGAGATCGCCGCCATTCTGAAGCTGGCCAATGCGGAGCGCTTTCCGGTCTTTCCCCGGGGTGCCGGCAGCGGCTTCACCGGCGGCGCGCTCCCCAAGGGGGGCGGCATCGTCCTGGTTCTCACCCGACTGAACCGCATCCTTCGCATCGACACCGAAAATCTGATTGCCGAAGTGGAGCCGGGAGTCGTCACCGAGCAGTTCCAGCAGGAGGTGGAGAAGCTGGGGCTCTTCTACCCCCCCGATCCGGCCTCACTCAAGTTTTCCACCTTGGGCGGCAACGTGGCCGAGAACGCCGGCGGCCCCCGCTGCGTCAAGTACGGCGTCACCCGCGACTTCGTCATGGGTCTGGAAGTGGTGCTTCCCACCGGCGAAATCATCCGCACCGGCGGCGAAACCTACAAGGGAGTGGTCGGATACGACCTGACCCGCCTCCTGTGCGGCAGCGAGGGAACCCTCGGGGTCATCACCAAGATCATCTTCAAGCTGTTGCCACTGCCCGAGGCCAAGAAGACCATGCTGACCATCTTCGATTCCATCGACGGTGCGGCAAAGGCGGTCTCCACGATAATCGGCAACAAGATCATTCCCACGACCCTCGAGTTCATGGACCACGCCACCCTCCAGTGCGTGGAGAAGCGCTTCAATCTGGGGATTCCGGCAGAGGGGCGGGCGGTGCTCCTGATCGAGGTGGACGGAGACCGGGACCTGATCGAAAAGCAGGCGGCACGCATCCAGGACCTGATCAGGCCCCTGGGCCTCGTGGAATGCAAGATCGCCCGGGACGCGGCCGAGTCCGAGGCCCTCTGGAAGGTGCGGCGCCTGGTGTCGCCATCGTTGCGGGACGTGAATCCGGACAAGTTCAACGAGGACATCGTGGTCCCGCGCTCGAAGGTACCGGATGTCATCCGCGCCATCGACAATATCCGGCATAAGTACGACATTCCCATCGTCAACTTCGGTCACGCGGGGGACGGCAACATCCACGTCAACGTCATGGTCGACAAGTCCGTTCCTGGACAGGAAGAGAAGGCCCACCGGGCCATCGGCGAAATCTTCCAGGCAGCCCTGGACCTGAACGGCACCATGTCCGGCGAACACGGCGTTGGCCTGGCCAAGCAACCATACATCCATCTGGAGCTGAAACCGGCCCAGGTGGCGGCCATGCAGTCCGTCAAGAAGGCACTGGACCCGAACAACATTCTCAATCCGGGCAAGATGTTTCCCGCGTGATGCGGCGGCAGCCGCCAGGTACCCCGTGAGCGGCTTGCGGGCACAGATTCAGTTCCGCGCACTGCGCGACAAAGAAAGGTCGTAGATTTGGATCCGCTGAAACGCGTCGAAAACGAACTCAAAAAATGCGTCAAGTGCGGCGCCTGCCGCGCCCACTGCCCGGCCTTTGCCGCCTGGCAGCGGGAGCCGGCCGTGGCCCGCGGCAAGGTGGCCATCGCCCAGCACATCCTCAAGGGAGACATCGAGCTGGACGAGCAGACCTACGCGGTCATGTCCAAGTGCCTGCTCTGCGGCAGCTGCGTGGAAAAGTGCCCCAACGACGTGCCCACCGACGAGATCGTCGTCACCGCCCGGGAGTCCCTGGCCCGGCGCCGCGGACTCACCACCTTCCACAAGGCGGTGGGGCAGGTCATTAAAAACCGCCGGCTGATGTCCTTCGGAGCTCTTGCCGCCGCAATCCTGGGGCCGCTCTTTTTCCGCAAGGTCCCCCAGACCTCGGGGCTGCGCCTCCGCTTCCCCCTTCCCTTTGTGGGCAACCGCCGCCACATCCCCCAGATCGCCCGTAAACCCTTCATGGACCGTCACCCGGAAGTTATCCAGGGAGAACCGGGCAAACCACGTGTTGTCTTCTATGTCGGTTGCATGACCAACTTCGTCTACACCGAGGTGGGCGAAGCAGCCCTGGCTCTTTTCCGGCACCTGGGCTGTACCGTCATCATCCCTAAGGGGCAGGGCTGTTGTGGTCTTCCGGGCATGTCGGGCGGCGACCTGGATACGGTTCGCGGCCTTGCGGAACAGAATCTGGCGGCCCTTGAACGGCACGAGGCCGATTACATCATGACGGCCTGCGCCACCTGCGGCGGGGCGCTCCACAAATTCTACCCCGCCCTCATCGGGAAGCGGCATCCGGAACTGGCAGCGCGAATCAGGACCATTGCCGACAAAACGGTCGACGCCGCCCAGCTGCTCCGGCAACTCGGACTGCATCCAGAGGAGACGGGAGCCGGCGAGAATCTGAAGATCACCTATCATGACCCCTGCCACCTGCGGACCAGGAGCATCACCCGCCAGCCCCGCGAACTGCTGAAAAGCTCTCCGGGGGTCGAGCTTGCTGAGATGGAGGGCGCCGACAAATGTTGCGGACTTGGCGGGACCTTCAACGTCTACCACTATGACACGTCCCTGAAAATCAATGAGGGGAAGAGTGCAGCCATCGAAAAAACTGGCGCCGACGCGGTCGTCACCGGTTGTCCCGGCTGCATGATGCAACTCTCCGACGGGCTCAAGCAGCGCGGCAACCGTACCCGTGTCATGCATACCCTTGAAGTGCTCGCCCGGGCGCTCAAAAAGTAACCGCTGCGGGGGAGCGGGGTCACGTCCCGATCCCCCGTCCACGCTCTGCCGAAAAAGTCGTTCTAATTCTTACCACGCCCCGCTGAAAAGCCCTCCCTTCCCCTATCTTCACTGCCCACCCACCGTGAACTCTTAAGCCAAGATAAAAATTCTTTTATTGACATTACACGGCGAATTGAGGTATTACACAATCGAATAAAAACCGGTTTTATTTCTTAAAACACAACGACGCAGGAGAAGAACAGGAAGCCGGTTGCCGGCAACGCTTCCTCCCGCCGACGGCGTTGTGAGTGTTCCGGAGAGGTGGATGACCGAGTACAATATCGGGGCGAAAATCAAAAAGCTCCGTCTCGCCAAGAAGCTGACACTCCAGGCTGTGGCACGCGAGACCGGCTTTTCCCCGGCCCTCATCTCCCAAATCGAGAACAACAACGTTTCTCCACCCATCGCCACTCTTTCGAAGATCGCCAAGTTCTTCGATGTGAAGATCAGTCTTTTCTTCTCAGAGGATGAGGAGGAGTATCGCTATGAAGTGGTGCGGCGGGGCGAACGCAAGGTCATTCCGCGCGTTATCTCCCGGGCCGGCACCAGCCAGGGGTACTCCTACGAATCGCTCTCCTTCCGCAAGCAAAACAAGAAGATGGAGCCGTTTCTGCTGACGGTCACCGAAAAGGCCGCAGAAGAAAACACCTATAACCATGACGGTGAAGAGTTTCTGTTCGTCATGAAGGGAACGGCGGAACTTCTGCTCGAGGATGAGCGCGTTATTCTTGAAGAAGGTGACTGTGTCTATTTTGACTCCTCCCTGAAGCATCGCCTCCTTTCCAGGGATGGCAGTGAAGTGCAGGTTCTCGCCGTAGTCACCCGTTGAACGGGTATCATTCGAACAAGTTCATGGGGCCGGTCCGTTGCACGAGCCCCTTTTTTTATACAACGCTCCGTATACGGCAGATGGATTCACGGGGCCCGGCCCGGAAGTGACTGAGCCCCGGTTCACTTATGTGGATATTCATTAAGCAGAGGAGGAAGTGTGAATGAAGTGTGCAGTACGGCAGTCGCATGCAGCTAAATCCACGTACCGGAAGGATTGCGGAGATGTCCATGAAAGCAATTAAACCCTCATTGAACAACCCCTTTGACCCGCCCGAGAAAGTGGAATTCACCATTCCGGGAGAGATTTCACGCACGACCGGTCCCTACGAAGAGGCCATGAAAGAAGGTTACGACCTGATTCAACGCCCCATCAAGTCGGTCAGCATCGATCAGATCGAAAAGCAGCACTTCAAGAAACGGATGACCGTCTGGGAACGGATCAAGGTGCTTAGCGACAAGGAGCCCAACGTCCTCTACCAGAACTGGGGCAAGAACCTGGACGGCGCCTCGCTGGTGACCGCCATTCTCAATATCGGCGGACGCGACGTGGCGGTCTACGGCCACGACTTTACCGTACGCGCCGGCTCCATCGACGCCACCAACGGCAGCAAACTGGCCCGTCTCTTCAACATGGCCGGCGAAAAGGGGATTCCCCTCATCGGCATGAACGACTCCGCAGGCGCCTTCGTTCCGGCCGGGGTCGGCGGTCTCGACGGCTATGCCGAGGCGTTCACGGCGCTGCGCAAGATCAGCGGCGTAGTCCCCTCCATCATGTGCATGTTCGGCTTCAACGCCGGCGGCGGTTCCTACCTGCCGCGGCAGGGGAGCTTCGTCATTCAGCCCGCCGACACCTTCTTCGGCCTCACCGGGCCCGGCGTCGTCAAATCGGTTCTCGGCGAGGACATCACTCCCGATGAGCTTGGCGGCCCCAAGGTCCACGGCAAATCGGGCGTAGCCGACCTGACCGTCTCCGACGAGGTAGCTGCCCTCCGGACAGCTGTCCGGCTCCTCTCCTACATCCCTGACAACAACAGCGTGGGCGCACCGTTCCAGGAAACCAGCGATCCTCTGAACCGCAAAACCTGGGAGATCAACACCCTCCTGAAAAAGGCCTTCAACTCGCCGACCGGCTTCAACACTCCGTTCGACGTCTCCATCATCATCCAGCAAATCTGTGACCATGGTGACTACTTCGAACTGCAGCCTGAACGGGCAAAGGAAGCGGTAACGGCCTTCGGCCGCCTGGGGGGCCAAGTCGTGGGCTTCGTTGCCAACAACTCGGCCGTGGCTTCGGGTCAGATCGACTGCGACTCGGCGGTGAAAATTGCCCGCTTCGTCCGGTTCTGCAACATCTACAACATCCCCATCATCTTCATGGAAGACACCACCGGCTTCCTGCCGGGTCGCGAACAGGAAAGCCGCGGCATTGTCCAGGCCGGCCGCTCCATGCTCGACGCCATCGTCGACGTGCGCACCCCGCGAATCCTGCTGATTCTGCGCAACGCCTTCGGGGGCGCTTACGCCTCCTACAACAACTATCCCACCGGCGCCGACCTGGTGCTGGCCCTTCCCACCACCCGCCTCGCCGTCATGGGTCCTGCCGGCAAGGAATTCGTCTACAAGGACGAGATCCGCAAGATCCGCGGCGCCGTTGCCGACATGGTCAAGAAGGGGGTTGAAGAGCGCACCAAGGCTGGAATGGAGGCCGGTGCAGCCAAGAAGGATGCGGAGAAGGAAGCGGCCGAGTGGCTGAAGGGCCAGGAAGCCGCCCTGAATCAGCGGTACGAAAAAGAACTGATGAACCCGAAGGAAGGTCTGGCCCTGGGCTCCATCTCCTCCATCGTCATGCCGACCGATCTGCGCCAGGTACTCGGCGAAAACATCGCCTTCCTGATGCGGCACTACAAGCCGTCGCCCATGTGCGGCCCGCAGCGCGAATTCCACTAATCACTATTTTCTTTATCGAATTGGAGATAGAGACCAATGACCGACCTTTACACTAACAACCCCCTGATACACCGGGACCGCCGACTGAGTGCATCCGACTCCGAGTGGGTGCGCTCCTTTGCCTGTGAAGACCTGAAGCCGCTGATCGTCTGCCGTGGCCCCATCCGCAAGGAGGCCATGGATGTCTTCGAGGAGATGGGCATCTCCCACTACGGCATCCTCCTCTCGGAAAAGGACTCCATTGTCTACGCCAACGCCCTGGCCCCGGAACTGCGCCAGCTGACCGATTCCAACCGCGTTCACCGGGTGCCCGACTACACCGGTGCCACCAAGGAGGAGCGGGTCGAGCGGATCGGCCAGATCATCCAGATCGCCAAGGATAACGGCTACGATTCCATCTTCGCCGGCTACGGCTTCATGGCCGAAGACGAGGAGTTCGTGGCAGCCATCGAGAACGCCGGACTCTCCTTCATGGGCCCCAACTCCCGGACCCAGGCCGACGCCGGAAAAAAGGACGAGGCCAAGCGAACCGCTCTGCAGGTAGGCGTCAGCGTCACCCCCGGCATCAACAATGTCACCGCCCGGACCCTGGTCGCGAAGCACCCGACTCGCGAAGCGCTTCTGGCCCTGGTAAAGTCCGAGGGCCTCGACGTAGACTCCAAGGCGCTCAAAGACACGAAGCTTTCCCTTGAGGAGCTTGCCGACGAGATCCTCTACGCCTCCTACGCCAAGGGGATCGACCTCTACTCCATCGAGGAACTCTCGGCCCAGGTGCAGGTGGAAGTGGAGAACATGTTCCGGGAGTATCCCGGCAGCCGGATCCGCCTTAAGGCCATCGGCGGCGGCGGCGGCAAAGGGCAGCGGATTCTCGGCGCATCCCTCCTCAGCGTCAAGAAACCGACCAACGCCCAGATCAAGGACGCGGCCGCCGAGGCCCCGGGACTGGTCCGGGAAGTGCTGAACGAGGTGAAGGCCAACGGCGTGGGCGACAACAAAAACGTCCTCATCGAGCTCAACATCGAGCAGACCCGTCACAACGAGATCCAGCTCCTGGGCAACGGCGAATGGTGCATTTCCATGGGCGGCCGCGACTGCTCCCTTCAGATGCACGAGCAGAAACTCCTGGAAATCTCCGTCACCCAGGAAGGGCTGGCAGTTGCCATCGAGAAGGCCAAGAATGCCGGGCGCACGGCCGAGGTGAAGGCCCTGGAGAGCGACCTCAAGGTCCTCAAGCGGATGGAGGAGGATGCCGCAAAATTCGGCGTTGCTGTAGGGCTCGACTCCGCATCAACCTTTGAGTGCATCGTCGACCGGGACCGTTACTACTTCATGGAAGTGAACACCCGTATTCAAGTGGAGCACCGGGTTTCGGAGCTCTGCTATTCCCTCAAATTCACCAATCCCAAGGACAAGAACGATTTCTTCATCGTCGAGTCTCTGGTGGAGGCCATGGCCCTGCTGGTGCGCCACAAGAAGCGGCTCCCCAAACCGGAACGGATACCCCGGTTCGGCGCCGGCGCCGAGGCCCGCCTCAACGCCACCGACGCCTCCCTCTCCCCCCATGCCGGCGGCATGATCCGTTATTGGTCCACCCCCATAGAAGGGGAGATCCGCGATGACCAGGGGGTCTGCCTGGTCAACCCCGACACCGGCATGTTCATGCGCTACAAGGTTGCCGGAGCCTACGATTCCAACATCGCCCTCCTTCTCACCAAGGGAGATGATCGTCTCGACAGCTACCGGAAGCTTTCCGAAGTTCTGGGCAAGACCACCCTACGGGGCACCGACCTGGCCACCAACCTGGAGTTCCACTACGGTCTCGTCAACTGGTTCCTCGGCCAGAACGTCATGGCCAAACCGACCACCCGCTTCGTGGTCCCTTACCTGACACTGGTGGGCCAGCTGAAGGAAGAGTCCAACAAGCTCGACACCCTCTTCGCTTTCATCCAAATGAAGAAGGCCTATGCCAAGAAAATGGCCGAGCAGTTCCCTGACGACCCGAAGATCGCCAAGGAAATGTCCTCCATTCTCGACCGCAAGGGGACACTCGTCACCCGCCCCATGGACCGCCTCCTGGCAGATCCCCATCTTCTCTCCGGGTGGCTCTCCACCAACCGGAAGAACTTCACCATGGAAAACGGGAAGGTGGTCTGGCACGACAACCCCTTCGTGATCCTGGGTGACACCTACGAGTACCTTAACATGTCCTACGATCCGGCGGCGCCGGCCGCCGACGTCATCTGGAGCCACGACAACGACCTGCTTCAGAAGGGGCTGCGCTTCTACACCACGCTGTCCGAAAAGTTCAACCTCGGGCTCCACGAGTTCGATGCCCTTTCGGCCATCCTGGCCAACGAGAAGCCCCAGGGAGGGTTCTCCGCCGGAGAGTGGCTTGATATCCAGTCGGCTCACATGGGCTTCGAGGCGGGCCTCGAACTCCTCGGCATGCTCTTCATCATCGCCGAGACCGTGAAATTCTGGGACTTCAAGGTAGAGGAAGACCTGGAGGTCACCATCCCCGACTACCTGAACGATCCGGAGCTCCAGGCCCGGATGAAGAAGGTGCTGGTCCCCCCCCCCGCCACCAAGGCCGACGAAATCGTTGCCATGTGCGGCGGCATGTACTACGGCCAGGAAGCGCCGGGCATGCCTCCCTTCGTCACGGAAGGGATGCACTTCGAGAAGGGACAGCCCCTCTACATCATCGAAGTCATGAAAATGTTCAATACGGTGCGGGCAACCTTCTCGGGCACCATCGACAAGATCATCATGCAGGGGGCCGACGGCAGCATCGTCCAGAAGGGGCAGCCCCTCTTCAAGGTAACGCCCGACGAGAAATTCGTGGAAGTGAACCCTGAAGAACTGGAGCAGATCAAGCGCGAACGGACCACAGCCTATCTCAAGGCTGTTCTCTAGGCGCGGGGCGGATAGATACGCAGAGGGCTCCGCTCACCCCGGAAGCCCTCATCGTAACTGCCGACCCTGCCCGGAAAGGCGGGGTCGGCTTGTATGGGGAGCAGGACGCCAGCGGCACTGCACGCCATGATGTCGGCATACACGGTTCTGGCGCCGCACAGCCCCGACGAAACCACTTACCGCTATTGAGGAGGATACCGTGAGAAAAGGGAAACTGATCGTTATCGAGGGAATCAGCGGCTCAGGCCAGCAGGTCAAGGCAGGCATCGTGGCGCTCCACAACACCCTCGTGGAGAACAAGTACGATGTCGTCGAATGCGCCAATCCCGATTCCGGCCGGGCAAAGGAACTGGGAATCACCAATGTGCTCAACTGGCCCTTCGGCAGGACTCCCCGGGCCGATTTCCTATTCGAGAGCGCGGTCCGGACCGAAGTGTTCAAGAATGTCGTTGAGCCAGCGCTAGAACAGGACAAGATAGTCCTCTGCAAACAATCGAGCGTCTCATCCCTGGCAAACGCCTGGGTCAGCGGTTACACCAAGCATTTCGATGTACTGCGTCATATCGACAAAATTTCCAGGGGATTTCTCTTCGAGGACGAAATTTTCCCGGACCTGACCATCTTCATCGACGTACCGGCCCAGGAAGCCTTCGAGCGGATCGAGGATGTTCTGCAGATCCATCACGAGGGGGGAATCGACTACTACAACCAGATGCGCGAGTTCTATCTCAAGGAAATTTCCCGGTGGCGCGGTGTCCGAATCGACGCCTCCGCCGGCAGACATCCTGAAATAATCAACGCCGAGATCTGGGACGTGGTCAAGAAAATCCTCTAGGGCACGCCCGTGCACTATCCCGCAGTTCTGACGCCCCGGACGGGGCGTCTCTGCGTACGGTACCATGACTCTGCAGAGCACTCAGAGATTCACAACGCATCAGAAGGAGATATCCATGAGCATAAGCGAAAAAAAACAAGCATGGCAGGATACTGTCGTGGCCAAGAATATTGCCAAGTCCCCGGAGCGGAAACCCGAATTCAGCACCACCTCGGGCATCGAAATGGAGCGCTGCTTCACTCCGGCCTTCGAAGGCTATGAGGGTTACGAAGAAAACCTGGGGTTCCCGGGTCAGTACCCCTTCACCCGGGGAGTCCAGCCCACCATGTACCGCGGGCGCTTCTGGACCATGCGGCAGTATGCCGGATTCGGCACGGCGAAAGAGTCCAACGAACGCTACAAGTACCTCCTCCAGGCGGGCCAGACCGGTCTTTCCGTCGCGTTCGACCTTCCCACACAGATGGGCTACGATTCCGATGCCGCCATGGCCGCAGGTGAAGTGGGCAAGGTGGGGGTCGCCATCGACTCCCTGGCCGACATGGAAGTGCTCTTCGACGGCATCCCCCTTGACCAGGTCTCCACCTCCATGACCATCAACTCCACGGCCGCCATCCTCCTTGCCATGTATATTGCCGTGGCCGAGAAACAAGGAGTGTCGGCCGACAAGATTTCCGGCACCATTCAGAACGATATCCTCAAGGAATACATGGCCCGCGGCACCTACATCTACCCCCCCCGCGAGTCCATGCGGATCATCACCGACATCTTTGCCTACTGCAAGGATTGCGTTCCGAAATGGAACACCATCTCCATCTCCGGCTACCATATTCGTGAGGCCGGCTCCAGCGCGGTGCAGGAAGTGGCGTTCACCCTGGCTGACGGCATCGCATACGTGGATGCCGCCATCAAGGCAGGCCTGTCGGTTGATGAATTCGCTCCCCGCCTCGCCTTCTTCTTTAACGCACACAACAACCTGCTGGAAGAAGTGGCGAAATTCCGGGCCGCCCGGCGCATGTGGGCCAAGATTATGAAAGAGCGCTTCGGCGCCAAGGACCCCCGGTCCATGATGCTGCGCTTCCACACCCAGACCGCCGGCTGCACCCTCACCGCCCAGCAGCCCGACAACAACATCATGCGGGTCACCATCCAGGCTCTGGCGGCGGTGCTTGGCGGCACCCAGTCGCTCCACACGAATTCACGCGACGAGGCGCTGGCGCTGCCCACCGAAGATTCGGTCCGGATTGCGCTCCGCACCCAGCAGGTCATAGCCTACGAGTCGGGTGCCGCCGACTCCATTGATCCGCTGGCCGGCAGCTTCCTCGTAGAATCCCTCACCGACCAGATCGAGCAGGCCGCGTTCGACTACATTGAGAAGATCGACCGCCTCGGCGGCGCCGTAGAGGCCATCTCGCGCGGCTTCCAGCAGAAGGAGATCCAGGACTCGGCCTACGCTTACCAGCGTGCCATCGAAACCGACGAAATGATCATCGTCGGGGTCAACCGCTTCACCATCCAGAACGAGCCCCAGCCAGAACTTCTCAGGATCAAGGAAGAAGTGGAGATCGCCCAGAAGAAGGCACTCGCCGACATGAAAGCCAAGCGGGACAGCGCGAAGGTCCAGGAAGCCCTCAAGGCGCTTGAGGCAGCGGCCCGGGGCACGGACAACCTGATGCCTCCCATCCTGCAGGCCGTCAAGACCTATGCCACCCTCGGCGAGATTGCCGATGTGCTGCGTGGCGTCTTCGGCGTCCACCGGGAGACGGTGGTCCTCTAAGTTGCCTCGTCGGGACAGCTCACCTGAGCTGTCCCGACGAAGGGAAAGGACAGAATTAATGCTCAGCAAAATCAACCATATCGGCGTTGCCGTAACATCTCTCGACGAGGCCGTCCCCTTTTACCGCGACAATCTCGGCATGGCCTTCACGGGGACTGAAGAAGTGGCAGAACAGAAGGTACGGGTTGCCTTCTTCCAGATCGGCGAAACCAAGATCGAGCTCCTGGAGCCCACGGCCGAAGACAGCCCCATTGCCAAGTTCCTGGAGAAGAACGGCAACGGAATTCATCATATCGCCTATGAGGTTGATGATATCGAAGCGGCCATCGCGAAACTTCTCGCGGACGGGACCCGGATGATCGACAGTTCGCCCCGTACCGGCGCACACGGGGCACGCATCGCCTTTGTTCATCCGAAGAGCAGCGGCGGCGTTCTCACGGAGCTATGCCAAGCAGGACATTGAGCCGCAGAAGGTCTGTCGATGCAGTCTGCCACTGAATTTTCACTTGACTTTTATGCTGCATTGACTATAGTTGCGATAATTTTAAAACACCATTTTGTTTCGAGACAATGGAGATGAAACACGGCTGCAACATGGAAACTGAGGGAGTTTTGGCTACTCATCCATGATTACAGCTATTTTGGCATTGACAGACAAACCCGGAATAAGCAATAGTTAACCGGCTTGAGGACCTTGATGCGAATGTATGCGGATAATCATGCGATCCTGCACAATGTAACGAGAGAAAACCCTTTCCGCGCCTGATTTTTTTCAGGGGCGCAAAGGGTTTGTCTTTTGGAGGGGGTACCATCGGCATACGTATCCGATACTTGATCTGAAAGGTGGTGATCAACGAGGTTTCTCACGCATTCAGGCAGTTTTCACCAGTAATCAATGCTGTTTTATCACCAATGAAGGAGGCAACGATGAAAAAGAAGATTTTTGCTGTGGCCGCCGCCGGCGCCCTGACCGCTGCGACGGCAGTTCCGGCCCTGGCGCTGGACAACGAGTTCCACGGGATGTTCCGAGTTAACGGTTTCATCTCCAACTTCGCCGACGGTGGTTCTGGCGCAACCAGAATTACCGCCCAGGACCCCAAAACCAGAAACTTTCTTGAGCAGCGCGCCCGGTTGCTCTACATGGCCAAGGCCAATGATGATCTCAAGCTCATTACCCACTTCGAGATCGACTCAACCTGGGGCAAGTCCTCCTACGTAGTCGGAAGATCGAACGATGGCGGCGCACTCGGTGCGGACAGCGTCAACATCGAGACCAAGAACGTTTACCTCGACTTCAACATCCCCTCGACCCCGCTGAACGTCAAGGTCGGTATCCAGCCCATCAGCGACTCGTACAAGGGCGTCTTCATCAATGCCGATGCGGCTGCCGTCCTCGCGGCCGCCAAAATGGGCGATGCGACTGTTGCTCTCGGGTTCGCTCGCCTTGACGATGCCGAAGCTGGCACTGGGGCCTTCCCGGGAACCAGAGGTTCTGCCACCACCCCCGGCAAAGCTACCCGCGATCTCTACATTGTGGACGGCAAGTACAGCATCTCCAAGGACCTGAAGGTCGGAGGCTCCTACTATGCCCTGCTGGCGGACCAGAATGATACAAACCTCAACTTCGCTCTCCACACCGTTGGTGTGAATGCCGAGTACAAGTTTGATCCCGTGACCATCGACGGCTTCCTGCTCTATCAACGCGGCCGGACCAGCGGCACCGCCAAGGTCGACTTCGGCGGATGGGCTGCAAACGCCACCGCCAAGATGAAAGTCGGCCCCGGCACCCTGAAAACCTCCTTCCTCTATGCCTCCGGAGAGCAAAACGCCAATCCGGATAACTCCTCATACATGGGCATCACCAACGAGACCTCCGCAGCCAACGGCGAGCACAGCTTCTATGAGTCCGAGATGATGATCATGTTCCGGAACAAGTACAACATCGGCGACCGCGCTCTTGTGTACAACGTACAGAACGTCATCGGCGGATTCGTCGGCTACAACGCGAACATCACCTCCAAGGCATTCGCCATCGCCAACGTAGGCTTCGTTGCCGCCGACAAGGACAACAACACCTATGGCAATGCGCGCGTAACCGGCGATGCGGGCCACAAGAGCAAGTACCTCGGCACCGAACTCAACGCCGAAGTCGGCTACAAGGTGTTTGACAACCTGACTGCCAGCGTACAGGGCGCCTACGTGATTCTCGGCGACTACTTCAAGGATACTGCCGGCACGGCAGCAAACCCCGAAGATCCCCGGAATCCGTACCTGACCCGCGTCATGCTGAACTACGCATTCTAATTGCATCATTCCGTGTGCCGGAAGAAGACGGCTCTTCTTCCGGCACACTGCCACTTGACATGGCACCGACACCTGATTTACTTGAGTCCATCACAAACCCAACATTCCGATTCGGAGGTTATCCCATGAAAAAAATGGCCATTATGGTTATGGCAGCCTTCATGATGTCGGCCACGGTGCCGGCTCTCGCCGCTGAAATGACCAAGGAAGAAAAAGACATGTGCCTCCTGGCCTCCAAGAACTGCGCCACCGAGGTTGACTCCCTGCAGAAGAAGATCAAGAAGCTCAACGCCGAGATCAAGAAGGGCAAAAAGGTCTACTCGGCCGATGAGATCAAGAAGCTTCAGCAGAAGCTGGATGAAGCCAACGATCTGCTCGATACGATTCTCAAGGGCGGCGGTAACTAAGCTACGTACGACACGGCAGTCCCCCGAGGGGAGAGGAAACTCTCCCCTCTTTTCGTTCAACGCCTTGCACTTCCTGAGTTTTCACCACTATTGCTTTGACATGACAGGTGCGGTTTGCAATAATCTGCGGGTCACGGATTCAGTCTGCGCGTCCAATTACAGAGCCTTCGGGGGCCACGATGAAAAAGCTTCTCATACTTGCCTGTTCCTTGCTGCTTCTCATACTTGCTGCCGGAATCGCATCAGCAGCCCAGATCAAAGTGTACGTCTCGGAGTTTGCCATAACCGGTGCTGCCAACAAGGATGACCTGAAGACGACCCTGCAGACCCTCCTCGCTTCCCGCCTGAGCGGCGACTCGCTGCTGTCGGTGGATTCCCCCGCCGGGGCCGATGTCCTGGTAAAAGGGAGCTACATCGCCTTCGGCAAGATTTTCAGCATCGATGCAGTGGCTCGAGACGCGGGGGGCAGGGTTATCGCCCGCTCCTTCCAACAGGGCGAGAGCCAGGATGAGTTGATCCCCGCAGTGGGCAAGCTCGGGCAAGGACTGGCAACAGAGATCGCTGCCAAGGCGGTCGCCGCACCATCCACGCCGGCGCAGCCCCTGCGCAGCATGCCGGCACCTGTCGCGCAGGACATCGAAAAACCGGAGCAGGCGAGCGGCGGCGACATCGTGCGCACCCCATTGGCCAGCGATATCGTAAAGCCCCAGGATGTTACCAGAACGGCCAGCGGCGGTTGGCTGAGTCAACGGCTCACCGGCGAACTCATTGCCATCGCCCCCGGCAAGCTCATGGCCGATGGCTCCCAGGACTTCTACCTTGCCGGCGACAAGTCCCTTCGGCTGTATCGCAAAAGCGACAACCTCAAGCTCCTGGCTGAGGTAACCTTCGGGGCGCGGGAGAAAGTGCTCGGCATCGATTCGGCCGACCTGGACAAAGACGGCATGCCCGAGGCGTACGTGACCATCATGGACGGCGAATCCCTCGCCTCCCAGGTCTGGGTCGCCGACGGCAACAATCTCAAGCGGGTCGCGACCAAGCTTCCCTACTATTTCCGCGGCATTGCCCTGGAGGGCGGCGAGCGGAAAGTCTACGTACAACAGATGAGCAGCGACCGGGATTTTTACGGCGACATATTTGAACTTGTCAAGACGGGCAACACCTACGAGGCAAAGAATCCTTTCAAGCTCCCCCGCTTCGGGCATCTCTACAATTTCAACCGCTTCCGCGACAGTACCGGTGCCGGCAACTGGGTGGTGATCAATGACGACGGCTACCTCATCGTCTACTCCCCGGCCGGCGAAGAACTATGGCGCAGCAGCGACAAATTCGGCGGCAGCGAAACCTATTTTCTCCGTGAAGACCTGACCAACGTTCGCACCACCGGCGATCCCAACCGCTGGACATTTCTTGAGCAGCGCATCACCGTGACACCTGCGGGCGACGTGATCGTGCCCAAGAACGACGGCATGTTCGTGATCGGCAACAACCGGGCCTACAAAAAGAGCTCCATCTACTGCTTCGCCTGGAACGGCTCGTCGCTTGACGAAAAGTGGCATACCAAGCAAAGCCAGAACTATCTGCCCGACTATTTCTACGATCACAGCCGGCGGGAGCTGGTCAATCTCGAGATCGTCAAGAAAGAAGGGCTCCTGACCGGCGGCGCCAGCATGGTGGCGGTGCGCAAGGTCGAATGACCGCGGCCACCCGGACGGTAATGCGCACTCAAGGGGCCCTTGCGGCCCCTTTTCCGTTTGCCGGCGCGGGGATATTATCATTGACATGACCCCGCTCAACTGCTAGGATTTTCGGGTTTTTCGGCCACTTTCCCCTCACGGGCCCCTACGACAGGTCAACACACGTGACTCCGATAACCCCCATAGAAGCCCCCCTTCCCAAGGGGGTTACAGACTTTCTCCCTGAAAAAGCCGACAAGATCGGCTACATCGAGGGCAAAATCCGCAAAGTCTTCGAACTCTGGGGGTTCCGGCGGATCATCACGCCGCTCCTGGAGTTTGAAGACGTCATTGCCGCCGGACTCGGCGACGACCTGAAGGCAAAAACCTTTCGCTTTGATGACCGACAAAGCGGCAAGCTGATTGCCGTTCCTTCCGACATCACTCCCCAGATTGCCCGCATCGTAGCAACTCGGCTGAGAGGCTACCCCCTGCCCCACCGCATCTGCTACAGCGGCAGGGTGTTGCGTCACGCGGAACTCCAGTCGGGCCGGAGCCGCGAGATCTTCCAGTCGGGCGTAGAACTCATCGGCCTCGAGTCACCCGAAGCGGACGCCGAAATGGTTGCCATGGCGGTGGAAGCACTCAAGGGACTCGGGTTCAGGGACTTCAAGATCGACCTGGGACACGTGGGATTCATCCGGGGAATCATGACGGCGTCGGGGCTCGAAGTGGCGGTGCGCAACCGGCTTCAGGAGGCCATCGGCAAGAAGGACGTGTCTGCGGTCAGGTCGATCCTGGCGGAGTCACCCCTCTCTGATACGGCAAAGGATGAACTGGCAGCCCTTCCCCGCCTGTTCGGCGGCCGCGAGGTGCTGGACGAAGCCGGGCGCGTGGCGGCCAACGACACGTCGCGCCGGGCACTGGACAACATCTCGCAGGTTCTGGACTTGCTCGATATTCATGGAGTTTCAGACCATTTAACCATTGATCTGGGCGAAGTTCGCGGGCTTGACTACCATACCGGCCTCACCTTCGAAGGCTTCGTGACCGGCATGGGCGAGGCCGTCTGCAGCGGCGGCCGCTACGACACGCTCACGGCGCGCTACGGTTTTCCGGCGCCGGCCACGGGCTTCACCTTCAACGTGCTGGCGCTCCTGTCGGCCCTTGAGAAGAGGCCCGACGTGGAAGCGAGCAAGACCCGGGACATCCTCATCTTCAATCAGCAGGACGACCGGCGCCAGGCGCTCGAAATCGCCCAACAGCTGCGGCGCCGGGGATATACCACCGCCCGCGATATCATACGCAGAAATTTTAACGATTCGCTTGACTACGCGCGCCGCATGAACATCCTTCACATGATGGTAGTCGGCGGCGACCAGTGCGGGCCGGACGAGGTCTACCTCGTTCGTGTTGCAGACGGACAGGGACAACGTATAAATAAGGCAGAGGTGTTCAGCGAACGGTTTTCGCTGGACGCCGGATCTGACAAGGAGTCTTAAATGGCTAACGTGGTTGTGGTTGGTGCCCAGTGGGGCGACGAAGGCAAGGGCAAGGTCGTTGACATCTATACCGAGCATGCGGACGACGTGGTCCGTTACCAAGGGGGAAACAACGCCGGGCACACCCTGGTCGTAGGGGAGGAAAAGGTGGTCCTGCACCTGATCCCCTCGGGCATTCTCCACGAGGGTAAACGGTGCATCATCGGCAACGGTGTGGTTCTCGACCCCGAAGTCTTCATCCAGGAGATCACCCGCCTCAAGGACAAGGGCCGCCTCAAGGACGACCGCGCGCTCCTGGTCAGCGAATCGATCCACATCATCATGCCCTACCACAAACGGATCGACATCGCCCGCGAAGCCAAGAGCGGCGAAAAGAAAATCGGCACCACCGGCCGGGGGATCGGCCCCACCTATGAGGACAAGATCGGCCGGCGCGGCATCCGGCTCATGGACCTCCTCGATCGCGACGTGTTTGCGCGCAAGTTGAAGGAAAACCTCGAAGAGAAGAACGTCATCCTCGAAAAACTCCTGGGTGACAAGCCCTTCACCTTCGAGGAGATTTACGAGCAGTATTGCGGCTACGCCGACATCCTCAGGAACTACGTGGCCGACACGAGCCTCATCCTTTACAACGACAGCAAGGCCGGCAAGAAACTCCTCTTCGAGGGAGCCCAGGGGACACTCCTCGACGTGGACCATGGCACCTACCCCTTTGTCACGTCCTCATCCACCTGCGCGGGTGGCGCCTGTACCGGCACCGGCGTGAGTCCCCGGGAGATCCACGAGATCATTGGCATATCCAAGGCCTACGTCACACGGGTCGGCAGCGGTCCGTTCCCCACGGAGCTCCTTGACGCCGATGGTGAGAAACTACGCCAGGTCGGCCATGAATTCGGTGCAACCACCGGCCGGCCGCGCCGCTGCGGCTGGTTCGACGCCATGGTGGTCCGTTATGCGGTGCGGGTCAACGGCCTCACCGGCGTGGCACTGACAAAGCTCGACGTCCTGAACGACTTCGAGACCATCAAGGTCTGCACCGGCTACACCTTCGAAGGCAAGCCCCTGGCCGACCTCCCCGCCAACCTCGCCGTGTTCGAAAAGTGTGAGCCAATCTACGAGGAACTGCCGGGCTGGATGAGCGACATCAGCGGTGCGCGCACCTTCGAAGAACTGCCCGAAAAGGCGAAAAGCTACGTGAAGCGACTCGAGCAGCTGATTGGCTGCCCCATCGTCCTCGTCTCCATCGGGCCGCGACGGGACCAGACCATCATCATCAGCAACCCGTTTCTGGCTAAAGCATAAAAAATGCTTGACCGGCAACAAGGAGTCTGATAAAAGTTGTCTTCTCTTTGCGAGCCGCTAGCTCAGATGGTAGAGCACCTGACTTTTAATCAGGTGGTCGTTGGTTCGATCCCAACGCGGCTCACCAACCACACACAAAGAACCCGGCCGAACATTCGACCGGGTTCTTTTCCCTTCGTCCCCTTCGTCTAGCCCGGCCCAGGACACCGCCCTTTCACGGCGGCGACGGGGGTTCAAATCCCCCAGGGGACGCCAATAACAAATCCGGCACTGTTCGGAACCATCCAAAAAGCCCTGAGCAATCAGGGCTTTTTCTTTTTCAGTTGTCCAACAACATCCAAGTTGGTATGGTCAAATCCAAGACATTTGGGGGCAGATTTGGGGACCAGCCCCCTACCCATGTATCGGCAAGCCCCCAAAAGGAGGTAAAGCCTATGCCAAAGCGGATTCAACCACTTACCGAACTTAAAATCAAGAATGCGAAACCAGCCCCCAAAGAATATAAACTCTTTGACGGCGGCGGGCTCTTCCTGCTGGTGACATCCGCAGGTGGGAAGCTTTGGCACCTCAAGTACCGTTTTGCCGGCAAAGAGCAGAAACTCACCTTCGGTCCCTACCCCATAACATCACTTGCCGATGCGAGACAACTTCGAGAAGACGCAAAGAAACTCCTAGCCAACGGCATAGATCCCGGAGAGATCAAAAAGGCAAAAAAGGCAGAACTGGCAGCAGAGCAGAGAACGTTTGAAATGGTTGCCCGCGAATGGTTCGCCAAAAACGAACCAGCATGGAGCACCAGCCACTGCGCCACTGTCATGAGCCGCCTGGAACGTGACATTTTTCCAGTCATCGGCAACCGCCCCATTGCTGAGCTAAAACGAACCGAAATAATCTTTCTCCTCAAAGGGATCGAGGCACGGGGAAAAATCGAGACGGCCAAGCGGATCAAAATCTACTGCGGGCAAATTTTCCGCTATGCCCTCAACCTTGAATGGGTGGAAAGCAACCCGACTGCCGACCTAAAGACTGGGGACATTCTTGCCAAGGCTGAAGAGAAGCACCACGCGGCGATAACCGACCCGAAACAGGTTGCCGAATTGCTCAGGGCAATCGACGCTTACACCGGAACCTTTGTGGTCAAGTGCGCCCTTCAGCTTGCCCCACTCGTCTTTGTCCGTCCTGGAGAGCTGCAAAAGGCCGAATGGTCTGAATTCGACCTTGATGCGGCAGAATGGAACATTCCCGCCAACCGGATGAAATCTAAGCAACCCCACCTTGTCCCCTTGGCCAAGCAAGCTATTGCCATACTTCGCGAGCTCCACAAGCTGACTGGCAACGGCAAGCATCTTTTCCCTTCCCTGCGCTCCAACAAGCGCCCCATGTCCAACGTCGCTATGCTGGCAGCCTTTAGGCGTATGGGATACGACAAGGAGGAGATGACCACCCACGGGTTCCGAGCCATGGCACGGACAATCCTCGATGAGGTACTGCAGATTCGACCTGATTTCATCGAACACCAACTTGCCCACGCGGTAAGAGATCCGCTTGGTCGCGCATACAACCGGACTTCCCACCTTGCGGAGCGAAAGAAAATGATGCAGTTGTGGGCCGATTATCTGGACGGCTTAAAGACAGGAGCGAAAATTATACCGCTCAAGAGGCAGGTAGAATAGGCAAATTGCATCAGAATGGACTGTCCGCGTTGTGGCAGCAAGCGTGGACACAGAGCAGCAACAAAACCGCTTTTGGTTTGCCACAGTAATAGGAAAGTCCGGCCAGATTGCCATCCTTTCTGCCTGGTTTCACGCTGTAAATTACCGAAGTGATACAGGAGGCGCGAAAGATGATCGGATCATCACCTTATTTGACCTTCTGGCAAGTGGCTGAGAGATGGGCTCAAGAACTGAATAAGCCCGTTATGGATATAGTTCAAATCATGAGGGCTCAAGCAACGTACAAATATCCCTATCCACATCCTTGTCAAGTCCCGTCGTTGCTAGTTTGGCCCACCGCATGTTTTTCGGCGCAGGGTGAAATAAGCGAACTTTCCTTGTTCAATGCAAACAGGATGGCAGAAAAGGGACCATCCTCTTCTTTGGAAGAATTAATGCCAAGTGGATCGAAATATCGGACAAAATACCGCACCCCCGAATACATCGCAGCCGAAGTGTACTTCAACTCCGCCGATTGCCCACCTGAACCGACCGAAGAAATCAAGCGTCACCTCTCACACTTTGTGATACGGCGTGAAGATTTTAGAAAGTGGTGTCTTGATGAAGGGGAGCCGCTACCCAGATTCTGGTTTCACGTGGAAGAAGAGAAAAAGACCTCCTGCCCAGACGCACTCCCCAAGAAGAAGTTAAGTAATCTCCCTGACCGGAAAGGACAGACCATCCCCAAAGAGAAGCGGCGGAAAGAAGAGGATTTTACCAGGATCACTGCTTCCTTGTTTGAGCAGCTCCAAGAAGAGGGAAACACGGAAGTCCTGGAGCCTCGGCAAATTGACGCATTCCTTAACTGTTTAAAAAAACGGATAAATGACGATGTTAAGTTGAAGGATAGTATGGAGACCTATAGCGAACTGACTGAAAAGGTAAAGATCGGCGATCCTCAGCAGTGTATCTTGATGAAGAAGCCTCGAGTGGTTGCCGGCCAAACTGCTCGCAAAAACGAGTGGTATACTCGAAACGACCTATCAAGACGCCTTTCAGAACTTCGCAGCATTCATCGAGCAGTTCTCAGCTAATCCCTCAAAAAAGCTCCCCACATATTATCTCTATAGTTTCTCACATATCAATTTCCGGGAAAGTCTCCGTGCCATAGTGCTCTCAGAAAAACACTATAGCACGGAGGGAACACCCAATGGAAAATCGGCAGCGCCAACTCCCACCTACCGGATTTCTCAGATTATCGGAAATCATTGGCGACAGGAGAAAGGGAATCCTCCCCATCATCCCTGTTTCAAGAAGTCACTGGTACGACGGAATTCGTAGGGGCATTTATCCGCCTCCGGTGAAGCTTTCTGAACGAACTTCAGCATGGCCAGTACAACAAATCCTTGACCTCGTTGAGCAACTGAATAACAGAGAGTGATCTGCGTGCGTATTTTAGGCTCACTAATCAGGGGGGTGCAAAATACAGGTCAAGTACACTCTCTGGAATCACTGATCGATTGGTGTGCCTTCACGGTTCCTGACCGGAAGGCTCTCGAAGCGGTGCTTGCAGTGTTCGACATGGCTTTCCAGGATTTTGTCGCTATGCCAAGAGGACGGCTTGGATATAAGGTCCAAAGACGTTGCGGAAACATTGTAATATTGTCCGATGGCAAGCCTGAAATGGGGATGCATGTGGAAATGAGCGGGCAGGGTTGCAGGCAGTTTGACATAAATTCTGGCCGATGGCGGGAATTGATTTCAAACATCCTCGACGTCGGCGGACATTTTACCCGCATCGACATCGCAATTGATGACCGCCAGGGCTGCTTTCCTCTTGAAAAAGCAAAGGAAAAGCTCCTACACCGTGAGGTCCGAACGCGATTCAGGAGCGGCAGAGAAATAACCGGTGTCCGGTTCAGCGACAAGCTGGGGAATGACGGCTGTTCCTTGTACTTCGGTTCGGCACAGAGCGACATAAAAATTCGGATATACGATAAAGCTGCTGAACAGCGCGTTACTTTTTCATGGATTCGGGTCGAAGCGGAATGCCGAGGCAAACTTGTAAACGTACTCGCTCATCACATGCGCATGTCAGACAATCTTGGAGAAATTGTCGCCGGTGTTCTCAAAAATTATCTTACGTTTGTCGAGCCTTCTGCGGATAGTAATAAGGCTCGTTGGCCGGTCTCTCCATGGTGGGACGCCTTCTTGGGTTCCGTCAACAAGCTTCAGATGACAATTAAGAAGGAGGTGGGCAACATAGATGGTGTTGAAGCATACCTATATAAGCAGGCAGCACCGTCGCTTGCGTTATGGTTGAAGGCAAACGGTGGCGATCTGAACTGCTTGCTCGAATTAATCAAAAGTGGTGAAAAGAGATTGAAGCCACACCATCTTGCCATGTTGAGGGAGTAGGCTTTGATGCGGATTCCGGACGAAGCCGACTGCGATCCCGGGCAAGCCAACATGGCTGTGCTGATGTAGTCGCGAGGTAACTAATCAAGGTATTCTGCCCTCATCATTTCTCCCGAGGAGGAGCGGATGCAACATACTATGATTATTTTTGTTTTCAGCACAGGTCACTATTTCACAACATCAATGGCAACACTCACCACCACCGGACCTGCAGACTCAGACACGCCATAGGCTTCGACCCTGATATCGTCGGGGGAAAAGATTCCCAGCGGCATAGGGATGGTCACCGAATGCGTCCGTTCAACCGGCAAGATGCTAACGACATTCAGTTCGTTTTTCTTTACATTGAAAACACTTGCAACACCGCCTACATGAGAAAAATCAAGCTTCTGATACGTGGCCCCATCGGGGAGTTGGATATCGACGCGCAAGACCTTCGTCTTGGTCTTCGAGGTCACTCTGATCACATTCTGACTCGCCTCCACGGGGGGCGATGTTACAGGCGCCGAGTCCACCGGATAGTTAGGATCGCCACAGGCCGTAACAAAGCCAGCCACAGCAATAAGACATACCTTCAATTTCATGAATTACCTCCCCTTCCTAACCCAAATGGCCTACTCCAGCATAAAGCCCCCAGCACAACGTGATGTTATGGGAACGACCCAATCTGAGTAGCAACCGGGGCATACCACCCTCACGCACGGCCAGCATCCGCCTCCCGCCGTAACAAGGACCTCTCTGCGTTGGCAAGAAGGAATACTTTCCCCGAACCGACTAAAATCAAAGGGATTATGACGGAGAGCGCCGACAACGACGTGAAGAACATCATCGGCGCCATGAGCGTCTCAGCGGCCGATTACGCCAAGATCCAGAAGCACGGGGACCTGGACGTAACGAACGAGCTGCTGGATGCGATCGACATCTTCCGGACCGCTAAGAGGAGCGGCAACAGCATCGACGACCAGCTGGACCAGTCCGGATTCGACATGCAGGGAAACATGACCACCGTGGACCCGACCACGGAAGCACTCTCCCGCGGCATCCATGAATTCAAGGGATCCAGGAAGAAGCTGACAGCCCTCTTCAAGATTATCACCCAGAAGGCAGCCGAGGAGATCGACGGCAGGGAAAATGATGCCACCTACGGCGCCACGGATATGTTCGGCAACTCCCGGGAGAAGAAGGACAAGAAGGCGATCGTCAGCGAATCGGTTGCCCAGGCCCGCCGCGGGGAGCAGGCCGACGCTGGACAGGATGACCTCTTCCGCGCATCATCCTATCCCGCAGGCTTATACCTGCTGAGAAAATCGACGAGGAGGGGCCATGGCAACGAAGGAAGAGAAACAGAAGGCAAAGCTCAAGATGGTGCAGGATGCCATCGCGCAGGTGCGGGGAATGAAGGACGACTCGCAAAAGCCGAAGAAGGCAAAGAAAAAGCCGGACGTCCCAACGGAGACGGAAAAGCAGGAGAAGGACCCCGGCGCGGAACCGGTGCTGTAGGACCGCACCTGCTGCGGAAGAGCAATCCGAACCACGGGGAACACGGACATTTTGCGTCCCTCCCCTCCCACAGTATCGACCCGCAGCCGATGGATGCATCTATGCTTCTCCCAAAGTGCCAGAACCCAGACGACAAGGCAGAGCAGAAGAGGTACATCAACCTGTTCATGGCTGAGTTTGGAGGCAGCATTGACAAGCCGGTGACATTCACAGACGTGACAGGCAAAAAACTCCGTATATCGTCTCGGATGTTCAAGGACCGTAAGACAGGAAAATACAAGATATTCAAGAATGGGAGAGAGCGGTACCTGCTCATGCTCGCATCGGCGCTGAAAAACCCAACAGAGATATGGGAAGACACTGCCACGCGCCGAGGTAACGCAACACCCATTCGGAGGTATGTGACCACTTACCGAATCGGCAGCGAGCAAATAAGCGGCGTGATAGTGTTCGATTTGCTGGCGGGGCAATGGGAAGGGACTACAGCACATCAGAGGAAGAGCATCGATGCGGTCAGGACAGGAACCCTTGTCTATTCGGCAATGAAAAAAGCCGCTTGCTTTGCCAACCCAGTGGCCCGCTACCCGGACTGCGCAATGCGAATGCCCGGACGTGCAAGCGGCTTAACTAAAACGTTATCAGATCAGCAGGATTGCGTCAACAAATCAGAATCACTGTCCGCCGACATAAAGCCCGCGCCACAACGTGATGCAACCCCCATGCTCCTGAAAGCCCATGTCGCCGCCTACGACCGCACGACGGCATCAGGGGCACTCGCACACGTCCGGGCACACGAAGACAGCCGTGTAAAGAAATACGGCCGCCTGCTGGCCAATGTCCGAACGCATGCCGACCTCCACGAGATACGGCAAGCCCGCTTCGGCCACCTTCCGAACTGGGGCAACCTGTCCGAGCACGACCGCAACCAGATCCTCGACGCCGAGGACAGCGTCCACCGTCGGCTGAAAGAGGACGACGAGGTAAGGGACTTCGCCCGGGCCAAGGAGCGGGAGCGGCAGAAGGAGGCCATGCGCTCCGGCAAACAGGTGGCTATCCGCCCCAAAAGAGCTGGAAGGTTTCTTGGGTAAAGCCATGGTTGCAGAACAAACCGAATCACGAAGAATACCAGCGAAGTAAGCCCCAAAGATGATCACGAGCCAGCTGATCCCTAAATCAGTACTTGTTCGCGTGGCAAAGGATGACGAACCAGAAAACCGCACCACATCCGCACTTCAGCGTTTTTAAAAGCGAGTTTTCTGACGCGTAAAAAGAAAAGCTCGATTTTCCCGACGCGGTATAAAAAAGACTCTTTCGAAGGAATCGAGCTGACAGGGCAAGAAAGGGGATGAGATGCCCGGCACGAAACTGTTTCAGCCGGGCATTTCCTATTCTGCTCGCTTGGTGGCGTTGGTGGTAATCTTGAGGATACTCTCCTGAATATCCTTGTTGTCGATCGCCCGGTAGGAATCGAGCAACAGCTTTTCTGAAACCGCCAGGGGAAGGGTCTCATCACTTTCAGAAAAGAACGATTGAACCGGAACATCGAGCGCATTCGCGAGCTGCTGCAGCCGGTCGGTGTTCATCTTGTTTGCACCGCTCTCATAATTCTGAATCTGCTGAACACTCACTCCGACCTGTTCCGCAAGGCGTTCCTGCGTCCACCCTGCCTGAAGTCGCAGTTTTCTTAGTTTCCAGCCAATTTCCCTACTGCTCAAGATTTGTTTCATGACGCGCTCCGGGTATCGAACATTACAGATAACCCTGAGCCGTAAAACCAAGTAAGACTTTACTGAATTTCAAGCAATGATATATATTGACCCCGCCTTTCAGTTGGTGTCTGGTAGAAAAATGAATCGGCGGACAACCCTTGAACACCCCCTATCACGCCAAATACTTTGCTGCGGAGCTCCTCCGCAGATCAGCCTCCAGCGACATCGACAAGCTCTCCATGTCGCTGTTCGATGCCTCGGTTGACCTGAACCCCCATCAGATCGAGGCGGCGCTTTTTGCTTGCCGTTCTCCCCTCTCCAAGGGTGTTCTGCTGGCGGATGAAGTCGGTCTCGGCAAAACCATCGAGGCGGGACTGGTGCTCTGCCAGTACTGGGCGGAACGGCGGCGCCGGCTCATCGTCATCTGCCCGGCGGCGCTGCGCAAGCAGTGGAGCCTTGAGCTTGAGGAGAAGTTCAATCTCTCCTCGGTAATCCTTGAGGCCAAATCGTTCCGTGAATCGCTGCGGGAAGGGAACGACAATCCCTTCCTGGCCAACGGCATCGTCATTACCTCCATGAACTTCGCCACCCAGCAGAAGGAACTGCTGAAGCTGGTGGCCTGGGATCTGGCGGTAATCGACGAGGCCCACAAGCTGCGTAACGCCTACCGTCCCAGTAACCGCATGGGACAGGGCATCCGCTGGGCGCTGGAGGATCGCAGGAAGCTCCTCCTCACCGCCACGCCGCTGCAGAACTCCCTTCTGGAGCTGTACGGCCTTTCCACCCTTATCGACGATTACATCTTCGGCGACCTTGCCTCTTTCCGCGAACAGTACACCGGCAGTGACGCCGACCTGGACAGCCTGAAGCGCCGGCTTGCCGGGTTTGCCAAGCGGACCCTCCGCTCCCAGGTGCTGGAGTATATCCGCTACACCGAACGGCGCGCCATCACCCGCCCGTTCCGCCCCTCCGACCAGGAACAGGAACTGTACGAAGCCGTCTCCAACTTCCTGCAACGTGCCGACACCTATGCCATCCCTGACCGCCAGCGCACACTGACGGTGCTCATCGTGCGCAAGCTGCTCGCATCGTCAACCCTTGCGGTGGCCGGAACTCTGGAGACTATCCGCAAGCGTCTTGAAGTCCTGCGTGCCGGTTTACCCGAGCCGGAGAACCTCCTCGAAGAACTGGTGGAAGGCGACGAACTGGGCGACGACTTCCTTGATGAAGAGGAAGAGATTGAGGAACCGGAAGGTGGATCCCCCCAGTTGGACCAACCAAGAGGAACAGAGATCGACCGTGTCCAACTGGATGCCGAAATCGCGGAACTGGATGGTTACATCCGGCAGGCACGGCAGATATCCGTTGATACCAAAACCCGCACCCTTTGTGCAGCCCTGGAGATCGGCTTCGCCGAGATGGAACGGATGGGGGCTTCACGCAAGGCGCTCATTTTCACCGAAAGCCGCCGCACCCAGGATTACCTGAAGGCGTTTCTCGAAGCCAACGGCTATGCCGGCCGCATCGTCCTCTTCAACGGCAGCAACACCGATGCGGAAAGCAGCGCCATCTTCGAGCAGTGGCTCCGGGACAACGCCGACACCGGCAGGATCAGCGGCTCCAGGACTGCAGACCGGCGCAGCGCTATCATCGAACATTTCCGCGACCGGGCCGACATCATGCTCGCCACCGAGGCGGCCGCCGAGGGAGTCAATCTCCAGTTCTGCTCCCTGGTCATCAACTACGACCTCCCCTGGAACCCCCAGCGGATCGAGCAGCGGATCGGCCGGTGCCACCGCTACGGCCAGAAGCACGACGTGGTGGTGATCAACTTCCTCAACGAGCGCAACGATGCCGACCGGCGGGTATATGAGCTCCTGACCGAGAAGTTCAACCTCTTTTCCGGCGTCTTCGGCGCCTCGGATGAAGTGTTGGGGACCATCGAAACCGGGGTCGACTTCGAGCGACGCATCCTGCGCATCTACCAGGAGTGCCGGACCGCCGGGGAAATCGAGGCGGCCTTTGCCGCTCTCCAGGCGGAGATGGAGCAGACCATAACTTCCCGCATGACCGAAACCCGCCGGACCCTGCTGGAGCATTTCGACGAGGATGTCCACACCCGGCTGAAGGTCAGGCTGGACCAGACCCGCCATCATCTGGACCGCTTCAGTCGCCTCTTCTGGGCCGTCACCCGGTCGGTTCTCCACGGACAGGCCCGGTTTGACGACGAGGATCTCACCTTTGATCTGCATACTCCCCCAACCGGCTTTCCTCCGGGGCGATACCACCTCATCAGCAAGAACCGGGAAAATGTGGAAGGCGCGTATCTCTACCGCCTCTCCCACCCCTTGGGGGAGCAGGTCCTTGCCACGGCACTACGGCACGCTACCCCCGAGGCTACCCTCCGTTTTGACATCAGCGGCCATCCCACCAGAATCGCCATGGTGGAAGCCCTCAAGGGGAAGTCGGGCGTTCTGACTTTGGAGCGGCTCACCATCACCTCCTTCGACACGGAAGAGCATCTCCTCTTCAGCGCCTTCACCGATGACGGTAACCCGGTGGACCAGGAGCAGTGCGAGAAGCTCTTCCAGTGCCGGGCGGAAATCGGTCCGGTGGAAGACCTGAGAGCCTTCAGCGGGCGCCTGGCAGCGGAGAGCGAACGCCATGCCGCCGCCACGGTCAGCAGGGCACTGGAGACCAGCAACCGGCATTTTCAGGAAGAACGGGACAAGCTGGAAAAGTGGGCCGATGACTTGATCGTGGCGGCAGAAAAGGAACTGAAGGACACCAAAGCCAGACTCAAGCTCCTGAATCGGCAGGCGCGCCAGGCCACCACCACGGCAGAGCAGATGGAACTGCAGCGGCAGATCGTGGACCTGGAAAAGAAACAGCGACGACAACGTCAGCGCATCTTCGAGGTCGAAGACCAGATCATCGAAAAGCGCGACGCCCTGATCGCCCGCCTTGAGCAGCAGATGCAGCAGAAGACCACCAGAGAACGGCTGTTCACCGTGCGGTGGACGGTTGTGTGAATAGGGGAGATGTTCAATGAGCAAATACGATGACCTTGTGGCCAAACTGAAGGAGATTTTCCAGATCGATCGCCCCGAGCTGGATTTCGGTGTCTACCGCATCCTCAATGCCCGTGCGGGTGAGATCAACGATTACCTGGACAACCGTCTGAAGGCCCGCGTGCAGGAGGCGTTGGTCAACTCCGGAAACGCCAATCTTGAGCAGGCGCGCAAGGAATTGGACGAAGCGGAGAAAAACGCCCAGTCCCTCGGCATGAACCCGGATGATGTCCCCAAGGTCAGGGAACTGCGCCAGCGGATCGCCGAGATCTCGGCGGGCAGTGTCGAGCATGAGAACGCGGTGTTTTCCCACCTGCTCACCTTTTTCTCCCGCTATTACGACAGCGGCGACTTCATCAGCCAGCGCCGCTACAAAGGGGATACCTACGCCATCCCGTACGCCGGTGAAGAGGTGGTTCTCCACTGGGCCAACAAGGACCAGTACTACACCAAGAGCGGCGAGAATTTCGCCAACTACAGCTTCCGGCTGGCCGACGGCCGCACCGTGCATTTTCGTCTGGTGGCTGCCGACACCGCCAAGGACAACCGGAAGGACAACGACAAGGAACGCCGCTTTGTCCTGATCGAGCGGCAAACCCGTGTCATGACCGATGACGATGGGGACGAGTACGAGGAGGAGCTTCTGCCGGTCGAAGAGGCAAACGGCGAGCTCGTACTCCGCTTCGAGTACCGGCCGATGCCCAAGGGGAGCAAGCAGGATGATCTGGTGGGCAAGGCGGTGCAGGCCATACTGGGGAACGATACCGTCACATCGAGCTGGCTCGATCTCGCCAAGCGGGAGCCGACGGAAAAGAACCCCCAGCGCACCCTGCTGGAAAAGCACCTGACCACCTACACCCAGAAAAACAGTGCCGACTACTTCATCCACAAGGATCTCGGCGGGTTCCTGCGCCGTGAGCTGGATTTCTACATCAAGAACGAAGTGATGCACCTGGATGACGTGCAGAACGCCGAGCGCTTTGCCGACATCGAGAAGAATCTCCGGATGATCCAGTGCCTGCGGGCCATCGCCCTGGATATGATCACCTTCCTGGCCCAGTTGGAGGATTTCCAGAAGAAGCTCTGGGAGAAGAAGAAGTTCGTGGTGGCGGCCCATTACTGCATCACCCTGGATCGGGTCATCAAAGATGCGCCGGAGCTGCTTGATACGATTGCCGCCAATGAGCGGCAGTGGGAACAGTGGGACAAGCTGGGGATGCTGGAAAAGGGTGCTACCAGAAACGGCGACTATCTCAAGGCCCATCAGTTTCTGATGGTTGATAGTTTCCTGTTTGACGGGGCCTTTAAGGATAAATTGCTCGCGACGATTGATAATCTAGATGAATCATTGGATGGGCTGCTGGTCCATGGGGATAACTTTCAGGCGCTGAATCTGCTGCAAGAGCGGTATCGGGAGCAGGTGAAGTGTATGTATATCGATCCGCCATATAACACTTCTGAAAATGCGTTCCTTTACAAGAATCAATATAAACACTCCTCCTGGATATCCCTGATATCCAACGGAGCTGGATTGACGCCGCGCCTGATGGCAAGTAACGGAATAATAATCGGTGCAATAGACGATACAGAGTATTCTAATTTCAAGTACTTGTTATCAGACATTTTCGGGGCTGAAAACTATGTTGGCACAATAGCTTCGGAAGTGAATCCAGCAGGACAAAACATTCGCCCTAACGTCCCTGCTAGAAGTCATGATTATACTCATATTTTTGCAAAAGATATTGAAGCAGTGGATATGGTCTTAAGAGTCTTAACAAAGGAAGAACGTGAGCAATACAAAGAAAAAGACGACATTGGAAGTTATTATTGGGACAATTTGAGAAGAAGAGGCGGGAACTCACGTCCAACGGATCGCCACAAACAATGGTTCCCTCTCTTTGTGGAAGGGAAGAGGGTCAGAGTGCCAGATATGAGCTGGGATGAAGCTCAACAGAAATGGATCGTCCTGAATCTACCATCGAGCGGAGAACTGGAGGTTTGGCCGATAGACCCAAAAGGAGAAAAGCGTATCTGGCGTGTCAATCCTGATGGTGCTAGACGAGGAATTGACGAAGGAGAAATCTCTGTAATTGAAAAAGCTGGCAGAAAAGAAGTTTCCAAAAAATCCCGTGAGCCTGAAGGCAAGAAGCCGAAAACTCTTTGGGCAGAACCCAAATATTCTGCAACATCACACGGCTCAAAATTATTGCTGGATATTTTAGGGCAGGGACTGCAGTTCAGTTATCCAAAGTCGATTCACTTGACAACAGATTCGATCAGATATTGGGTGGAATTATCATCTTTGGTTTGCGATTTTTTTGCCGGGTCTGGCACCACTGGCCATGCAGTGATAAATCTGAATCGCGAGGATTCTGGTCAGCGTAAATACATCTTGGTCGAACAAGGCAAGTATTTCGACACAGTCCTCAAGCCCCGCATCCAGAAGGTAATTTATTCAGCCGACTGGAAAGACGGCAAGGCCATTGCCCCGGAGACCGGCATCTCCCACGCCTTCAAGGTCCTCAAGATCGAAAGCTACGAGGACACCCTTAACAACCTGGAACTCCGCCGCAGTGCCGAGCAGCAGAGCCTGCTGGACGGACTGAGCAGAGATGCCAAGGACGACTACCTCCTCCGCTATATGCTCGACATCGAAAGCCGAGGCTCCCTCCTGTCGGTTAATTCCTTCCGCAACCCCTTCGACTGCACCCTGAAAGTGGCGGTGGATTCCGCCGGGGCGTGGGAGGAGCGGACCATCGATCTGGTGGAAACCTTCAACTACCTGATCGGTCTCAAGGTCAAGCAGATCGATTCCCTGCGGGAGCGGGGGATCGTCATGGTGCAGGGAACCCTGCCGACGGGAGAGAAGACGCTGGTTCTCTGGCGTGACTGCGAGCAGGTGGACTACGAGGCCCTCAACCGCTTCTGCGACAGCCACGCAATCAACCCCAGGGACAGCGAATTTGAGGTGGTCTACATCAACGGCGATCACAATATCCCGTCAGTGCTGACGACCACCGAAGAGGAGGGTGGCATCACCAAGGCCCTCAAGCTGCGCCAGATCGAACCGGAATTCCTGAGCCGCATGTTCGACGGGGATGTGTGAGGGTCAGCACCTCTGGACGGGAAGCAGTGAAATACCGGAAAAGTGGGAGTCGTTGGTGACAAGGGTCGCGTTGCGGGAAAGGGCGGTGGCGCCGATGATGGCGTCGGGGAGTTTCAGCCGGTGATTGCTGCGCAAATCTAGGGCCAGCTTCATCAAGCCGCGGTCTTCATGGGTCAGGGCGACCACATCTATTCGCTCGCAGAAATCGGTAAAGCAGGCGCGATCACCTTCTGTGAGGCCGTCGAAGGCGAGAAATTCAAGAAAAGAGATGACTGAAATGCCAACATATTCAGCCGCTTCAAGCTGCACTGCCAGTTCGCGGTTGCCTGACAGGAGCGAAACAACAGCGTTGGTATCGAGCAGGAACCTGTGTTTACCACTCATCACGCATGCTCCGCTGGGCCTCTACGGCGTCTCCTTTCCAGGAAAGCCTGCCGCAGAGATCACTGAAGCTTCGTTTCTCCGTGCGAACCTTCTTCACATGTTTGGGGCGCTCAAGAAGGAACTGGTAAAAATCGAGCAGTTCGCGACGTGAAGACGGAGGCAGTGCGGAAATATCCAGTTGTTTGGCAGTGGTAGGCATGATTGATATCTCCTTGATGCTAAAAACAGTAGCACAAGGGGGAATACGTGACAAGTTTTCGGATATCTTCATCGAGGAACAGACATCATGAGTTTCCATAAACAGTTGGTTCTCAATCGCTGGATGTATCGCTTTTTCCGGGGAGGGAACCTGCAGGCATTGAAGGCGCGCCTCGGCGACGACCGCCATGAGGGGATCGACGATGACGGCCAGACCCGCTACTTCCGCGAACTGTCACGCAATCTGTTCGAGGTGGACCGGATCAGTGCCGACGATCTTCGTCGCTACGACCTGAATATCGTCCAGCACTGGCAATCCATCACCCGCAAACGCAACCGGCAGGAAGAAACCGAATTGCAGATGAAGTACTTCCAGTACCTGTCGCTGCTGTTCACCGAAATCTACCTGGATTGGTACTTCAACCGTCGGCAACAGCTTCTGGACGGGCTTAATGAAGAGATGGCGGAGTACAATGCGAAGATCACCGCTGCCGACCGGTTGCAACCGTTTGATGCTGATGAACTGAACAAGCTCGCCTTCTGGAACGCCACCGGCTCAGGCAAGACCCTGCTGCTGCACGTCAATATCCTGCAGTACCTGCACTATTTCCAGAACGGCAACCAGAACATCTACCCTGACAAGATCATCCTGCTGACACCCAATGAAGGGCTCTCCCGTCAGCACCTGGAAGAGCTGGACCTTTCCGGTTTCCACTTCTTCCAGCTCTTCGACAAGAACAAGAATGCCTTCCGTGGCACCGTCGAGGTCATCGACATCAACAAGCTGGGCGATGAGATGGGAGACAAGACTGTGGCGGTGGAGGCGTTTGAGGGGAACAATCTGGTTCTCGTGGACGAGGGGCACCGGGGCACCGGGACTGCCGCCGGCGCCTGGATGAGCCGCCGCGAGGCGCTCTGCCGGGGCGGATTCGCCTTCGAGTATTCAGCCACCTTCGGGCAGGCGGTGGCAAAGGGGTGGGTGGTTACCAAGGCGGAAGAGGAGGCGCAGAAGAAAAAGGCGAAGATGCTCTTCGATACGACCAGTCTGAAGAAACTGACGGAAGAGCAGCGGCAGCAGCTTGACCTGAGCAGCGACGAAAAGCGGAAGGCACGGCTGCTGGCCACCCGGGAGATCTACGCCAAGTGCATCCTCTTCGACTACTCCTACAAGTTTTTCTACGAGGACGGCTACGGCAAGGAGTCGCTGATTCTGAACCTAGCCGACGACAAGGAAGAGGAGACCCGGAACCTCTATTTCACCGCCTGCCTCCTCTCTTTCTACCAGCAGCAGTATCTCTGGGCGCGGGACCGGGAAAAACTGGACGAGTTCAACATCGAGAAACCGCTCTGGGTATTTGTCGGCAACAAGGTGAACGACGATGACTCCGACATCCTGACCGTGGTCCGGTTTCTCGCCGACTTTCTCAACAATGACTCCCAGTACAAAGCCTGGATCGACGATCTTCTCAAGGGGAAGGCGCGGCTCCTGGACAAGAAGGGGCGCGACATTTTCGACCGGCGCTTTACCCCGCTGATGGGGACACCTGCCGAAGCGGTCTATGCCGACATCCTGAAGCGGCTCTTCAACAGCGAATCCCGCCAACGACTGAAGCTGGTCAACCTCAAGGGGAGCAAGGGAGAACTGGCCCTGCGGGTGGGAGACAACGACCCGTTCGGCCTGATCAACATCGGAGATGACGCGGCATTCTTCAAAATGTGTGAAGACGCCACGGAGTTCGACAACGAAGCCGATGAATTCGGGACGTCACTCTTCGGCACCTTGAACGACAAGGAAAGCCGGCTGCATGTCCTGATCGGCTCCCGCAAGTTCACCGAGGGGTGGAGCAGTTGGCGGGTTTCGACCATGGGGCTGCTCAATATGGGGCAGGGAGAAGGCTCCCAGATCATCCAGCTCTTCGGGCGCGGGGTGCGCCTCAAGGGAAAGGAGTACTCCCTGAAACGGAGCACCCCGGGACAACGCCCCAAAGGGCTCCATCTAGACAAGCTGGAAACGCTCAACATCTTCGGCGTCCGCGCCAGCTACATGGCCCAGTTCAAACAGTATCTCCAGGAGGAGGGTGTCTCGACCAGCGACGAGATCATAGAGCTGAATTTCGAGACCCGTCACTCACCCTGTTTCCCCAAGGACAAGCTGAAGTCCCTGGCCCTCAAGGACGGCTACAAGGACAACCAGAAGAACGGTTTCAAACGGAAGCAGTTTCCCTGGCTGTACGAGATACCGGCGGAATTCGCCGGCAAGATCAAACCGCCCCATATCGAGCTGGATCTGTACCCGCGACTGGAAGCCCTGAGCACCCAGGCGAGGGGAACGGCCACAGCACCAACCACGGTGCGGCATACCGGCAAGATCGCGTCATCAACCATGGCGCTGTTCGACTTCGACCGGATATTCCTGGCGGTGCAGGAGTACAAGCTGCAGCGTAGCTGGAGCAACCTGCGGCTCGACCGGCAGCGACTGGAGACATTCTGCATGGAATCGAGCGGGTGGTACACCCTCCACATTCCCGCCTCGGAATTGAGCATCCGGACCATTGCCGATATCCGGAAGCAGGAAGACATCCTCATTCGTCTCCTGCAGGATTACACCGACCGGTTCTACAAGACCCTGAAGAACGCCTATGAGGGACAGTTTTACGAAGTGGTGCCGGTGCGCGGCGACGACGACACTATGCTCAAGGTCTATCATTTTGAAATTGAAGATACGGATGACGGCCAGGAATACAAGAAGCGCCTGGAAGAACTGCAGAAGCTGGTTGTCTCGGGAAAGCTGGGCGAGGCGAGCAAATGGGATGCCCAGCAGATGGTAGCCATCTGTTTCGACCGGCATCTGTACTATCCGCTCCTCTCCATCGACGGCAGCGTGCCGCTCAAAATGCGGCCGCTGGCCTTTGAGGCCCAGAGCGAAATCGATTTTGTGAGGGACCTGGAAGCATTCTACATATCACCTGCGGGCAAGGCGGCCATCGGCAACCGGAGCCTCTACCTGCTCCGCAATGCCGACACTAAGGCCAAAGGGCTCGGCTTCGCCCTTGCCGGGAATTTCTACCCGGACTTTCTCCTCTGGCTGGTGGACGACACAACCGGCAAGCAATGGCTCAACTTCATCGACCCGAAGGGAATCCGCCAGATCAATCTGACCGATCCCAAGTTCGGCCTGTATCAGGAGGTGAAGGTACTGCAGATGAAACTGGCCGATCCAAACCTGATTCTGAATGCCTTTATCCTCTCAAGGACCAAATTCGCGGATATTCTCAATAAGAACTGCACCGAGCAGGATCTCGAGGAGCGGCATGTGCTGTTCATGGAGCATGGGGGGGCGTCGTATCTGCCGAAGATGTTTGGGAAGATGGTGTGATGTCAATCTTCTGTTGTCACGTAAGGCGGACCATGCGGGAACTCAGAGATCGACTTTCATCACATTATGCCGGCGCCTTTATTTCTGAAATCCCGGTGGAGATTGAGGGACAAGGCTCTCTCGAAGATGTTACGCCTGACCTTCGTGACCGACCCACACGCCTCCATCATGAATCTAATCAATCGAAGGGGAACTCAAATGGCTACGCGAGAAAAGATTCAGAAGGCGAAACTTACGATGGTATTAGACGCGATTGGGCAAGTACGTGGCATGAAGGATACCTCGCCCAAACGCAAAACCACCCAGAAGAAGACTGAAGCGAAAAATGAACCGGTGACTGTGTATGAACACGACGGCAAGACCCCCCTTCCGCCCGGGGCAATCGACGGCATGGAAGAGTTCATCGAGGACGAGCCGATCACCGGACTGGAGTGGGACATCTCCTGCGAGAACCCGCCATACGTCCCGCACGACTTCGACATGAGTACCCTGCCTCATCCAGACAAACCACACCCAAAGCGGTTTGGCGAGGGTCATGGCGATGATGAGTAGAGGCCGGATATGACCGCTCCTTGAATTATGCGTGGGGATTTCATTTGATGGGAAGTGCGCCGTGGGCAATTGAAGCCCTCGTGCTCACACCCATGCCAAGAATTGCCGCTTGTACGTCCGGGCTTTTCGCAGACCCAGACACGGACCACCTTAAGGAAGCGGCATTCTCTGAGCGCCCCGCACACGGCTGGTGCGAGACTCTTGCCTTTGGCAAGCTCCCCAGATTGCCCTGCGGGGCGCTCTTTTACGCCCCCCTTTTATCACATTGACAGTGCAAGAGCCCCATTCCATCTTCAGATTTAGCACCACTACTGCATTCAGCAATATGTTTTGGGGGCAGATTTGGGGGCATCACAAAACATGCCAGAGCACAACATACCGCTAATACGCATTATTTTTGCATTGTACAAAGTTCCCAGGGGCCAACTGCAAAAAGGACCGCTTTTCCCCGGAGAAGCGGTCCTTTTGTATTATGCTCCGCCTTGCCTTCCTTCTCTGCTATTTCAGATAGCGCAACGCCTCATCCCCCAGGACCCGTTCCACGGCGAGGGGGAGCAATTCTACCGAGTCCCGCTCGGTTGCGGCCATCATCTTGAGGGCGTAGCGGGCGATATTGATGCCGTCCCTGACCGAGTAGAGTTCGTCTGCCGCGTGGGCTCGCTGGAGGAAATCGACGACATACGCAAGGATGCGGCTCGGAGCGAAGGGGAGGTTTTCCTTGAGGATCAGGAGTTCCTCGTCGGCCTCGGGGAAGTCGATGAATATCTGGGGCTGGAGCCGTGAGTGGATGTATTCGGGGACTTCAAAGGTCGAGGCATCCTCGTTCATGGTCACCACGATCCGGAAATCCCGGTGGGCCGGTACCCGCAGGCCGGTGATGATCGACTCCACGTAGCGCCGGTCGTCCAGCAGCGGGGCCAGCGACGCCCACGCCTTCTCGCTCATTCGGTTCCCTTCGTCCAGAATGAGAACCCCGCCCCTGAGCATGGCCGACACCAGGGACGACGCGGCATACTGGATCTTTCCGTCGGGGCCGATGACCGGCGTGATGATCAGGTCTTCGGGCCGGGTGTCCATGGTTGCCTGAAAGAGGAATACCGGCCGGCCCAGGCGCCGGGCGGCTGCGTAGGCCAGCGTGGTTTTCCCCACCCCCGGCTTGCCGATCAGGCGCGGATTGAAGGGGATGTCCTTCTCGTCGATCACCATCCAGGCGGCGAGCAGTTGTTTCAGGAGTTCATCCTGGCCGACCCAGCGCAGCGTCAATTCCACGGGGCCGGCGAGCGAAAGGGATATGCCGTCGATCGTTGTCTGTTCCATGGGTGTGTTCACCTGTCAATAACGTACATCATGGCAAGTTTGGCCCGGTTCTCCAGGCAGAGAGAGCAGAGGGAGCCGGCATCGTTCCAGAGCTCGGCCGCAAGCCATTCGCCAGCCTCCTCGTACGGAGACTGCTGCGCGCCCGGAGCGAATGACTCACCGCAAACCGTGCAGGTTTTCATTGCTTCATCCATGACCTTCCGTCGCCTTTCGCACCAGATCCGCCAGACAGGAGATAAACGTGGGCGACGCGTTGAGGGAAGGACTCCGCCGAAACCGGGAATAGCCCAGCTTGTGCGCCTCCTGGGCATATTCGATGTCGATCTCGTGCAGGGTTTCGATATGGTCCGAGACAAAGGAAAGCGGAACGATGAGCAGGTTCTTCACCTGGTGGGCCGCCAGGTGCTCCAGCATCTCGTCGGTTGAGGGCTCCAGCCACTTGACCGGCCCCGCCCGGGACTGGAAGGCCAGGTGGTGGGTGACCCCCTCGAACCGCTCCATGACGAGACGCACCGTCTCCCGGATATGGTCCAGGTAGGGGTCGCCCTCGTCGATGAAGGATTGAGGGAGCGAATGGGCCGAGAACAGGATCTGCACCTCGGCAAGGGGGTGGAAGTCGTCGAGCCCCTCCCGGATCTTTTCTGCCAAGGCGTCGATGTAAAGGGGGTGGTCGAAGAAACGGTCCACGTACGTCATCTGGAACTGCACGCCCGATTGAGACAGCACCCGCTTCAGCTCGTTCACGCTCGACCCGGTGGTGGCGCGGGAGTAGTGGGGGTAGAGGGAAAGCGCGATCACCCGCGAAATCCCCTCCCGCCGGATGGCCGCCAGCGCCTCCACAGTTGAGGGCTTCCAGTAGCGCATGGCCACGAAGCAGCGATACCCGTCCCCCAGCACCTCTTCCAGTGCCCGGGCCTGGCTCTCGGTCAGCTCGCGGATGGGAGATTTCCCGCCGATCTCCTCATACTTGCGTTCCACGCCCGGTGAGCGGCGCTTGGCGATGAGCCGGGCAATGAACGGCTGGAGAAAGGCGGGACCGATCCGGATGATGTCCCGGTCGGAGAAAAGATTCAGCAGGAACGGTTCCACGGCATCGAGGGAGTCGGGGCCTCCCATCTGGAGGAGCAGGACAGCGGTTTTGTCGGACATGGTCACCTCCGGCAAGGCAAACAGGCAAATTTATGACACCCACATCTTCCTCCCTGATACCCTAATGAACGACCGCGGTCAAGGCGGAAACAGAGCGACTACCCCCCCTGCCCCTTCCCCGTGAGGATCTTCCACCCGCTGGAGGCCAAGTCAACCAGACCGTCCATGGTCCGCTGGTAGAACTTCCTGACCGGCATCCGGTTGACGAGGATATCCCCCTCGCTCCGCTCAAGCCTGACCCGGTCTCCCGGCGTGAGGGCGATGAAGTTTTCGTGATTTTCGCCGCCAACGCCGAACAGAAAGCGGTACTGACGCCCACCGGCCGCACGACAGGCAACGATCAGGATGATCAGTTCGGGCTCACCCGTCTTGAAGTGGTAGCGCACGGTGCCGCTGACGAAAGTCCCCTCGACCGACCCGGTGGCGGCCAGGAGGTTTTCGACCGTCACCTGCCTGGGCTTGAGGTGCCCCAGGGAGGGGAGCCCCCAAGGCTTGAACGGTTCGTGGGGCCGCTGCCTATAGTGGTCGCTCCGTTCCAGCAGAATGACGATGTTGTTGTTGATGGGGCCGCCGATGGAGTGGGAAAGACCGGCCGTAAAACGCCCTTCTCTTATCATGCGGTGATTCTCCACCACCTGAATCATGCCGGTTGCGCCGAGGGGGTGTCCCCGCCCCTTGAGCCCGCCGGTGAGGTTGGTGGGGAACAGGCCGTTCTCGCCGGTATAGCTGTCATCCAGCAGGGCATCCAGGAGGCGACCGCGGGGGACAAAGCCCAGGTCAACCATGTTGATGGGGCCGAAGCCGTTGAAGGGGTCATGCATGTTCACATGGATCTTGCCGGCAAACTGGCGGATGTCCCTGATCCCGGCCATGCCGTACGCCTCGGCCGCGGCGGAGACGGTGGCGGGAAAGGAATGAAAGTAGTTGCGGTCGGCAATGGTGGGGATGTCGGTGGCGCTTCCCACCCCGGACACCATCACGTCCTGGGGATCGCTGGTGAGGACCACGGCGGCCACCCCGTCGGACATGGGGCAGAAGTCGTGGTAGCGCAGGGGCCACCAGTAGGGATAGTTCTTGCCGGTGACGATCTGGCGGTAGTACTCCTCCAGAGGGATCTCCGCGCTCAGGTGGGCATCGGGATTCAGGGCCGCATAGCGGTGGGCCCGCTGGGTCAGCAGGGCCGAAAAGGCGGTCCATTCCTCGAACGAAAGCCCGTACCGCTCCATCAGGGCGCGGGCCACCAGGGCTCCGCAGGCGGGCATGGTCAGACCGAACTCGGCCTCGTCCCGGTCGATGACTCCGGCCACGATGCGGGTCGCCTCGGCGGTGGGGGCATCGCTCATCTTCTGGATGCCGATGGCGAGCACGTGGTCGCAGCGGCCCGAGGCGATCTGGAGGCAGGCGTTCTCGAAGGCCGAGGCTCCCGACGAGGATGCGGTGTCGATCAGCACCGACTTGGCGCCGGAGACGCCCACCACTCCTGCGATCTTGGCCGCGGTATTGTCGACCCCGGAAAAGGCGACCGGGCTCTGGGAGCCGACCACCACGGCCTCGATGTCGCGCGGCCGCACGGGGCATCCTTCGAAAACCGCCCCGGCCAGCTCTGCCAGCTCCAGGAACGAGAGCCGGTCGCGGTGTCTGCCATCGTAGCGCCCCACCGGCGCCATCCAGGATGCGGCCACGTAGACCGGCCTCGGGCTGAAGGGGATATGTCGCATGGGAACTCCGTTTCTCCCGCCGGGGGATGGTGTGATCGTGCCCTTATTGTAAACGATGTTCCTGCCGGGGCAACCGAAATGCAAAAGGCCCGCGCCAGTGACGGCGCGGGCCTTTTACGGAGTATCCGGACGGAGCGCTAGCGCGCGCCGCTTCCATCCAGGGGCACTTCCCGGATCGGTGCGGGTTCCGGGACCGCCACCACCGGCTCCGGGGCCGGTGCGGATTGAGGGGAGGCTGCCTGAACCGGCGCAGCAACGGGCTGCGATACGGGCCGCTCAACCGGCCGGACCGTCTGTACGGGCGGCGGGGCAGCAGCCGCGGGCGAAGCCTCCTTCTTGTCCTTCCTGTTGAACAGGTCCATGGGCGGCTTGAGCAGCCCCACCATGTCGTCGAAGAGGTGGTAGTAGGGGGCCGTGGCCTTGCGCTCGCGGAAGAGAAGATCCTTTTCCTTCTTCCCCAGGTAGCGGGTGATGCCCGGAATGGTCTTGAACTTGACCTCGACCCGCTCATCCATGTTGGCCGCTGCCTGGTCGAAATCGGGATATTGAAGTTCCGCCAGCACCGGAGTGGACGGGCTGCCGACCCGGAAATTGGGATACTCCCAGAGAGCCGTGCCGTTGGCGTCCAGCACCTGGGCAGTCATGGTGAGAACGTTGTAATCGGTATCCAGATACTTCACCAGGTTGCTGGCAAAGGTGCGGTCCCGCATGGTGAGACCGCTCACCACCACCAGGAGCACTGCATCGACACTGTTCTGGGTCACCAGGGTCCTGATTTCCTCGGGCTTATAGAAGTGCTTGTTATAGACTACCCCGGCGTCGTCCCGGCGCTCGGACCGGAAAAGAAGCGAGCGGAACAGCTCGTCAGGAGCGGCGGCCTCGATTGGGCGCACCATGAAGTAGGCGCCGGACTCCCGGAGCATGTTGACGAGTTCCTTCTCGTTCACCCGGTTGTATTCCCGCACCAGCGTCACCAGCGTATCCCGCTCCGGATGACGGATATCCGAATCGGCGTCCATGAAGATGGGCGCCACGCCGAGAACCTTGACCCGCTGCTCGTAGTCCTCACGGGGAATATTGAAGGGGTTGTGGGCACACCCGGCAGCCACCAGCGCCACCAGCGCCACGAAAAACCACTGTCTGATCCGGCTCATCGATCTCCTCCCTGATGCATTCATATCACGGTCCGGTCGGTATCGTCCGTTCGATTTATAGCAGATGCTTCCGGCTATGACCACCCCTTTCACCGGGGCGAGGTGTCGCGGGCGAAGAGGAACAGGGTTACGGCCACGGCCAGCCCCGTCACCGGCACCTGGAAGGCTGCATGATAGGCCTCGGCCGGATAGCCCATCGGCCCGCGCGGGAAACGCCCGATGATGAGCCCCATCACTTGCTGCACCACGGCCGCGCCGGTCAGGACGAAAAAATTAAGTGCCGTGGTGGCCGTTGCCGACAGGTTACGGGGAAACATCTCCCGGATCATGGGGTAGATGGCCACGCCCGACGACACCGCCAACCCAGCTGCAAAGAAGAAGGCGGCCAGAAGCCAGCGGGGCACCTGCTCCGCCGGGCCGAGGGTCAGAACCAGAAGCAGAAGCAGCAGAAGGCTCTGCCCCGCCACGAGGGTCCATTTGCGGGACTTGAGCAGCCGGTCGGTCACCTGGCCGATGAAGAGGCAGCCGGTCATGAACCCCACCGAGGTAAGCAAAAGCAGATTTCCGGCGCCCTCGCGCGAGAGGCCCATCACCTCCATGAGCCACGGCCCGCCCCAGAGTCCCTGGAGAGCCATGTAGCCGGCGTACCAGAAAAACGAAAGGAGGGCCAGGAGCCAGAAAGAGGGACGAGAGAAAACGAGGCCCCACCCCGCCAGGGCTCCCACCGGCCGGTGGGTCGCGGCCAGGAGGGGCTCCTCCTCTGCTATCCCGTCGGCGATCGGCCGATCCCGCACGACCCGGAAGAGGAACAGGGTAAGCCCCAGCTGGAGAGCGCCCACCACCAGGAAGGGAGAGCGCCACCCTCCAAGCGATACCGCCAGGGCCAGAGGGGCCGTGGCACAAAGATTTCCAACATTCCCCACGGCAATGATCAGGCCCGAGATGGTGGCATACTCCCGGGAGGTGAACCAGTTAGTGAACACCTTGAGCGCCCCCATCAGGACGCAGGCAGTGCCCATGCCGATGAGGATGCGCCCTGCGAGCAGGGCGCCGTAGCCCGGAGCCAGAGCAAAGGTGATGGAGCCCGCCACCGTAACGAGTCCGGCAAGGCTCACCACGATGCGGCCGCCGAAACGGTCCAGCAGCGGTCCGAGCGGTATCTGGGCCAGGGCGAAGGCGTAGAAGAGCGCCCCCGAGAGCATCCCGATCCGGGAGGCGTCCAGGGAGAGATCGGCTGCCAGGTCGCGGGCAATGACCGCCATGGATACCCGGTAGAAATAGGCGACCAGGTACATGACCGCAAATACGGCAAATATCCGCCAACGTTTCGTCATGGCATGCGCATCCTGAAGAGCATCAGTGCGTTCCCTCCCGCGAGACTATCCCGGATGGAGCCGCGACACAAGCCCTTATCCACGGCGCCCCTTCCCTTCTCCCGAGGGATGTGCTATAGCCGTTGGCCATGAAATGGCTCCTTGTTGCCTCAGCGGCACTCTATCTCTTCGGTTCGTTCCGACGCCCCCTCTTTGCACTGGGTCTCGGCGCGGGGCTCGCCTATCTGGCCATCCGCGGCATCTCCCTGGGCCGGTTGCCCCTGGTGGGCCCCCACGACACCATTGCCTTCTTCTCCGCCTCCATCGGGCTCATGGCGCTCCCGTTCCTCTTTTCGCCCTCGCTACGGAACTCTTCCGCCTTCCCCTGGGCAACGGGGGGAACCGCAGCGGTTTTCGCGCTGTTCTCCCTGGCATTTCCCGCCCTTGCCATGCCGCTGCCGCCGATACTCAACACCCTCTGGTTCGAGCTGCACGTGGCGCTGGCCTTCTTCGCCTATGCGCTCTTCACCATCGGGGCCATCATGGGCGTCCTCTTCCTGGCCGGCGGAGAGCGGCGGCTCCTGGATCTCCAGTACCGGGCGGCCCTCGTGGGATACTCCTTCTTTTCCGGTTCCATGGTTGCCGGCGGCATCTGGGGATACTATGCCTGGGGGACCTACTGGCTCTGGACGCCCAAGGAGCTCTGGACCTCCATCCTCTGGATCTTCTATACCTTCTGGCTCCATCTGCGCCTGAGGGGGGCCGGCGGAGACCGGTTCCTGGCCTGGACCGGCATCCTCGGCTTCGGGGTGATGCTCTTCACCTACCTGGGGGTGAGCATGCTCATGAAAAGTTCGCACAGCTTTTAAAGGGGACCGCACCACGCCATGCTGACCAGAATCTATCAATCCCTCGCTTCCCTCTCCCTGGGCCTCTGGCTCATGGGGGGAGTCATGGTGCTTCTGGCCGTCGGCTCCTTCGGCGGCGAAGAGGCAGCGGCCCTGAACGCCATGCCCCTCTCCGTCTGGCTCACCCGTGCCCCCCTCGCCGCCTCCTGGTGGCTCTGGGGGACCCTGGCGCTCCTGACGCTTCTCACCATCAACACCATCCTCTGCAGCATCGAGGCAATCCGGCTGAGGCTCGGCAAAAGCACCCTGCCGGCGCTGGTGGCCCCGCAACTCATGCACCTTGGCTTCCTGCTCATCGTCCTGGCTCACCTGCTGAGCGCCACGGGGGGAGCCAAGGAGGCCATGCAGGTCTACCAGGGCTCCTCCATCGGGTTCCCGGACGGGAGTACCCTCCATGTGGGGCCCATTTCGGTGGCCACGGGCCCCATGGGGATGCCGACCGACTATCGCGCCCAGGTGCGCGCCGTGACCGGCAGCCGGGTGGAGGAAGGAACGGTGAGCCCCAACCATCCGTTCTTCCACGGCGGGTTCGGCGTCTATCTCAAGCACGCGGAGGAGTACCCCTTCCCCGTGGCCGTCATGGAAATCCACCGGGAACCGGGGGCCGGCTGGGCCCTGGCCGGCGCCCTCCTCTTCACGGTAGGCAACGGCATGCTCCTTGCGCTCCGACGGGAACGCCGCTGACGAGACTTCCTCTTGCATCGCCGCGCCGATGTGTTAGTATGAAACCTCTCATTTTTGCGAATAAATTGCATCGGCTGCACCCGAGGAGTCGTCCATGCCCAGACCATTGACTCGAACCGTCGTCGCGCTTGCCCTCCTGGCGGCCTCCTCAGCCGCCCACGCAGACGGCGGCCCTGCGGCAGGCGGTCTCGCCGAGGGCTCGGTCACCTATAGCGCAATCGCTCCCAACTCCATCACCAACAGCAAGATCGTGGACGGCGCCGTCACCGACGCCAAGCTCGGCTTCGGCGCCGTCACCACTCCGAAAATCGCCGACGGCGCCGTGACCGACGGCAAGATACGCGGCCCCATCGCCGGCTGGAAAATCGGGCCGCACGGCCATGACGCAACGGACATCGTCCAGGGAACCATCGATGCCGCGCGGCTTCCGGTGGGAACCGGGCCGGGCACCGTTGCCGCCGGCGACCACACCCACGAGTTCTTGCCGAAAAAACCGGCCACCCTGGTCGTGGTAGCCCCCACGGGCGGCGACTACGCCAGTCCCATTGACGCGCTCAATGCCATTACCGATGCGTCCGCTGAGAAGCCCTATCTGGTGAAGATCATGCCGGGGGTCTACGACCTGGGGATCGCCACCATGGTCATGAAAGAGTATGTGGACGTGGAGGGTTCCGGCGAGTTCGCCACCCGGCTCAGGGGAAGCGCCGCCGACGCCGGCGTGGTGGCCGGCGCATCCCGGGCCGAACTGCGCGGCCTATCCATCGATGCGACCGGTACCGAGGGGAATATCGTGGGCATCTTCAACGGCAGCAGCGCACCCCGGATCAGAAACGTGAGCGTCACCGTGCAGGGGGGGAAGGGGACCTTCGGCATCTACAACCTGATGGCGGAACCGCTTCTCGACTCGGTAACCGTAACGGCCCACGGGGGCGACGCGGGCTTCGGGATCTTCAACATCCACTCCTCCCCCGTGATCAGGAACGCCGCCATCTCTGCCGGCAACGGCGTGTACACCACGTCCTCCGGCAGCGCCACCGTGGAGGGGTCGGTCATCACCGCCACCCTCTTTTCCATCTTCAACGACACCGCCACCACCACCCGCGTCGCAAACACCCGGCTGGCGGGTGGGAGGATCGCCAACAGCGGCATCATGAAGTGCGCCGGGGTCTATGACGCGGAATTCGACCCGGTCCAGTGCCGCTAGTGTTTCGAGTGGCCCGTTCCCGGGACTAGCCGATCGAAACACTGGACGACATGCTTTCGAAACAGGGCACCACGAAAAACGGGGCGCCGGAATGCTGAATTCCGACGCCCCGTTCCCGTTTACCCCCTCCCCGGCTCAACCGGATCAGTACCGCATCCTCACCCGGTAGACGAGCTTTGTCTCCCCATCCTTCGGTACCGGCACCAGGAACTCGGCGGCCCGGGCATCCCCGCCGGCCGGCGTGAGCGACGAGGAGAGAATCCGCCAGTCCCCCGGCACCGGTTCCACCACCCGAACGGTGATATCCTCGGCCTTGTGGTTGCGCAGCGTGACCTCAAAGGCAGCCTCATAGGTGTCGGACGCCGTCTTGCGCCATTCGGTCTGGCGCCGCTCAGCCACCACGTCGAAGGCGTCGCCCAGTTTCACCCGCACCGTTTCCTTCTCGGGGGTGTGGTCGATGCTGTCCTCGCCCACGAACTGAAGGCTCCCGTCCCCATCACGCTTGTAGACCCGCACCACCCCACGGGGGAGCGGCATGCCGAGCCCGCTTTCCCGCCGGTTGCCGAACTCGGTGTAGACCGCCACCTTTTCCTTCCGGGGCTCGCCGGCCGGGCCGTGGAAAAAGTAGCTTTCGCCCCGCAGGAGGAATTCCTTGCGGACCGGAATCCCCGCAGCCGTGACGAGGCTGATCTGCTTGGTCTGGTTGTCCTTGATGGTGGAAGGGCGCTGGAGGGTGTAGAGATGGTATTCGAAGAAACTCTCCTCCCGGAAGGCGGGTGCGGCGGCCATGGCCTCGGCCCGCATCATCTTGGCACGCCCTTCGTCCTCCCGCACCCGGTTGATGTCGCCGGCCACGAGCTTCAGGGCGGCATTCCGGTAGGTGGCGCCGCTGCGGTTGTCAATGGTGACCCAGCCGGCCAGATCGGCCCGGTCGTCCTTCTCGGCCAGGGTCACCACGTAATCGGCCCGCCAGGTGATGCCGTTGGTCAGGTAGGTGGCCTCCACCTGCCGCGCCGCCTCCCGGCCGCTCTCCAGGAGCCAGACCAGGGTAGGCCGGGCAATGAGATCGTCGGGAACGCCGGGAAAGATGATTCGCCCCGGGTGGCCAAAAGTAATCTCGTCGCCGATCCGGAAGACCGGCCCCCCCGTGGTGGAGAGAAGCGTGGCCGCGACCACTTCTTCCCGCTCGGTGGTGGGATTCTTCTGGTAGAGCTTCACCTCCCGCCCCACATATTTGTCCATGAGCTTCTGGGGGGACAGGAGATCATACTCGTAGTTCTGCTCCAGGACCCGGATTCCGTCGCCCTCAGGCGAAGCCATGGAAACGCTGGAGGGAATCACCTGAGCAGCCACGTCCATGAAGCGGAGCTCGCCACTCCCCTTGGGGAGACTGATCTCGCGCCGATCCTTCACGAGGCCCAGGTTCTGGTTGTAGATGGTGAGAGAAACTCCGCGCTGGTCGGCTTCGGTGGAAACGACGGGAGCGGCGGCGCACGGAACGGCAAGGGAAAGGGCCGCGAACAGAACGGCAATACGGAGTGGTTTCATGATATACCTCACCCGGTGAACTGGCGGCAGGGCCGCACCTGGAGGTATACCACAAAAAAAGGCGCCCGTCAGGGCGCCTGGTGGCATGCGAGTCGTAGTGCCGGGTTACCGGATCTTGACGGAGGTGATGACCACAGGCGTCACCGGTATGTTGGCGAAGAGCATGTTGAGACGCTGGGTGGGGGTGGCGGCAATCTTGTCCACCACATCCATCCCCTCAACCACCTTGCCGAACACCGCGTAGCCGTAGCCGTCGGGGCGGGGACGGTTCAGGTTTTCGTTGTTCACCAGGTTGATGAAGAACTGGGCCGTGGCGCTGTCGGGGCTGGCGGTGCGGGCCATGGCAATGGTACCCCGGTCGTTCTTGAGGCCGTTGTCCGCCTCGTTCTTGATCGACGCCCTGGTCTCCTTCTGTTTCCGGTCGGTGGTGAAGCCGCCTCCCTGGATCATGAAGCCGGGGATGACCCGGTGGAAGATGGTGCCATCGTAGAAGCCGCTCTTGACGTAGTCGAGAAAGTTCTTCACCGTAGCCGGCGCCTTGTCCGGGTAGAGCTCCACGGCGATCTTGCCGAGGCTCGTCTCCATAACCACCACGGGATTGGCGGCCTTGGCCGCCTTGTCGGCGGCATCGGCGTTGCCGGCCAGGAGCAGTGCGCCGAACAGCCCGCTCATGAGCAGGGCGATGATCAGTCTCTTGAACATGTACAACCTCCGGGAAACCTAAAGACGGTGTGCTGCAAACGAATTATTATATAGGCACTTCCCCGGGAAAGGTCAAGCCTTCCGCATGACCAGGGTGACGTAATCCTCCATGATCCGCAGGTCGGCCTGGACGCACCCCAGGTTGGCAAACCGCCGCTGCACGTCAAACTTGTCCTGGAGCGGAATCCCGGAGAGGAGCAGCCAGCCGCCGGAGCGGACGCGCGCCACCATCTCTCCGGCCAGGGCCAGATGGATATCGGCGTAAATATTTGCCATCAGCAGGTCGTAACGTCCCCGCCCCACGGAGGCCAGCTCACCGCAGACCGTGAAGACCCGGTCGGCCACGCCGTTAAGCCGCACGTTGGCAGCGCAGGATGCAGCTGCCTTGGGATCGATGTCCACCGCCACCACCGAGGCCGCGCCGAGCCGCACCGCCGCGATGGCGAGGATGCCGGTGCCGCTCCCCAGATCGAGCCCGCGCATGCCGGCCAGGCCGGGTATCCGCTCCAGTTCTTCCAGGCACGAGGCGGTGGTTTCATGTTCACCGGAGCCGAAGGCCCCTTTTTTCCCCATGATGAGGGGGATGTACTCCCCCAGAGGCAGGGGTGCGTCCTCCGGCACGATGATGAATCCCCCGACCGCGAAGGGGTTGAAGATACGACCAATCATGGCTCAGTGCTCCGTTGATGAAGTGGTCCCAACCATACTCCATTTCGACCGTCGGTGGAACAAACAAATGGTTGACTTGACGAGGGGATGTGCGGAAAATGTCGGGTTACCGGCCCCATGGCCGCAACCATACCGACATTGCAGGAGGATTTGATTCCGTGCAGATAACATTCGGCACCGACGGCTGGCGGGGGATCATTGCCCGGGAGTTTACCTTCGACAATCTCTCCCGGGTGGCCCAAGCCACCATGGATTACCTGAAACGGGAAGGGCTCGCGGCGCGCGGGCTCGTCGTGGGGTATGATCGCCGCTTCCTCTCCCGGGACTTCGCCGACCGGGTGGCGGAGATTGCCGCCGGCAACGGCATCCGGGTCTGGCTGACCGACGGTCCGGCGCCCACTCCGGCCATTTCCTGGGCCGTCCACGAGATGAAGGCTGGCGCCGGCGTCATGATTACCGCCAGCCACAATCCTCCCGCCTATAACGGGTTCAAGGTCAAGGAGTCCTTCGGCGGCTCGGCCCGCCCCGCCACCACCAGGGTTCTGGAGGAGATGACCGCCGCCAACACCGCTGCCGGCCGGGCCATTGAGGAACGTCCCCTGGCGGCGGCGCTGGCCGATGGCACCGTAACCATCTTCGACCCACGCGAGGGATATTGCCGTCAGCTCGCCCGTTACGTGGACCTGGACCTCATCCGCCGGGCAGCCATCCCCCTGGCAGTGGACCCGATGCACGGGGCCGGGGCAGGGATCATTCCGGAACTCGTGCCCGGCGCCCTGGAGATCCACGGGGATGAGAACCCCGGATTCAGGGGAGTCCCCCCCGAGCCCACCGAAGAGCACCTGCAGGAGCTGGCTGAGCTCGTGCGGGACGGCGTCTGCCGGGTGGGACTGGCCCTTGACGGCGACGCGGACCGGATCGGCGCCGTGGACGAAAACGGCGAGTTTTTCTCCTCCCACCGGATCTTCACCGTGATCCTGCGGCACCTGGTGGAGCGCAAGGGCCTCACCGGCGGGGTGGTCAAGACGGTCTCCACCACACGGATGATCGATCTGCTGGCGCAGAAGTACGGGCTTCCCCTCCACGAAACCCCTATCGGCTTCAAGCATATCTGCGAGCTGATGCTCGAGCACGACATCCTCATGGGTGGCGAGGAGTCGGGGGGGCTCGGGGTAAAGGGACACATCCCCGAGCGGGACGGGGTCCTCATGGGGCTCCTGCTCCTGGAAGCCATGGCCATGAGCGGCAAGGGGCTCCGCCGGTTGCTGGACGAAACCATGGACGAAATCGGCGTCTTCCACTACCAGCGGCTCGATCTCCCCATCGAGGACGCCCCCAAGGCAGCCCTCATTACCCGGCTGCGGGAGGAGCGGATCGACGCCATTGCGGGGCGGCCGGTGGCCGGCACCAATTTCCGCGACGGCTTCAAATTCATGTTCGAAGATGGCTCCTGGCTCCTGATTCGCCCGTCAGGGACCGAACCGGTGCTGCGCCTCTACAGCGAGGCCGGCACGCCCGGGACCGTTGGGGAACTACTGGCGGCCGGCCGGGAAATCGCAGGGGTCTGACCGGAGAGGGCAGTGGCCGCTTGACCCCTGCCATCCTTGCATCTACAATCGTTGTAACGTGGCAACATCCTGAATTTCTGGCAGAAAGCGGTGCACTATGATCAAGGCATACCTTCGCGCGGAAGACACCTTCAGACCGGTGGCAGTGGAGTCCGATGAACTGGCGGAACTGGACACCGATACCCTCGTCTGGCTCGACCTCATGTCCCCCACGACCGAGGAGCTGGCCACGGTTGAGCGTTGCCTCAAGCTGGAACTGCCGACGCGGCAGGAGTCGGAGGAGATCGAGTTCAGCTCCCGCTACTGGGAGGACGAAACCGGCATCGACATCAACACCTACTTCCTCGTGAAGCAGGATGACAAATACCATAACGAAACCGTTTCGTTCATCCTGAAGCGGCACTTCATCGTCACCATCCGATTCAGCGACCACCGCATCTTCACCGAGTTCTCCCGCCGTCTCCGGCTCAATCCGCGCGCCTTCCGGGACGGGGCCGACATCCTCAACGGGATTCTCGCCATGCGGGTCGACATGGACGCCGACATCCTTGAGGCCCTGTCCAAGTCCATTGCCAGCATCGGCCGGAAAGAGCCCCAGTCCTTCGACAATCCGACCACGTTCCTCGAATACATCACCGACTACGAGGACATCAACATCACCATCCGCGAAAACCTCACGGACAAGCACCGGGTGCTCTCGTCGCTCCTGAAGAGCACCATGATCAGCGAGCCCCTAAAGAAAGAATTCAGCATGATGATGAAGGACGTGAACTCCCTCATCATCTCCGCCAACTTCAACTTCGAGCGGCTCGACTACCTGCAGAACCTCTTCCTGAACCACATGAGCGTGGAGCAGAACAAGGTCATCAAGATCTTCACCGTCATGTCGGTCATCTTCCTGCCCCCCACCATGATCGCCAGCATCTACGGCATGAACTACAAGCACATGCCCGAGCTGGAGTGGGTGTTCGGCTATCCCTTCGCCCTGAGCCTCATCGTCCTCTCAGCGGTATTGCCCCTCTACATCTTCAAGAAAAAAGGGTGGCTGTAGCATGCCGCGCAAGGCACAGGCAGCCGGGGCCGGCGCCCCGGAACCGACGGGCGCGCGCCCCCCGGAGACGAGCCTTGCCTCGCCCGAGCTCTACCTGAACCGGGAACTCACCTGGCTCGAGTTCAACCGGCGTGTCCTCCACGAAGCCGAGGACACCCGCACCCCTTTGCTGGAGCGGGTCAAGTTCACGGCCATCGTGAGCTCGAACCTGGACGAGTTTTTCATGAAACGCATCGGCGGCCTCAAGCAGCAGGTCGGGGCCGGGTTGCAGCACCCCACCGTGGACGGCCGCACCCCCCGTCAGCAGATTGCCGAATGCTACGCCGTGGTGCGGGATCTGGCCGAACGCAAGCGGCGGGTGTTCGGGGAGCTTCTGGGGCTCCTGCGGGACGCGGGCATCCGGATTCTCGGCTACAGCGAGCTGAGCGAGAAAGAGCGCAAGGGGCTGCGGCAGCACTACCAGCGCAATATCTACCCCCTGGTGACCCCCCAGTCCATCGATCCGGCCCACCCGTTCCCCTTCATCTCCAACCTCTCCCTCAATCTCCTGGTGACCTTGCGCTATCCGCGAGAGCGCGAGACGTCCCTGGCCCGGGTGAAGGTGCCGGTGGGGGCGGGCATCCCGCGCTTCATCCGCGTGGGCGACGACGACCGGTTCGTCCCCCTGGAAGAGGTGATGCGCCACAACCTGGACATGCTCTTTCCGGAGATGGAGGTGACGGCGTGCGAGCTCTTCCGGGTGACCCGCAACGCAAACACTGAACGTAACGAAGAACAGGCGGACGACCTGCTGTCCCTGATCGAGTCGGAGTTGCAGGACCGCCGGTTTGCCCCCATCGTCAGGCTGGAGGTGGGAGCGGACATGGATCCGGTCCACCGGGGGATGCTGGCCGCAGAGCTGGAGCTGACCGAAGCCGACGATGTCTTCGATGTCGAGGGGATGCTGGCCTTTCGCGACCTCTTCGAGATCGCCGCCCTCGGCTACCCGGAACTGCGCGATCCTCCCCACCATCCCGTCGACCACCCCCGGCTCATGACCGACCGGAACATTTTCCACGTGCTCCGCGACGCCGGGGCCATCCTCCTGCAGCACCCCTACGACTCCTTTGCCACGTCGGTGGAGCGCTTTCTCATGGAGGCAAGCGAGGACCCGAAGGTACGCGCCATCAAGATGACCCTCTACCGGACCGCCTCGGACAGCCGGATCATCGACTGCCTGGTGAACGCGGCCAACAACGGCAAGCAGGTGGCCGTGGCGGTGGAGCTCAAGGCCCGCTTCGACGAGGCGGCCAACATCAGGCTGGCGGAGCGGATGGAGGAGGCGGGAATCCATGTCACCTACGGCGTGGTGGGACTCAAGACCCACTGCAAGGTGATCCTGGTGGTACGGCAGGACTACAACGGACTGCGGCGCTACGTCCACATCGGAACCGGCAACTACCATCCCGGAACGGCCCGGGTCTACTCCGACCTGGGGCTGCTCACCAGCGACGAGACCATCGGCCAGGACGCCACCGAGCTTTTCAACTACCTCACCACCGGCTATACCCCGCGGCGCAACTACCGGAAACTGCTGCCCGCTCCGAAGCACCTGAAGCGGGCGCTGCTGGCCAGGATCGAGCGTGAAGCGGAACTTCACTCGGAAAAGAGCCCGGGGCTCATCCAATTCAAGATGAACGCCCTGGAAGACGCCGATATCGTTGCAGCCCTCTACCGGGCAGCACGGCAGGGAGTGCGGATCGATCTCATTATCCGCGACAGTTGCCGCCTCCGGCCGGGCGTACCGGGGCTCTCGGAATCGGTGCGGGTGGTGAGCGTGGTGGGGAGATTCCTGGAACACGCCCGGATCTACTACTTCCGCAACGGCGGCGACGAGGAGTACTTCATCGGTTCCGCAGACGCCATGAAGCGCAATCTGGAGTACCGGGTCGAAGTCCTGGCACCGGTGGAAACGCCGGAACTGCGGAAGGAAATCCGAACCATGATCGACGTGCAACTGGGAGACCGGCGAAGCGCCTGGGACATGCGGCCCGACGGCAGCTACCTGCAACGGACGCCGGGCGAAGGGGACGATCTCCGGGGAACTCACGAAATTCTCGTGGACCTGGCTGAAAAGCGCCGCAAGGCCGGGGCTCGCCTGAAAAAGAAAAAGGCCCGGGGAGTCATTCGTCGCCCTGTCCGGTAGTACGTCGAGTCCACGTTGCTGCTTGATCTTTCCGTAGTACCGCAGGGGCTCCGTCCGAGCCCCGCCCGCTCCTCCCGCAACGGCACTCCCCTATCCCGCCGGTCCGTCCTGTATTAATCTTCGTCCGCAACAATGCGCCGGACCCCGGCATGGTGTTGCCTCAGGCCATGCTCCGCCGGGGACCTCATCCAGGCCGCACATCCGATCGCGGTCGGCGTACTGCGGGCTACAGCTTCACGTCCCGCCAGACCTGCACCACCGTGCCGATGATCCGGGTGTCGGGATCGGGATGGAACGGGGAATAGGCGGCATTGTCGGGGGAGAACAGCAGCTCGCCGGCCTTGAGGCGATAGCGGCGGAGAATGGCCTCTCCCCACCGGTTGGTAACGAGCACGATCTCGCCCGGCGCTGCCGGCCGTGCCGGGTCGAAGATAACCATATCGCCGTCGCGGATTGTGGGAGCCATGAAATCCCCGTAGGCGAGCACCGCATAACAACCCAGCGGCATCCCGGGGAAGACAATCCGCCCCTGAACCACATCGTCCGGAATATCCTCGGGAAATCCCTGGGGAACGCTCTCCAGCAGCGGAGTCCCCTCGCCCGCCCCCTCGCCCGCGCCGTCAGGGGGGGCGTTCATGGCGCCCTTTCCCTGGAGAAGCCAGGTCACGTTGACTCCGTAAGTCCGGCAGAGCGCAATGACGAGCGTGTCTGAAGGAACCTTCCTCCCCCGTTCGATACTGCTCAGGAACCCCTGGACAATGCCGAGGGAGTCGGCGAACGCCTTCTGGGTCATTCCCCTTGCCTGACGAAGTTTCCTGATTCGCCCTCCCAGGGGCGACTCTGCCCCGTTTCGCGCACTTTCCATGACATTATCTCCCTGATATACCAGCGGCGGGCTTTATCCACGTTACGCATTACTGACAGATAAAGTATTGCAAGTCAATATCCCATCTCTTCGGGGCTGCACCATTGTCGGGGAGCAGCGCGAAAGCCCCTCAGCAATCCGATTATGTGGTATAGTGGGGACTTGCGTCCGGGGCCTCCGGCGCCACCATGCATCACTCACGGGAGCACCATGGCACACGACACCATCATCGTCAAAGGCGCGTGCGAACATAACCTCAAGTGTATCGACGTGGAGATCCCCCGGGACAAGCTCGTCGTCATCACCGGAATTTCCGGGTCGGGCAAATCGACCCTGGCCTTCGATACCATCTATGCCGAAGGGCAGCGCCGCTACGTGGAATCCCTCTCGGCCTATGCCCGCCAGTTTCTGGAGCAGATGGAGAAGCCCGACGTGGAATCCATTGAGGGGCTTTCCCCTGCCATCTCCATCGAGCAGAAGACCACCAGCCGCAACCCCCGCTCCACCGTGGGAACCGTCACCGAGATCTACGACTACCTTCGGCTCCTCTTCGCCCGCGTCGGCCACCCCCACTGCTATGAATGCGGCAAACCGATCACCTCCCAGACTGTCTCCCAGATGGTGGACCAGATCATGGCCTTGCCCGCCGGAACCAGGCTTCAGCTCCTCTCGCCCATGGTCCGGGGGCGCAAGGGGGAGTACCGCAAGGAACTGGCCCAGTTGCGCAAGGACGGCTTCGCCCGGGTCATCGTGGATGGCGTGCAGCATGAACTGGCCGAGGAGATTCACCTCGACAAAAACAAGAAGCACGATATCGACATCGTGGTGGATCGACTCATTATCAAGGAGGGAATCGAGCGGCGCCTGGCCGACTCCCTTGAGACGGCCCTGAACCACGCGGAAGGGGTGGCCAAGGTCCAGGTCGTGGGTTATCCGGACAATGTAGGGGCGAATCTTGTATTCGCCCAGGAAGAAGGGCGATCACAAGGATCGCCCCTGCCGGAGACCTTTCTCTTTTCAGAGCAATTGGCTTGCATCGACTGCGGCATCTCCTACCCCGAGATGACCCCCCGGATGTTCTCCTTCAACAACCCCTACGGCGCCTGCCCCGACTGCACCGGTCTCGGCACGCGGATGTACTTCGACGAGGAACTGGTTGTGCCGAACCCGGAGCTCTCCATCCGCGAAGGGGCCATCGCCCCCTGGGAGAAACGACTCTCGGCCTGGTACCACATGACTCTGGACGCCCTGGCCAAGGCCTTTGACTTCGACATCCGGACCCCCTTCAAGGAGCTTTCCCCCCGGGTGCGCGAGGTGATCCTGCACGGATCCAAAGGTGAAAAAGTGGAGTTCTGGTGGGAAGAGGACGGGGGACGGCGTCACACCTACACCAAGGAATTCGAGGGGGTCATCCCCAATCTGGAGCGGCGTTACCGGGAAAGCGACTCGGAGCAGGTGCGGGAAGAGCTGGAGCGCTACATGAACGTGATGCCCTGCCCCACCTGCCAGGGGGCGCGCCTGAAGCGCGAGGCCCTTCACGTGAAGGTGGCGGAGCGAGACATCCGTCAGGTAACCGCCCTCTCAATCAAGGATGCTCTTGAGTTTTTCGCCTCCCTCACGCTCACCCCGAAAGAGGAGGAGATCGCCCGCCGCATCCTCAAGGAGATCCGCGAGCGGCTTCACTTCCTGGTCAACGTGGGACTCGACTACCTGTCCCTGGACCGGACCTCGGGCACCCTCTCCGGCGGCGAAGGGCAGCGGATCCGGCTCGCCACCCAGATCGGCTCCAGCCTCGTGGGGGTTCTCTACATCCTGGACGAGCCCTCCATCGGCCTGCACCAACGAGACAACGGCCGGCTGCTGCAGACCCTCAAGCACCTGCGCGACATCGGCAACACGGTGCTGGTAGTGGAGCACGACGAGGAAACGATCCTGGAGGCGGACCACGTGCTCGACATGGGACCCGGCGCCGGTGAGCACGGGGGCCGCGTGGTGGCCCAGGGAACCCCGGCGGAGATCATGGCGAACCCCGAGTCCCTCACGGGCCGCTACCTCTCGGGGGAACTCACCATCGCGGTACCGAAGAAGCGGCGCAAGCCCAAGCGCTTCATCACCGTGGAGGGGGCCGCGGAGAACAACCTGAAAGATGTCACCGTCGACATCCCCCTCGGTGTCATGACCTGCGTCACCGGGGTGTCCGGGTCGGGCAAATCGACCCTGGTCATCGACACCCTCTACAAGGTCCTGGGCCAGCGGCTCTACCGGAGCCGGGAGCGGGCCGGCGCGGTACGCGACATCCGGGGACTGGAGCAACTGGACAAGGTCATCAACATCGACCAGTCGCCCATCGGCCGTACGCCGCGCTCGAACCCCGCCACCTACACCGGGGTCTTCGCCGACATCCGGGACCTCTTCGCCCAGCTCCCCGAATCAAAGGTGCGGGGCTACAAGCCGGGGCGCTATTCGTTCAACGTGAAGGGGGGACGGTGCGAGGCGTGCGCCGGGGACGGGATCATCAAGATCGAAATGCACTTTCTCCCCGATGTCTACGTCCAGTGTGAGGTCTGCAAGGGAGCCCGCTATAACCGCGAGACCCTGGAGGTTATCTTCAAGGGGAAATCCATCGCGCAGGTCCTGGACATGACCGTTTCGGAGGCTCTGCGCTTCCTGGAGAACATCCCGAAGATCAAGACAAAGCTCCAGACCCTGGAGGAGGTGGGACTCGGCTACATCCGCCTGGGCCAATCGGCCACGACCCTGTCCGGCGGCGAGGCCCAGCGGGTGAAGCTGGCCAAGGAGCTGGCGCGCCGGGCCACCGGAAGAACCATCTACATCCTCGACGAGCCCACCACCGGCCTCCACTTCCACGACATCGCCAAGCTCCTGGAGGTGCTGAAAAAGCTGGTGGAGGGGGGCAACACCATCGTCATCATCGAGCACAACCTGGATGTCATCAAGACCGCCGATTACATCATCGACCTGGGCCCCGAAGGGGGCGACCGGGGCGGCGAGGTGATCGCCGCCGGCACGCCCGAGGAGGTGGCCAAGGTGACACGGTCCCACACGGGACAGTATTTAAGAAAGATGCTGTGAAGAGGCGGGATAACGGCGGGGGAAGGAGAGCTACTCCTCCCCCTCGGGGATGTCGATCGGCATTTTCTGCAGACGCTTGTAGTAGAAGTTCTGGCCGTAGAGCACGGCCACCGGGTTGTGGCCGGTGACCCGGTCCTTGCAGACGAGGGTGGTGACCGGGGCAGCGGAATGCTTGGTGAACAGCATGTCGTGGCCCACGCAGAGGCCGACGATGATGTTCATGTGGGTGCCGCAGCGGTTCAGGACCTCTGCCTGGGCAACGGGATTACAGGCGGGCTCGAAGGTGCCGGGACGGACCTTGTCGCTCTCGTCCAGGCCCAGTTCCAGCTTGTCGATGCTGCCGGCCTTGCAGCAGACGCTCACCGGCTCCAGCCCCTGGGCCTCAAGGATCGAGGCCAGCTGCCGGGTTTCATCCAGGAGCCCGATGCAGGTGGCGATGCCCACCTTGTTCCAGCCCATGAGCTTCGCCAGGGCTATGGTGTCTTCCACCCGGGTCCAGCGGGCCACCACGGCATCGCTTCCGGGCATCTTCCGGTAGCAGAGCCCTTCGACCCGGGCCGCTACCCGGGCAAGCCGGGCATCGTCGCTCTCGCCGCGGTATTCGTCAAAGCTGGAGGCCACGATGTCGCCATGGGCCGAAGACGGGCAGTCCGCAGGCCGGCCGGGCCGGTTGTCCGGGTTGCTCCAGCAGTTGGTGGTGCCGCTTTTCTGCCAGACGGCGCTGCAACGGGCACAGGATGGTGGCGTCGGCGTATCGCTCATGGTTTCTGCTCCTGGATCAGAACATAGGGACTGATGATGAGGGTGGAAAAACTGATCTCTTCATTGGCGTCCCAGGCCGAGATCTGCTCGGCCGAGGGCTTGGCCAGGAGCCCGGTCTGGATCCAATCTCCCACCACGGCGGTATCGTCGGAAGCAATGCTGGCACCCACCTCCACAAGGTCAAGCCCCCGGTTCACGACAATGAGCCCGCCCCGCTCAAGATGAGCCCGCAACCAGCTCCACTGGGCCACGTCAACCTGTACCGCCAGTTCCTCCCGAGTTATCTTCACTGCGTGCTCTCCCTCATGTTGATGTTCATTGTGCAATTGTATCAGCATATCAGGATTATCGAAAAAAACCACCCATGACCGGCAACGCCGTCACCGGTCGAACTCCGGCAGGTGACGACGGTGCTTGAGAGGAAGGTGCTGCCGTTGCAATTCAGGGTTACGACGCTCCTCGATGGCCAGCCGGTCGAAATAGCGCTGCCAGAGATCGCGAAACAGGCGCTCCCCGTCGGACAGCGGGAGTGGGCCGGTCACCTCCAGCTCCGCGTCGGTCCATGTGCGGCGGGACGGATCGAAGATGATGGCCTCGCCCCGGCGGGGATCGTGAATGATCCAGCGTTGGTCGGCGAAACGGTCGGCAAAATGGGGAGCCACCAGGGGAAGGATGCGGTGTTCCGGCTCAATGGCGGCATACCAGATATCGCCGTCCAGGTGCTGGAAACGGACAAGCCCCTTGTAGCGGTGCGCCTCGCGCCCCACGGCCCGCGCAAGCTTCCACACGGGCACGACCCGCTCATGGGCGAGCAACCCCTCGAGCTGTCGTCCCACCACAACCCCCAGTTGCAGAAAATGGAAAAGGAGCAGCTCCCGGCCCGGTTCCGCGGCATGGAAGGCAAGGCGGCACGTGTGCAGCGCACCGGCCGTAAGGGTTCGGCGTAAAAGTCCGTAGAACGCTGCGGCACGCTGCCGGTCGGTTGCCACCTCCTCGACCGCGGCGAAGAGCGCCTGCTGCTCCGGTGGTCGGTCGGTGATCGCCTCGGGCTCCACTCCCCGTTCCCGGGCCAGGGCAACGGCCGTGAGGAAGCCCGCAAAGGTGCCGTCATAACGAAGGATCACAACTCACCCGTGATGGTGGACCGGATGTCGATGCCGGTCCCACCATCGAAAAGGGACGGCTGGATCCAGCGCTCCCGCCGGGGCGTTTTTTCGGTGAGACGCAGCCGGAGGCCTGCCGCATCGGGAGTCAGATCGGCGGCGAACCGCCCTCGGGCGGTAATGAAGTAGCGGGCGCGCTTCATCACCACCCCGAGCCTGGGCAGGTCATCCAGGGACAGATGGCTGCCCCGCCGTGCCAGGACGATCCGCTGGGCCGAACGGACCCCGATTCCCGGCACCCGGAGGAGCGCCTCGTAGTCGGCCCGATTCACCTCGACGGGGAACAGGTGGAGATTCCGGAGCGCCCACCCGGCCTTGGGATCCAGCGAGGGATCCAGGTTGGGGCGCTCTTCGTCCAGCAGCTCGCCGGCGGCAAAGCCATAGTAGCGCATGAGCCAGTCGGCCTGATAGAGGCGGTGTTCCCGCGCGAGCGGTGGGGTGCCCGCCACGGCGGGAAGGCGTTCGTCCCGGTTCACGGAGATGAAGGCAGAGTAGTAGACCCGCTTCAGGGAGAGCCTTCCGTAGAGTCCTGCCGCCAGCGAAATGATCTGCAGGTCGGTCTCCCCCGATGCGCCGACGATGAGCTGGGTGCTCTGCCCGGCCGGGGCAAAGGGGGGCATCTTCCGGGAAACCTTGCGCTCTTCCCGGGTCTGGACGATCAGCTCCCCCACCCGCTTCATGGGTTCCACGATCGACTCCCTGCTTTTGTCGGGCGCCAGGAGCGCAAGGCTCTCCCGCGACGGGAGTTCCATGTTGATACTGACCCGGTCGGCATGGCGACCGAGTCGCTCCACCAGGGCGAGGTCCGCGCCGGGCACCACCTTCACGTGGATGTAGCCGTTGAAGCGGTGCTCCTCTCGCAGTTGCCGGGTCGCTTCGATGAGAAGCTCCATGGTGTAGTCGGGATTCCTGATTACCCCGGTGGAGAGGAAAAGCCCTTCGATGGCATTGCGGCGGTAAAAGCCGATGGTGAGCTCCGCCACCTCGGCGGGGGTGAGCATCACCCGCCGGATGTCGTTGGAGCGACGGTTCACGCAGTAGGCGCAGTCATAGATGCAGACGTTGGTAAGAAGGATCTTCAGGAGGGATACGCAGCGGCCGTCGGCGGTCCAGGAGTGGCAGATGCCGCACTGGGCGGCGTTTCCGATCCCGCCCTTGCCTTTGCGGGAACTGCCGCTGGAGGCACATGAAACGTCGTACTTGGCGCCGTCGGCGAGGATTTCGAGTTTTTCAGCCAGAGTTGGTTCCGCCATCGTTCCCCTCAAAAAAGGCAAGGCCCGGGCAATCTTCTCCCAGGCCTGTGACGGAATGCGTCGCACTCCTCCCGTTACAGGGAAAACTCCCGGCTCTCCCGCTCCATCTTGTCCACTACGCAGCAGATTCCCCCCTCTTTCAGCCCCGGCTTGAAACAGCCGTTGCACGAGATGCAGCGGGCCCGGCTCTCGTCGCCCTGCTGCCAGCGGAGGGGAAGATGCGGTTCGCGGATGAGGGGCCGGGAAAGGGCCACGTAGTCGGCCTCCTCCCGGCGGATAACCCCTTCCACCAACTCGAAGGAACGGAACCCTCCCACCACCATGACGGGACAGGAGACGGCGTTCTTGATCCGATAGGCGGCCGGAAGGTTGTAGGCTTCCTGCTCCCGAGTCTCAATCCCCTGGCGCACTGCGGTCCGGTCCCCCGAGGCGGGGGTTCCGCCTGAGGCCTCGATGGCGTCTATGCCTTCTTCATCAAGCATCCGGGCAACCTGAACCGCCTCGTCCAGGTCGAATCCGCCGGTCAGATTGTCGGAGCCGTTGAGCTTGACCATGACGGGGAACTCTTTTCCCACCGCCCTGCGCACGGCACGGCAGGTCTCTAGAAGGAACAGGGCTCGACTTTCCAGGTTGCCGCCGTAGTGATCGGTCCGATGGTTGGTAAGAGGAGAGAGAAACTGGTTGATCAGATAACCATGGGCTGCGTGGAGCTGGACCGCGTCGAAGCCCCATTCGCGTGCACGGCGGGCTCCGTCGGCGAACAGGCCCGCCAGCTCGGCCACTTCGGTCGTAGGTAGTTCCCGCGGTAGTTCCGGGTACTGCTCCGCCTTGATCGCCGAGGGAGCCACCGGCTGGCAGCCGGCGGCCCGGGACGACGTCTGCCCCCCGCAGTGAACCAGTTGGAGGCAGATTTTCCCCCCCTCCCGATGGACGGCGCCGGTTACCTGCCGCGCGGCGGCGGCGAAGGAATCCTCATGGGCACCCATCTGCCCGGGCAGTTGTTTTCCGTCAGGACGAACGAAGGCGTAGCCGGTGATGATGAGCCCCACCCCACCCCGGGCGAGGGAGGCATAGTAACCCGCCAACTTCTCCGTGGGACGGCCGTCCTCCCCACACATCCCCTCCCAGGTGGCGGAGCGGACCAAACGGTTGGCAAGCACCATGTGGTTGATCTTGGTCTCGTCGAACACCTTGCGCATCAGCGTTCCTCCTTCAACCGGCGGCAAATCGCAGGGACGGGCTCAAAATATCTCGAAGAACTGGCCGGTTCCCAGCTTGTGGACCTTCATGAGGTTGGTGGACCCCCGGGCCTCCACCGGCACACCCATGGTGATGACCACCACGTCGCCCTTGCGGTAGCCACCGGACAGGAGCGTCGACTCCACGGCAACTATCTGCTCGTCGGTGCCGGCCATGGTGCCGATGGGGTATGCCTTGACTCCCCAGTAGAGCGACAGCCGCCGCATGGTGTCCACCGAACCGGTGAAGGCGAGGATCGGCAGCGGAGGCCGGTAGCGTGAGATGCGGGCAGCCGTGCTCCCCGACTGGGTCATGCAGGCCACGGCCTTCGCCTTCAGAATGACGGCAGCGTGGCAGGCGGCCTCGGCCACCGCCTCGGCGATGCTGACGCTGTGGCGGCGTGGCCCCGAGCCGTCCTCCACCTGAGCGAAGCGCTCAACGTCGAGGGCCACCTTGTCCATGGTCCGCACCGCTTCCAGGGGGAACTGCCCCGACGCGGTCTCACCCGAGAGCATGACCGCATCGGTTCCGTCGAGGATGGCGTTGGCCACGTCCGAGGTCTCGGCCCGGGTGGGGCGCGGGTGGCTGATCATGGATTCAAGCATCTGGGTGGCGGTGATGACCGGTTTGCCGGCCTCGTTGCAGGCCCGGATGATCTTTTTCTGGAACAGGGGGACCTTTTCCGGGCTGATTTCCACCCCCAGATCGCCCCGGGCCACCATGACCGCATCGGCAACCTTGAGGATGCTTTTGAAGTTGCGCAGGGCCTCGGGCTTCTCGATCTTGGCCACTACCGGCACCTGGACGTCCCGCTCGAAGAGGATCCGCTTCAGCCCCTCCACGTCGGCGGCAGTGCGGACAAAGGACAGGGCAATGTAGTCGACCCCCACCTCCAGGCAGAAATCCAGATCGCGGAGGTCCTTCTCCGACAGCGACGGCGCAGAAACCTTGACGCCGGGGAGGTTGATCCCTTTCAGATCCTTGAGCATGCCCCCCTGGACCACGGTGCAACGGACCGTGGCGCCGGACACGGACTGGACCCGCAGCTCGATAAGGCCGTCGTCCAGCAGGATGCGTGAGCCGGGCTTCACGTCGTGGGGGAGAGACTGGTAGATGGTGGAAATGAGACCGGGGCGCCCCAGGACCTCATCGGTGGTAATGTCGAGCGAGTCGCCCCGCACCAGCGGAATGGCACCGTTCTCCATCCTGCCGGTCCTGATCTTGGGCCCCTGGAGATCGGCCAGAATGCCTATCTCCTTGCCCCGTTCGGCGGAAAGACGCCGGATGGCGGCGATTACCTCCCGCCGCTGGTCGTTGGAGCCGTGTGAAAAGTTGAGCCGGAAGACATCGACTCCTGCGTCCATCAGCTGCCGGATCATGTCGGGCGAGGAGCTGACGGGCCCCAGAGTGGCGATGATCTTGGTTTTGCGTGACAGTGTATCCATGGGCTTCGGCATAGGCGTCAGTGGTGGAATTTGCCGACCCGTCCCTTATGGGCCGGACTCGGAGACTTGTGGCACTCGAAGCAGGGAAGTTCGTCCACCTTGCGGATGTCGAGGCTCGACCGCGGACGATCGGTGGGGGGAACGTTGTACGTCTCGGTCTGGAAGTAGGGGCGGTCGCTGCCGCGCTCATCGGTCAGGGCAACGGTGCGATAGGATACCTGCCAGTTTGCGCTGATGGGAACGGTATGGCACTGGTCGCAGCCGCCCGGCGGAGGAATAGCCTTCCAGGACATCAGCATGGCGCAACCGCCGGCCAGCGACAGCATGGCCACGAATGCCAGAAGTGTGAAAACTCGGGTGAGCATGAGGCACTCCTTGATGGGTGGTCGTTTACGGCATGAGAAAGCATAGCACAAGAGGAGGGCAAAACAAACCCGGCGGGTGGCGTAACCCCCTTGAAAGGCAGGGACGACGAAAAGACGGGCCGGCAGATGTCCGCCGGCGCCGCCCTGGATCAGAAGCCGAGGAACTCGTTGAGCCGCCGGATCTCGCCCATGAGTGCCTCGAAGCCGTGGAAAGTGAGAGACTGGGGGCCGTCCGAGAGGGCCTTGTCCGGCTCCGGGTGAACTTCCACGAGGACGCCGTGGGCTCCTGCCACCAGCGCCGCCTTGGCCATGGGCGCCACGAGGCTCCGCTTTCCGGTGGCGTGGGAGGGGTCAACCATGACCGGCAGATGGGTCATCTCCCGGATGAGGGGCACCACCGCCAGGTCGAGGGTATTGCGGGTGGCGGTCTCGAAGGTCCGGATCCCCCGCTCGCAGAGGATCACCTGACCGTTGCCCTCCGCCAGGATGTATTCGGCCGCGGCCAGAAATTCCTCCAGAGTGGCGCTCATCCCCCGCTTGAGGAGCACCGGCTTGCGGATTCGGCCCAACTCCTTGAGCAGTTCGAAGTTTTGCATGTTCCGCGCGCCAACCTGGAGAAGGTCGGCATATTCCGCCACAAGTCCCACCGTGTCGGGACTCATGACCTCGGTCACGATGGGAAGCCCCGTCTCCCGGCGAGCAATGGCCAGAAGCTTCAGCCCTTCTTCCCGCAGCCCCTGGAAGGTATGGGGACCGGTGCGGGGCTTGAAGGCGCCCCCCCGCAGAAGATCAGCGCCGTATTTTTTCACCGCCCGCGCGGTCCGGATGATCTGCTCCTCCCCTTCCACGGCGCAGGGGCCGGCCACCACTACGGGGCGCTTCCCCTCGCCGATGGCCACGTCACCCACCTTCACCACCGTATGGCGCGGGTGGAAGTCACGGGAAACGAGCTTGTAGGGCTTGGAGACATGGATAACCTCCTGAACGCCGGGCAGATCCCTGATGGTGGTATCATCCACATACCCGTGATTGCCGAGGACGCCGACGGCTGTCCGTTCGCTGCCGGGAATGGGCGCCGCCGTAAGTCCCATCTGCTCCACCGCTTTCACTACCGCCTCGATTTGTTTCGGTCCAGCCTTGTGGTTCATGACAATCAGCACGAATCCCCCCCCGGTTCCCGAATGGTACAGCTTTCACGCATCGTGTTACGATACCAGACCGCCCCCGCAGGGGTCAACGGCTAAGAGCCGGTCGCGCCGGCGGATGTCACCTAACGGCTGGTTGCTTTTTCAACGCGTTCCGGTACAATGGGCTGACTCGATTCCAGACCAAGGAGAATGCCCGTGACCAAGGCCGTTGCCGTTATCCTCGCCGCCGGCGCGCTCTGCGCCTCCTCCGTCCCCGCTTTCGCCGCCGCATCGGGAGAGAAGCTCTTCGCAGAAAAGTGCGCCATGTGCCACAAAGTGAAGGGTACAGGCGGAGTCCTCGGCCCGGACCTGACAAAGGTGGGAGCAACGCGGAATGAATCGTTTCTGCGTGAACAGCTGACAAACCCCAAGAAAATGAATCCCGCCACCACCATGCCGTCCTTCAAGGGCCTGCCCAAGCAAGAGCAGGACGCGCTGGTCAACTACCTGAAAGGCTTGCGGTAGACGCCCGTGCGACTGAAGGACGAACAGATAGCCCGGTTGGCCGAGCGCCTCCTGGAGGGACTCACGGCCGCCGGCCTCATCACCCTCAAAGCAGAGCGTGGCAAGATCCTCGACGGCATCAGGCGCGCCGTTGCCGCCGACATCAAGGGTGAGGAGGAACTGGAAAAGGAGGCTGAGCGGCTTCTGGAGCAGACCCTCCGCTCCATGGGAGGCGGGGCAGGCATCGACCGCCACCGGATGCTCAAGATGATCAAGGACAAGCTGGCGAAAGACCGCGGCGTGGTTCTCTGATTCCTGCCGTTCGGAGCGTACCCATGAACATATCCGAAGACCGCATCTCGCACCTGGCACACCGCATCTACGACCGGCTCTGGAAGGACGACCTGGCCGACTTCGCCGACGAGCGTCAGACACTGCACTGCCTCAAGGAGGGGATCGCCTCGTTCTTCGCCGTCGCCGGAGAGGTGGATGCCGCGGTGCGCAGAAAGCTGGCCTCCTACTCCCAGGCGAAGGTTCCCGGCAGCCGGGACTACGAAATTCTGTACCAGAAATTCTACCAGGAAGAGATGGCAAAACGGAAATGGTGACGTTCGCCGGCCCGCTCCCCATCCGCGCCGTCCTGCTGCTCGTCGTTGCCTGTTCCTGGCTGTTCTCCGGCTGCACGCCCCGGCCGGCCATGTCCGTTTCCCCGGACTTCCGTCCCACCGGCGGGGTGGAGACCGCCTACGTTATCCCCTTTGCATCGGCCCTGGTCCCCGAGCTGTTCTCCGAGACCGCGTTCAACGACTTCGTCGACCTCCTGAACGGCCGGCGGGGGGAGACCGGCATTGCGTCCTTCGTCATCCTCAAGGAGGAGGTCAAAGAGGTGGACCCGGCATGGCTCGACCGCCAACACTACATCTCCGGCGACATCTGGAGCTATGTGGAGGATTCCGGATGCTGTGCCACCAACATCAGGGTGAAGGCGCGGGCCTACCTCCATGAGCCGGGCAGAAAAGAGCCGGTGGCTGAAATCTTCATTCCCCTAGAGACCTTCTTCGATCACGACCGGTCAACGGTCGAGCGGGAGCGCGACCGGCTTGCCCGCACCCTCGCCCGCGAGTTCGCCGACCGCTTCGCCGCCATCCTTGCCCCGCGCCGCTAAGCCGGCCCCCTTCCCGGCCACGTCGTTTCGTATCACGTCCCGCCAATAAGCGTAGAACGCACAGGAGGCCCTCCCGGAAAGGCGGTGTCGCAAAAAATTTTGTCCCGGGGTCTTGATTTTTGGCAAAGGGGTGACTATAGTTACCACGTGTTAGCACTCAGTCGTATCGAGTGCTAATTTTTTTCGATGAAAACTCTCGAGCATATCATGGAAGAAAGGAGAAGAAGCAGATGAATCTCAGACCGTTGCAAGACCGTATCCTCGTGAAAAGAATCGAGGAGGAGACCAAGACCGCCGGCGGCATCTTCATCCCCGACACAGCCAAGGAGAAGCCCCAGCGCGGCGAGATCGTGGCCGTCGGTAACGGCAAGAAGACCGAGGACGGCAAGGTGATCCCCGTTGATCTCAAGGTGGGCGACAAGGTTCTGTTCGGCAAGTATGCCGGCACCGACATCAAGATCGAGGGGCAGGAGTTCCTCATCATGCGCGAGGACGACATCCTCGGCGTGATCGAGTAACCGGCACCACGCCGGACAGCACAGCACTACCCGAGTGAACCAATCCAAGGAGGATAGACAGATATGGCAGCCAGAATCATCAAATTCGACCAGGAAGGGCGCAACGCCATCCTGAAAGGTGTCAATACCCTCGCCGACGCGGTGAAGGTTACCCTCGGCCCCAAAGGCCGCAACGTGGTTATCGAGAAGTCCTTCGGCTCCCCCCTGATCACCAAGGACGGCGTCACCGTGGCCAAGGAAATCGAGCTCGAGGACAAGTTCGAGAACATGGGCGCCCAGCTCGTGAAGGAAGTCGCCTCCAAGACCTCCGACGTTGCCGGTGACGGCACCACCACCGCCACGGTCCTCGCCCAGGCCATCTATCGCCAGGGCTCCAAGCTGGTGGCCGCCGGCCACAACCCCATGGAGATCAAGCGCGGCATCGACAAGGCCGTCGAGACCATCGTGGCCGAGCTCAAGAGCATCTCCAAGCCGATCAAGGATCACAAGGAAATCGCCCAGGTGGGCACCATCTCCGCCAACAACGACAAGACCATCGGCGACATCATCGCCCAGGCCATGGAAAAGGTCGGCAAGGAAGGGGTCATCACCGTCGAGGAAGCCAAGGCCATGGAAACCAGCCTGGAGACCGTCGAGGGGATGCAGTTCGACCGCGGCTACCTCTCCCCCTACTTCGTGACCGATCCGGAGCGGATGGAGGCGTCGCTCGAGAACGCCATGATCCTGATCCACGACAAGAAGATCTCCAACATGAAGGACCTTCTCCCGGTCCTGGAGCAGACTGCCAAGAGCGGCCGTCCGCTGCTGATCATCGCCGAGGACATCGAGGGCGAGGCCCTTGCCACCCTGGTCGTGAACAAGCTGCGCGGCGTGCTCAACATCTGCGCCGTCAAGGCCCCGGGCTTCGGTGACCGCCGCAAGGCCATGCTGGAAGACATCGCCATCCTCACCGGCGGCCAGGTCATCTCCGAGGAGATCGGCAACAAGCTCGAAAACACCACCATGGACATGCTCGGCCGCGCCAAGCGGATCACCGTGGACAAGGACAACACCACCATCATCGACGGCGACGGCAAGGAAGCCGACATCCAGGGCCGCGTCAAGCAGATCCGCGCCCAGATCGAGGAGACCACCAGCGACTACGACCGCGAGAAGCTCCAGGAGCGCCTGGCCAAGCTCGTGGGCGGCGTTGCCGTGATCAAGGTCGGTGCCGCCACCGAGACCGAGATGAAAGAGAAGAAGGCCCGCGTCGAGGACGCCCTCCACGCCACCCGCGCCGCGGTGGACGAGGGGATCGTCCCCGGAGGCGGCGTTGCCTACCTGCGCGCCCTTGCTTCGCTGGAAGCCCTCAACCTTCCCACCGAGCAGCAGTTCGGCGTGAACGTCATCAAGCGCTCCCTGGAGGAGCCCATCCGCCAGATCGCCCAGAACGCTGGAGTTGACGGCTCCATCGTGGTCGACAAGGTGAAGAACGGCAAGGATGCTTTCGGCTACAATGCCGCCGAAGACGAGTACGTTGACATGCTCGCCGCCGGCATCATCGACCCGACCAAGGTATCCCGCTCCGCCCTGCAGAACGCGGCGTCGGTTGCCGGACTCATGCTCACCACCGAGGCCATGATCGCCGACAAGCCGAAGGAAGAAGCTCCCATGCCCGCCATGCCCGGCGGCATGGGCGGCATGGGCGGCATGATGTAGCCCGCCGTCCGGATCGGTATCACAACAAAAGGGGAAGGGCTTCGGTCCTTCCCCTTTTGTTGTGCCCGGCATCTCCGCTACGCCAAAACTGCCCACCGCCTCGCCCGCCATCGCAGCCTTCTAAAAACCAAATGCATTCAAGATAGTTACACAACAAGACTGTTTTAGTCTTGATGGTGTAAACCCGAAAACCGTGTATACTGAAAGGGTCAAACCACCAAGTTCGCGTTCCGTAGACTCCACGACAGGGGGATGAGAATGAGGACCAATGCCATGAGCACCCTTACAGAGCACGTGACCGCCGTAAAGGAAGGGAAGCGGCGCTTCGAGAACGCCTTCCAGGGGGTGGCCCGGATGATCCTGGAACAGGGGATCGACAAGGTCACCGTCAACGGCCGGATGACCTATGATTTCCGCATTTTCCGCACCGGCCGCAAGCACCCCATCGGCATGTATGACGAAATCAACAGCTTCGTCTCCTTTGTGAAGGATGCGGCCGAGGGGGGATCATCCAAGGAGATGGCCTTTGTGCTGGTGGGCGAGCCGGGCAACGGCAAGACTTTTTTCGTGGAATTCGTCTGTGCGCGCTATCGCGATTACCTGGCGCGGGACGAAAACCGCAAATACACCTTCCGCTTTTCCGGCATGGAAAAGCTGGGGAGCTACGGCAAGATCGACGTAATCGAGTCCCAGACCTACGAAGACCCTATGGTGCTGGCCATGAACCTCTTCGAGAGCCGGGACGAGAACCGCGAGTGGCTGGCCCGTGAATTCGGCTTCTCGGACCGGGAGCTGGAGGGCCTCTTCGACAACTACCGCCCGCTCGGGGCCTGCACGGGCTACATGTGGAATGACATCCGGCGCTTCACCGACGGCGATGCCGCGGCCATGCTCGATTTCGTGCAGGTTGTGCCGGTGCCGCTCACCGAGACCCTGGGGACCATTACCGGCAAGTACGCGGCCAAGGACAAGATCACCTCCAGTGCGGTGGACCTGCTGGGAGAGGAGTCGATCCAGCGGCTGCTGCATATCACCGACGTGACCAACCCCTACCGCTTCGACCTGCGTCGCGGCGCCCTGGCCCGGGTGGCGGGCGGAGGCATCCACTTCTCCGATGAAATCTACAAGAACAAGAAGGATCTGGTCCAAGTCTACCTGGGGGTCATCCAGAACCGGGTCATCGAGATCGACGGGTACCGCTGGCCCATAGATACCCTGATCATCGCCACCAGCAACAATGCCGAGTTCAACCGCTTCCTGGCCGAGAAGGAGGAAGCGCCCATCATCGACCGGTGCCGCATCTGCTACGTCTCCCACAACACCCACTACCGGATGCAGGAGCAACTGACCGATTACGCCATCGGCGGGGAAACCAAGACGACCCTCACCAAGGAGGAACTCCACCAGGACCCGAATCTGAACTACGCAGCGAGCGTGGCAGTGACCCTTTCGCGGCTCCCCCGGTCCGAAAAGCTCACCCCCATCGAGACCATGAAACTGGCCGCTGGAGAAGTTGCCGGCGAAAAGAGCCTCAAAACCCTTGCCGAGGTGGTCGACACCCTCAACCAGGAGGCGGACATCACCAAGAGATTCGGCCAGAAGGGACTTGGCCAGCGGAACCTGGGGCGGTCGATCCAGCTCCTGGTAGAGAGTTCCGAAACCAACGAAGGGCGCTGCATGGTGGCCCACGACGTGTTCAAGTCCCTGGAGCGGGTGGTCCTCGACTATGTCCCGGACCAGAACGACCGGGGCAAGTACCTGGACGACCTGAAGATCGCCAAGGGGCTCTACCGGGAACGGATCATGACCGAGATGTTCAACGCCTACATGGATGAGCCCTACGCCATCAAGAAGGATGTCATGAACTACGTGAACATGATCATCGGCATCGACGCCGAGAACCTGGGGCCCGACCGGATGTGGAAATACAAGGACCCCCAGACCGGCGAGCTGAAGGCCCTGAAGATCGACGAGCGCTACATCCGCAACGTGGAAGACCGGCTGGGGCTGCGAACCGACGAGCAGCGCGAGAGCTTCCGCACCTCGATCCGCAAGATCTACGGCCAGAAGATCTCGGTGGAGCCCTCCTACGACTTCATGGACAACCTGGAGCTGGTCAAGGCGGTGACCGACGTGCGGCTCAAGAGCGACATCGCCGGCGCCGGCAGCCTGATCGGGGCCCTGGCCAACCGGACCAACGAGGAAAACCAGAAGCTCTACGACCGGATGGTGGATACCATGCTCAAGAAGCTGGGCTACTGCCGGACCTGCGCCCAGAAGACCATCGAGTACTTCTGCACCCAGGAAGACGAGATTTAGCGTTCCGTCAGGACACCATGAAAACCGACCTGCAAAGACACATGGAGAGGCTCAGGGCTGCCGGCCTTTCCCCCGAGCGTGAGGAGCGGTTCCTGCAGGAACTGAACGATACCCGCACGCACGAACTCCCGGAGCCGCCCCTGACCGGCCCGCCCGTGCCGGGCATCTACGACGCCCACGACCTCATGGAGCTCCAGGCCATGGCCCAGCCCCAGGCGAGCCACACGACGCGCATCCGCTCCCTGGAAGAACTCCTGGAGCGGGACCGGCTGCGAGAGGAGGACGGTCTCCCGCGCAAGATCCGGATCGGCAAGCTCATCAAGCCGGGTGCGGGGGGCAAGGAAAAGATCGTGGTGGTGCCCACCACGGTGGAGGAAAAGCTGATCCACGACCGGGCGCCCGAAGAGACCGAGGAAGACGAATCCATGGGGGGCACCGGCGACGGTGACGAGGGGGAAATCATCGGCGAGCAGCCGGTACGGCCCCAGCAGGAAGGAGGAAGCGGCACCGCCGGCCACGGGGAGGGCGAAGGGCATGAACTGGAGTCCACGGCCTACGACCTGGGGAGAATTCTGACCGAGCGGTTCGACCTGCCCAACCTGAAGGAGAAAGGCAAGAAAAGCTCCCTCTCCCACTACAGCTACGACCTGACCGACCGGAACCGGGGCTTCGGCCAGATCCTTGAAAAAAAGCAGACCCTGCGGCGGATTCTCGAAACGAACATCGCTCTGGGCACTGTGGTCGATGTGGCCGATATCGATCCCACCCGGCTCGTCATCTCCCCCCGGGACCGCGTTTACCGCATCCTCTCCCGGGAGCTGGAGTACGAATCACAGGCCCTGGTCTTCTTCATCCGCGATTACTCGGGCTCCATGGAGGGGAAGGCAACGGAGGCGGTCTGCTCCCAGCACGTGCTCATCTACAGCTGGCTCCTCTACCAGTTCGCCCGGCAGGTGGAAACCCGGTTCATTCTCCACGACAACGACGCCCGGGAGGTACCGGACTTCTACACCTACTACAACCTGCGGGTGGCGGGAGGAACGCGGGTGGCCGCGGCATACCGGATGGTGAACGAGATCGTGGAAAAGGAAAGCCTGGCCCGGGATTACAACATCTACGTGTTCCACGGCACCGACGGCGACGACTGGGACACCAACGGCGAGGAGACGATCCCGGAACTCCGGCGGATGCTCGCCTACGCCAACCGGGTCGGCGTCACCATTGCCGAGCACACCTACGGTTCGAGCGGCAACACCGAGGTGGAGCGATACCTGAAGCGCTCGGGGTTGCTGGAGGAAAAGCCGGAACTCCTCCGCATGGACGTGATGGGAGAGGATGCCGAAGAATCCAGGATCATCGAGGGGATCAGAAGACTGATTTCGTAACGGAAGGAATTCTCGGGGAGCGTGATACCCGGGCACGGTCAAGGCGTCCGGGGGTAACCGACAAGGCGCGTTTCGGACAGGGTTATGCAACTCATCGATCAGCACACGAAAAAGATCATGGAGGGATGCAAGGATCGGGCGCGCGAGGCGGGGCTGCGCTTTTCCGACGAAACCCTCGAATACATCGTCACCAACCGGGACATGCTGGAACTCCACCCCAAGGTGATGATCCCCACCCTGTACGATTACTGGGTCCATGACGTGGAGGTGCTGAAGGAGAAGGGGAAGTACGAACTCTACCCCCACAACCCCTACGAGACGGTCATCAACACCCGGCCGCCCATCTCGTTCTACAACGACAACAACCCGGACTGGCTCAACGTGATGATCTTCTACCACGTGCTGGCCCATATCGACTTCTTCCAGAACAACCTCTACTACCGCCATACCTGGGACTATGACCTGACCGGCAAGGCCCTGGCCGACAAGCGTCTCATCGCCCGGCTACGGTCCGAGCACGGCCGCCGACTCGACTATGTGATAGAGTTCGGCCGCTCCATCGACAACCTTGTGGGCTACTACGGCGAACTTTCCGCCCTGTTCCGGGGAGAGACCCCGCCGCTGCCGCGACGGCTCGACTACTACTTCGATGTGTTCCTCCAAAGGGTGAAAAAGGTCAAAACCGCCGGGTACGTACAGGAAATCGAACGGTATAACCGCTGCATGCGCGACTTCGGCGACCTGGGCGAGGAAACCTTTTTCGCCGAGGTCATGGCCAGGTACCCCGAGTTCGAGGCTCTCTACCTGAAAAGCCGGTCGGAAGAAAGACGCGGGCGGCCCGACCTGATGCAGTTCATCATGGAGCACTCCCCCGTCCTCAACCGGGAGGAACACCGCTGGATGAAGAGCGTGCTGGAGGTAATCCGCTCCACATCGGTCTACTTCCAGCCCCAGATGCGGACCAAGATCATGAACGAGGGGTGGGCCAGCTACTGGCATGAAAAGCTCTTCCTCACCGATGACCGGATCAGGGGGCACGAGGTGGACTTCGCCCGGGTTCACTCGGGGGTCACCTGCCTGCACCGGGTGGGACTCAACCCCTACGCCATCGGCATGCGGCTCTTCCAGCACATCGAGGAGCAGGCCGACAAGGGCCGCATCTCCCTGGAGTTCCAGCAACTGGCCGACATTCATGCCCGGCAGGAGTTCGACCGCGGCACCGGAGGAGGCACGGCCTTCATCTTCGCCATCCGCGAGAACCTGTGCGACTTCTCGTTCATCAACACCTTCGTGGACCAGGATTTCGTAAACCGGCACAAGCTCTTCGTAGCGGGAAGACGCCTCAACAAGGAGCGGATGACTTGGCAGTATTACGTCAAGAGCCGCACGGCCGAGGCCTACCGGGCCATGCTCGCGGAGTCCCTTTACCACCCCCCCGTCATTGCAGTGGACGAAGCGAAGGGCGAGGGGAAGTATCTCTACCTGGACCACCGGTTCGAGGGAAAGCCGCTGGTGAAGGACTTCATCGAGAACACCCTGATGGGGATCGAATACCTCTGGGGTGGTCCGGTGAAGCTCGAAACGAGCGAAGTGGGGCTCCCCCCGCCCGACGAGGCCGTGAAGCCCCCCGAGCGGCAGCAAAAAATCCACTGGCGACGCTACGTCTACACCATGGAGGACCGGAAGCTTTCGCGGACCCTCCTGTAAGGACCAGCCCCCATGACGAAATCCATGGACACCATATCCCGCGCGCTCCAGCATATGGACCGGAGCGTCAACGCCTGGGACCACCGGGGTTCCGTTCCCTTCGAGGAATTCCTGCGGATTCTCGTGGCCAACCCGGCACTGGTGCTCCGCAACGTCTTCCAGGTCTTTCACGACATGGTCATGAGCCATATCGGCGTCGGTATCGACGAGACTCCGGACGACCCCGAGTCTATCCACTACGTCTCCTATGACTGCCGCAAGCTCTTCGTGGAAGGGTCCGACACCCCGTTTTTCGCCGACCGGCTCTTCGCCAACCGCCTCGTGAGCCTGGTGGAAACCTGGAAGCGGGGCGCTCAGCAGAACAAGATTTATGTCTTCGAGGGGCCGCCCGGCAGCGGCAAGAGCACCTTCCTCAACAACCTGCTCATGAAGTTCGAGACCTACGCCAACACGGCAGAGGGCGCCCGCCACGAGGCGGTCTGGCGCCTGGACCGGCAGACTCTGGGAGGTTTCACCCGCCATGAAACCGCGGTCTTTCTGGACAAGCTTTCAAAACTCCTGGAGGAATACGAGTTCAACCAGGAAGAGCTCTTCGAGGCCGAAGGAGCCATGCCTGCGGGGGACGACTTCGTGGAGATCCCCTGCCCCTCCCACGACAACCCGGTCCTCGTCATTCCCAAGCAGTTGCGGCGCCAGTTCTTCGATGACCTCTTCAAAAACGACGAGATGAAGTGGCGCCTCTTCACCGAAAAAGAATTCGACTGGGTCTTCCGCGGCACCTGCTGCACCGTCTGCAGCTCCATTTACCAGGCTCTCCTGGCCCGGCTCAAGAGCCCCGCGGCGGTGCTCCGGATGCTCCACGCTCGCCCCTATCACATCAACCGCCGTATGGGCGAAGGGATCAGCGTCTTCAACCCCGGCGACAAGCCGGTGCGCCAGAACGTCTTCACCAACGAGATGCTCCAGAGCCGCATCAATGCCGTGCTGCGGGACAGCAACCAGGTAAAGTATCTCTTCTCCCAGTACGCCAAGACCAACAACGGCATCTATGCCCTCATGGACATCAAGGGGCACAATACTGACCGGCTCATCGAGCTCCACAACATCGTGAGCGAAGGGGTCCACAAGGTGGACGACCTGGAGGAGAATGTAGACTCCCTCTTCCTGGCCCTCATGAACCCAGAGGACAAGAGCAACATCGAGAGCTACCAGTCGTTCCTCGACCGGATCCAGTACATAAAGATACCCTACGTGCTCGACCTGAACACCGAGGTGGAGATCTACCGCAACATCTTCGGCAAGCAGATCGACCACAGCTTCCTGCCGCGGGTGCTCCACAACTTCGCCCGGATCATCATTTCATCGCGCATGAACGAACGCTCCTACGCCATGAACGACTGGATCCCGGAGCCCCACCGCTACAGCATGTACTGCGATTTCAACCTCCAGCTCCTCAGGATGGAAATCTACACGGGGCACTTCCCCGCGTGGCTCACGGAGGAAGACCGCAAGAAGCTCACTGCCAAGCGCCGGCGCATGATCATCGCCGAAAGCGAGCAGGAGGGGGATCGGGGCTTCTCCGGGCGGGATGCCATCAAGATCTTCGGCGACTTCTACTCCACCTATGCCCGCAAGGACAAGCTCATCACCATGACCACCCTCACCTCCTACTTCACCAAGGTACGGCCGGAGCTGGGGAAGCAGCTTCCCGCCGGCTTCCTCGAATCACTCATGCGCCTCTACAACTTCACCATCCTGCAGGAGGTGAAGGAATCGCTCTACTACTTCAACGAAGAACAGATTTCACGGGACGTGCAGAACTACCTCTTCGCCATCAACTTCGAGCCGGTGGTGGACGAGACATGCACCTGGACGGGGGACAAGCTCCACATCACCGAAACCTACCTGGAATCCATCGAAAACCGGCTCTTGGGAGCAGGCGCCGAGCGGGAAAAGCGGCTCGCCTTCCGGGCGGGGACCCAGAAAGAATACGCTTCCCGCTCTCTGGCCCAGGAAATCCTGTTCGAGGGAAAAGCGATCACGGAGACCGCCCTCTACCACGACCTTTTCGAGCGCTACGTCTTCAACCTCAAGGAAAAGGCCCTGGACCCGTTCCTGAAGAACGAGAACTTCCGCCGCGCCATCAAAGACTTCGGCAGGGAGGAGTTCAAGACCTACGACAAGCGGATTCGGGACGACGTCACCTTCCTCATCGGCAATCTGGGAACCAAGTACCGCTACACCCGGAATGGCGCCAAGGAAGTCTGCATCTACGTCATCGACAACGACCTGGCCAAGACCTACGGTCGGGTCTGACCTACTTATCATCAGGAGGAACATCCCCAATGACCCTGCGTATCCTGCCCCTCGCCCTGATCCTCGCCTGCCTGGCGGCCCCCGGTGCGTCCGCGGCCGAGCCAGCCGCCGAAAACCGGGGGGAGCTCCAGAACCGCATCGAGCAGCTTGAAAAGCAGATTCGCGAACTGAAGGAATTGCGCGAGAAGCAACAGCAGAAGGACGTACGGGCCCATGAGATCCAGGAACCCTGCATTGCCACCGTGGGCATGCGTGAGGTCTGCTCCTGCCTGGCTGAAAACCTGCCGATGGGGGTCGACTTCGCGGCCTATGTCCGCATGGTGTCCGCACCGAAAGAAGGAGCGGACGAGCGGGTGCTGGAGATGGTGAAGGCGGCGCGGGAGCGGTGCGTGAAATAGGGGGTTACATCTCCACCCGCGTCACCACGCCCTGGAGGCGACTGGCCGGCAGTTTGTGGAACTGGACGAAGTTGGGAGTGAGTTTCTTGAGGACCGAGAAGAAGCGCCAGAACGGATTGCGGGTGCTGATGTCCTCGACGCCGTAGAAGATGACCTTTTCCTGAATGCCGTTCTCTTTCAGCAGCCGTTCGATATCCACCATCTCCATGTACCCCGCCTGGATCCGGAAGGCGTCGAGACCCGGCCCGATTCCCCTGATCAGTTCAGTATCCACGCCCAGGGGCTCGTCGCTGATCATCAGGGAAATGAACACATTACGCTCATAGATGATGTTGCTCCGGATGATGCAGTGTACCACGTAGGGTGGGACCACGTCGGTCTCCCGGGTGAAGAACAGTCCGGTCCCACGGATGGGTCCCTTGGCGTAGATCTGCTCGTAGGAGATGAGGAACGTCTCCAGGTCCAGGGGCTTCAGGGCGCGGTAGAGGGTGCGCTGGCCCCGGGTCCAGATGATGATGGTCACAAAGGGGATTGACGCCAGAATGATGGACCAGTAGGCGCCGTGGGGCAGCTTGGAGAAGGTGGATACGTGATAGGCGGCTGCGATGAGAGTCACCGCCAGGGCCACCAGGGCGCGCCACTTCTTGGTAGTGTGGGAGAAAACGATGATCATCATGATGCCGGTGATGGTCATGGAGCCCGTCACCGCCATACCGTAGGCTGCGGCCAGGTTCTCGGACTTGCGGAAGACCAGCATGATGAAGATGACCGCCACCATGAGCGACCAGTTGACCGCACCCAGATAAATCTGGGACTTGATCTGCCGTGAGGTGTAGTCGACCCGCATCAGGGGGAGGAGTCGCGTGGTGATCCCCTGGTAGACGATGGAGAAAACCCCGCTGATGATGGCCTGGGAGGCGATGATGGTGGCCATGATGGTGAGGATCAGGAAGGGGATGTAGAGGGCCGGCGCCTGGCTCCGCACCATGCCGAAAAGGAGGTTTTTCGCGTCGGGATGGGCAATGGCGAACACCCCCTGGCCCAGGTAGTTGAGGTAGAGAGCCACGAACACGAAGTGCCACGCCCGGACGATCGGCTTCTTTCCCAAGTGCCCCATGTCGGCGTAGAGGGCCTCGCCACCGGTGGCGCAGAGTATCACCTCGGAAAGGACGAAGTAGCCGGCCAGTCCGTTGTCGCGGAAAAAGGTGATGCCGTGCAAGGGGTTGATCGCCTCAACGATTTGCGGCATGGAAAGGGCGGAGACAGCACCGGTGACGGCGAGCGTGCCGAACCAGAGGGCCATGATCGGCCCGAACGCGCTGGCCACACGGTCGGTCCCCTTGTGCTGGACCGAGAAAAGGCCGATGGCGATGGCCGCGGCAATGGCAACCAGAGCCCCTGTGGAAAGCCCTTCCAGGCCGGGGATGAGAAGCAGTCCCTCCACGGCGGAAAGGATACTGATGGCAGGGGTGATGACTGCGTCACCCAGCAGCAGCGATACCCCCACAAAGGAGAGAAAGCCGGCAAAGGCCACCAGACGCCCGGCCTTGACCAGCTTCATGATTATTTCCCGCAGGACGATCTCCCCCCCCTGCCCCTTGCGCCCCAGGCTCATGGCGAGCCAGGCATACTCGGCGGAAACGAGGATCGTCATGGTCCAGAAAATGAGGGAAAGGATGCCGTAGACGTTTTCTATGGTGGGTTGTGTGAGGGTAAAGATAACCGTCAGGGTATAGATGGGACTCGTGCCGATGTCGCCGAAGACGAGGCCCAGGGCCTTGACGATGCCCCCCCAGAATGAATCGTGCTTGTGATCTTCCATATCAGCCCAAAACAAGAACTGTCGAGAAATCTGAACTCAATAACCGGCACCTTATACCACTTCGCTCCGGCCAACTCAACACAATTCCCGGCCCGGGGAAAGGAGCTTCGCCCTTGACCCGGCAACCTTCCATCGGGTAGTCTGAACCGATGCTCAATTCCAGCGAACCGATGAAAAAACCCGAACTTCTCGCCCCAGCCGGCTCCCTTGAGGCATTCTTCGCCGCCATGGAAAAAGGCGCCGACGCGGTCTATGCCGGTCTGCGCGATTTCTCCGCCCGGGCCAAGGCCAAGAACTTCAGCACCTCCCAGATGGAGCGGATGACCACCTATGCCCACAGCCTGGGCCGCAAGGTCTACGTCACCCTCAACACCCTTGTGAAAGAGGCGGAGTTGCCGCAACTCGTGGAGACCCTTGCCGCCCTGGAGGCCATGGGCACCGACGGGGTCATCCTCCAGGACCTGGGGGTGGCGCGGCTGATCCGCGACCACTTTCCCGGGATTCCCCGCCACGCCTCCACCCAGATGACGATCCACAACCTGGCCGGGGTCCAGGTGCTGGGCGAGATGGGCTTCGAGCGGGTCGTGCTCGCCCGCGAGCTCCACCTGGACGATATCCGCCGCATCTGCGGATCGACGCCGGTGGAAATCGAATGCTTCATCCATGGAGCGCTCTGCTTCGCCATCTCGGGGCAGTGCTACTTCTCGTCCTTTCTCGGCGGGCACAGCGGCAACCGGGGGCGCTGCGCCCAGCCCTGCCGCCGCCACTATCGCTATCGGAGCAAGGATGGGTACTACTTCTCCACCAATGACCTCTCCACGGTGGATCTGATCCCTGACCTGGCCGCCGCCGGCGTGGCGTCGCTCAAGATTGAGGGACGGATGAAGTCGGCCGAGTACGTGGCGAGCGTGGTGGAAGCATACCGGATGGTGCTTGACGCGCCGGAGCGGAAACGCGCCGAGGCCACCGGCCGCGCCAAGGAGCTTCTGAAGCTCTCCTTCGGACGGGTGCCGACCAAGGGCTTCATGGGCTCCCGCACCCCGGCCGACATCGCCATCCCCACCCTGCGCGGGGCCACGGGCCGGTTCCTGGGAGAGATCACCGGGGTGAAGGGCAACAGAATCACCTTCGAAACCAAGGACCCTCTCTTCGTGGGGGATCGAATCAGGGTGCAGCCGAAAAGCGACATGGCCGGCCGCGCCTTCACGGTGAAAGAACTTTTTGCCGGCCAGGGCAAGGTGAAATCGGTCCGGGGAAAAAGCATTGTTTCCGTGATCTCGCCCTTCCCGTTCAAGGTTGGGGATGCGGTCTTCAAGGTTTCGTCCGAAACCGCGTTCACCATGAGCGAAAATGCCTGCCTCAAGCGCCTGGATGCGGTGAAGCCCTGCGCTATCCCCTGCGACCTGTCGCTCGCCCTGGACGGGGAGACCCTTCAGGTGACCGGCCTGGCCGCCGGGGGTCGGGTCGAGGCCGCCTTCCCCGTGGGCGCCCTGGAACCGGCCCGAACCGAAGACATGACCGGCGTGCTCCGGGCCCAGTTCTCCCGCACCGGCGACACTCCCTTCGAGCTGAGGAACCTCGACGCGCCCGGCTTCCCCCGCGTCCTCATCCCACCGGCGCGGCTCAAGGAAATCCGCCGGGAATTCTACCGGCTCCTGGCCGAGGAGGCCGTGGCCGGTGCCCGGATCCGCAAGGCGGAGGCCCGGCGCCGGGCGCTGGCGGCCCTGGTCCCGACGGCACAGCCGCGTCGGGAGCCGAGGGCGGAAGTCATCGTGCGGATCGAGCACCTGCGGGACGCCAGCCTCCTGCGCCAGCCGGGTGTCGATGGCATCACCCTGCCGGTCTCCCGGGCCAACATTCACCAACTGCCCCTCGCGGCCCGCAAGCTGCGGGGGGACGCGGAGCGGATCACCTGGCACCTGCCGTTCATCATGTTCGACGACGACTTCCCCTTCTACCGGGAGGCGGTGGACGTCATCCTGGCCCACGGATTCCGGCGCTTCGAGCTGTCCAACCTCTCCCACGCGGCCCTGCTTAAAGGGCGCGACGCCGAGCGTGCCACCGACTATCGCCTGTTCTCGCTCAACACCCAGGCGATCCTTGCCTGGCACGAACTGGGGGTCACAACCGCCACCCTCTACATCGAGGACGACGCCGAGAACATGGCGCGGCTCCTGGGGGCCGCCGTGCCGGTGAAACGGCGGGTGCTGGTCTACGCCGGCGTGCCTGCCATGACCACCCGCGTCGCCATCCGCGGGGTAAAAAACGATGCCCCCCTGGTCTCGGACCGGGGCGACGAGTACGAGGTGGCGATCCGGGGAGACCTCACCACGATTACCCCAGCCACACGCTTCTCCATCACCCACTTCCGGGGACAACTCCAGGAGGCGGGCTGCGGCACCTTCATCGTGGACCTGTCCCAGGCGCCCCGTGAGCGGTGGCGGCCGATCCTCGACACATTTTCCCGGGGCGGCGAGCTGCCGGGGACCAGCCCCTTCAACTTCGTAATGGGCCTCGTGTAAGGTCAAAACCGTGCCCGAGCGCCGGCCGCTGCAGACGAAATGGAGCGACCGGCGGTGGTGCAGCGACCGACACGGATTCACAGAGGAAAGCCAAGAGCTCTTTCTCCAGATCCTCTGAGAGGATAAAAGGATTTTGGGAAAGCCGGTCTGCAAGGACAGAACAATGGGAAACAGCACTGAATCGGTCATCACCGACTATCTCATCCGCATCGTCACCAGGGAGGGCAACATCCGGGCCCTGGCCTGCGTCACCACCCACCTGGTGGAAGACGCATGCCGCCGACACGGCACCCTGCCCACGGCCTCGGCCGCCCTGGGACGGGCCCTGACCGGCGGCGTGCTCATGGGAGCCCTCCTCAAGACCGGTCAACGGGTCGCCCTCACCTTCGAGGGGAACGGCCCTCTGCACAAGATCATCGTGGAAGCGGACGCCAACGGCGCCGTGCGCGGGCTCGTCAGGAATCCGGCGGTGAGCCTTCTGAGGGACGACGGCAAACTCGACGTGGCCGGAGCCCTGGGGAAGGCCGGATTTCTTACCGTCAGCCGGGACCTGGGGCTCAAGGAGCCCTACACCGGCACGGTCATGCTCTATACCAGCGAGATCGCCGAGGACTTGGCCTGGTACCTGACCGAATCGGAGCAGATCCCCTCAGCCGTTGGTCTCGGCGTGTACGTGGAGCAGGACGGGTCGGTTGCCGCTGCCGGCGGCTTTCTGATCCAGGCGCTGCCCCCCGGCGACGGCCAACTCATCGACCGGCTCATGGAGCGGATCGGCTCCATGCCGCCGGTAACGGAGATGCTCCGGGCCGGGACAACCCCCGAAAGACTTCTGGAGTACCTCTTCGAGGGCATACCCTTCGACATCCTGGAAAAACGGGCCGCAGCACTCGTCTGCTCATGCAGTCGCGAACGGATCGAACGAGTGCTCCTTTCTCTGGGGAGCGACGAACTCTCCTCCCTGATTCACGACCAGGGCGAGGCTTCTGTCGGCTGCGAATTCTGCGGCGAGCACTATAATTTCACACGGGAAGAACTGGAAAGGCTCCGGGACTCACTCACCGCCGCCTGACCCTCTCGAAAATTCCTCCGCCGGCGGTATACTCTGTATCGTGGGACCGCGAGGCGCATGTCGGCCTTGCGGACTCGCCGCCCCCCCACCGCAGCGGAGGTCCCCATGAAGATCATCGACATCACCGTCCCTCTCTCCCCGGATCTCCCCGTCTACCCGGGAGACCCGCCCTTCTCGCTCGAACCCGTGGCCCGCGTGGCCCGGGGCGACGGCGCCAACGTCTCGCGCATCACCCTTGGAACCCACGCCGGCACCCACATCGACGTTCCCCGGCATCTGCGCGATGACGGCGCCTCCGTGGACCAGGTGCCCCTTGACCTGCTGACGGGCAAGGCCCGGGTGCTCGAACTGCGCGACGTGACTGCCATCGGGCGCCGGGAGCTGGCCCACCTGCCGGTAAAGGGAGAAGAGCGGATCATCCTCAAGACCGCCAACTCCCGCCTCTGGAGCCACGCCGGCTTCCGCGACAGTTACGCCTCGCTTACCCCCGACGGCGCCCGCTATCTGGCCGAGGCGGGCACGCGCCTGGTGGGGATCGATTACCTCTCCATCGGCCCCTTCGGCAACGAGACCGAGGTCCACCGGATTCTTCTGGACGCCGGCATACTCATCCTGGAGGGGCTGAATCTCATCGGCGTCGAGCCGGGGCACTACGAACTCCTCTGCCTTCCCCTCAAGATAGCCGGCGGAGACGGCGCACCGGCACGCGCACTGCTTCGTTCCTTCGCGCGGGTACCGGCCGGGGAATCCTCCTTCGACCCCCATACCACCCGCTGGCCCCTTTCCTGAGGCAGTAACCGTGACGCGCCGGCGCACGATTGTCAGTTCGCGGGAGCTCGACCTCCTGCGCCGCCTGCTCATGGAGCGGACCGAGGAACTGGAGCGCGTCAACGAGCGCCTCTTCCTCGCCGACCAGGTAAAGAGCGACTTTCTGTCCCACATGTCGCGGGAATTTCAGCGCCCCCTCAACCATATCGTGGATTTCGCCCAGTGTCTGCGGGAAGAGGCCATGGGGCCGGTCACCCGCGAGCAGCGCATCTGCCTCGACACGATTATTGCTCGGGGCAAGAGGCTTCAGCGGCTTCTGGAGAGAGTCCTCTCCCTCTGCAACGACGAACTGGGGATGGCCCTGTTCCTGCCCCGGAAGTTCCCGGTGCGCGAAGTGCTGGACCATGTCATGGACCGCCTGGGGGGAGCGGCCGGGAAGCGGGGGGTGGAGCTCCATGCCTGCTGCGGCAACGACGGATGCACCATCATCGCCGACAAGGGAAAATTCACCTTCATCATCGAAGAGCTGCTGACCAATGCCCTCAAGTTCTCGGACCGGGGTGGACGGGTGGACGTCGCCATCGACGCCGTAAAACGGCGCGGGCGGGGGGAAGAGCTGCGGATCACGGTTTCTGACCAAGGGAAAGGTATCGGTAGCAAGGAGCTTGAGCAGATCTTCCGGAGCTTCGAGATGGGAAAACGGGGGCGGGCAGAACCGGGCAGCCTCGGCATCGGGCTCACCCTGGTCAAACGGTTCGTGGAGCTGCATGGCGGCACCATAGCCGTGGAGAGCACCCCAAGCGTCGGGAGCACCTTCACGGTCGTGCTCCCCCGCCAAGGCCCCGCTGAGCGGGGCGGCCCACCGCCCCGGGTCATCCTGGCCGACCAGGCCCCTGAACGACTCCGGGAGCTGACCGAGGCACTACGACAGGAGCGGTGCGACATCATTACCGCCGTGGACGGGCGGGACGCCCTCGACAAGGGGATTGCCCAGTCACCTGCGCTCTGCATCCTCGCCCTCGACCTGCCGGGAATCGACGGGATCGACGTCTGCTCCCGTCTCAAGGCCCATGAACAGAGCTCCCAGATTCCGGTGATCATCACCGCGCCTCACCGGGATGCATCAGTTCGGTCCCGGTGTGCCCAGGCCGGGGCCGACGGATTTTTCGCTCTTCCCGCCGAAATGGGTGATCTCCTGATGGCGGCGCGGGGACTCATTGCCCGAAAACTCAGCTATGACTTCCTGAAGCGTAACTATGAGATTGCTGCCAGCGAGGCCTTCACCGATCCCCTCACGGGGATCTTCAACCTCCGGCAGTTCTGGCTCAGCCTCGACCACGAGTTGAAACGCGCCCGCCGCTACCGCCGCAACTGCTCACTGGCCATGATCGACATCGATTGGTTCAAGCAGTACAACGACTGCCACGGCCACCTCCGGGGCGACGAGGTCCTCAGAGAGGCTGCCGCCGTGTTCCGCGGCTGCATCCGGACCTCGGACATCGCGGCCCGCTACGGGGGGGAGGAGTTCGTCGTCATCATGCCCGAAACCAACAGGGAACTGGCCCTGCTGGCCGGCGAGAAGCTGCGCCGGGCCGTGGAAGAGCATCCCTTCCCTCTCCGGGAGACCCAGCCCGGCGGCGCTCTCACGGTAAGTATCGGTATCGCCACCTTCCCCGACAACGCCGAGGAGGGGCGGGAACTGGTAGAGGCCGCCGACCGGGCCCTCTACCGGGCCAAGGAAGGGGGCCGGAACCGGGTGGTTGCCGCAGCGGCGGACGGGACCGATTGAGACCGGGGGACCGGGTGATATACTGAACTTCAAGGAGAACAAGGAACTACCGGACTCCCGCATCCTCTCAGGGAAAGGAGATGGAGCACATGTCACGGGTTACTCACAAATCGGTAGTCGAGGAGCAGGGACAGCGGACCGCACGCAGCACCGACGTCTACCTGCCGAAAGAGGGACATGAAGCCGCCCTGTGCAAGAAATGCGGCGCGCTCTACCGCAACAAGCGCTGGGCCGTTGCAGGCGAGGAGGCAGGAACCGGCAGCCTCGCCAAGGTGGTCTGCCCCGCCTGTCAGCGGATGGCCGACAACAACCCCGGCGGCATCGTCACCTTTGCCGGCGACTACCTCCTGGCGCACGAGGACGCCATCCTGAATTCCATCAAAAATATCGAGGCCAAGTCCCGGGTGAAGAACCCGCTGGGACGCATCATGGAAATCAGCCAGGACAAAAACGTCCTCACCATCGCCACCACCGAGGACAAACTGGCCCAGAAGCTGGGCCGCGAGATCTTCAAGGCCCACCGGGGAGAGCTTCACTACCGGTGGAGCCACGGGGAGAGTTTTGTCAGGGTGAGCTGGTTCCGTTAAGCGGCAACGGGGGGATGACATGCCGTCATCCCCCCGCCGGGTTTCCTTCTCCGTTCAATCACTCAGAACAGCCCGCCGTTCATCGGTCGGCCGGGGCGTCATCCTTCTGGCCGGACGCGGCAGGGCAGTCCTTCGGCCCCATGCCTTGCTTGGCGCAGCCACGCTTCGTGCCGCTGCCTTTGCCGCCTTTCTTGCAGCAGGAGCCATCCGCCGGGGCGTCGCAATCACAGCAGCAACAGCAGCATCCCTGCCCATCCCGAGCCTCTTTCATGCAGCAGCCGCGGCCCGCCTTCTGCTGTGCCGCCGCAGCCGTATCGGTCGAAACCTTCTCCACTGCACCGAGTGGGGCTGCGGCAAAACTGAGAACCATGGCTGCAGCAATCGTGACAAAAATGTTTCGTAGCATAAACCCCTCCGTTACGTTATTTCGTTCTCTTTATCCCTGGATTTAAACGAAAAATCAAGTCAATACGTCAAGCACCGCCGGACTGGATTCCTTGCTGTTCGCAAGCGGCGGTAAACTCCCGGTCAAGGGGTGCCGTGGCGCTCACCGGCCGGCCGTCTTCAGCCCGGAAGGTCATGGTCCGGCAGTGGAGCATCATCCGCGGCGCGGCGATACCGCCGTAAGTTGTATCACCGATGATCGGAAGCCCCCCATGGGCCAGATGGACGCGGATCTGGTGGGTGCGGCCGGTGCGGGGGCGGGCCTCCACCAGTGTCGCGCCGTTCCCCCGGGCCACAACCCGGAACTCGGTCAGGGCGGCCTTGCCGACCGGCGCCACCCCGTAGCGGGATGTGCCCACCTTGGCCACGGGCGCGTCGACCTGCCAGGAATCGGCCGACAGCATGCCCGTCACCAGCGCCCAGTAGACCTTTTCCACCCTCCCTTCTTTCAGTTCCCGCGAGATATGGGCCGCCGACCGGCGGGTGGCGGGAAAGATCATCACCCCGGAGGTTCCCCGGTCGAGGCGGTGGATCACCCGTGCAGGCTCGGCGCTGCCGCGGGCCCGGAAGTGGAGGGTCACGGCATACTCAACGGTCCCCTTGAGCTGGTAGGGGGTCCGCTGACAGTTGAGCCCGGAGGCCTTGTTCACGGCCAGATAGCCGGCGTCTTCGAACAGGATATCTTCGGGCGCCAGGGTAATTTCCCGGTAACGCTCCGGCTCCATTACTCCGAGGACGATTTCGTCACCGGCCTGAAGACGGCGGGACGCCACTCGCACCATGGTCCCCCCCACGGCGCATCCTCCCCAGTCGATGATGGTACGGATCCGGTTTTTGGAGAGTTGGGGAAAGAGCCGAGCAGCCCCCTCGTCGAGCCGTATGCCGGCCTGGTCGGCCCCCACCCGCGCCGTCAGGATCATGACTGCCGTACCGAGGCCCGCAAAAGGGCCGCAATGGTCTTGCCGTCCCGAATTCCGCCCTCGGCGGCCAGGGCCAGGGCATCGGCCAGGGGAAGGCGAACGGTTTCGATTTCCTCGTACTGCTCGGGGGTCGCTTCCCCCTGGGTAAGACCGACGGCGAGGAACAGGTGGATCCGTTCGTCGAAGACTCCCGGCGAGGTCAGGATCGTGCCGAGGGATTCGAGCCGCTCCGCCGTAAGCCCCGTCTCTTCGGTCAGCTCGCGCTGGCCGCAGGCGGAAGGCTCCTCCCCCGGATCGAGCCGACCCGCCGGGATCTCCAGCAGCACGTCGTTCACGGCCGGCCGGAGCTGGCGGATCAGGGTGACCGTTCCGTCCTCGTGGAGCGGAAGGACTCCCACCCCGCCCGGATGCCGCACAACCTGAAACGTGTGCCACCCTTTGGCGCCGATCCGGACGTCCATCTGTTCCACATTAACCACGAGACCGTTGAAAAGAATAATCCTGTTGCGGGTATCCATGCAGTCCATCCTCCGCGAAATGGATGGAGAGTACCACCATCACCGGCGGGGGAAAAGCGGTTTATTGCCGGGCAGCACAGGCTGGTGTCACTTCGGATGCAAAAAAGCTCAAGCAATGAAACCATGGTGACGAAATGATATACTACTGGTTACTACTTTATCCCTCGGCGGCGCGACATGAGACGAGCAAGCCTGAAAACCAAAACAGCCCTCTTTGTGCTCCTCGTCTTCTTTACCACGGCTCCCACTGCGGTCTACCTGACACTTGAGTTCTTCGGAAGGTCGCTGCGGGACGTGGTGAATACCCACCAGGCGACCCTGCTGTCTCGAATCGGCACAGAAATTGACGAAAAGCTCCAGGGCAGCCACGACGCCCTCATAAATATCGCTCGTCTGGCCACCGCCGACGACGTGGCGTCACCCGAGACCGCCCGGCGCTTTCTTCATCGTTATCCCCTGCTGACCGCGTTCTTCGACAACGGTGCGTTCATGTTCACGCCCGACGGAATCCTGCTGGCCGAGACCAATCAGGGGCTGCAGCGCTCCGGCCTCGACTTCTCCGCCCGCGACTACATCCGGCAGACAAGGACATCGGAACGCCCCTACATTTCGCGTCCCTTCGTGTCGAGCCAGCCCCACCATCATCCCACCGTCATGTTCACTGCCCCGGTCTTTACGCCGAACGGAACCCTCGTCGCCATACTCGGGGGGAGCATGGACCTGCTCAAAGGAAATTTCATCGGCTCCCTGGCCTCCACCCGCATCGGCAAGGAAGGCCACTTTTACCTGTTTGCCGATGACGGCGTCCTGATCATGCATCCCCAACAGGAAAGCATCCTGCAGCAGAACGTCAGATCGGAGATTCTGAACCACGCATCCTCCGTGCCCCGAGGAGGCGTCATCTCGGCCGAAACGGTCAACGGCGACACCCCCATGCTGAGCACTCTGAAAAAGCTGCGCCAGACGACATGGACCCTGGCGGCCGACCTGCCGAAGGACGAGGCCTATGCGCCGCTCCACATGGCTAAGCGTTCGGCATGGATGGCAGTCATCCCATGGGGGCTCCTGAGCGCGGCCGCCATCTGGCTCCTCGTGCGTCGGCTGACACTGCCGATCCTCGCGCTGGAGCGCCAGATCCGCGAGGCCGAGGACAGCGGCGCCCACCGCAACGTGCTGATCCGTTCGGGGGATGAGATCGAACGGGTGGCCGAGGCATTCAACGGTCTCGTCAACCGGCTCATCGAGAAGGAAGACCGGCTCGTCCACCTCTCCAACCACGACTCCCTGACCGGGCTCTACAACCGCCTCTTTTTCGAGGCGGAGATGCAGCGGATCGACCGGGGACGGCATTTCCCCGTCAGCATGGTGATGGTTGACGTGGACAATCTGAAAACGGTCAACGACACCTTCGGCCACACGGCGGGCGATGCCCTCATCATCAAGGCGGCCCAGGCCCTGCGGACGGCATTCCGGTCCGAAGACGTGGTGGCGCGGGTCGGCGGCGACGAGTTCGCCGTCATCATGGAGGGATCCGACCACGCAACGGCGCTGGAAGCGCTGGAACGTGTCCGGGAAACCGTAGCGCTGCTCAACTCCGACGGAGATTCTCCCGAACTCACCCTCTCTCTGGGCACCGCCACGGCAACGGCACCGCTCACCCTCGGGCAAAGTTGGCGCCTGGCGGACCAGCGCATGTATGCCGACAAGGCGCGACGCAAAGCATCAAAGGTAATAGGAAGCGGCTCCGCTTCCCGCGACTCGGCCGTTTCGGCTTCCTGAGCGCGGTCGCCGCATCCTCCTGAGCGGGGTACCGTGATCAAGGTAGGGCTACAGCCTTACCCGGAGAACACCGGATGATTCCCTTGGCCGCCAGCCACTTCCCCTGGTTGTTTTTGCTTCGGACACGCCTCGAACGGTCGCGGGCGCATCTGTGGCGCCCTTTCGCGTCGATCCTGGCGGCCCTGACGCTTCTCCTTGCCCTCTCGCCCCAGACGGCCCACGCATCCGCTCCCGGCTCCCTCCTCGGCAAGATCCTTGTGCTGCACTCGTACCATCCCGGCTTCACCTGGACCCACGAAGTGACGGCCGGCATCATGGCTGCCTTCAGGGAGGCCGACCCTGATGCGGACCCCTTTGTGGAATACCTGGATGCCAAGCGTTACGGGGGATCAACTCACGAGCGGCTCCTGGCGGACCTCTTCCGCCACAAGTATGCCGGCGCCGACCTCCAGATTGTCGTCACCACCGACAACGCCGCCTTCGACTTTGCCGTAAAACACCGGGCCGGGATCTTTCCCCGAGCGGCCATCGTGTTCTGCGGCTTGAACGGATTTTCCGACAGCACCCTGGCCGGTATGTCCAACATCGCCGGCGTCGTGGAAGAAGCCGACCCCCTCAGGACAATCTCTCTCGCCCTCTCCCTCCACCCCGACCGTCGCCGGGTGGTGGTCATCAGCGACACGACCGAAACCGGCCAAGCCATTGCCGACGGTGTCCGGCAGGCAAAGGACAGGTACCGCGACCGGGCCGGCATCGAAATAATCCAGAATGTGACCATGACGGAGTTGGCCACGGCCGTTGAACGCCTGGGCAACGACAGCCTGATCGTCCTTGGCGCCTTCAACCGGGACCGTCAGGGACGGTCATTCACCTATGAAGAGGTCCTGAGGTTCGTGCATGACCGGACCAACGTCCCCATTTACGGCCTCTGGACCTTCCAGTTGGGCAAGGGCATCGTCGGCGGCAGCCTGCTGTCCGGCCAGCAGCAGGGAGAGGCCGCCGGACGGATTGCGTTGCGCATCGTAAGGGGTGAACGGCCCGAATCCATCGGGATAGATCACGCGGTCCCGCCGGTTCTCCGCTTCGACTACAACGAGTTGAAACGCTTCGGCATCAGCCGCGCCAAGTTGCCCGCCGGGAGCGAAATCGTCAACGAGCCCAACCGTCTCCTGCATACCTATCGCCGCGAACTGGCCATCGCCGCCTCAGCCTTCCTGGCGCTGTGCGGAATCATTGCCCTGCTCGTTGCCATGCTGCGCCAGCGCACCCTCCTGGAGCGCAGACTCCGCACCTCCGAGCAGGAATACCGCCAATTGGTTCAGAACGCCAACAGCATCATCCTGCGCGTCGACACGAGCGGGAACATCACCTACCTGAACGAGTTCGCCGAGGGTTTTTTCGGGTATCCGGCCACAGAGCTGGTGGGTAAAAGCGTGGTGGGGACCATCACCCCGGAACGGGAGTCGACGGGCAGGGATCTGGCGGGCATGATCGGGGAAATCTGCGAGAACCCCGACAGCTACACCCACAACGTCAACGAGAACATCCTGCGCAGCGGCGAACGGGTCTGGATCAGTTGGGCCAACAAGCCCCTGGCGGACGAGCGGGGCAACCTGCGGGAAATCCTGAGCATCGGCAACGACATCACCCATCTGAAGGAAGCACAGGAGGAAATCCTCAGGCTCAACGTTGTCTTGGAGGAGCGCGTCCGGGAGCGGACCGCCCAGCTGGAGAGTTCCAACCGGGAGCTGGAGTCGTTCTGCTACTCGGTTTCCCATGACCTGCGGGCTCCCCTGCGGCACATCAACAGTTACAGCCGGATTCTTCTGGATGAGTACCTGCCGCTGCTGGACGAGCAGGCTCAGCATTTCCTGCAACGCCTTCAGGCGGCAAGCCACCGCATGGGACAGCTCATCGACGATCTGCTGGAGCTGTCGCGAGTGTCCCGTGCGGAGATGGAGTGTGAACGGGTTGATCTGACGGAGCTGTCAAGAGGGGTGATCGAGGACCTGCGCGAGGGTGATGACGACCGGAATGTCGAGGTGCGGATCACTGAGGGAATGACCGCCTGGGGCGACCGGCGGCTGCTTCTGCTCGTGCTTCAGAATCTCATCGGCAATGCCTGGAAGTACAGCTCGAAGCGGGAACATGCGGTCATCGAGGTTGATGTGGTGCGTCGGAACGACCGTGAGGTGTTCCTGGTGCGCGACAATGGCGTGGGGTTCGACATGGCCTTTGCCGACAAGCTCTTCGGAGCCTTCCAGCGTCTCCATTCGTCGGCGGAATTCGAGGGGACCGGCATCGGGCTTGCTACCGTGCAGCGAATCGTCCACCGTCACGGGGGGGGCATCTGGGCCGAGGCGGAACCGGATCGGGGGGCGACGTTCTTTTTTACTCTCCCGCCCGAGCAGTGCTCTCCGGCAGAGCCCCTGACAGACACTCCGCCCGAGGGGACGTGAGTCAGAGACTGCAGCGCAACAGCTTCTTCCCGTCCCGGAACAGGATTTCGACCTTATTCGGCTTGATGACCGCCGTCACGATGCCGATGCCGAACGTCGGGTGATTCACCAGCGCATCGACCCGGAAAGACGCATCCATGGCATAGGGGACCGCTGAGACCGGATCGCGCCCCTCCATGGCGTGCTCCCATTCCGAAGGCCCTGCCACGGCCGAAGCCCGACGCGGCTTCTCCCCGGCCGGCCGGCGTGCTGACGACCGCTCAACGGTTTTTTTCTCTTCCTGGGGTGAATGGTAGTTGTGCTGGCCGCCGCAGGTATTGCACTGGACCCGCACCACCCGCGTTCCGACCATGGCCACGATGGTATGATTGTACACCGCCCTGCACTTGGTACAGCGCGCCTCTATGATATCTCCTGCTGAAATCGGTCTGCCGCTCATCGTTGGTATCCTCGTGGCCACTGGCCGTTAGTCCGTTTTGCCGACGCCTGCAAAGGGAGGAGTTTATAGCACTTCGCCCGGATTGAGTCAAGGATGTTCCCCGAACGTGCCGGAGGAGGTATGGACCTGCCCGTTGAAATCATGCTATGGTTGAAACATATTCGCAACGAGGTCGGACAACGCCATGAATGTCGAACAAATGAAGGTGGTCCTGAGAGAGATCCTCGCCAGGACCGACCTGACGCCGTGCATCGTCGGCCACCGGGGGGTCGGCAAAACAGCCGGCATCATACAGCTCTGCCGGGAGACCGGCCGCCGTTATCAACCTATTCGCCTTGGCCAGATGGAAGTGGGGGACCTGGTGGGCATCCCCTATCGCGAAAAGGACGTCATGTACTGGTCGCGCCCCTGCTGGTGGCCCGACGACGACGCGCCGGACACGGTCATCCACTGCGATGAACTGAACCGGGCCCAGCAGGAGGACACCCTCCAGGCCATCTTCCAGTTCGTGGAGCCCCCCTCCGAGGGAAACCGCCGTGCGCTCCACACCCACACCCTCCACCCCCGGCACAAGGTGGTGGTGACCATCAACCCGCCTGACGGCACCTACCAGGTGGCGACCTTTGACCGGTCCCTCATCGACCGGATGGTGATGCTCTACGTGGAAACCGACTACCAGTGCTGGGCCCGCTACGCCGCGGCCAGGGACCTGGACCAGGGGGTGCGCCGGTTCCTGGCGGCCAACACCTCGCTCCTGGCCAGCCAGGGGAGCCCCCTGGAGATGGACGCCGAACCCACCGAGCGGGGCTGGGAAATGGTGAGCATCTTGCGCCGGCAGTGCCGTTTTCCCCGGGAACTGGAGATGGAGATCTACGCCGGCATTATCGGCAAAGAGGCTGCCATCGCCTTTCTGCGCTGGTGCGCCGACCATGCGGCCCGGCCCGTAACCGCCGGCGAGGTGCTGAATCACTGGGACCACGTGGCTGAGAAGCTCAGGGCCCAGCGGGACGACCAGCAGGCGGTCACCATGAGCGACATCGTCGCAACTCTTACGGGCAACGGGGCACTGGCGCCGGAGCAGGAGGAAAACCTCGTCCGCTACATCGACATCCTTCCCCGCGACATGCGCTTCGGCCTCGTCAAGTCATTGCTGCGCATCCCCCCCGTGGCCATGGCCCTCTCCCGCGACAAGTACGACGGGGTAGTACTCGACGCCATTCAGGCCATCAGCGCCGAGGCCCGATGACAGCAACCGCCCACCGGAAAACTCTCCCCAACGGCCTGCGTGTGGTGGCGGTGGAAATGCCCCACCTCCACAGTACCGAGATCGCGGTCTACGTGCGCGTCGGCGGACGCGACGACAACCGTGCCACGGCCGGGCTCGCCCATTTCCTGGAGCACATGCTCTTCCGGGGCACCGCCGAGCACCCCACCAACCTGGAACTGGAAGCCGCTTTCGAGGCCATCGGCGGTTGCGTCAATGCCGCGACCGACGCCGAGTCCACCAGCTACTATTCCCGCGTCCACCCCGATCATGTGGCTGAAGGGCTGCGCCTGTTGGCAGCCATGATCCTCACGCCGACCTTTCCGGGCATTGATATCGAAAAGCGGATCATCACCGAGGAAGCCCTGGAAGACATCAACGACCACGGTGACGACATCAACCCCGACAACCTCTCCAGCAGCATGCTCTGGCCCGGCCACCCCCTCGGCATGCCGACCATCGGCTACCTCGACACCATCTCGGCCATCACCGAGGCCGACCTGAAGGGTCACATGGCCCGCTACTACGTCCCCACCAACGCAGTGGTCGTAGCAGCCGGGCGAGTCAGGGCCGACGACGTATTCGGGGCCGTCGCCGACGCCTTCGGCACCTGGGCGGGACCGTCCGCCCCCGGCCGGATGCCGCCGCCGTCAGACCAGGACGAACCCCGCTGCCTCTTTGTGAAGGACGCAGACAGCCAGGTGGATCTCCAGATAACCTTTCGTGGATTCTCCCGCCCCGACCCGCAGCTGGCGGCAACCCGGCTCCTCCGGCGCGTTCTGGCGGGAGGCGGCTGTTCGCGCCTCCACCTGAACCTGAGGGAACGGCTCGGCATCGTCTACTCCGTGGACGCCCAGATTGCCGCCTACGACGAGACCGGCTGCTTTTCCATCGAGCTGTCCACCGCACCGGAGAATCTGCTCACCGCCGTGGAGGAAGTCCTCAGGGAGACCCGGAAACTGGCGGCGGAGCCGGTTAGCGCCGAGGAACTGTGCCGGGTTCGGCAGGGATATTTCTTCGACCTTGCCTACAGCGAAGATTCCACCTTCGAGATGCAGGTGCGTTACGGGTGGGGCGAACTAATGGGGATGGTCAAGGGGATCGACGAGGAACGGGCCGAGGTTGAGGCCGTGGACGAGGGCACCCTGCAGGCCGTCGCGCAGCGGCTTTTTGCTCCGGCAGCCCTCAACCTCGTGGCCGTCGGGCCGGTCACCGCCACTGCAAAGCGGCGGATCGACCAGTTGCTGCGGCGCTACGCCAAGGAATTTCCTACCTCATGTCAACCACCCGGGCCTTGATCCTGCCGACCACGGCGGCAATGGCCGCCAGCCGGTCGGGGCTTTCCCCCTCAACCAGTTTCACATGCGAGGCATCGGCAGGAACCTGATCAAAGGCGGGGTCAACCTGCTGCCAGGCGCCATCCACAAAAACCTCGGCCCAACTGTGATAGAGCAGGCCCTTTCCGTCCAGGGAGACAAGCCCTGACACGAAACGGGCCGGAATGCCCACAGCACGGGCCAGGGAGACGAAAAGGCGTGCATGCGACTGACAGTTTCCCGTGCGTGAGGCAAGCGTGTCGAGGGGAGACGGGGCATCCGTGACGCTGTCTTTCACGTAGCTGCTCACCCAGGTCACCAGCTTTTCCAGCCGTCCCCGGGCGGAGGCATCATCCCCGATAACCCGCCGGGCCGTAGCCACGATCTCGGGATGATCCGCCGGCAGGAGGTCGGTAGGTGCCAACCAGGGGGCCAGGGCAGCAGCATCAACCGCAGGCGCGCTATCTCCAGCCGGCGCAGCGGACGGCACCACCGGCTCCACCGTGACCTGCACGCTTCCGTCGCCCAGACGCCGCACGCTCTGCCCTCCCCCATCGGGTAGCGACATCTCCCGGGGGATTCCCTCAAGAGTAATCACGAGGCTCTTGAGTTCCCGGACCCGCTCAAGGGGAGGATTCAACCGCACGAGGCTGAAGTCGAGGATCATGTCACGCCGGGACAGGGTGGCTTCGGCCAGGAATCGCCGCCCTGCGTCACCATCCTCGGCCACGGTCTCCACCAGGCCGTCACGCACCGACTCGCGGAGGGTGTTCCCATCCCGGTCTACCCAGACTTCATTGTCGACCATGGGGTAGAGGTCGTTTACCATGTGGACGGCCTGTATCCCGCCTGCCGCAGTATCCGATCCCTGCACGGTAATGGCGACGTTTTTCAGGGAACCGCCTTCCACATCGAGCATGGTTACCTTGTAGCGCTTTCCCGCAACCGCTCCCTTCAAGAGCGGATAGAGGTTCAGGACCGGCGGCGGATATACTGCTCCCTTGGTTTTGAGAAGCTTCTCCTTCCGGCTGCCTCCCCGTTCGAGCCGGATCTTCACTCCTGCCGGCGTCGTTTCGCCTTCCAGTCGCCGGGGAGTACCGTCAAGCACCTGCTCCACCCGGAAGGAGCGGAGGGCAAGGTCACGTCCCACCCGATAGACCTCGCGGGAAGCCGCCTCGCGCGAAAAGCCGAGGACAACCATCCTGACGCTCCCTTCCACTGTCATCTCGTAGCCGTCGTCCACCGCGGTTGTCACCTGCCGGCCGAAGCCGGTCCGCTCCCCCCCCATGAAGATACCGAACCACCGCTCGCCCAGGGGCGGTTTCGCGAGAGGAGGCACGGACAGCCGGGAATCCCCGGCCCGGGCTATGGACTGAAGAAAGAACGTGACGATGAAAACGGCTATGATCCTGACCAGAGTACGGGGCATAGGCATGGCGTAGTGGGCTCGATACGGCGGTGAGAACGGCGCGCCGTCAGACTCTCGTCGAACGGCACGCAATGGTAGAGATCTATTCCGTGAAAATGGGCTCCTTGGCCGCTTCAGGGCGCTTCTCACTCTGGGGTACGGAACAGCGGTTCTCGGGGGCGGGGCTGTCCGGTTCGCCCCTGTCCAGTTCCTGCCGCACAAGAACGGCGGCGTGATCAAGCAGGCTCTTTCTGCCGCTGTCCGACAGCCGTCGGAATTCGATGATGAGTTTATGCTCGTCCAGGCTCAGGTCCATGGTCGGTTCTCCTTCGGGGATGGGATTCCCCTCCACGGGGGTTGTGGAGGTTATACCACAATCGCAGGGGGGTCGCAATCGGGCCTGACCTGTCGGAAAAGCCACACCGGACCACAAAGAGCCACACATGAAAAACTCTTTAAATACAGCAAATTATCTTCTCCTATTTACTTGCGGAGGCTGGATGATCGCGCTATAGTTTACTTAGAAAAGAGTTGCGAGGGTCGAGAGATCCTCATTATGCCCTAGCCGACTTTCCCTCCTAGTCGCTAGGGTGTTTTTTTGCCGCCAACCCGCTGTGCCACGCCCGGCACAGCGTATACTTTATGTGTCACTTGTTGCACACTACCCCTTCAATGGTGTATGGTTCACATGTACAGGAGGCGTCATGGAGCCGATAATTACCGACAAGGAAAAGTGCCGCAAGTGCTACTGCTGTGTCAGGAGCTGCCCGGTCAAGGCGATCAAGGTTGAAAAACGCTACACCGAGATCATCTTCGACCGCTGCATAGGCTGCGGCAACTGCCTGAGCAATTGCCCGCAACGGGCAAAGATGGTGGCCGACAAGGTGGGCGTTACCGAGAGTCTTCTCACCTCGGAAGACAAGGTAATCGCCGTGCTCGGCTCATCATTTCCGGCATTTTTTCACAACGTTGCACCGGGCCAGCTCGTGGCCGGCCTCAAACGGATCGGCTTTCGCGAGGTCCACGAAGGGGCCTACGGCGCTGAACTGATCGCTGACGATTACGCCCGCATCACCGGCGACAACGACCGGACTTACATTTCATCCCACTGCCCTGCCATCGTTGACCTGATCGAGCGGCACTACCCGAAACTGCTCAGAAACCTTGTGCCCGTCGTTTCTCCCATGATCGCCATGGGCCGCTACCTCAAGAAAGTACTGGGTCCCAAGGCCAAAGTGGTCTACATCAGTTCCTGCATTGCCGCAAAGTTCGAAACCCAGATGGCCGAAACGCGGGAAGCCATCGACATTGTTCTCACCTACCGCGAATTGGAGGGCATCTTCCGCAGCCGTCAGATTTCCCTCCCGACCCTCGACGCGCTTCCCTTCGACGGGCTTGCGCCCACGGTGGGAAGACTTTTCCCCATCAACGAGGGAACCTTCCGATCGTTCTCCATGTCGGCGGACCCCCTTGACACCGAAATAGTCTCCGCCTGTGGCGAAGTAAACGTCATGGGTATCATCAGAGACCTGGCAGCCGGCAGGATCGCTCCCCGCTTTGCCGACCTGCGCTTCTGCTATGACGGATGCATCGGCGGTCCCGGCCGCAACAACGACCTGACCGAATTCTACCGCCGCAACCTGATAATTAACCATTACAAGCAGGACATCCCCTACGAGACGGCTCCACACTATCTTTCCTCCCGTGAGCAGACCGGATTGGTCCGCTCTTTTGCCAGCAAGCACGCGCGCCTCGAGTCGCCAAAAACAAACGATATCAAGAAAATACTTCAAGCCACCAGCAAGTACTCGGTCAAGGACGAACTCAATTGCCGCGCCTGCGGCTATCGCACCTGCCGCGAGTATGCCGTGGCGGTCTACCAGGGCTTGGCCGAGATCGAGATGTGCCTTCCCTACAACCTCCAGCAACTGGAAGAGGATCGTGGCCGCCTGATCCAGAAGTACGAGCTCGCCCGTCGGGAACTTGACCGCGAGTACACTGACGAGTTCATTGTCGGCGACGACCGTAAGACCCTGGAAGTACTCGATCTCATCAAGCAAGTGGGGCCCACGCCAACGACGGTTCTGATCCGGGGCGAGTCGGGAACCGGAAAGGAACTCACCGCCCGAGCCATCCATCGCTTCAGCAAGCGCAACGATAAGCCCCTGGTGACCGTGAACTGCACCACCATCACTGATTCCCTTCTGGAGAGCGAACTCTTCGGACACAAGCGGGGGGCCTTCACCGGCGCCATCGCCGAGAAAAAGGGACTGTTCGAGGCCGCCGACGGCGGCACCATCTTCCTGGATGAAATCGGCGATATCACTCCGAAATTGCAGGCGGAACTCCTGCGCGTCCTCGACATGGGCGAAGTGCGTCCCGTCGGGGGCACGACTGCCCGCAAGGTCGACGTACGCCTCATTGCCGCAACCAACCGGAACCTCGAAGAAGGAGTACGGGCGGGCTGGTTCCGCGAGGACCTGTATTATCGCCTCAATGTCTTTACCATCACCATGCCGCCCCTGCGCAATCGGGTAGAGTCGATTCCGATTCTGGCGCACCACTTCATGGAAAAAGCCAGCACCAAACTGAACAAGCGGCTCTCAGCCATCGAAGAGCGGGCCGTCATTGCTCTCACCAAGTACCCCTGGCCCGGCAACATCCGCGAGATGCAGAACGTCATCGAACGGGCTGCGGTGCTCGCCCACGACGATGTCATCCACCTGGAGAACCTCCCTCTGGCCCTTTCGGAAAATCTGGATGGGAGCCCGACCGCCGACCTGGATATCCGGGCATCCTTCCGCGCGGAGCGCGAAAGGCATGTGGTCAAGCTCGAAAAGAAGCTGATCCAGCGCTATCTGGCCGAAGCAAACGGCAACGTCAGCCGCGCCGCACGGCTCGCCAACATTCCGCGCCGCACCTTTTACCGCCTGCTTGACAAGTATCGCCTCAAGGACAAAGAGGAGCGGGATATACCCCAGGGGGGCAGACAATAGTGTGCACTTTTGGCCACGCCTGTGCCAACCGTGACACAAAGATGTATACGCAGATTTTTATTAGATAATTTTTATATTTAACTTAATAATGATTTCGACATGTTATAATTTTTTTCTCTGGCCCCTAAATCTGGCATGTATATGGCATAGTAAGTACACAAAATCGATATCAACAATGCCAATCAATACACGGAGGATACCAGACATGGGAAGAATGAGAGAAAATCCGCGGTACAACGTTATCTCCATGAGGATCAGCGACGAAGAGCGTGATCGCCTGCAGGCAATCATGGAAGCCACTCACAAGAGCGTGTCGGACATCATGAGGGAGGCCATGGAGCTTTTCTCCGTCCAACTCGAGCAGTCTCAATCCGGGGATCAGAAGGCCGCCTGATTTTCACAAAAAAAACGGGGCATCCCTTGCCAGGGGTGCCCCGCACTTCGTCGATCATGAAGCGAACCGGGCGGAAGCAATCCGCAGCGGTTCGTTTTTTTCGTTTTAGCTCGTCTATTTCACCTTCCAGGTTGTTCCCTGGGCTGAGTCGAGGAGCAGAATCCCCTGGGCCGCCAAGGTATCGCGAATCTCGTCGGCACGACGAAAATCCCGGGCCTTGCGGGCCGCGTTCCGCTCCTCGATCAGGCGTTCGATCTCGGAGGCCTCAATGGGCAGAGCCGCGGCCTTGCGACTTTTGAGACGCTCCGCGAAGGCAACCGGCTCCGACGTGAACAGGCCAAGCACCGCTCCCACCCGATTGATTGCCTCCCGCGCGCTCGCAAGTACGGTCCGGTCGATACCACCCTCTGCAAGCACCCGGTTGACCGCCCGCACCAGATCAAAGACATAGCCCAACGCCTGGGCCGTGTTGAAATCATCGTCCATGGCCTCACTGAAACGGGCCGGAAGTCCGGCCGCCTTCTCGGCCAGTTCCTCGTCGATCCGCCCCGCACCCGTGCCGCCTGCGGCCACTGCCTCGTCGATGCCGGCCAGGGCATTGTAGATCCGCTCCAGACCCGCTGCGGCCTCCTTCAGGTTCTGATCCGAAAAATCAATGGGAGAACGGTAGTGAGCCGACAGGAGGAAGAACCGGAGCACCTCGGCGTCATAGCTCTCCAGCACTTCCTTGATGGTGAAGAAGTTGCCGAGGGACTTGCTCATCTTCTCGGCATTTATGTTCACAAAGCCGTTGTGGATCCAGTAGCGGGCAAAGGGCTTGCCGTTGGCCGCCTCGGACTGGGCGATCTCATTCTCGTGGTGAGGGAATACCAGATCCTTGCCGCCGCCGTGAATATCGAAGGTCTCGCCCAGGTACTTCATGCTCATGGCGGAGCACTCGATGTGCCAGCCGGGACGCCCCTGGCCCCAGGGGGAATCCCAGCAGGGCTCGCCCGGCTTCGACCCTTTCCAGAGGGCAAAGTCCATGGGATGGCGTTTTTTCTCTCCCACCTCGATGCGTGCGCCGGCCTGCATTTCCTCAAGGTTGCGCTTGGAGAGCTTCAGGTACTGATCGAAGGCCTCAACGCTGAAGTAGACATCCCCGTCGGCGGCATAGGCAAAGCCCCGTTCCACCAGTCGCTCGATGACCTGGATCATCTCGGCGATGTGCTCGGTGGCCTTGGGCTGATAGGTGGGCAAATCGAGCCCCAGAGCCGCCATGTCCCGGTCGAACTCGGCAATGAAGCGCTCGGAGATGACGTTGAACGGCACCCCTTCCTGATTGGCCCGATTGATGATCTTGTCGTCCACGTCGGTATAGTTGCGGACATAGGTCACCTCGTAGCCTGCGTGGCGGAGGTAGCGGTAGATCATGTCGAAGACCACGTTGGCCCGGGCGTGGCCGATGTGGCAGTGGTCATAGACCGTGACGCCGCAGACGTACATCTTCACCCGGTCCGGCTCCAGCGTGACGAAATCTTCCTTTGTGCCCGAAAGCGTGTTGTAGACGCGCAATGCCATGGAAAGCCCTTTCAGATTCTTAATTCTACGTATTACTTCTTGGCCCACGAATCCCGCAGCGTCACGGTCCGGTTGAAGACCGGCGCGCCGGGCTGCGAATCGACGCGGTCAGCGCAGAAGTATCCCTGACGCTCGAACTGGAAGCGATCCTCGGGCCGGGCCAGAGCCAGGGAGGGCTCCAGCCGGCAATCCCGAACGATTTCAACCGACAGGGGGTTGAGAAGCTCCTTCCAGTCGTCGCCCGAGGGGTTGGGAACGGTGAAGAGCCGATCGTAAAGCCTGACCTCGGCAGTCACGGCATGGGTCGCCGAGACCCAGTGAATGACCCCCTTGACCTTGCGCTCCGAACCGGGAAGGCCGCTGCGGGTCTCCGGATCATAGGTGCAGCGTACCGTGGTCACGTTCCCCTCGCCATCACGCTCCACCCCGGTGCATTTCACGATGTACGCGCCCCGCAGGCGGATTTCTTCGCCCGGCGAAAGACGCTTGAACCCCTTGGGAGGGACCTCCATGAAATCGTCGCGCTCGATGAAAAGCTCCCGTCCAAAGGGGACCGGCCGGCCGCCCAGGTCGGGACGCTGGGGGTGATAGGCAATGGTGAGATCCTCCGCCTCCCCCTCGGGATAGTTTTCGATCACCAGCCGGAGAGGCCGCAAGACCGCCATGACCCGGGGCGCGCGCTCGTTCAGATCCTGGCGCACGCTCTCTTCCAGAATGCTCATGTCGATCCAGCTGTCGCTGCGTCCCACACCGATGGTGTCGCAGAAGCTCCGAATCGCCTCGGGCGTAAAGCCCCGACGGCGAATGCCCATGATGGTCGGCATGCGCGGGTCATCCCAGCCGGTCACGTCGCCGTCCTTAACCAACTGGAGAAGCTTGCGCTTGCTCATGACCGCATAGGTGAGATTCAGGCGGGCGAACTCGTACTGGCGCGGCCGGTTCGGCACCGGCAGGTTGTCCAGAAACCACTCGTAAAGGGGCTTATGATCTTCGAACTCCAGGGTGCAGATAGAGTGGGTGATCCCCTCAATGGCGTCCGACTGGCCATGGGCGTAGTCATACATTGGGTAGATACACCATTTGTCGCCGGCATGGGGGTGCGGGGCATGGAGAATCCGGTACATGACCGGATCCCGCAGGTTGATGTTGGGAGAGGCCATGTCGATCCTGGCCCTTAACACCTTTGCCCCATCCGGGAACTCGCCGGCCCGCATCCGGCGGAACAGATCAAGGTTTTCCTCTGCAGTGCGGCTGCGGTAGGGACTCTCCTTGCCCGGTTCGGTGAGGGTGCCGCGGTAGGAGCGGATCTCATCGGCCGTCAGGTCGTCCACGTAGGCCTTGCCCTGTATGATGAGGGATTCGGCCCACTGGTAGAGCTGCTCGAAGTAGTCGGAGGCGTAATAGCAATGCTCCCCCCACTCGAAGCCGAGCCAGCGGACGCTCTCCTTGATCGACTCGATGTACTCGGTCTCCTCTTTCACCGGGTTGGTGTCGTCGAAGCGGAGATGGCAGCGCCCCCCGAAATCCCGCGCCAAGCCGAAGTTGAGACAAATGGATTTGGCGTGGCCGATGTGGAGATAGCCATTGGGCTCGGGGGGGAAGCGGGTGACGATGATCCGGTGCTTGCCGCTCTTGAGATCGTCCTCGACGATGGTTCGCAGGAAGTTGGTGACGTGGGCTGATTCGGTGGTCGACATTCGCTGTCCTCGCACAAATTACATTAGGCTGCTACTTCTCTTCCATGAGCACCACCGCATAGGCGGCAATACCCTCGCCGCGCCCCGCGAACCCAAGTTCTTCGGTGGTGGTCGCCTTGACGTTCACCCGCTCGGGGTCCGCCATCAGGTCGGCGGCGATATGTTCTCGCATGAGAGGGATGTGAGGGGCCATCTTGGGACGCTGGGCCACGATCGTGGCATCCAGGTTGCCGAGGCGGAATCCGTGCCGGTCCGCCAGCTCCATGACATGGCGGAGCAGTGCCCGGCTGTCGGCGCCCTTGTACCGGGGGTCGGTATCGGGAAAGTGCTTGCCGATATCTCCCAGGGTAAGGGCTCCGAGAATGGCGTCGGAGATGGCGTGGAGCAGCACATCGGCATCGGAATGCCCCAGCAGGCCCAGTTCGTAGGGAATGTCGACGCCGCCGACGATCAGCTTTCGTTCCGCCACCAGGCGGTGAACGTCATAGCCGTGGCCGATCCTCATGGTATGTACCTCTCTTTCAAAACACGCGGAGCCGGTCGCCCGTTCACGCCGTGATCTCCTTCAGAAACGCCTCGGCCAGGACCATGTCCTCGGGCGTCGTGATCTTGATATTGCGGTAATCCCCCACGACGATCCGCACGCTGCGGCCCAGGCGCTCCACAAGCATGGCATCGTCGGTGCCGAGAAAGCGTTCCGCGTCGGCAATTTCGTGGGCCGCGCGGATGACGGCGTAGCGAAACGCCTGGGGCGTCTGGGCGAGCCAAAGGGTCTCCCGGGGGGGGGTACCGGTTATGATGCCGTCTTCAACCGTCTTCACGGTGTCCTTGGCCGGCACGGCAACAAGGGCTCCGTCGTCCTCCCGGGCCACCGCGGCTGCCCGGGCCAGCACGTCCGTACTGACAAAGGGACGGACCCCATCATGGATAAGGACCACATCGTCGTCCGCCGCAGTTCCCTCCATGGCCCGCAACCCGTTCAGGACCGAATGCTGGCGCTCCGCACCGCCGGCAACGATGCCCAGAACCTTGGTGAAGCCGTAACGCTCAACCACCTGGTCACGGCAGAAGGGAATCTCGTCCTCGGGAGTGATGACAAATACGCCGTCAACAAAGGACGCCCCCTCAAAAACACTCAGGGTATGGGCGAGGATCGGTCTCCCCGCCAGGAGGAGGTACTGCTTGTTGATGGAGGCCCCCATCCGCTTGCCCATGCCGGCGGCCGGGACCAGGGCGAAAACGGCCATGGCTTCTCCCCTTCGCGCCGCGGTGGACGGCGCCACAAATACGGCCCGGCCTGCGCGGAAAACGGCGCCGGTCGGGCCGGAATGAGCTGATTATACCGAAGGATCGCTAAAAGACCAGCCAAAAGTAATACGAAGAATTGCCCCCGGCCGCGTCAGCCGGCCAGTTCCCGCAGGGCGGAGGCAACCGCCGGGGCATCGTCGTCCAGGAGGGTCCGCGCATCGAGCAGAAAGCGTCCCCGGTTGATGCGCCCGACTACCGGCACGGTCATGCGCCGGAGCCGCGTCTCCATCTCCTGGGGAGACACCCCGTCCACGTCAACGGCAATGAGGGTCGTGGGCAGCTCCAGGAGGGGATAGGCACCCCCTCCCACCTGGGAAACGCCGTCAAGGGAAGCAAGCCGTACGGAAGCGGGGACGCCCCGGCGCAGACGGCGCATGAACTGTCTGGCGCGAAGCCGCAATTCGTCGGCCGAGGCGGTCAGCATCCTGAGAGTCGGTATCTCCGCCAGGGCCTGGCGTTCATCCCGGTAGAGGCGCAGGGTTCCCTCCAGGGCCGCCAGGGTCAGCTTGTCGATACGGATAGCCCGGAGCAGAGGATGCTTTTTCAGCGGCTCCACGTATGCCCTGCGCCCGACGATGATCCCGGCCTGGGGACCGCCCAGGAGCTTATCACCGCTGAAGGTGACCACATCCACCCCGGCGGAGACGAATTCCTGCACCGTGGGCTCTCCCCGGATGCCGAAACGGGAGAGATCAATGAGACAGCCGCTGCCGATGTCGGCCATGACCGGCAGACCCAATTCGCGGCCGATGGCGACCATCTCCGGGGCCGTCACCTCTGCGGTAAAACCGACCACGGCGAAATTGCTGGAGTGGACCTTGAGCAAAAGCCCCGTTTCGGATGTCACCGCCTGACGGTAGTCGCGGGGATGGGTACGGTTGGTGGTTCCCACCTCGCGGAGAACGGCCCCGCCCTGCTGCATGACGTCCGGGATGCGGAACGACCCGCCGATCTCCACCAGTTCTCCCCGGGAGACGATGACCTCTTTTCCGCCGGCAAGGGCGGACAGGGCCAGCAGGACCGCCGCTGCGTTGTTGTTGACCACGAGCGCGGCCTCTGCGCCGGTCAGTTCGCAGAGCAGCTTCTCAACATGGGAGTATCGGCTCCCCCTCTCGCCCCGCTCCAGATCGAATTCCAGGTTGGAGTAGCCGTAGGCGGTGTCGTCGACACGTTGCCGTACCCGCTCCGCCAGGGGAGAGCGCCCCAGGTTCGTGTGAATGACGACACCGGTGCCGTTCACCACCCGTCGAAGGCTGCACGCCGTGCTGCGGGCCACCTCGCGACCGACCCGGCCGGCAACCGCACCGTCTGCCAGATCTTGCTCCCGTAGCGATCCTGCGCGGGCCTCGGCGCGCAAGGCATCGAGCACGGCGCGAACGGCGGCGAGAACCGTGGGTCGGGGATGGTCTGCCAGCAACCGCCTGACTTCGCCCTGTTCAAGGATGCGGTCAACCTTGGGAATGCGGCTAAAGATGGTCACGGTAGTCTCTCCGGGCACAAAAATGGCGGCACAAAGCCAGCTTAGACCTCACTACCAGATTGGCTCAGGACTGTCAAGGCGGGTGAGGGGGGCGGGTGAACGGGGTATCGTCACCCAGTCCAGTGTCTCTGTTGGTAAATCCTTGGGGAAAATTGTGAGGCATTGAGGCTGCGACTGGCGACACGGGGCCAGCCCTGCCACGTCAAGGAGCCGCAACGCCGGCTGCGGTTAAAAGAACCTCAACTGCAGACAGAAACCAACCGGGTCACTAGATATCAAGTTGCAGTGCAGCAGCCTGTTCGGCAGGTTTGAGGGGAGGTGCGCCGTCGGTTTCCTGCATGAGAACCCGGCCGCCGTACTCAGCGTTCTTGCGGACAAGGGTCTCGGCCATGTCGGCATTGCGGGACTGGAATGCCTCGATGATCCGTTCGTGCTCCTTCACGGAAATATGCATTCGGCCGGGCAGGCTGAGGGAGGCGTAGCGAAGCCGCTGGAACTTCCGGACAAGGTTGGTGACGAGCTCTGAGAGCTTCTCGTTGTCGGCCGCCCGAAGGAACAGTTCATGGAAATCGTTGTGAATCCGGAAAAAGTGACGTACGTCACCCTCATCCGCCAGGTGGCGCAATTTCTCGTTGATGGCTCGAAGCTTCTCGATTTCCTTGTCCGTGAGCTTCTCACAGGCGCGGCGAGCCGCGTACCCCTCAAGAATGCTCTTGATGGCGTAAAACTCTTCCACGTCCCGGGGAGAGAAAAACGTGACAACCGCTCCTTTGCGCGGTATCACGGTCAGATATCCCTCCGACTCCAGCTGGCGGAACGCCTCCCGGATCGGTGTGCGGCTGATGCCGAATCGTTCGGCGAGGTCAGGCTCAGCCACTTTTTCTCCCGGCTTGAGGGCGCCGGTCATGATGGCATCGCGAATGGTTTCGAGGATCTTTTCCCTGAGGGTGAGGTGCTTCTCCATCGGTTTTTTCATAAATAGTGTCCACTCCGGCGGGGGCTGACTTATTGTATACAGTATACAGAGATTGTCAAGCAGGAGTTAGCATGTTTTAAAAAAGAAAGGTCTGTTACGAAGCACCCTTACGCCCTTGCCATTTACAGCACCGGATAGTATCCTTTGGCGCGAAGAACCCCGACCTCAGCATCATCGGCCGGGGAAGCCGCAGACAATTGCCGCACGGGACCTCCTGGCTGCTCGTGGCTCCCCTGCCGACACCATCATAATAAACTCAAAGAAAGAGCCCGCTGACCATGTCCGATCGCATCCACGCCCATATCCCCTACCCCATGCTGGCCGACAACCTGACGGCCGTCACCGCCCGTGGGATCAATCCCGAAGTCCACTTTTCGGGTGAGGCCCTTGACTCCCTTGTCCCGGAAAAACTGATAGCCGTTGCCGATACCCTGATCGCCACCGGACTGCGTTCAACCATTCACGCGCCCTTCGTGGACCTGAACCCGGGCTCGGCCGAGCGCCTCATCCGCGAGGCTACCCGCCATCGGCTCAACCAGGTGATCGACGCCGCGGCAATCCTCAAGCCCGACGTGATCGTCTTCCATCCCGGCTATGACCGCTGGCGCTACGGCGAGAACCAAGATGTCTGGCTCGCCCACAGCATTGAGACATGGCGGAGGGTACTGGAGCTGACCGAACCTGTCGGCTGCACCGTGGCGGTGGAGAACATTTTCGAGGAGGAGCCCTCAACCTTGAAGGCCCTGCTGGAAGAGATCGACGACCCCCGCTTCCGCCACTGTTTCGACGTGGGACACTGGAATCTCTTTCACACGGTGGGGATGGAGGAATGGTTCGATGCCATGGGGCGCTTCGTGGCGGAGGCCCACATCCACGACAATTTCGGCACCCGCGATGACCATCTGCCGCTGGGCGAAGGGGCCATCGACTTTGACCTCTTCTTTTCCCTCATGGCGCGCCACGCCCCCCGGGCCGTCTGGACCATCGAGGCCCACTGCCCGGCAGCTCTGGACAGGGCGCTCGTTGCCATCGAGCGCTACCGGAGATGACCGCGGCCCGATGCCGCGAGTCTTTGTAGTCAAGGCTACAGATAGGGAGAAAAAAGCTTGGCCGTTGCGTCCCGCACTTTTTCAGGGAGCGGGCGGCCGTCCATCTCGGCCATGCTCACCTGCCGCGAGCGGGCGACGGTGGCGACGAAGTTACGGGAAAGGATTCCGGCCAGTTCCCGATCATAAACCTCCAGATTGAGCTCGAAGTTGAGCCGCAGGCTGCGGGGATCCAGGTTGGCCGAGCCGATCATGCTCCAGAGACCGTCGACGATGAAAAGCTTGGTGTGGGCAAAAGGGGGCGGCTGGTAAAACACTCTGATCCCCTGCTGGATGAGTTCCCAGAGATAGGCCCTGGTGGCCCAGTGGACAAAGGGGAGATTGTTCTTCTCAGGCAAAACGAGGGTGACCTCCACCCCCCGCAGCGCCGTAGTGACCAGGGCAGAAACAAGTGAGCGGTCGGGGATGAAGTACGGCGTCATGATCTGAACCGTCCGCGTGGCGCACGACAGGGCTCCCATGATGATCCAATGGAGCGTATGGTATTCCTTGTCGGGCCCGTCGCCGATGGGACGGGCCAGGGCATGGCCGGCCGGCGGGATCGGAGGAAAATACCGGGTGTCATCAAGAAGTTCGCCGGTGACGAAGTGCCAATCCTCCAGGAAGACCTGCTGAAGCCCCGCCACCACCGGACCCGCCACAGAAAAGTGAACATCCCGCGACACGGCGTCACCCGCCTTTTCAGCCACATGCCGGTCCCCGATATTCATCCCCCCCGTAAATGCCAGCTGGCCATCCACCACCAGGACTTTGCGGTGGTTGCGCAGATTCATGTAGACCCCCTGTCGCAACGGCAGGAACCGCTCAACCCTGATTCTCGTCCCCTCCATGAGAGTCCTGGCACGGGGCCATGAATACTTTTCACCGACGCCGTCGACGATCACCCGCACGATGACACCACGCGCCGCGGCGGCGGCCAGCGTAGTGATGAACCGGCGGCCGGTGCTGTCGGAATCGAAGATATAGGTAGAAAGGTGGACCGAGGATCGGGCCTGGGCGATGGCTTCCAGCATGGCGGGGTACGCCCCTTCGCCACCATCCAGGGGGATTATGCGGTTTCCCTGGACCAGAGGGGCTCCCACCACCCGATCGGCCAGATGGCGCAGCTCGGAGAGGTATTCAGCCCCCGCCGGAGGAGTCGGCGCACTTTCATGCTCCTGGGCTGAGCGGAAGTGCTCTCCCCCGGCCAGACGGCGTCCTGTTTCCTGCCACTTGCGGGCCCGGCGGAAGATGCGGTTTACCCCCATGCTCCAGTAGAAAATGGGACCGAACAGCGGGACCGTGAGGCAGACAACGATCCACCCGAGTGCTGACCGGGGGTCTCGCTTCATGACAAGGGCATGACCGGCAGAGCCCACCGAAAGGGCAATCGCGATTCCTGCGCACACAAATAAAAATACGTCATCCAGGTATGAAATCACGCCCCATCCCTCGGCGGCGGTGCGGGAACCTCGTCGCACGCGGGCTCCGGCCCGGCAGTGTACAGCCGCCCCATTGCGGCGTGCCTGCCGACCCTTTACTTTGTACCGTAAAAACAGCCCGCTAGCAACAGAGCCCCGCCGGCAGCCCTCCGCCACCGGTTTCCTTGCGGATGGGTTGCCGGCTGGACTATAATGAATCCTCACCCGCGCTTCGCAGCACACCGTCGCGAAATCCAGCGTGGACTCCGGGAGCATCCGTGAACCAATCCACTGCCGACCCGCGCCGTTCGGCTTTTGATATCCTCGTACGCATTGAACGGGAGCGAACCTTCGCCGAACCGCTCATCGACCGGGAATTGTCCGGTGGCGCCCTGAAGGGACCAGACCGGGGGCTCCTGACCGAGCTCGTCTATGGGGTGCTGCGTCGAACAGCGACCCTCGACTACCTGGTGGACCTGTTCTGCGCCACTCGGGCCACCAAGCTGGAGCGATCAGTGCTGATCCTGCTCCGTCTGGGGCTCTACCAGATTTTCTTCCTTGACCGGATTCCGGTGTCCGCCGCAGTCAACGAAACGGTAACGCTGGCCCGTGAGAAGTCACCACGGGCCAGCGGCCTCGTGAACGCGGTCCTGCGCCGGTCCGACCGGGAACGGTCATCGGTCGCCTGGCCTGACCGGGAACGGGACCCGGCCGGCTACATCGCCCTCCGTCACTCCCATCCCCGCTGGATCGTGGAGGGGTGGATCGCCCAGCTGGGGTTCGAAGAGGCGGAGACGCTTGCCGACGTCATGTCTGCGCCCCCTCCTCTGACCCTCCGGGTCAACACCCTGCGGACCTCCCGCGATGCTTACCTTGAACTCCTGCAGGAGGCAGGCACGGAAGCGGAGCCCACGCGCCATTCCCCCCACGGCATCCGCATTCTCTCACGGACAGCGGTACCGGCGCTGCCGGGCTTCGGCGATGGCCTCGTCATCGTTCAGGATGAATCCTCCCAACTGGCATCACTCCTCCTGGACCCCCGGAACGGTGAACGGGTCCTCGATGCCTGCGCTTCCCCCGGCGGCAAAGCGACCCACCTTGCCCAGATCATGGCCGACAAGGGAGAGGTCATTGCTTGGGACGTGTCGGAGAAAAAGCTCTCTCCGATTGCCGAAAATGCCCGCCGCCTGGGCATCGGCATCATTCGGCCCGCCATGGCAGATGCCCGGAATCCGGAGCAGACCGTCGCTCCCTTCGACAGGATTCTGGTGGACGCCCCCTGCTCGGCACTGGGAGTGCTGCGCCGCACCCCCGAAGGGAAATGGTGGAAGACCCCCGACGACGTGGCACGGCTGGCGCAAAGCCAGTGCCGGATACTGGCGGGGGCCGCCTCCCTGCTGAAACCGGGCGGCACGCTCCTCTACTCCACCTGCTCCACCACAACGGACGAAAATGAGTCAATTATCGAGGATTTCCTTTCGCGCCACCCTGATTTTGTGTTAGAAGACTTGAATGATCTTTTCCCCGGCCTGTCGGAATGCATCACCGACCGGGGGATGTTCCGCAGCTGGCCCCACCGCCACGGCATGGATGGGTTTTTCGCCGCCCGCCTGCGTCGGGCCTGATGCGAAAACGCTTCGAGCAGATCCCGGAGGTTCCCATGAAAAAAATTGCCCCATCGATCCTTTCCGCCGACTTTTCCCGCCTGGGCGATGAAGTCCGTGCCGTGGCGGCGGCCGGGGCTGATTATATCCACGTGGACGTCATGGACGGGCACTTCGTGCCCAACATAACCATCGGCCCCCTGGTGGTGGAGGCGGTGCGCAGGGTTACCGAGCTTCCCCTGGACGTCCACCTGATGATCGAGCATCCCGACCGCTACATCCCCGACTTCGCCGCAGCAGGTTCGGATATCATCGTGGTCCACGCGGAGGCTTCCATTCACCTCCACCGTACGATCCAGCTCATCAAGTCCCTGGGCAAGAAGGCGGGGGTTTCCCTCAATCCGGCCACTCCCCTCAACTGCCTCGACTATGTCATCGACGATCTGGACCTGGTGCTGCTCATGACCGTCAACCCGGGATTCGGAGGCCAATCGTTCATCGAGGCCTGCATTCCCAAGATCCAGTCACTGCGGGCCATGCTCGACCGCCGTGGCTGCGAGGCGGAGCTTGAGGTGGACGGCGGGGTGAAGATCGACAACATCGCCCGCATCGCCCATGCCGGCGCCGACGTTTTCGTGGCCGGAAGCGCCGTTTTCGGCAGCCCCGACTATGAAGCAACCATAAAAGAGCTAAAGCGTCGGGCAAAAGAGCCGATACTGTAACTAGGCGGCCGTTGGCCGCTATTTGGCTTTCTGGAAACGACGGGAATGGATGTACCGGGAATAACCGAACTTGCCGGGCGGGTTCGTACGACCCTTGCCGGGCGGATAAGGGTGCCGATGGCGCCGGGACCGATTCCGGCCGCGGTGTTGCTCCCCCTCTTCGAGCGGGACGGCGAAGTCCGTGTTCTTTTCACCAAGCGGACGGAACATCTGAACCATCATCGGGGAGAAATCTCGTTTCCCGGCGGAGTGAGTCATCCCGATGATGCCTCGCCCTGTGAAACGGCCCTGCGGGAGACTTGGGAAGAGATAGGCATTCCGCCCGACGAGGTGGACATCCTCGGCGAACTGGATGATTTTTATTCCGTCCACGACTACTTGGTGACCCCCTGCGTTGGGGTCATCCGGGGGGACCGCCCGCTGGTGGTGAACCCCGACGAGATCGAACGGATCATTGTCGTGCCGCTGAAGCACCTGCTGCGGCCCGAGGTCTTCAGGACCGAAGATTGGACGTGGCGCGGACGGACGCACCCCGTTCACTTCTACCGATACATGGATGACGAAATATGGGGACTCACGGCCGCCATACTCTCGCAGTTTCTCAACACGATATTCCCCCGGCCATGACCGGGGCGGGACGTTCCCACGGATTATCCATCCGCGCGGAGAAACATGAAACCATGGCGATGACAGCCCTCGTAATCGACGATTCGGAAGTCCTGCGCGAGGAAATAGTGCGCACCCTCAAGGAGGCCCGGCTATTCGAGACGTATCTGGAAGCCCGGGACGGCCTCGAAGGATTCAAGACGCTCCTCAACAACAAGGTTGACCTGGTGCTCTGCGACCTGGAAATGCCGCGAATGGACGGGTTCCGCTTCCTTTCCATGGCCCGGTCCCGGGGTGAGCTCCAGGACCTGCCGATCATCCTGCTGACCAGCCGGGAAGACCGGGACACTAAAATCCGCGGACTTGAGCAGGGGGCATCCGATTACGTCACCAAACCCTTCGATTCGGGGGAACTGGTTGCCCGGGTCCGGGTGCAGATGAAGGTAAAGGGTCTCCAGGACGAACTGAAGCGCTCCAACGAGCTGCTGCGCAAGCTGTCCATCACCGATCCCCTCACCCACCTGCATAACCGTCGTCACCTGATGGAAATGGTGGACAAGGAGTTCCAGCGGGCCTCCCGCAAGGGGGGCGCCCTTTCCCTGGTCATTCTCGACATCGACTATTTCAAGAAAATCAACGACACCTACGGCCATCAGGAGGGGGACAAGGTGCTGGTGGCGCTGGCAGACATCGTCCACCAGCGGCTTCGCAGCTACGATATTGCCGCCCGCTACGGGGGCGAAGAGTTCGTACTGCTGCTGCCGGAAACCCCTCTGCAGGAGGCCCAGGCCATTGCCGAGCGGCTGCGGCTGGAGGTGCAGGATCACGTCTTCGACGGTAGCCTCCACGGACAGGTCATCACCATCAGCCTGGGCGTAGCCACTTATCCCTCACCCCGCATCGAGGGAACCGACTCTCTCTTCAGGCAGGCCGACGAGGCCCTCTACCGGGCCAAGCAGAACGGTCGCAACCGGGTGGAGCTCATGTCAGGCACGACATAACAGGTGGAGCCCGCACCCGCCGCAACGGGGGCGGGTGGTGCAGTGCCGCTTGCAATGCTCCACGATGAGGGCGTGATATTCGTTGAACAGCGTAGTGTCTTCGGGAAGGTTATCCATGAAGAGTGCGCGGACGGTCTCATAGTCGGTCGTCGGGGCCACGAGCCCCAGGGCGGAAAACAGGCGTTTCGTATAGGCATCAACCACGAAGGAAGGTTTTTCCCCCGCATAGAGCAGGATCGAGTCGGCAGTCTCCCGGCCGATCCCCCTTACCCCAAGCAGTTCCCGACGCAGTTCACGCCACTCTCCCGCAAACATCCGCTCCAGCCTACCGCCGAAGCGGCTGAAGAGAAACCCGACAAAGTCCTTGAGCCGGGCGCTTTTGACGTTGTAGTAACCGGCCGGTCTGATCGTCTCCGCCAGCTCGGCCACAGGCACATCGCGCAGCCCCTCCGGCGAGAGGAGTCCCGCAGCCTTGAGCCGGACAATGGCCTTTTCCACGTTACCCCAGTTGGTATTCTGGGTCAGGATTGCACCGACGCAGACCTCGAAGGGGGTGTCTGCGGGCCACCAGTGGCGGGGTCCGTAGGCCGCGAAGAGCTGATCGTAGACCGTCATGAGCCGGTCACGCACCCCCTCAGGCCCACCCGCCGTTGTCGCCGAGAACCCGCTCGTACACCCGCCGGACCGCCTCGGTTACCTCTTCGTACTCCTTCATGAGGGCGCTCCCCGGGTGCCGAAGCTTCGGGTCATACCCCAACCGGCGCGCCAGGGTGTCAAGGTATTTCTGGTCTCCCCCCAGGTCATTGATGGAGTAGTCGTGGATGAGCCGCAGCCGGTTCTCCAGGCGGCGGAGGAATTTGTAGCCCGCCTGGAGCGTGACGATATCGTCCTCGGCGAGGATGCCGAACAAGTGCATGGCCTTGAGAGCCAGGAGCGTATTGGTGCTGCGGATTTCCGGGTGGGCGTGCCCCTCGCGCAACTGGAGGTACTGGACCAGGAACTCGATGTCGACGATCCCGCCCCGGCCGGTCTTTATATTGAAGCTTCCCGCCTTCTCCTTGGCCAACTCGACTTCCATGCGGGTTCGCAGCCGGTGGATCTCCTTGCGCTCATCTTCGCCGGCTCCGCTCCCGTACACCGTATTCTGGATGACGTCCTTGATCTCTTTCCGCAGCCGCTCATCGGCAAAGACCACCCGGGCCTTGGTCAGGGCCTGTCGCTCCCAGACCTGGGCCTCGGTGCGGTGGTATTCCCGGAACGAGCCGATGGAGGTGACCAGGGGACCCGCATTGCCCGACGGCCTCAGCCGCGTGTCGAGCTTGTAGACATACCCTTCCCTGGTCTGGGTGGTGAGAATGGAGATGATCTTCTGGCCCAGCTTAGCGAAGTATTCATGGTTTGATACCTGCCGTTCTCCTCCTTCGGTCATTCCCTGCTGGTCGTAGATGTAGATGATGTCCAGATCCGAGTGGTAGTTGAGCTCGTTGCCCCCCATCTTCCCCATGGCAACCACGGCGAAGTGGGCCTGGCGCAGATCGTCGTCGGCATCCCGGTACATGGGGCGGCCGAACCGGGCCAGTTCCTTCTTGGCCATGCGACAGGCCGCGGAGAGGCAGACTTCGGCGAGCCCGGTCAGTTGAAAGGTCAGCTCCGACTGCCCCAGCTTGCCGTAGATGTCGTTCATGCCGATCCGGAGGAACTCCTCGTGGCGGTAGCGACGGAGGATGTCGAGGCGCTCCTCGTAATCGTCCGCCGCATCGAGCATCCCCTGCAATTCGGCCTCCATGACGCTGCGGCTCTTCATGTAGGTGGCGCCGGCCCGGGACACGAGGCTGTCCAGGAGTTCGGGATGGCCGATAAATATCTTGGACAGGAATTCGGATGTCCCGAACAGGGAAACCAGGAGCTTGATGGTTTCCCTGTTTTCGGCCAGAAGGGCATAGACGGACGAGCGGGAGCCCACCGCTCCCAGGAAGCGCTCCAGGTTGTTGAGGGTCAGGTCCGGGTCGGGCGAGCCGAAGATTTCTTGGAGGAGGAGCGGGGAAATTTTCTCCAGCAGCCGCCGGCCCCGTTCGGTCAGATGGGCCCGCGGCGGGCCGTCGCGCAGGAGCAACAGGTTTTCGTAGGCAGTATCGACGTTCCTGAAGCCCCGCTCCGCCAGCATATCCTTGACCAGATCGGGATCGGCGGCACGGTCGAAAAAACTGTAGGTTTCGGGCCGGACCTCTTCCCGCAGGCGCTCGTCGCGGGAAAGGAACAGGCCACCATAAACGGTCGACACCCGGTTCCGGTGATGCTCAAGGGCCTCCCTGAACTTTTCCGGGCCGTTTTTGCGGAGAAAGCCGCAACGCCGGGCAAGGGCGAGCATTTCGTCGTCCTTTTTCGGCAGGGAATGGGTCTGCCGTTCCTGAACCACCTGAATGCGGTGTTCCACGGTCCGGAGAAATCGGTAGGCCTCGCTAAGCGCCTGGGCATCATCCTCGCCGATGAGCCTGGCGTCCCTTAGCGATGCCAGGGCCTTGAGGGAATTGCGCTCGCGCAAATGGGGATTCTTGCCGGCGTAGACAAGCTGAAGGGCCTGGATGAAGAACTCGATCTCGCGGATTCCGCCGCGACCCAGCTTGATGTTGCACTCGCTCTCCTGCTGCCGGGCGATGGAAGCGTCGATCTTCTTCTTCATGGCCATCATGTCCTCGATCAGGTTGTAATCGAGGTACTTGCGGTAGACGAACGGTTCAATGGCCCGGAGCACCTGGTTCCCCAGCTCGATGGAGCCCGCCACGGGTCGCGCCTTGAGCATGGCCGCCCGCTCCCAGGATTGCCCCCAGTACTCGTAGTATGTGGCGGCCGAGCGGAGGGAGCAGGCCAAGTCGCCGCTCTTCCCCTCGGGGCGCAGCCCCATGTCCACCCGGAACACGAACCCGTCGGCCGTCACCTGAGAGATTGCCTTGGTGACCATCTCGCCCATCTTCACGAAGAAGGCGTGGAGAGATATCCTGCCCCGCTCGCCCCCACGGCCGTCGTTGATCCCTTCCGTTTCGCCCTGATCCGAAGAGTAAAAGTAGATCAGGTCGATATCCGAGGAAAAATTGAGCTCACGGCCGCCGAACTTGCCCATCCCCATCACGGTGAACTCAGCCTCCCGGGAGCCTTCGGCGGTCACCATCATGGGGCGGCCGTGATCCTCCACGAGCTTGCGCCGCGCGGCGTCACAAGCCACCTGAAGAGTCGCCGCCGCCAGGGCGGAAAGCTCGGCCGTCACCTCCTCCAGAGGGGCGAGGCCGTTCAGGTCGCGGGCGGCGATGCGGAGGATCTCCTGAAACTTGAATCGCCGCAGGACCGGAAAGATGTCGGCATAGTCGACCCCCTTGGCCTGGGAACGGAGCGTTGCCAGCATCTCCTGTTCACTGCGCCTGACATCGATGGCTCTGGTGACGAACAACTGGTGGAAGAACGCGGGATCGCGGCAGAGGACATTGACGAGAAACGGGGAAGAACCGCACAGCATGAGCAGCTGCGCACGGCGCTCCTTGCGGCCGCAAACATCGATGAGTTCCTGCCGGTCCGCTACACCACCGACCCGCTCGAGACCGTTCAGGGCCATGTCGGGCAGGGGGGTGGCAAGGGAGGCGTACGCCAGTTCCGCCACCATCCGATCGGATAGCGTTCCCTGGAGCAACTGCAGGTTGGCTGCCGAGCGGGCCGGATAGACGAACCCTTCTTTTTCAAGGAGTTCCGTGAGGGGTTGGTCGCTGCCGCTGTCCGTAGCCGCGGCCAGGGCCTCCTCGATCCGCCGGATGAACTCGCTGCCGCGGCTCATGGCGCCACGAGGCCACGAAGGCCGGTGACGTAGTCACCGCTCACTACTCCCTGCTCGGTGATGATGGCGGATATGTAGCGGGCGGGCGTCACGTCGAACGCCGGGTTACGAACCCGGATCCCGTCGGGCGCCACCGGGAACCCGTGCAGATGGGTCACCTCGCGGGAGTGGCGTTCCTCGATGGGGATCTGGTCGCCGTTCTCCAGCGAGAGATCAAGGGTGGTGGTGGGTGCCGCCACGTAAAAGGGGATGTTGTTTTCCCTGGCCAGGACCGCCACACTGTAAGTACCGATCTTGTTTGCCGTGTCGCCGTTGGCTGCGATCCGGTCGGCCCCCACGACGCAGCAGGCGATCTCGCCCCGTTTCATGAAAAAGCCGGCCATGTTGTCAGAAATGAGAGTCACCGGGATGCCGTCCTTCATGAGCTCCCAGGCGGTGAGCCGCGCACCCTGGAGCCACGGACGGGTCTCGTCGGCGAACACCTGGATATTTTTCCCCGCTTCCTGGGCCGCGCGGATGACCCCCAGGGCCGTACCGTAACCGGCCGTGGCGAGACCTCCGGCGTTGCAGTGGGTCAGGACCGTGGCCCCCTCGGGAATCAACGCCGCCCCGTGCCGGCCGATGGCCTTGCAGAGCTCCAGGTCTTCCTCTTCGATCCGGATCGCCTCGGCCTTGAGGATTTCGCGCAATTGGTCCAGGGGCTTGTCCCGGTTCTCATCGGCCACCCGCTTCATCCGCTCGATGGCCCAGAAGAGGTTCACCGCCGTGGGGCGGGTGCGGGCCATGACATCGCAGACATTCTCCATCTGCCGGAAAAACGATTCATAGGTATCGGCTATGATCTCCCGGGCACCCAGTGCCACCCCCATGGCCGCCGCCACCCCGATGGCCGGAGCCCCCCGGATGACCATCCCCCGGATCGCCTCTGCCACGCTCTTGTAGTCGGCGTACTCGCAGTAGACCTCCTCGCCGGGCAGGCGGGTCTGGTCGATCATGATTACCTTGTCGTCGCGCCACTCTATGGTTCTGAAGGACATGGGAACCTCGTCGTGTTTAGCCTTTCAACTTTTTCATCAGCAGCTCGTTCACCACCGCCGGGTTGGCCTTGCCTTTGGAGGCCCGCATCACCTGACCCACGAAGAAGCCGAAGACCTTCTCCTTGCCGCCCCGGAACTCCTCCACCTGGCCCATGTTGGCGGCCATGATCTCGTCGATGATCTTCTCGATTTCGCCGGTGTCGGAGACCTGGACGAGCCCCTTCTCCTCCACGATGGCCTCAGGGGTCTTGTCGCTCTGCCACATCTCGTCGAAGACGGTCTTGGCGATCTTGCCGGAGATGGTGCCCTTTTCGATCAGTTGCAGCAGGGCCGTGAGACGGACCGGCGTAACCGGGCATTCGGCGATGCCCGTGCCCGCCTCGTTCAGGGCGCGGGTCACCTCGCCCATGACCCAGTTGGCCGCCCCCTTGGCCGGGGCGCCCGCGGCAAGGCAGGCCTCGAAGTACTCGGCCATCTCCCGGGTGGCGGTGAGGACCTCGGCGTCATAGTCGGAAAGCCCCAGCTCGGAACGGTAGCGGCTCCGCCGCGCATCGGGGAGTTCCGGGAGGGAGAGGCGCGTATCCTCGACCCAGTCGTTGGAGATGACCAGCGGCACCAGATCGGGGTCGGGGAAGTAGCGGTAGTCGTGGGCCTCCTCCTTGCCGCGCATGGAGCGTGTTTCACCGGTATTCGGATCGAAGAGACGGGTCTCCTGCACCACCTTCCCTCCCTCCTCGATCAGCTCGATCTGCCGCTCGATCTCGTGCTCGATGGCCTGCTTCACGAAACGGAACGAGTTGACGTTCTTGGTCTCGGTACGGGTGCCGAAGGTCGTGGAGCCCACGGGCATGACCGACACGTTGGCATCGCAGCGGAAGCTCCCCTCCTCCATGTTGCCGTCGCAGATACCCAGGTAGACCACGATCTGGTGGAGCTTCCTGAGATAAGCCACCGCCTCGTCGGCACTGCGGATGTCCGGTTCCGAGACGATTTCCAGCAGAGGCGTGCAGGCACGGTTCAGGTCCACGCCGGACCCGCTCCCCAGGCCGGGAACGTCGGCGTGCACCAGCTTGCCGGCATCCTCCTCCATGTGGATGCGGGTGATGCCGATCCGCTTGACCTGGCCGTCCACCTCGATGTCCAGATGTCCGTTCTGGCAGATGGGAAGTTCGTACTGGCTGATCTGGTAGCCCTTGGGCAGGTCCGGGTAGAAATAGTTCTTCCGGGCAAAGACTGAGCGGGACGCGATCCGGCAGTTGGTGGCGAGGCCGGCCCTTATGGCGAACTCCACCACTTTCTTGTTGAGCACCGGCAGCACCCCCGGCATGCCGAGGCAGACCGGGCAGGTCTGGGAGTTGGGGGCGGCGCCGAACTTCGTGGAGCATCCGCAGAAGATCTTGGTGTCGGTCTTCAGCTGGACGTGGACTTCTAAACCGATGACGGCCTGGTAGTTCATCGAAATCTCCGGGGATTGGACAATGTAGGGGCGATCCTTGTGACCGCCCGATCACTCAGGGCGAATACAGGATTCACCCCTACGACAGAGGCGCATTTTTCCTATGCCATTCCGTTGCCTGCTCGAAGGCGTGGGCGGCTCGCAGGATGGTTTCCTCCCCGAAGGGACGGCCGATGAGCTGCAGGCCGATGGGAAGACCGGCGGCGCTCATGCCGGCCGGGACGGAGATGGCGCAGGTGCCGGCAAGGTTCACGGGGATGGTGAATATATCCGACAGGTACATCTGGAGCGGATCATCCACCTTCTCGCCGATCTTGAAGGCCGGGGTCGGCGCCACCGGCGTGAGCAGGGCGTCCACCTGCTCGAAGACCTTCATGAAGTCCTGCATGATCAGGGTGCGGACCTTCTGGGCCTTCAGGTAGTAGGCGTCGTAATACCCCGAGGAAAGGGCGTAGGTGCCGATCATGATCCGACGCTTCACCTCGGCGCCGAACCCCTCGGCGCGGCTGCGGCGGAACATGTCGATCAGGTTCGCGGCCCCGTCCGCCCGGTGCCCGAAGCGGACCCCGTCGTAGCGGGCCAGGTTGGAGCTGGCCTCGGCGGTAGCGATGAGGTAATAGGTGGCCACGGCATAGTCGGTGTGAGGGAGCGAAACCTCCACGAACTCGGCGCCGAGCCCCCGGTAGGTTTCGATGGCGGCATCAAGTGCCCGCTTCACGTCCGGGTCGAGCCCCTCGCGGTAGTACTCCTTCGGCAGGCCCAGCCTGAGCCCCTTCACCCGGCCGGTGAGGGCTGCGGCGTAATCGGGCACCGGCAGATCGATGCTGGTGGAGTCGAGGGGGTCGTGACCGGCCACGGCTCCCAGCATGAGGGCGCAGTCGGTCACATCGCGGGTCACGGGACCCACCTGGTCCAGGGACGAGGCATAGGCGATGACCCCGTAGCGGGAGACCCGGCCGTAGGTGGGGCGCAGCCCCACGCAGCCGCAGTGGGAGGCGGGCTGCCGGATGGAGCCGCCGGTGTCGGTGCCGAGCGTGGCCGTTGCCGAGCGTGCCGCGATGGCCGCGGCCGAACCGCTGGACGAACCGCCGGGGATGCACGCCAAGTCCCACGGGTTTTTGGTGGCGCCAAAGGCGCTGGATTCGCCGGAGGAGCCCATGGCGAACTCGTCCTGGTTGAGCTTGCCCACGATGACCGCCCCCGCCTCCCGAAGCTTCGCCACCACCGTACCGTCATAGGGGGGGATGAAATTCCCGAGGATCTTCGAGCCGCAGGTGGTACGAATCCCGCGGGTGACGAAGATGTCCTTGAGAGCAACCGGAATGCCGGTGAGGGGGGCTATGGCACCGGCGGCAATGCGCCGGTCCGCCGCTTCGGCAGCCGCAAGGGCCTCTTCGGGAGTAACGGTAATATAGGCATTCACCCGGGAGTCGGTGGCCTCGATGCGGGCGAGCAGCGCCCGGGTCGCCTCCACGGATGAAACCTCCCGTTTCGCCAGTTTGTCATGCAGTTCGTGAAGGGTCAGTTCAAACAGCTCCATGTCGCTCTGTCTCCAGTCAGTGAGCCCGGCAGTGGCCGGGCCGGGTCATTTCTTCTTCAGCCGGTAGGGGGCCACCTCAATGGGGTACATGGTGGCGCCGCAACAGTCGCAGGACTGAGGGCCCCCCTCGACCACCAGGAACGCCTGGTTGCCGCACTCGGGGTGGCAGACGGCAAAGCCCACCTCGACCTCGCGCGGCAGCACGACCTCCTCCGGATTCTGGTAGTCGACCGGTTCGGCATCGAAGCGGCCCAGGTTCTTCAGGCGATTGTAGAAAATCCGCTTCTTGCAGGTTCCCTCGGGAAGCTCGGCAAAACGGCGCCGCACCTCTTCGATGGCGGCCTCCAACTCTTCACTCGTGGGATTCTTATTCGATGACTCGGGGCACACGGAAGAAACCCTCCACTCTGTCAGGCGCGTTGGCCAGCGCATTTTCAACACCGATGGAAAAACGAACCTCGTCCTCCCGAAAGGCGTTTTCGACCGGAACGGCATGGGATGTGGGGATAATGCCGTCGGTGTTCAGCTCATTGAGCTTTTCCACGTAGGCGAGAATGGCGTCGAGCTGACCGGTGAATCTGTCCTTCTCGTCCTCGGCAAGCTCGAGACGGGCAAGCGTTGCCACATGCTCGACATCGGTTCGCGTGATCTTCATCGGGTGGTCTCCCTTGGAGAAATACATGGGGGTGAGCGGTATTTTGTAGCACGATTGGGGGAAAATGACAAGGCACGCGGGGCTCCTTCGCATGCCCCGCGCGCCTGCACCGGCTTACAGGATCGGATCCAACGACAGGGACTTCCAGCAGCGCAGTTTGTTACGCTTGGCCGCCGAAGCGTACCGGTCGGGGTTGTCCGTGACCGGGTTCCAGCTGTTTTCCGGCAGCATGTCCCGCTCGGTCCGCTCTTCCACCTGCCGGGCCAGAGTCGGATTGGTGACCAGGACCCCCACCTCGGTGTTCAGGTTGGCGGAACGCGGATCCAGATTAAGGTGCCGACGCAGGGGGTTTCGCCGTCGATTACCAGGGTCTTGGCGTGGAGAGCAAAGGTGGGGGGCTTTTTCTTCAGCTTCGGGTAACGGCCGACCGGTTCCTTCAGCACGGCCGGGTCGGGGCGGATTTCCCGGATGCCGACCCCTGACCACAGAAGTTTTTCCCGCTGAACTCCTGAAGGTTGTCGGTTGCGGCCTGGAAATTGGTGACGATCCGTACCCCTGCCCCCCGCCCAACCAACTCGCGGAACAGCTCCAGCAGGCAACTGCACGAACACCAGGAACAGTGCGGCAGCGTGATGCTTCATGGCCGACGACAGGCTTTCACGAACTGGTCTGAGGTGCATACTTGAATGGCGACTGTTTGCTCGACAAAAATGCCATGTACCCCTCGTCCGGGGCAAGAAGCAAGCACGGTGCTCCTGCCTGTCGGAAACGGCTGAATGCGCCGGGGAAGCTGTCCCGCTCCGCCGTCAAACACACACGCGCAACAGCAGCACCTCACCGTAGACACAAAAAACACCACTGCAACCCGTACTCGCCGGCGAACCCTCCTTTCCCCCGCAATGACAGTTAGCCCGTAGCACCCATTGCATAGGGATTTTGCGAGATTTCCCTGGCCGGCAACGGGGATAAAAATGATAATTATGGATATTAAGGGGTTACATTTTCGCTCCAAACTGTTATTTTATTCTGCCGATAATAACGTATGCTTTTTTCGCTGACATTAAAATTTGTGCCCGCCCACGGCTTCAGGGCAGGTGATAACGCCGTTCTCGTCGGTTCACTCACGAATAACGAACAAAGGTGTTCGTGGGACTTAAGTACACATTTAGACAGGGGAGGGAAGAGGAATGAGTTATGAACTTCCGAACAACGAAAAGCTTCTGAAGTGGGTCGAAGAGGTGGCGATCCTCTGCGAGCCGGACCGCATCCACTGGTGCGACGGCTCCCAGGAGGAGTACGACGAACTCTGCGGGCTGCTGGTGCAAAACGGCACCTTCAGGAAGCTTAATCCGGAAAAGCGCCCCAATAGCTACCTGGCGTGGTCTGATCCCATCGACGTGGCGCGGGTCGAGGACCGTACGTTTATCTGCAGCCTCTCCAAGCAGGATGCGGGCCCCACGAACAACTGGATGAACCCCAAGGAGATGAAAGAGAAGCTTCTGGGCCTCTTTAAAGGGTGCATGAAGGGACGGACCATGTATGTCATCCCCTTCAGCATGGGTCCCCTCGGCTCCCCCATTGCCAAGATCGGCGTTGAGATCACCGACTCCCCCTACGTCGTAGTCAACATGCGGATCATGACCAGAATGGGGAAAAAGGTCCTTGATATCCTCGGCGAACAAGGCGAATTCGTGCCGTGCCTCCACTCGGTGGGAGCCCCCCTGGAGCAGGGCCAGAAGGACAGCACCTGGCCCTGCAACAAGGAAAAGTACATCGTTCACTTCCCGGAGGAGCGCTCCATCTGGTCCTTCGGTAGCGGCTACGGCGGCAACGCCCTTCTCGGCAAAAAGTGCCTGGCCCTCCGGATTGCCTCCAAGCAGGGCAAGGACGAGGGATGGCTGGCCGAGCACATGCTGATTCTCGGCGTCGAGTCCCCCACCGGTGATAAAACTTACGTCGGCGCGGCCTTCCCCAGCGCCTGCGGCAAAACCAACTTCGCCATGCTGATCCCGCCCAAACCGCTGCAGGATAAAGGGTGGAAAGTAACCACCATCGGCGACGACATCGCCTGGATCAAGCCGGGACCCGACGGCCAGGTGTACGCCATCAACCCCGAATACGGCTACTTCGGGGTAGCCCCCGGCACCAACGTCAAGACTAACCCCAACGCCATGGCCTCTTGCGCCGCCAACACCATCTTCACCAACGTGGCCCTTACCCCCGATGGCGATGTCTGGTGGGAGGGGATGACCGACGAGCTCCCCGCCCAACTCACCGACTGGCAGGGGAACCCCTGGACCCCCGACTGCGGTCGTCCGGCAGCCCATCCCAATGCCCGCTTCACCTCCCCGGCCAGCCAGTGCCCCTCCATCGACCCGGATTGGGAGAACCCCAAAGGGGTGCCCATGAGCGCCTTCATCTTCGGCGGGCGCCGCAAAGACACCGTGCCGCTGGTCTATCAGGCATTCAACTGGAGCAACGGCGTCTACCTGGCCGCGACGCTCGGCTCCGAAACCACCGCCGCTGCCGTGGGCGCCGTGGGCAACGTCCGCCGCGATCCTTTTGCCATGCTGCCGTTCTGCGGCTACCATATGGCTGATTACTTCGGCCACTGGCTGCAATTCGGCCGTTCCATCCCGCGTCCGCCGCGGATCTTCAGCGTCAACTGGTTCCGCAAGGACGCCAACGGCAAGTTCATCTGGCCCGGCTACGGGGACAACATGCGGGTCCTCAAGTGGATCGTGGAGCGGGTACAGGGCAAAGCCGGCGCCGTTGAATCACCTCTCGGCTGGATGCCCCGCTACGAGGATATGGACTGGGACGGTCTGGACATGCCGCGCGAAAAGTTCAACGAGCTGACCTCGGTGGACCGCGACGTCTGGCAGAACGAGCTCATCTCCCACGAAGAGCTGTTCGTCAAGCTCTTTGACCGGCTCCCCAAGGAGTTCCTCCACATGCGCGAACTGATCCTCTCCAGCCTCTGGCGCTCGCCCGAGCACTGGGAGCAGATCGGCGACGTTCATCCGGAAGGGTGGAACGAGTAGCGGCACCACTCCGCTTTCGGGCACACGAAAAAGGAGGAGCCGGATAATCCCGGCTCCTCCTTTTTCGTCTTTCAGCCTCACAGGCGATCAGCAACGACGGCTGCCCTGCCCACCAAAGGGGCGTGTTACTGGTACTGAATGTAGATCGGTTTCGGGTGCAGCCTGAGCACCTCCCGGGGGGTGAGCAGGGGATGCCCCTTCTTGGTGTCGTTGTGATAGAACAGCTTGAAGCCAGTGTACTGGACCGGCTCGGCAACAATGTAATCTTTATAGGAATCGCGCTTGAGCCAGGGCGCACCCCAACCGTCCATGTGCATCACGATCTGCACCTCGGGGCGCAGGACGATCTTCTTGGAATTGGTAACCCCGTTGCGCGTGAACCGATGGACCGTCAGGACCTTAGGGGGCAGATTGTACTTGGTCACCAGATCTTTGAGATAGCCGGACGCATAGTTGATATCAGCCGCGTCATAGGTTCCGATCTTCTTGCCGGGTTTGGCCTTGCTGGAGATCAGATTGAATTCCGGATCGATTCCCAGGTGAACGTCCGGGTTCTTCAAAATCCACTCGAAACGCGGCAGCACCGTCCGGATGTCATCATGGCCGGTCTGGATGTCGATGAACAGAATGGCATTGGCTTCCCGGGCCCAACCGTACACCTGGTTAACTATCGCATCCGGCATGACCATCCGGTATTTGCCGTCCTTGCCCGGCTCCCCCTGCGCCACGACGGCGATCAGGTGGAGTGCCGGCTGCACCGGCAGCGACGGGTCCGCTTTCTGCCACGCCGCCACCTCGGACTTGAGCCGCTGAAGCATCTCATCCTTCGGATAGGCCCCCAGGGCTCCCATCCGCTTGGAGAGCGGGTTGCCATAGTAGGCAACTATCCTTTTCGCTGGAAGAATGGCACCGGGCAGGGTCGGCGGGCACTTCACCGGCCACCCGCACTGACGGGCGAAGTCGGGATCTTCCCCGGCCGCGTACTTGACGGCGGGCGTCGCAGCCCGGGCACTGCTTGCCGGGGTGAACGCCGGTGCCGGGGCTGGAGGGACGGCGCTGCTGTAAGTCTCGGTCTTCACGGCTGCGTCCTTCGGGGGAGACGTCTGGGGCACCGGCTTGTCGGTATCCGTGCAGCCTGCGAGTCCAAGAAAAACGGCAACAACTAAAAAAAACACCTGGGGAGGGAAAACGCGGGACGGGACGAACGAATTGAGAAATTTCACGCAAAGCTCCATCGACGTAGCAAATAAAAGCCACAGAAGGTGACTTCTGTGGCTCACAAACTACGTACCTTATATCATTATTGATGACTGATTGGGAATGGAATTATCAAAGCCCTGTGTTGTTATTGCTGCCGCTTGCCCGACCAGGCATCCCGAGCGCCCCATCCCCACGCCCGCGGCACTGCCCCCTCCGGCAAGTGAGCACGTCATTTTTATTGACATCCTCGCTGAGCGTGTGGTACAAAGGCCTTCGCTTTTCATCCTTGAGCTCAACGAGAAGGGATGAAAACAACTCGTGACCAAAAGTTCACGAGGCTTACACATTCCCCAATAGCTCAGTCGGTAGAGCGGGTGGCTGTTAACCACCATGTCCCTGGTTCGAGTCCGGGTTGGGGAGCCATACTAGCCATGGCCGATCGTCTCATGATGATCGGCCATTTTCTTTTCATCGCCACAACCGTCCACTGGCGTGCGTTGCAGGCCCATGCCATTAGGCGGTCGAGCCGCTTCGACGTCAATTGCCCTTGTCGCAACAGCCGCCCCGTCCGAAAACCGCTTCCCCCCTCCCGCTCTTTCGGTATTCCGCCGGCGTTAGCCCCACGACACGCCGGAACATAGCAATGAAGGCCGACGCGCTCCCGTAGCCGAAATACGCCGCAATCGCCTGAACCGTCATTCCCTCTTCGAGCAGCGACATTGCCTTTACGACTCGCAGTCGCTGTCTCCATTCCGCAAACGACATGCCGAGCTCCCGCTGACACCGGCGCATGACCGTACGCTCCGTAGAACCGGCCAGGCTGACGAGTTCTGACAGAGGTCGGTTGTCGCCCGGATGCTCTTCCATCGCCCGAAGGATGGGACCGAGGACCGGATCGTCGGAGGTGGGGAGATAGGAGCCGGCACGCTCCGCTGCCGCCAGTTGGTCGACAAGGACCCGCATGAGGCGGGCCTCTTCGTCCGTCGTCGACAGCCCCGGCGGATACTGTCGCAGGTGATCGAGGATCGACCGCATGAGCGGCCGGACGGTGACCGCGCAGACAGCGGCAGGGAGAGTGCTGCACAAACCGCGCTCCACATAGAGGGAGCAGTGGCATGCTTCATGGCGATTGAGCCCCACATGCTCGACATCCGGAGGCAGCCAGATCCCGTAGTGGGGTGGAGCCAGGTAGTGGTGGCCGGCAATTTTAACCTCCATGACGCCGCTGAAGGAGTAGACGAACTCACCCCAAGGGTGCCGGTGCCGGGGATATGAGGCATGGGCCGGCACGGTAGCTGACCGGAAGAAGATCGGCGCGGGCAGCTCATTGGTGAATGGCGGGGTCTGCGTGCGGACAGAGCTTGAAGGCATTGCTCTGCTCCCTTGATCAACCGGAACTGTTGCGGCCGGCAGTGGCAGGTAAACGTCATCTATTGGCATAATTTCACTATATCCATAGTTTCAGCCAAAGGATATACTTCTTTGCGGATTCGCTACCACGAGGAGCTGTATGGACTCACGCAAAGCACTGGACGGGTTGGCCGTCACCCTGATGATCATTCTATGCCTGACCTGGGGACTTCAGCAGGTGGCATTGAAGGCAACGTCCGCCGAAATAGCACCCTTGATGCAAATAGCCATTCGCTCCGGGATATCGGCGCTGCTGGTCGGCATTATGATGGTCGTCCGGAGAGAGCGGTTGTCACTGGCGGGGGGGATGTGGCGGCCCGGGTTAGCGGTCGGATTCCTGTTCGCCCTGGAATATCTGCTGGTCGGAGAGGGGCTGCGGCATACAACGGCGTCCCACATGGTGATTTTCCTGTACACCGCGCCCGTGTTCGCTGCCATTGGACTTCACCTGAAGCTCCGCTCCGAGCGGCTGAGGCCGGTCCAGTGGTTCGGGATTGCGTTGGCGTTCGGCGGGATTGTGGTGAGCTTTTACGGCCGGGGCGGCCACACGGCCTCACTGTCGGCGGCGAGCGTCATCTGGGGAGATTTCCTGGGGCTTGCCGCCGGGATGGCGTGGGGGATGACAACGGTCGTGATCCGCACCTCGCGCCTTGCCGCCTGCTCTGCGACTCAAACACTCCTGTTCCAGCTCCTGGGGGCCTTCATCCTGCTGCTGCCGGCCGCGGCAGGACTCGGGCAGACATATTTCAACCCGACCCGCCTCGGCTGGGCATGCCTCATCTTTCAGGCACTGATCGTATCATTCGCCAGCTTCCTGGTCTGGTTCTGGCTGCTGCGCCACTACGTCGCGTCGCGGCTTGGGGTTCTCTCGTTCATGACGCCGCTCTTCGGGGTAGCGCTGGGGGCCTGGCTTCTGAACGAGCCGCTTGAGCGCGGATTTCTCACCGGCGCGCTGCTCGTCCTGGCCGGCATCATCCTTGTCTCCGGCCATGGCTGGTTGAGGCAACTGGGGAACGGCGCCGGCGCCGCTATTCAGAAACAAGCCCGGGAACCGGATCTGCCGTAGAGTTGCTGGCCTCTTGCGGGTCGCCGCGGCCTAGTGGCCGCACCCCTCAGCCCGCATCGTCACATGCGCTGGCCGCGGTCTTTCGGGCCGGAAGGCCGGCTTCGTTCAAGATTCCACTCGTCCCATTCGTCGGGGGGATCAAGTGGGGTCAGTTCAGTGGAGCCCTCCTCCAGATACCAGGACGTCCCCCCTTCGATCCGTGTCGTGCCGCCGGCCGTTTCAGCCAGAACGTTTCCCTTCAGAACGTCCACCTGGACCGCGTCACCTTCGTCGGCCAACGCTACACGAAAAGTGGTCCGTACCCGAGGCTGCAGGGACCCGAAAGGGGTTTCCACCTCCATCTCGGGCTTGCCGCCGGGGTACACGCCATAGAGATCGCCGGCGACCATGAAAAACTGGGCATTGTCCCGGTCCAGCACAAGGACGTCCACAACGGAATACTCATCCAGGCGGATCGCCCCGCCATTGCGAAGCGACACCTCCACCCGCCCTCCTTCGGCCACCCAGAGCTGATCGCCCTCGGTCAGCGGCATCCCCTTGTCGGCCGCAACCCACTCCTCCACGTCCTCGTATTTGACGAACACCTCGCCGGCCACGAACGTGAGCTCGGCGTCACGGGAGTCTGCTCCCGGCGAGTGGAAGGGAAGCAGGATGATTGCAACGGCACACAGAAAACCAACCAGTTTCATGAATGCCTCCGGAGGGCGCTATGCCGCCGGCTGCGGGCGGCGTCACCCCGTGTTCCGGGCCGAAACCCGCGTGAAGATGTAGAGCCCCGCAAAGATCAGTGAACCGCCGGCAACCTGCCGGAGCGTGGGACTTTCGCCGAGGAACAGGGAGGCCCAGACAATGGCGCCGATGGGCTCGCCGAGGATGCTCACGGATACTACCGACGCTTGCACGTAACGCAGGACCCAGTTGAAAACTGTGTGCCCGAGTACGGTGCAGACCGCTGCAAGGGCGAAAAACAACAGCCAGTCGAGGGGGGGATAGGGATGGAACGGCGTCCGGGTAAGGAGACTGGCGGAGACGAGAACAAGAGAGGAAGCGCCATAGGTGACGAAGGTATAGCCCGACAACTCCACGTTCCCCCGAAGCTTTCTGCCAATGAGGAGATAGCCTGAGACAAAAACCGCGGCGGCCAGGGCAAGAAGATCTCCCACAAAGGCACGCATGCCCAGCTGGAAATCACCTGCGCCGATGACGATGCTGCCGCACAGGGCCACCACTCCTCCCAACAGGGCAAGGCGGGGCACTTTCTCGCGAAAGAAGAGCCAGGCACCGATCACCACGAAGACCGGCTGCATGGTAACAATGACTACCGAACTGGCCACGCTGGTATAAAAGAGCGAGGTGAACCAGGTAACGAAGTGGAGGGCAAGAAACACGCCGCTGGCCGCCGAGAGAGCGATTTCCCGGCGCGACATGGAGCGCACTCCGCTGAAGCGGGATGCAGCCGTGGCCGGCGCCAGCAGCAGAAAGGTGAACAGGAGCCGGTAGGTGGCGATGATCAGAGGAGGGGCCGTGGTGAGGCGCACGAAGAGCGCGGAGAACGAAACGGCAAAAACCCCCACCAGGACTGCCAGGTAGGGGTTTATGATCGGCCTGCTCTGGGGTGTTGTTGTCACACGAAATCCCTACTCTCCCAGGTACGCCTTTCTCACCTCGGGGTTTTCAGCAAGCTCCCCGGCCGGCCCTTCGAGGACAATATGCCCGGTCTCCAGAACATAGGCCCGGTGGGCGATAGAGAGGGCCATGTGCGCATTCTGCTCCACAAGCATGATGGTAGTGCCGGTTCCGTTGATCTCGCCGATAATCTCGAAGATCTTTTCCACGAGCATGGGCGCGAGCCCCATGGACGGCTCATCCAGAAGCAGGAGCCGGGGCCGGGACATGAGAGCCCGCCCCATGGCGAGCATTTGCTGCTCGCCGCCGGAAAGGGTCTTCGCCAGCTGTTTCTTCCGCTCGGCCAGGCGGGGGAAAAGATGGAAAATCCGCTCCATTTCCTGAGCAATACCCTTTTTATCGGACCGGATGTAGGCACCCATTTCCAGGTTCTCCAGCACACTCATCTTGGAGAAGACGCGACGTCCCTCGGGCACCTGACACACACCTCTCTTGACGATCTCATGGGGGGCGGTTTTGGTGATGTCTTCCCCCTCGAACAGGACCCGGCCGGCAGCTGCCGGCACAATGCTGGAAATAGTGTTCAGAATGGTGGTCTTACCGGCACCGTTGGCGCCGATCAGGGCGACGATCTCGCCTTGATCGACCCGGCAGGAAACATTGACGAGGGCCTTGATAGCCCCATAGTTGACGGAAAGGTTTTCAACGACGAGCATACGCCATCCTTGTCGCGGTTAGTGTGCTTCAGGCTGGGGCGGAACTAGTGGACGGCCGCCTTGCCGAGGTACGCCTCGATGACCTGCGGGTTGGCCCGGATTTCTTCGGGTTTTCCCTCAGCGATCTTGACGCCGTAATCGAGCACGGCGATCCTGTCGGACAGCCCCATGACGAACTTCATGTCGTGCTCCACGAGGAAGACCGTGATGCCGGTGGCGCGGATCTTCCGCACCATCTCCAGCAGGACCTGCTTTTCCTGGGGGTTCATGCCGGCGGCCGGCTCGTCCAGCAGGATCAGGTCGGGCTTGATTGCCAGGGCACGGGCGATCTCCAGGCGGCGCTGCTCGCCATAAGGGAGGCTCGTGGACGGTTCGTAGGCGCGATGGGCCAGATCGACCTGCTTGAGGCATTCAATGGCCCATTCGGCGAGTTCACCCTCTTCGCGCCGCACCCAGGGGGCCAGCTTCAGGATGGAACCGGTCAGGTCCCATTTCCCGCGGGTGTGGGCACCGATCAGGACGTTCTCCAGAACCGACAGTTCAGGGAACAGCCGGATATTCTGAAAGGTGCGACCGATGCCGGCGGCGGCGATCCGGTGGGTCTTTTTGCCGCTGACGGTCTCGCCCTTGAAGGCGATGCTTCCCGCTGTCGGCGTATAAATACCGGTAATGAGGTTGAACAGGGTACTCTTGCCGGCGCCATTGGGACCAATGAGCGCCAGGATCTCCCCCTGCTCCACCGTCAGATTGACACTATCAACGGCCACCAGCCCGCCGAAGCGGATGGTCACATTATCAAGTTTCAGAAGCGACATGGAACCTCGCCAATCCGTTTATTTTCTGTGCCGTTCGTTAACTTCAGCCGTAGCGGGCTTGCGGCCGATGGCGCGCAGCACCAGGTCGGTAAAGTTTATCCCGCCGAGCAGGCCATTGGGACGGAATACCATGAGGAAGACGAGCAATCCGCCGTAGACGAGCATCCGATACTGGGACATGAAGCGGAGGAACTCCGGCGCCGCCGCCAGGATGGATGCCCCGAACACGGTACCGGCAATGCTGCCGAGCCCTCCGAGAACGACCATGCTCAGGATGTCAACCGACTTGAGGAAGCCGAAATCGGACGGGTTGATGTAACTGAGAAAATGGGCGTACAGACACCCCCCCACCCCGGCCAGGAAGGAGCCGACGGCAAAGGATTGGACCTTGTAGCGGGCGATGTTGATCCCCATGGCCTCGGCGGCGATCTCATCGTCGCGGATCGCCTTCAGCGCCCGACCAAAGCGCGACTCCTTCATGAAGCAGACGAAGATGATCGAGAGAATGGCCACCATCCAGACGATGATCGGCATCGGGATCGGCGACCGGGCCGGGGGAACCGACAATCCCAGGGCCTTGTTGGTGATGTCGAGATTAAGAAAGACAACCTTGACGATCTCGGCGAAACCGAGGGTGCAGATGGCCAGGTAGTCGCCGGTGAGACGGAGGATGGGGTAGCCGATGGCGGCGCCGACAAAGGCGGTTATCAATCCGGAGAGTAGGAGATTGGCACTGAAGGGAAGCCCCGTGCGCAGGGTTATCACGGCACTGGTGAAGGCGCCGATGCTCATGAACGCCGCGTGCCCCAGCGAGAGCTGGCCGGTGATGCCGGTAATGACGTTGAGTCCCAGGGCAAGGACGATGGCAATCCCGATGTTCACCAGGATCTGGAGGGTATACGGGTCAACCAGGTTGACGATGCTCTGCAGGGACTCTCCCATACGCTCGTTACACCTTTTTCTGAATTTTCTGCCCCAGCAGACCCGTGGGTTTTACCAGGAGGACCAGGACAAGTATTGCGAAGGCGATGGCATCGCGGTAGGACGAATACCCGGCAGCTACCCCCATGACCTCAGCCACGCCCAGGAGCAGCCCGCCGAGCATGGCGCCGGGAATGGAGCCGATCCCGCCGAGGACCGCGGCCGAGAAGGCCTTGAGCCCCGCCATGAGCCCCATGTTGAAGCTTACCGCATTGAACAGGAGCCCCACCAGCACCCCGCCGGCAGCCGCCAGGGAGGAGCCGAGGGCGAAGGTGAAGGAGATCACGCGGTTCACGTTGATCCCCATGAGGGCCGCCGTATTGTAGTCTTCGGAGGTGGCGCGCATGGCCTTGCCGATCTTGGTTTTCTGGACGATGAACTCGAGGCCGAGCATGAGGAGGGCCGAAACGCCGATGATGAGGAGCTGGAGGGTCGAGATCTCGGCCCCAAGGACCTTCACCTGCCGGACCGGGAAGGCGGTGTCGGGGAATCCCTTGGCGTCGGCACCGAAGATCATGAGTGCCAGGGTCGAGAGGAAGATGGAGACGCCGATGGCCGAGATGAGAGCCGACAGTCGCGACGACTTCCTGAGGGGCCGATAGGCGATCAGCTCGATGACCACCCCCATGACCATGCAGGTTACCATGGCAAGGATCATGGCCACGAAGATGTTCATCTTGAACACGGCAACCATCAGCAGGCCCACGAACGCGCCCGCCATGAATATTTCTCCATGGGCGAAGTTGATGAGGGCGATGATGCCGTAGACCATGGTGTAGCCCAGGGCGATGAGCGCATAGGTGCTGCCGAGGGCGATCCCGTTGATGAGCTGCTGCAGGAGCATGCGGTTCCTCTCTGCGCCGGGGTGTAGCGATGACGTATTATTGGGATTGGTGAAACGAACTGCGAGTGCGGGGGAGCCCCCCCTGAACGGTCAAACCGTCGACAGGTCAGACCTGTATACCACACTGACTAAAGATTGTGCAAGCTTTTCGATGGGGTTTATGTTGATATTCTGAAAAGTTAGTATGATTTCACAAAAACGGAAGGGGGCAGGATTTCTCCCGCCCCCCCGTTGATAAGTCCTTCTAATCGACCCAGTCGTCGTCCTCCTCGATGGGAGCGAAACCGCGCCGCATGGTGTTCTCTGTGACCACCCGCGGGTCCATGAAGTGGAGGAGGTAGTCGGGACCGCCGGCCTTGGTGCCGACCCCGGACATCCGGGCGCCGCCGAAGGGCTGCCGCTCAACCAGGGCGCCGGTGTTGTTCCGGTTGATGTAGAGGTTGCCCACCCGGAACTCCCGGCGGGCCTTGGCCAGGTGTTCGGGGCTGCGGCTGAAGATACCGCCGGTGAGGGCAAACTGCGTGGAGTTGGCCCATTCGATGGCCTGGTCGAAGTCCTTGGCCCGCATGACCGCAAGGACCGGTCCGAAGATCTCCTCCTGGGCGATACGGTGCTCGGGCTTTATGCCGCCGATGATGGTCATGGGGACGAAATACCCCTCACCGGCCGGCACCGGGCTCTCATAGAGAACATGCCCCTCGCGCTTGCCGATCTCCGCGTACTCCTTGATGCTCTTCATGGCCTTGTCGTCGGCCACGGCACCCATGTAGTTGGCCGGGTCCTCGGAGGGGCCCACCTTGGTAGCCTTGGCCATGGACACGAGCCGCTCGATGAATTTATCGTAGACCGCGTCCAGCACGATGACCCGGGAGCAGGCGGAGCACTTCTGCCCCTGGAATCCGAAGGCCGAGTAGAGGACATGGGGCACCGCCTCGTCCAGGTCGGCGTCGTCGTCGATGATGACAGCGTTCTTGCCCCCCATCTCGGAGATGATCTTCTTCACGTTGGCCTGGCCCGGATAGACCTTGGCGGCACGCTCGATGATCCGCAGGCCGGTCTCCATGGAGCCGGTGAAGGCGATCAGGCTGATGTCCGGGTGATCCACCAGATAGTCGCCCATGACCGAGCCGCGACCCGGCGTGAAGTTGAAGACCCCTTCGGGGAGGCCCGCCTCGCGGAACAGTTCCACCAGGTGCCAGCCGATGATCGAGGTGATCCCCGACGGCTTGAAGACCACGCAGTTGCCGGTAACGATCGCTGCCGATGCCATGCCCATGCTGATGGCCAGGGGGAAGTTCCAGGGTGCGATAACCGCGGCCACCCCCTTGGGCTCGTAGAAGTAATGGTTCAGCTCGCCCGGCGCGTGGCCCACCCGCTGGGGCTGGCCCAGCCGGATCATCTCACGGGCATAGTATTCCAGGAAGTCGATGGCCTCGGTCACGTCGGCATAGGCCTGATCCCACTGCTTGCCGATCTCCAGAACCTGCCAGGCCGAGAGTTCGAAGAGCCGCTTGCGGGCGGCCTGGGCCGCCTTCAGGAGATATTCGGCCCTGGTCCGGGGATCAGTGTCGCGCCATGCCGGGAAGGCTGCCTTGGCGGCAGCGATGGCATCGCCCACCTCCTTGGTGCCTGCTTGGCAGATCTGGCCCAGAACCTCGGAGGGCTTGTTGGGGTTCACGGTGGGGATGAGGTCGTTGGTCCGAACCTCTTTCCCGTTTATGAACAGGGGATAGGTCTTGCCCAACTGGGTCCGCACCTCGGCGATGTGCTTCGGGAAGGCTGCCCGGTGATCGGCCCGGGTAAAGTCCACCATGGCCTCGTTGTTGAACGGGGGAAGCCCGCCGGGGCCTTTCCGCTCCTTCTTCGGCTTTGCGGAGCGGGCGGCCCGTTCCCGCTCGACCGTGACAGCCGGGTCTTCCAGCAGACGCTCGATCTGGGCGTCCTCGGCAAAGCTCTGGCGCAGGAACGACTCGTTGGCGGTGTTCTCCAGGAGCCGGCGCACCAGGTACCCCATCCCCGGAACCATGTTGCCGTAGGGGGCATAGAGACGGATGCGCCCCGCCACCTTCAGGATTCCCTTGCGCACCGGCTCGGCCATGCCGTAGAGAACCTGGAATTCGTAACGGTCCTCAGGCACGTTCAGTTCACGCGCCATCTCCATGACCGCCGATATGGTCCGAATATTGTGGGAGGCGCAGGCAAAGTGGCAGATCTGGTGGTTTTCCAGGATCTTCCGCGCCTGGCGCTCGTAGGCCGCGTCGCTCTCCGCCTTGATGGTCCAGACCGGGACTTCCCAATCATTCTGCTTCGCCTTGACCGTTTCGTAGTCCCAGTAGGCACCCTTCACGAGACGGACGGATATCTGGACCTTGTGCTCCTTCGCCCAGGCCAGGAGGTCATCCAGATCCTTGTCGTTATCCTTCAGGTAAGCCTGGAGCACGATTCCCAGGTGGGGATAGTCGCGGTACTCCAGTTTCAGGCGCCGGAAGACCTCCAGGATGATCTCCTTGTGGCGGTAGGACTCCATATCGATGCAGAGGAAGCCGTTCAGCTCCATTACCTTCTTGAAGATGCGGCGCATCCGGTCAAGGATGGCCACCACCGAGCCCTCGAAGTCCTGGGGATTGGCCAGACAGAAGAGGGCCGTGGGCTTCACCGCAATGTTCACCTTGGGGGCATGCCCCCAGTCCAGGTTGGGATCGCCTCCCTTGCCGGGCAGGCCTTTCCAGCTCCCCTGTTCTTTCTTCAGGGCCTCCAGCAGCTCCAGGTACGTGTTCGTGTAGACTTCGGCTTCCTCTTCGGAAAGGGTCGCCTCGCCGAGCACGTCCACCACGGCGGCGAAGCCGTCCTTGCGGAGTTTCTCCAGATTTTTCACCGCCTCCTTGGTGGTCTCGCCCACGATGAACTGGCGGGCCATCTCCTCGATATTGGAGGTGAGCACTTTGTTCAGCACGGCCCCGCCGAAGGAACCGAGCATCCCCGCCACCTTGGCCCCTGTGGACATGAAGGCGGGCATTTCCTGCTCATTGCCGAAATATTCCCGAATATGCTCCGTCAGGAGCTTGCTGGTGGTCAGCGAGGGGAACACGTCCACGAACCGGAACATCTGGATCTTGAACTGCTCGTTCTGCATGCTCCAGTCCATGGCCTTGCCCATCCAGGCCCCCTTGTTGAAAAGGGAGGGCTTCTCGCCGGAAATGCTGCCGAAAAACTCCTTGCCGCGGTTGACGATCTTCGTGTTCAGCTCACTGTTTAGCATGGCTCGCTCCTTCGTTGGTTCATATGAGGCGGATAGCCCATGGTGTCGAGTTACCTGCATCAAACAGTACCACCGCCACTATCTTTATGTCAATGGTTAAACCATTAGTATTATCCTTCATGCTATGCTATTCTTTGAAAATGTATGACAGGGTGCTATAACTGGCAGTCTGAACATGCCGGAACAGCTGTTCCGGCGACGCAGACCGCGCCGGCTGTTCGACAGGCCGGCATGGGTATAACCATTGTAATCCTGCATTGCTACGGTGCAACGGAAGGAGCAACCCAGATGTTTCGCAAGGCCAAGCAAAACCGGATCTTTCAGGACGTGGTGGATCAGATACAGGAAGCGATCGTGGAGGGAAGGCTCAAGGAGGGGGACCAGCTTCCGGCGGAGCGAAAACTCCAGGAAGAGTTCAATGTAAGCAGGGGTACCCTCCGGGAAGCACTCCGCGTCCTGGAGCAGAAGGGGCTCATCGAGATCCGGACCGGCGTGGCCGGGGGATCGGTGATCAAGGGGGTATCCACCGAGCAGGTGAGCGAGAGCCTGGCGCTGCTCATCCGCTACCAGAAGGTGCCTCTGGCGAAGCTGGCCGAATTCCGCGAGGGCGTCGAAGGCATCGTGGCCGCCCTGGCCGCAAACCGGGCAACCACAGAGCAGACAGGCCGGCTGCGGGAGCTGCTGAGCATGGCCGGTGAGTACCTGGAGCAGGGGGAGCCCCACTGGGATGCCTTCATCCGGACCGACGAGGAGTTTCACCTGGCACTGGCCGAGATGACCGACAATCCCCTGTTCATCACGGTGCTCAAGACCGTCTACCACAACATCCATACCTACTACGAGCGCTACCTGCCAATGGAGGAGACGGTGCTGCGCCAGAACTACCAGGACCTGAAGGATCTGTTCGCGGCTGTCGACGCCCGGGACGGAAAGCGGGCCGAAGAGTTGGCCAGGGAGCACGTGCGGCGCTTCAACACGCGGATGGAGGAGCGCCATATCTCCTGATTGAGGGGCTTCGCACAGGGTTGTTGACAGCCGTCCTTCCATTTTTTTATAGTTCTACCTACTGCTATCTACACGAAAGTGTGCTCCATGATTCTCCCGCTCCAGAGAAAAGGAATTGCCCTGCTCCTTCTTTTGCTGATGGTATCCATCGCACTGGGGGGAGCCGTCTGTCTCGGTGCGGACCACCACCCCACCCGCGCTGCTGCTGACGCCGTTGCCCCCACTGCCGGGGACGAGGCCCCGTGTTGCCCCGATGAAGGGCACAGCGACGGGGATCACTGCCAGAGTTGCCTTTCCTGCCCCTGCCAGGCGCCCCTTGCCGGGGACGAACTGAGCCTGAGCTATGCCCCGTCCATCCACGTCCTTTCTTTTTCAGAACGCCGCGTTCCACCCCCCGACGTCTATTTGTCCAAGTTCGTACCCCCTGCAGAATCCCGTCTGATCCTGTAACGACACCAGCCGACCGGCCGTTGCTGGAGACGTGCGTCTCCCTCCGGCGGTGGTGTTAGCCGTACAGCCCGTAACCCCTCACAGGCTATCCATTTCAGATACCCCACAAGGAGGTACTGCCGTGAATCGAGCAGTTTCCCTTCCGGTGGCGGCCTTGCTGTTTCTTGCCGTCACCGGTGCGTCGGCGGGCAATGCCGGCGCCGACACCAGAATCTTCACCCTTACCGAGGCCGTTGAGCACGCCCTCGCCAACAACGGCGAGCTCAAGGCGGCCCGGAGCGGGCACGAGGCCGCCCAAGCCGGCACCGTCCGGGCCGGGCTTTACCCCAATCCGGTCCTGGAACTGGAAGGGTCCACCGGTGCCCTCACCGGCAGCAGCAACGAAAGCAGCATGGAACTGGCGATTTCCCAGGAAGTGCTGCTTGGCGGCAAGCGGGCCAAACGACTGGCAGCCGCGGAGCGGGATGTCGAGGCGGTCCGCTGGTGGCTGGCGGATCGGGAACGCCTCACGGCCCTGGACGTGAAGACGGCGTACGCCGATCTTCTGCTGGCCCAGCAACGGCTTGGTCTGGCAAAGCAGGCCGCGGATCTGGGCAGCCGCCTGCTTGCCCTGACCAAGGAGCGTTTCGCTGCGGGCGACATTCCCGAACTGGAGGTCAACCTGGCCCGGGTCGAGGCTGCGCGCAGCGACAGCGAGCGGGTGGCGGCGGAACGGGAGATCGTGCCGGTCCGTTCCCGGCTCTCAACCCTCATGGGCCTTGAGCCCGGCACTGAGGCGGCCGTTATTGCGCCGCCCGACGAACAGCCCTTTACCGCCGGTGTCGCCGGTCTGGTGACCAGGGCCCGGGAACACCGTCCCGACCTCAAGGCCCTGACCGCCGAGCAGGCCAAGGGAGAGGCGGAGGTGAGCCTTGCCCGGTCCGAGGGGATACCGAATCTGACGGTGGGACTCTTCGTGGCCCATGAGCGGAGCACCGACGCCATCGGCACCGATGAGGAAAAGACACGCGATACCATCGTGGGGGTGAGGCTCTCCCTGCCGCTCCCCATCTTTGATCGCAACCAGGCCGGCATTCGCGAGGCCGGTGCCCGCCGCGGGGGGGCCGAGGCCCGGCTCGTCGCCGCCCGCGTCGCGCTGGAGCGGGAGGTGGAGGCGGAGCACGCCCTAATGGCCGCAGCGGAGGAGGTGCTCTGCCTCTACGCGAAGGATATCCTTCCGCGGCTCAAGGAGAACCTCGCCCTGGTCCAGGAGGCCTACGGACTGGGTGAAGCAGACATTCTCGCGGTTATCGAGGAACAGAAAAAGTACGTGGAGGTCCACGGGGCATACCTGACGGCCGTTCATGCCCGGCAGACGGCCCGCGCCCGCCTGGAGGCGGCCCTGGGCGCACCCCTTGACGAACTGACAACAGGAGGTACCCAGTGAGCATGATACGCACGATAACATACGGAATCCTGGCGCTGCTGGCCCTGACGCTTCTGGCCGCCTGCAGCAAGGGAAACGGCAGCCGAGAAGCCGGAGGCGAGGCCGGCCACGGGCCGGTGCAGGTGACCGCCTGGTCGGACCGGACAGAGGTCTTTCTGGAGCATCCCGAGCTTGAACCGGGCAAAGAGGCGACGCTCCTCATCTATCTGACCCGCACGGCCGACTGGAAGCCCCTGGCGTCATCGGAGGTGCACCTGGTCATAACCCCGCCCGCGGGAACCCCTCTGACGGTGGCCGCCAAAGGGACCAAGCCGGGACTCTATCGGGCCGAAGCAACCTTCCCCGCCAAAGGCGCCTACCGGGTAACGGTGGTGATCGGCGGCTCCCAGGGGGAACAGATCGAACTCCCCTCTCTCCGGGTTGGGGAAGGACATGACCACGGCGAGGGCGAGCACAAGGAGAAGGCCGTGAATGACCGGAAGGAGGGAACTCCCCACGACCGCGACGACCACGGGGACCACGCCGCGGAGACGAAGCAGGGCGGAGGAAAAGAGCCCGCCCATGCCGAACATGACGACCACGATGAGCATGCCGGGCACGGCGGAAACGACAGCCATGACGACCATGAGGGAGAGCAGGCGCACGACGAAACCGGCACAGCCCATGCTCACGCCGCCTCGGGAGCCGTCGGCGCCATCACCCTGACCAAGGAGCAACAGTGGGCCGTGGCCTTCGGCGTGGCCGAGCCGAGACGGATGGATATGGCCAGCGGCCTTACGGCGGTCGGCGAACTGGTGCCGGTGGCCACGGCCGAGGCGGTAGTGGCCGCTCCCCTGGCAGGGGTCGTCTCCCCGACCCGCGCCCTTCCCTTCCCCGGCAAGCGGGTAGCAAAGGGCGAGGTGATCGCGGTGATCGATCCTCCGGCAAGCCTTGGCGGAGGCATGACCCAGCTGGCTGCCGACCATGCCCAGGCCATGAGCCGCGTCTCTCTGGCCCAGGCCGAGTACGATCGGGCCAAGCGACTTGTGGAGGGAAAGATAGCCGCCCGCAAGCGGCTCGAGGAGGCAGAGGCGTCCCTGGAGGCGGCCCGCGCCGCCGCAGCCCCCCTTGAGGCTGCCATGAAGAGCGTCCAGGGCGGGAGCGGCGGACGGATCACCGTGCGCGCGCCGGTCTCCGGCACCGTGGTGGAGCTCTCCGCCGTGAACGGCAGCGGGGTAGCCCCCGGCCAGACCCTGGTCCGCATCGTGGATACCGGCAGGCTCTGGCTCCGGGTGAACCTGCCGGCAACGGACCTGGGCAAGGTTGGGCGCCCCGCTGCTGCCGGGACTACCTTCACCGTAACGGGGCTGCCGGGAGAATTCCACACCAGCGGCCTCATCTCCGACGGGACAGTGGTGGATCCCCAGACCCGGACTCTCCCGCTGGTCTTCGCCGTGGAAAACCGCAGCGGCAACCTCAAGTCCGGCATGTTCGCCCGGGTCACCATCCGGACCGGTACGGCCAAAGGTGTCCTGGCCGTACCGAAAGAGGCCCTCTTCGAGGACGAAGGTCGCTGGTTCGCCTTCGTCCAGGTTTCGGGGATCACCTTTGACCGCCGGGAGGTGCAGATCGGAACCGAAGACCGGGGGATGATCCAGATCGTATCGGGGCTCGACGAGCATGACCGGCTGGTGGTGAAGGGGGGCTACTACGTGAAGCTCGCCTCCCAGGGCGGGGCTACCGCCGACCCCCATGCCGGTCACGGCCACTAAGGGGGCGCAGCCATGCTCGATCGCATAATCCGCTTATCCATAGAAAACCGTCTCATCGTGGTTGTCCTTTCGGCCCTCATCCTGGTGGTGGGTACCCTCGTGGCACTCAGGATGCCGGTGGACGTCCTGCCGGACCTGACGGCTCCGACCGTCACTATCATGACCGAAGCGCAGGGCATGGCCCCCGAGGAGATGGAAACCCTGGTGACCATGCCGGTCGAAAGCGCCGTGAACGGCGCCACCGGGGTGCGCCGCGTCCGATCCTACACGGTTGCCGGCCTCTCCACCGTCTGGGTGGAATTCACCTGGGGCACCGACATCTACCGGGCCCGCCAGGTGGTGAACGAGAAGATGCAGGGTCTCGCCGCCTCGCTCCCGGCCGGGGTGACGCCGACCCTCACCCCCATCTCCTCCATCATGGGAGAGGTGATGTATATCGGCCTGACCAGCGATCGTCACTCCCCCATGGAATTGAAGGAGACAGCCGACTTCGTTGTCCGGCGCCGGCTCCTGGCGGTCCCCGGCGTCTCCCAGGTAGTGGTCCTGGGGGGCGAAAAGCGACAGTACCAGGTGGAACTGGACCCGTTGGGGCTCGCCTCATTCGGGGTCTCGGTAGGCGAGGTCCTGGAAGCGGTCCGGGGGAACAACGAGAACTTTGCCGCGGGCATCATGAAGAGCGGCGGCCAGGACTACCTGATCCGCGGCGTGGGGCGCTATCAGACCGCCGATGACCTGGGGCGGGTGGTTGTCTCGACCCGCAACGGCATACCGGTCCTGGTGCGGGATGTTGCCCGCGTGGCCGTGGGTTCGGCCCTGAAAGTAGGAGATGCCAGCGTCGATACCAAGCCGGGGATCCTCATCTCCGTGGCCAAGCACCCGGAGACCAACACCCTGACCCTCACAACCCTGCTCGACGGGAAGCTGGCCGAGATCCGCAAGGGGCTCCCCGCAGGCATGGAATTGCGGGGCGACATCTTCCGCCAGTCCGATTTCATCCAGCGGGCCATGGACAGCATCCGCAAGGTCCTGGTGGAGGGGGCGGTGCTGGTGGTGGCCATCATCTTCCTCTTCCTGGGGAGCATGCGCACCACCTTCATCTCCATCGTGGCCATGCCCCTGTCGCTCATCTTCGCCATCTTCACCCTGCGGCTCTTCGACATCTCCATCAACACCATGACCCTGGGGGGAATGGCCATCGCCATCGGTGTCATCGTTGACGATGCCATCATCGACGTGGAGAACGTTTACCGACGGCTGCGCGAGAACAGCGCCAAGCCCGAAGCCAGGCGGGAACCCGCCGGCAAGGTTATCTTCGATGCCTCCAAAGAGATTCGCTCCTCCATCGTCAACGCCACCCTCATCATCGTCCTGGTATTCCTCCCCCTCTTTTTTCTCTCCGGCGTGGAGGGTCGGCTCCTGAAACCCCTGGGAATCTCCTACATGGTCTCCATCGGCGCATCGCTCCTGGTGGCCCTCACCGTCACCCCGGCCCTCTGCTCCTACCTTCTCCCCCGGGCGCGCTTTCTCGACCGTCACGACGAAGGCAGGGTCTTCACCTGGCTCCAGAAAGCCTACGAACCGGTCCTCAACCTCGCGCTCACCCGGCAGAACCTGGTCATGGGACTTGCGGCAGCGGCCTTCATCCTCTCCCTCATCCCCCTGTCCATGGCCGGCCGCTCATTCCTGCCGCCCTTCAACGAAGGATCGCTCACCATCACACTTGCCACCTCCCCCGGCACCTCCCTGGAGCAGTCGGTGGACATCGCCGCCCGGGTGGAAACGCTGGTGAAGGGACACCCCAACGTGACCCTCACGGCCCGCCGTACCGGCCGGGGAGACCTGGACGAGCACGGCAAGCCCCCCAACGCCTCGGAGATCGAGGCCCAGCTGGACCTCAAGGGGCGCACACTGGAAGAAGTCATCGGCGAATTGCGCCACCTGACCAGTGGGATTCCAGGCACGATTGTTTCCTTCGGCCAGCCCATCAGCCACCGGATCGATCACATGATGTCGGGCACCGCCGCCAATATCGCCATCAAAATCTACGGGCCGGAACTCTTCCGGCTCCGGAGCATCGCCCAGGATATCCAGCGAACCATCGCCGGGGTACCGGGGCTTGAGGATCTGTCGGTTGAGCAGCAGGTTGACGTGCCGCAGCTGCGGGTGATCCCCGACCGCGAGGCCATGGCCCGGTACAATCTCTCCGTGTCGGCCGTTGCCGAAGCGGTTGAGACCGCCACCGCCGGCACTGTGGTGACCAGAACCCTGGAGAAGGACCGCACCTACGAGGTCATGGTCCGCTTCCCCGATGAGGCGCGGGCGGCGGGGAGCGCCGTGGCCGGCATTCTGGTGGATGCGCCGGGCGGGGTAAAAGTTCCCCTTGCCGCGGTGGCTCAGGTAACCAGTGCCAAGGGGCCCAACGCCATCAGCCGGGAAAACGTCCAGCGCAAGATCGTGGTTCAGGCCAATGTGTCAGGGCGCGACCTGAGGAGCGTCTTCGAGGAGGCACGGGGGCGGATCGAGACGGGCGTGAAACTCCCGGAAGGATACTTCATCGAATACGGCGGCCAGTTCGAGAGCGAAGCCGAGGCGACCCGTATGATCGGGCTCCTCTCCCTGGTGTCGTTCCTCTTTATAGGGCTGGTCCTCTACCTGGAGTTCCGCTCATTCCGCGACGTGGGAATCGTCATGGTCAACCTGCCGCTCGCATTCATCGGCGGGATCCTGGCGGTCTTCATCACCGGCGGGGTCATCAACGTCTCAACCCTCGTCGGCTTCATCACCCTGTTCGGCATTGCGGTCCGCAACGGGATTCTTCTGGTATCGCACTACCGACACCTGATGGTGGAGGGGCTGCAGCTGGCAGAGGCGGTCGACCGCGGATCCCGGGAGCGGCTCCGGCCGGTGGTCATGACGGCCCTGGCCGCCGGGCTGGCGCTCATTCCCTTTGCCGTGGCCGCCCACAAGCCGGGGAACGAGATTCTCTCGCCGCTTGCCATTGTCATTCTCGGCGGGCTGCTGAGTTCCACGGTGCTGAACATGGTAGTCCTGCCGTCGCTCTACCGGCGGTTCGGCCGTGGATGATCATCATTCCCGCCTGGCCCGGCACGGCCGCCTCGCAGACAGGGGCGAGCCTGCGCCGGGCCGGTTCTGCCACAGCAAAGAAAAAAGCCCCACGGGACTACTCCCGTGGGGCTTTTTTCTTCGCTATGCCGGCGGTTCTTAGTCCATCTTGACCGGAACCTTGGCCTTCAGGGCGAACTTCCCACCCTTTACTTCCAGAAGGGCCAGCGGCGATTTGATCGGCTCGCGGTTATCGCGGATGGTAATGGTCCCCGAGACCCCTTCATAGTTCTTGGTCTGGCCGAGGGCGGTCTTGAACACCTTCGGATCTGCGCTGTTGGCACGCTTCATGGCATCGGCCAGCATCATGACACCGTCATATCCCTGAGCGTCGAAGAGACCCGGTTCGACGCCGTTGAACTTCTTCTTGTACGCCTCGACAAACTTGGCGGTAACCGGAGAAGCCTGCTCGGGAGAGAAGCCGAGGGCGGACATGGTGCCCTCAACCGCATCGCCGCCCAGCTCGATCAGCTTCGGCGAGAAGAGGCCGTCGCCGCCGAACATCTTGGCCTTGAGGCCCTGCTTGCGGGCTTCCTTCATGATGAGGGCACCCTCGGTGTAGTAGCCGGAGAAGAAGATAACATCGGGCTTCTTGCTCTTGATGTTGGTGATCTGGGCGCTGAAGTCCTTGTCGCCGTCCTTCACCTTCTCGTCGGCAACGATCTCTACCCCTTTACCCTTGGCCGCATCGCGGAAGGTCTGGGAGAGGCCCACGCTGTAATCGTTGTTGTCGGAGGTGATGATCGCAACCTTCTTGTAGCCCAGGTCCTTGGCGAAGAAGTCGATGCAGGCCGGGATGGCGACGCTGTCAAGCAGGGTGTTACGGAAGATGAAATCGCCGTTTTCCACGACGCCGGGGCCCGTGGCGCCGGCGGAGAGGAGTACCACCTGGGCCTTCTGGGCAATGGGGGCGGCAACCTTGGTGATGCCGGTGGTGGGGTCGCCAACGATGGCAACTACGCCGTCACGGCTGATGAGCTTCTGGGTGACCGAGGCACCTTCCTGCTTGTCGCCGCGGTTATCGGCCTCAACGATCTCGACCTTCTTGCCGAGGATGCCGCCGGCAGCGTTGAGCTCCTCGGCCGCCATCTTCATGCCGTCGAGGGTCGGCTTGCCGAACATGGCCACGTCGCCGGTCAAGGCACCGAGGAAGCCGATCTTGATGGTGTCGCCGGCGGCCGGTGCGCCGGCCGGAGCTTCTTCCTTCTTCTTGCAGCCAAAGCCCACCGCAAGGGCCGAGGCTACTGCGGCAACGGTCAGCAGCGATGCAATTTTCCTGAATTTCATGGGTGCTCCTCCTGTTGAATGAATGGTGCAGCAGGGGGAATTACTTGCCGCCGCCGCCTTGCTTCAGCAGCACGTCGACCATCTCGTTGGCCTCTTTGAGCTTCTGCTCAAGCTTCTTGAGCTCCTCGGCAGTGTAGACCTTCTTCCCCTTCTTGATCTCGGCCTGGAGCTTCTTGACCTTCTTCTGGAGGCTGTCGACCTCTCCGGCGCAGTTCTTGGAGGCGAGGAGGCACATGTCCTTCTCTTCCTTGGTCATTTCTGCGGCAAAGGCCGGAACGGTGGCGGAGAACGCAAACGCGGTCAGCATGAGAACAGCCATCTTTTTCATGGGATAAACCTCCTGTCGATCAGTAAGGTAGCGGGTGAAAGAGGCCGGGGCGGTCACACGCCCCGGCCGAAGTCGAAATTAGAACGCGTAGTTCAGAATGAGCGAAGCCATGTAGGGATCGTCGGGGTTCTCACCGCCGGCGGCAACACCGTCGTAGTAGCTGCCGAGGATCACATAGGCGCCGCGGCCGAGAACGCTCATGTTGTCATAGAGCTTGTACTCCACCGTGGCGTTGAGCTCGGTGCCCAGATACTTGTTGTCGGGATCAGCGCTGCCGAGAGTCTGCCACTTCTTGGCAACGGCGGCGAAGCCGGCATTGGCGCTGGCGGACAGCTTGGAGGTAATGGGGAGGTCATAGCCCACAAAACCGGCGATCACACCCTGATCCATGTTGTTGGGGGTGTAGACGAGGGCGTTGTCGGTGCTCATGGCATAGGCGTCGCGGAACAGGAGCTGCATGTTGCCGCCGTAGTAGCCGTTCTCGTCGGCCACGCTCTGGAAGCCGTTGAAGGTGCTGCTGTTGGCGTTCTTGGCGCCGGACACATAGAGGAACTCGGTCCTGGCGGTGCCGGGGCCCACCTTGGCGCGGGCGCCCACGTTGCCGGCAAAGGCGCTGATATGACGATCCACCGGTGCCCTAAGGGTGCCGAACTGGTAAACGAAGAAGCCGTCCACGGTCACGGGGCCGAAGGTGGCCTCAGCGTTCACGCCCACGTTATGAAGCGTGGATGTGTCGGCGAAACCGATCAACTGGAAGAGGGGGCCGGCCACGTAGCCATCCGGGGCGCTCCGGTCGTCGTCGATGAAGTAGTAGGCACCGCCCACCTTGATGTCTTTGGTGACGGCATACTTGCCGGTTGCGGCGAACATGTCGCGGGTCCGCTTGCCGGGCACGCTGCCGCTGGAGTTATCGTTGAAGCGGAAGAAGCCGGCGCCGGCATCAAGGTCGCCGAAGGAACGCGACACCTGGATGCCCGCCATGTCGGCGTCGAAGAGAACTCCCTTGAACACGTCGGCATAGGGCTGGATGCCGACCTTGGCATTCACGCCGGAGCCGGGGATGTTAAAGTCGAGGTACACGCTCTTGGTCTCGATGTTGACCGTGTCGGCCCCGATGGCACCGCCGCTGGTAGATGCTGACTTAGTTGTGTACGAAGAATCGCCCCACTTGGAGTCGATTTCGAAGTGGGTCACGAGCTTAAGGTCGTCATTGGCCTTGGCAATGTACATGAGGCGGGCGCGCTGCTCGAAATAAGTTGCCGTCTGGGGATCCTTGCGGATGCCGTAGGGGTCGTAGAAGCCTGCAGCGGTCTCGGAGTTGTTGAAGTTCGACACGGCGCTGAACAGCCGGAACATGCCGTGGAACTCGTTCTCCAGGGCCAGGGCCGGGACGGCGGAGGCGGCGATGGCCGCCGTTGCGGTGACTGCGATGAGCGATTTCTTGAAACCCATGTACTCCTCCTTCGTTGCGATGAATTAACAGCATTGTAGGGTTGTGATGCTTTACTTTGTACAACCGGCGAGTGTCCAACCACCTCCCTTCTTTGTGAGGAAAGCGACGCCGTTGTCGCTGACTGTCGAAGTAGTCAGAGTATCTGGCTCAGGAACAGCTTGGTTCGCTCGTGGGTCGGATTCCGGAAGAAGTGCTCGGGTGTCCCTTCCTCCACGATCCTTCCCGCGTCCATGAAAATGACCCGGTCGGCAACCTCACGGGCGAAGCCCATCTCGTGGGTGACGACCACCATGGTCATACCCTCCCGGGCGAGACTCTTCATGACGTCGAGCACCTCGCCGATCATCTCGGGATCAAGGGCTGACGTGGGCTCGTCGAAGAGCATGAGCTTCGGGTCCATGGCCAGGGCCCGGGCGATGGCGACCCGCTGCTGCTGACCGCCGGAAAGCTTGGCCGGATAGGCGCCCGCCTTCTCCTCCAGTCCCACCTTGCGCAGAAGCCCCATGGCCTTTTCGGTCGCCTCGGATGCGCTCCGTTGGCGCACGACGCACTGGGCCAGGGTGATATTTTGCAGGACGGTCTTGTGGGGAAACAGGTTGAAGGACTGGAACACCATGCCCACTTCTTCCCGCAACTTGTTGATGTCGGTCCCCTGGCCGTAGAGATCAATGCCGTCCACCACGATCCGTCCCGTGTCGATCTGCTCCAGCTTGTTCAGCGAACGGAGAAGAGTGCTCTTGCCCGACCCGGAAGGGCCGATGATGACCACCTTCTCTCCTTCCTTCACGTCAAACGTTACCCGGTCGAGGGCTCTGAGCCCGCCGAAGTTCTTGCTGACGTCGCGTACTTCTACCATACCGCCCCGCTCAGCTCCCCGCACTGATCCGTTCCTCCATGATTCCGATAAGCTTTGACAAGAAGAGGGTAATGATCAGATAGACGAGGGCAATGACCGTATAGGTCTCGAAATAGGTGAAGCTCTCCGACGCAAACTCCCGTCCCCGGCGCAGGATATCGGCGACCGCCAGAATGGACACCAGCGAGGAATCCTTGAGCAGAGCGATGAATTCGTTACCGATGGGGGGAAGCACGACTTTGGCGGCCTGGGGCAGGATCACGTGGCGCATGGCCTGCCCCTTGGTCATGCCGAGGGAACGGGCCGCCTCCATCTGCCCCTTGGGAATCGACTGGATGCCGGCCCTGATCACCTCGCCCATGTAGGCGCCGTAACAGACGGCCATGGCGATGATGGCGCTTGCCATGTCGGGGACGTGAACGAAGCGGCCCAGGGCGTAGTAGATGTAAAAGAGTTGAACCAGCAACGGAATGCCGCGGATGATCTCCACATAGAGGGAGGCGATGCCGTTGATGATCCGGTTGGAGGAGATGCGCCCGAGGCCGGCCACAAGACCGATGACCAGAGCGAGGAGAATGGCCCCGACGGTAACCTGGAACGTGACCAGGATACCGTCGGGAACGAACTTGAGGATGTTGAGATAGGGATCCGGCTTCGTAACTGTCAGAGCGACCAGAATGCCGATCGCGCCGACAAAGGCAATCCGCCAGGCAGTGAAAAGCCCGATGTCGCTTTTGCTCGGAATAGCTGCGCCGTCACCGACTTCGACGATCGCCGGCCGTGCCCTGTCCTGATCAACCATTTATCTGAGCCACTTCTTCCGGAGTTGCTCGTCAACCTTCTTGGCCTTGACAGCCTTGATGCCCTTGTTGATCAGGGCGAGCAGTTCCTTGTCGCCCTTTTTCACCACGATGCCGTAGGACTCTGCGGTAAAGGACTTGCCCACGATCTTGAACTTGTTCTTGTACTCGGTCTTCTGGAGAGCATAGTGGGCCGCGGTGGGCTCGTCGCAGACCACGCCGGCGATGCGGCCGGCGGCCATGTCCTCGAAGGCCAGGCCGATTTCGTCGTAGTTCTTGAGCTCGACGCCCTGCACCTTCTTGATTTCAAAGGCGCCGGTGGTGCCGATCTGGGCGCCCACCTTCTTCCCCTTGAGGCCGGGGAGGTTTGCCGCCTTCTCGGTCTTGGGCACCACGAGAATCTGCCCGATATTGATGTAGGGGTCGGAGAAATCGTACTGCTTTTTCCGCTCTTCAGTGATGGTGACGGAGGAAATGATGGCGTCATAACGGCCTGCGCCGAGCCCCGCGAAGATGCCGTCCCAGGCGGTGTTTTTGAACTGGACGGCGAAACCGGCTTCCTTGGCGATGGCGTTCATGAAATCGATGTCGAAGCCGACAATCTTCTTGTTGGCGTCAACCAT